>NZ_CP049780.1:6540633-7140633 GCF_011193355.1 Streptomyces sp. JB150
TCGGCATCGGACAGTTCATGGCGACGTATCACGCCACCATGATCCACCATTCAAGATCATTTGAAGACACTGCCTAGGGGAGGTAGCGGGATGACGGAGGTACGGCCGGCGGCGGCCGCCTCGGCTTCCCTGTGGGAGCGCGACCGGGAGATCGACGCCATCCGGCGCGCCGTCGACGCCCTGCGCGAGGACCGCTCGTCCGCCGGCGGCCTGCTGGTCCTCCGCGGCGAGGCCGGTCTCGGCAAGACCGCACTGCTCGCGGAGACCCGCCGCATCGCGGAGGAGCGCGGCTGCACGGTGTGGTCGGCGCGCGGCGGCGAGACCCTGAGGTCCGTGCCGTACAACGTGATACGGCAGCTGCTGCAGCCCGCGCTGGTCACGATGCTGCCCGAGGAGGCGCGCGACTACCTCGGCGACTGGTACGACGTCGCCGGACCCGCCCTCGGCATCGCGGACCCGGGGGAGCGCCAGCCCGACCCGCAGGGCGTGTGCGACGGCCTGGTCGCCGCCGTGCGCCGGCTGGCGCGCCGGGACTGGCCGCTGGTGCTGCTGATCGACGACGCCCACTGGGCCGACCAGGAGACCCTGCGCTGGCTCGCCGCGTTCGCCGAACGGCTGCACGACACGCCCGTACTGCTCGTGGTGGCCCGCCGCCCCGGCGAGGCCACCGGCGCCCGCGCCCGCCACCTCGACGCGATCGCCGACGTGGCCGCGGGCTCCGTCACCACGCTCAGCGCCCTCACCCCGGAAGCCGTGGCCGGACTGACCCGCGCCACCGTCGGCGCGCACGCCGACGGCCCGTTCTGCCGCGAGGTCTGGGCGGTCACCGACGGCAACCCGTACGACACCGTCGAACTCCTCGCCAAGGTGCTCGACAGCGAACTGGAGCCGACCGAGGCCTCCGCCGGGGAGCTGCGCGCCCTCAACCGCTCGGCCCGTGGCGGCGGTCTCGTCGCCCGCCTCGAGGAACTGGGCATCGACGCCACCCGGTTCGCCTGGGCCGCCGCCATCCTCGGCACCGGCATCACCGTCGACCTGGTCGCCAAGCTGACCACCATGAGCGTCGAGCAGGCCGAGCGCTGCGCGGGGCTGCTCACCAGCGCCCGCATCCTCACCGCGCCCGACCCGGCCGGCGGGCCGGCGGCCGACGGCGACCTGGAGTTCGTCCACCCGCTGATCGCCACCGCCGTCTACCACTCCATCCCCGACGCGCTGCGCCGCGCCATGCACGGCATCGCCGCCCGGATCGTCACCGACCTCGGCCTCGGCGCGGCGGCCGCCTCCCGGCACCTGCTCCAGGTCCACCCCGACGACGACGCCGAACTCGTCGACCAGCTGCGCGAGGCCGCCCGGGAACACCTCGCCGTCGGCGCGCCCGACGCGGCCCGCCAGTGCCTGGAACGCGCCCTCCAGGAGCCGCCCCGGCCCGAGGTGCAGGCCCACGTCCACTACGAACTGGGCTGCGCCACCCTGCTCACGGCGCCCGCCAAGACCGTCGACCACCTCCGGACCGCGCTCGCCCTGCCCGGCCTCGACGGCGCCGAACGCGTCGACGCGGTGTTCCGCCTCTCCCAGGCCCTCCTCCACAACGACCAGCTCGAACAGGCCGTGCGCACCGTCGAGGCGGAGGCCGCCCGGCACGAGGAGGGGCCCGCGCGGATGCGGCTGCGGGCCGTGCAGTACATGTGGGAGGGCATCTACGCCGGCGAGGCCGCCACCCCCGGCCGCTCCGAGCGGCTCGCCGAACTCGCCCGCGCCTGCGCCGGCCGCGACAACTCCGAGCGGGCCCTGCTCATCCTGCGCGGCTTCGACGCCATGACGCACGGCGAGAACGCCGAGGAGGTCGTCGAGGTCTGCGACCGCGCCCTCGTCAACGGCCGCCTCGCGCCCGGACTCGGCTGGACCGACACCGAGTGGGGCGTCGAACTGCTGATGATGCTCGGCAGCTCCTACGCCTACACCGACCGCCTCGACCGCGCCGAGAACCTGTTCTCCGAGGCCCTGCGCACCTACACCTCGGCCGGCTGGAGCGGCGGCCACCTCGCCCTCGCCCACGCGTTCCTCGGCCTCGCCTTCCGCCGCCAGGGCCGCCTCAAGGACGCCGAGAAGGTGCTGCGCGAGTCACTGCGGATCGCCGAACGCGTCGGCCGCGGCCTGCCCCTGTACTGGTCGGCGACCTGCGGACTGGTCGACACGCTGCTCGCCCGCGGCCGGGTCGAGGAGGCCTGGACGGTCGCCGAACAGTACGGCTTCGCCCCGCCCTACCCGTCGACCATCGTCCTGCCCGACACCCGCTCCGTGCGCGGCCGGCTGCTGCTCGCCGTGGGCCGCACGGACGAGGGGGTCAACGAGCTGGAGGCCGCCGAGAAGGCCGCCGCCGCGCGCGGCGGACACAACCCGGTCCTCGCGCCCTGGACCGTCGACCTCGCCCGCGCCCTCGCCGTCCGGGACCCCGCCCGCGCGGCCCGGCTCGCCGCCGACGCCCGCCGCCAGGCCGAGCGCTTCGGCACCGACACCGCCATCGGTGAGGCCCTGCGCTGCGCCGCCGCCCTGGAGACCGGCCAGCGCCAGGTCCGCCTCACCGCCCAGGCCGTCACCTACCTGGAAGCCTCCCCCTGCCAGTACGAGCACGCCGCCGCCCGCATCGAACACGGCCTCGCCGCCCGCTCGGCCCAGGAGCTGGACCGCGGCCTGTCCCTGGCCCGCTCGTGCGGCGCGGACGGGCTGGTGACCCAGGCGGAGGAGGCGCTGGCGGCGTTGACGGGGTGACAACGGCCGCCGCCGGCGTACGCCGGGAGGAACAGAACCCGGCGTACAGCCCGACTCGTCCTGTCGCACCCCTCCGGCCCAGGTCAGAGGGGCTGTCCACCCTCCCATTCGGCTGGCCCTGGGCCCGAATCGGGGCCGAATGGGATGGACACACTGTCAAGCCCCGCATCGACGTCATGCGGCCGTGCGGCTGACACCGTCGGTTTGCTGCCGGCTGCCGCGCTGCGCGGGCAGCATGCCGGTCCGCCGGCGCCGAAGAGACCGCTGAAGGTGTCCATCGCCACACCCCGCACAGCCATGGGCGGGTGCGCGTAGGTATCCCACGTCTCGGAGAACTCGGCGTGCCGAGAAAGCGCAAGACGCTGCCGATGGCCCGTCGGCGAACGGTCCGGCGTCGAACTCCGGGCTCAGGATCGCCTGGTTGGTGATGCACCGCCACGCCCGGGAAGAGGGGTGGCGCTCATGGGCTGTCTCTCACAACGGCTGCTTACGGACCGTCGTCCGTTCGTCGGTGCCCGAGATGCGGCCTGTCTTGTGTCGGGCAACAGTGGACGCAGTGCCGATGTGCTGCTGGCCTCGCTGTCCATCGAAAGGAAGTCACGAGATGTCGGAACGCAATACCGTCATACGCAGCCTGCACGACCTGGGGCTGGCCGCATGGTTCGGCGGCTCTTTGATGGGCGCGGTGGGGCTCAACGGAGCGGCACGAGCTGTAGGCGGAACGCAGGTGACCTCCGCGCGGATCGCCAGCTCCGGTTGGGCGAAGTGGGCCCCGGTGAATGCCGCGGCCATCGGCACGCATCTGGTGGGCAGCAGTGGCCTGCTCGCGACGAACGCCGCACGGGTCGCAACCCAGCAGGGAGTGGCCGCCTCCACCGCGGCAAAGACTGTGCTGACCGCGGCCGCCCTGGCGGCCACCGCGTACAGCCGAGTGCTGGGCAAGAAGATCGAGCTGGCGTCCTCCAGCGACCCGGAAGACGCCGAAAAGGCCGAGGAGCACCCGGTCGACACGGACAAAGCGCAGCGGCAGCTCGCCTTCCTGCAGTGGACGATCCCGGCGCTCACAGGCGGCCTGCTCGTCCTCAACGCGCTGCACGGAGAACAACAGCGCCCCGAAGAACAGGCCCGGGGGATCTGGCAGCGGGCCATGAGGACACCGCACATGCCCTCCATGGCGCATATGCCGCCCCTGCCGGACTGGCACCGGACGCAGCACTGACCGACCGCGTCTCTTCGCCCGTCACCGATCAGCAGTTGGCGCAGCGGCCATCAGCGCATCTAGCAACCTCACCCTCGTAATGCCAACAAGCCCCGGAAGGAACGGCAGCAGGCCCACCACCTGCTGCGGAACACGATGGTCTCCGAGGAGATCACCTCACGGCGCATGCGGAGGCCCGGTGGATGACCACCGGGCCCCTCCGTCGGCCTACGGTCCCGCAGTTCGCCGGCCTGAACGCCCTCGTCGCCGAGCCGGGACCGGGCCAGCGCACGGTGGGGGAGCGGGTCGGGCTCGACCAGCGGGTGTCGGACGCGGCGGAGGGACTGCGCAACGCGGGGGAGACGCCGGCGGGCGGACGGTGAGCGGCGCCGGGTCGGTCAGCTCGCCGTACAGTGCGGGAGGCCGCCCGGTTCAGGCCTTCGCGAACACCACCCAGACCTGCCCCTCGGCGAAGTTCACCGGAGCGCCGTCGTTCGTCGTGAACAGCGTCCCCTCCGACGCCGACCCCCGCTTCCACCGCACCTCGTGGACCTTGCCGTCGCGCAGCACCTCCGCCCGGCCGGAGCCCACCGTCTCGGTGAACGGCGTGTTGTTGCCGAGGGAGTCGTAGTAGTCCGACGCGCGCAGCTTCACGTACTGCACGACGACCGTCGCGGGCGCGACCGGCCCCGCGTCGGTGGTGGTGGCGGCCGTGCCGTCCATCGACACCAGCCAGCCGTCCCGCCGCTGCGACCAGGTGAAGGTGAACCGCGCCGCCGGGTACGACACGGTCCGCGCGGCCACCTCCGTGCCGCCGGAGGGCGCGGCGCCGTAGCGGAAGCCGGTGGTCAGCGCGTCCGGGCCGGGCGGTTCGGGCAGCAGGGCGCCGGGGCGCAGATACAGGTTGTGCGGGGCGGGGCGGCCGGTGCCCCGGTAGTAGGCGCCGGGGGTCAGGCCGGGCGGCTCGGCGCGCAGCGGCGCCTGCTCGATCAGCGGCAGCAGCTTGCGCTGCGCGCCGGAGAACGCGAGCGTCGGCCGGTCGAACTGGCCCAGCAGCTCCAGATCGGTCTCCCGGGCGCTGCGCACCGGGCCCACGGCGTGCGGGAACCGGGTGGCGTACACCGCCATCAGCCGGCTCATGCCGCCCTCGACCTGCTCGACGTAGACCACGTCCGCCGCGTTCAGTCCCGTGTGCGGGCGGGCCCGGCGAGCGTTGTCGATCTTCACGGCGAGCACGGAGCCCCGGGCGGTCCTGCTCTCGGGGGAGTCCGTGGCGCCCGGCTCGCGGCCGCGCCCCCGGCCGTCGTCGGCGGGGCCGTCGCCGCCGGTGCACCCGGCGGTCAGGGAGGCCGCCATGGCGACGGCGGCCAGCAGCGCGGCCGTGGCGCCGAGGCGGCCCCGGCGGGTCCTCCGGGGAGCCGCGGCGCGCCTGGGGCACCTCCGCGGGACGGCGGCGGCACCGCGCGGAGCCGGTTCCGTGCCCGCCGCCACTCCGGGGCGGCCCGGAAGGGCACCCCCTGGTACCGCGGCCCCCGCCGCCACCGCTGCTTCGTCGAGGCGGCCCGGAAGGGCCTCTCCCGGCGCCGACGCCGTACTGAGGTGCCCCAGGCGCGTGCCGCCCGGCGCCACCGGCGTCGTGCCGACGTGCCCCAGGAGTGCTCTTCGTGCTGTGCCCACCATCGCCACCCGCCCAGTCCCGTGTTCTCGATTGTGCGCTTATCCGCTGATACATCGCCATACCCGATCACTTCGGCAGTTCCGCCGCCGCTCACGCCGATGGCACGCGCGGAGCGCGCCGAATGCGCCGATCGGCGCAGACCCGTGGTTCGGCGGAGCGCGTCCGGGTACCCGGCCCGCGCCAACGGCAGGACAGGCCCCCGGGGCGCGAGAGAGGGAGCGCGGACGATGAGGGCAGTGACATGGCAGGGCAAGCGGAAGATCAGCGTGGAGAGCGTGCCCGATCCACGGATCGAGGAGCCGACGGACGCGATCATCCGCGTCACCTCCACCGGGCTGTGCGGCTCGGATCTGCACCTGTACGAGGTGCTCACCCCGTTCATGACCCCCGGCGACATCCTCGGCCACGAACCCATGGGCATCGTCGAGGAGGTCGGCGCCGGAGTGCCCGACCTGAAGGCCGGCGACCGGGTCGTGGTCCCGTTCCAGATCGCCTGCGGCAACTGCTGGATGTGCCTGAACGCGCTCCAGACCCAGTGCGAGACCACCCAGGTCAGCTCCGAGGGCATGGGCGCCGCCCTGTTCGGCTACACCCGCCTGTACGGCGCGGTCCCCGGCGGCCAGGCCGAGTACCTGCGGGTCCCGCAGGCGCAGTACGGCCCGATCAAGGTCCCCCAGGGCCCGCCGGACGACCGTTTCGTCTACCTCTCCGATGTGCTGCCCACCGCGTGGCAGGCGGTGGCCTACGCCGACATCCCGCAGGGCGGCAGCGTCGCCGTGCTCGGCCTCGGGCCCATCGGCGACATGGCCTGCCGGGTCGCCCAGGTGCGCGGCGCCGGCCGGGTGTTCGGCGTGGACCTGGTCCCCGAGCGGCTGGAGCGGGCGCGGGCGCGCGGCGTCGAGACGTACGACCTGAAGAGCTTCGACAGCGAGAAGGACTTGGTCGCCGCGATCCGCGACGAGACCGACGGGCGGGGCCCGGACGCCGTGATCGACGCGGTGGGCACCGAGGCGCACGGCAGCGCCGCCGCCAAGCTCACCCAGCAGGCCGCGGCCCTGCTGCCGCGGTCCATCGGCGGCCCGCTGGCGGAGCGCTTCAGCGTGGACCGGCTCGCCGCCCTGTACACCGCGATCGAGCTGGTGCGCCGTGGCGGGACCCTGTCCCTCGTCGGTGTCTACGGCGGCATGGCCGACCCGCTGCCCATGCTGACCCTGTTCGACAAGCAGCTGCAGATCCGCATGGGGCAGGCCAACGTCCGCCGCTGGACCGACGAGATCATCCCGTACCTCACGGACGAGGACCCGCTCGGCGTCGACGACTTCGCCACCCACCGCGTCCCGCTGGACGACGCCCCGCACGCCTACCAGATGTTCCAGCGCAAGCGGGACGGTGCGGTCAAGGTGCTGATGACGCCCTGAGTATCACGGCGCCCCTGCGAGGCGTCACGGCACACGCCTCACCCTTCACACCTCACGCCTCACCGAAGATCTCCGCGAGGTCGTACCGCACCGGCTCCTCCAGCTGGGCGTACGTGCAGCTCTCCGTGGTCCGGTCCGGGCGCCAGCGGCGGAAACGGGCCGTGTGCCGGAAGCGGGCGCCGTTCTCCATGTGGTCGTACGCCACCTCCGCGACCCGCTCGGGGCGCAGCGGCACCCACGACAGGTCCTTCTTGCCCGACCAGCGGCTCGGCGCGCCGGGCAGCCGGGCCGACTCGTGGGCGGCCTCCTCGGCCCACGCCGCCCACGGGTGCCCCGCGACGTCCTCCATGCGCAGCGGTTCAAGCTCCTCCACCAGCAGGGCGCGCTGCCGCATCGGGAACGCGGCACAGACGCCCACGTGCTGGAGCGCGCCCCGGTCGTCGTACAGCCCGAGCAGCAGTGAGCCGACGACCGGGCCGCTCTTGTGGAAGCGGTAGCCGGCCACGACCACGTCCGCGGTCCGCTCGTGCTTGATCTTGTACATGGCGCGCTCGTCCTGGCGGTACCGCAGGGCCCGGGGCTTGGCGATCACCCCGTCCAGTCCGGCCCCCTCGTACTGCTCGAACCACTGCCGCGCCACCTCGATGTCCGTCGTCGCCGGCGCCACGTGCACCGGCGGCGTCGCCTGCGACAGCGCCCTGACCAGCAGCGTGCGCCGGTCCTCCAGCGGCACCTCCAGCAGTGACACGTCGTCCAGGGCCAGCAGGTCGAAGGCGACGAACGAGGACGGCGTCCGCTGCGCCAGCATCCGCACCCGCGAGTCGGCCGGGTGGATCCGCTCGGTGAGCGCGTCGAAGTCCAGCCGCCCCTCCCGCGCGATCACGATCTCCCCGTCCAGCACGCACCGCGCGGGCACCCGTTCCTTGAGCGCCGCCACCAGTTCCGGGAAATACCTGGTCAACGGCTTCCCGGTCCGGCTGCCCAGCTCGACTTCGTCCCCGTCCCGGAACACGATCGCCCGGAACCCGTCCCACTTCGCCTCGTAGTGCATGTCCGGCGGGATCCTCGCCACGGACTTGGCGAGCATCGGCTTCACGGGCGGCATGACCGGCAGATCCATGGTCCGACTCTAGGAGCGCTCCCAGCCGCCCGCCCGTCGAGCGATCCGGCCGGGACCCGCCCCGGAACCGCCGCGTGATCACCCGTACGGGGCAATCACCGCCGAACCCCGGCACACGAGGCCACACCCGAGCACACTGCCCCTCACACACCCGATCACTCAGGAGACCCGCATGGCCACCAACCCGTACTTCGACGCCCCTCTCACCCCGCCGCGGCCCCGCATGTTCCAGCACCCGGCGGCACAGGTGATCTGGACGCTCGTCCCGGTCGTCACCCTGGGCCTGTGTGCCGCGGTGCCCTTCGTCGTCGCGGCGGTCAAGGGTGTGGTGAAACCGTGGCTGGCGGTCCTCTACGTCGTCGGCGAGATCGCCGTCACGGGCCTTGCTCTGGCGATCGACCCGGGCAACGAGAGCGAGAGCCCGCTCGCCGGGTTCCTGCTGATGATCCTGATGATCACGGCCGCCACGCACACGGCGCTGCTCGACAGCGAAAAGGTGAGCGTGGGCAAGTAGCCGGACTCCCCGCGGGGCGACGGTGTCCGGTATGCGGGAAAAGTGCCGCACGCCTACCGTGGCTGCATGGGTGAAGCGGTGGAACTCGACGTGGGTGGGCGGACCGTGCGGCTGACCAACCCGGACAAGGTGTTCTTTCCCGAGCGCGGGTTCACCAAGCTGGACCTCGCCCGGTACTACATCGCCGTCGGCCCCGGGATCCTGCGCGCCCTGCGGGACCGGCCCACCACGCTGGAGCGCTACCCCGACGGGGTGGGCGGTGAGTCGTTCTTCCAGAAGCGGGCACCGAAGAGCATGCCCGACTGGATTCCCACCGCGCACATCACCTTCCCCAGCGGACGCACCGCCGACGAGATGTGCCCGACGGAGGAGGGCGCGGTCGTGTGGGCCGCGCAGTACGGCACCCTCACCTTCCACCCCTGGCCGGTGCGCCGGGACGACGTCGACCGCCCCGACGAACTGCGCATCGACCTCGACCCGCAGCCCGGCACCGACTACGACGACGCGGTGCGCGCCGCCCACGAACTGCGGGCCGTGCTGGAGGAGTTCGGCGGGCTGCGCGGCTTTCCGAAGACCTCCGGCGGGCGCGGACTGCACGTCTTCGTGCCCATCGAGCCCCGCTGGACCTTCACCCAGGTCCGGCGCGCCGCCATCGCCGTCGGACGGGAGATGGAGCGGCGGATGCCGGACCGGGTGACCATCAAGTGGTGGAAGGAGGAGCGCGGCAACCGCATCTTCCTGGACTACAACCAGACCGCCCGCGACCGCACCATCGCCTCCGCCTACTCCGTACGGCCCCGCCCGCACGCCCCCGTCTCGGCGCCGCTGCGCTGGGAGGAGGTCGGCGAGGCCCACCCCCGGGACTTCGACCTCGCGACCATGCCCGCGCGCTTCGCCGAGGCCGGCGACGTGCACGCGGACATGGACGAGCACCGCTACTCCCTCGACGCCCTGCTCGACCTCGCCCGCCGCGACGAACACGACCACGGGCTCGGGGACCTGCCGTACCCGCCCGAGTATCCGAAGATGCCGGGGGAGCCCAAGCGGGTACAGCCGAGCCGGGCGAAGAAGGCCTGAGCCGTCAGGCCTTCTGCCGGTCCGGCCTCCCTCCTCCTAGAGTTCCCTGATCCTGATGTCGCGGTACGAGATCACGTCCGTCGTGCCGTGCACCTGGAGCCCGATGTAGCCGGAGGCGAACCGCCGCCCGTCGGTGCCCGGGTCGTCGGCGCGCGGCGGGCTGAACTCCTGGCCGCCGGTGTTGTCGAACTCGTTGATCAGCACGCCGTTGCGGTAGACCGAGTAGTGCTGGTCCACCACCCGGATCTCGTAGTCGTTCCAGGTGCCCTTCTGGGTGACGCCGGCCCCGGCCAGCCCGACCCGGTCGAAGCCGTAGACCGACCCGGTCTTGTACGTGTCGCCGTCGGGCCGGTCGAGCACCTGCACCTCGTGCCCGTACTTGATGGCGACCCACTCCGGCCGAGGCTCCTCGGGATGGTCGTGGACCCACGGGAACCGCACGAAGACACCGGAGTTGGCGTTGCCGGTGCCCGGCGCGTCGTCCCGCCACTGCAGGCGCAGTGAGAAGTCGCCGTACTTGCGCTGCGGGAACCACAGCATGCCGAGGCCCGCCTTGGTGGTGCCGCTGGTCATCGACCCGTCGGCGTTGAGGGCGAAGGAGCCGCCGCCGACGTGCTGCCAGGCGGCGAACGACTGCGCGCTGCCGTCGAAGATCTTGCGGTACCCGTCGGTCTGGCCCGGCCTGCCGATGCCGGACTGGCGGGCGGCCCGCTGGATCGCGTTGTACTCGCGCTGGTCGACGACCCCTTCGCGCAGCAGCCGGTCGAGGACGGTCTTCACGTGCTTGAGGAACAGCGCGTGCGAGGACCACTCCTTCTCGTCCTCGATCAGCTCGTTGATCCGGCACCGGTTGTTCGTGATCCGGTTCGGCACGCCCGAGTCGACGGTGCCGACGATGACCGTGAGGCGTTCGTCGTACTCGGGGCAGGGCGGGGCCGGCACCTGGCCCGGGACCACGGTGAAGGTCACGGTGCGGGCCGGGGAGGTGTTGCCGGCCTTGTCGGTGGCACGGTAGGCGACGGTGTGCGCCCCGGCCCGGTCGACGATCAGCGGGGCCGTGTAGGCGAGATACGGTCCGCCGTCGAGGGAGTACTCGATCCGGTCGACGCCCGACCCGCCGGCGTCGGTCGCGGTCACCGTGACCGTGGCACGGGTGACGTACGCCCCGTCGGAGTTCAGCGTCCCCTCCACGGTCGCTCCGGTGACCGGCGGCGTGGTGTCCTGCGGCGGCGCGGTGACCACCGTGAACTCGACGCTCTTCTCCGCCGCCACGTTGCCCGCCTTGTCGGTGGCGCGGTAGCGCACGGTGTACGCCCCCGCCTGGTGCACCATCACGGGCGTCGTGTACGGCTGCCACGCGCCGGACGCGCCGAGCGCGTACTCGATGGTGTTCACCCCGGACCCGGTGTCCGAGGCGGTGACGGTGACCGTCGCCATGTCGACATACGCACCGCCGGCATCGCGCTCACCGCTGACCGTCGCCGAGGTCTCCGGCGGCGTGGTGTCGTCCGACGGCGGGGCGACGACGGTGAACTCGGCGCTCTGCTCGGCGGAGACGTTGCCGGCCTTGTCCCAGGCGCGGTAGCGGACGGTGTGGGTGCCGACCTGGTCGACGACGACCGGGGCCGTGTACGGCAGCCAGTCGCCCGACGTGCCGAGCGCGTACTGGACGCGGTCCACGCCCGACCCGCCGGCCTCGTCCGTGGCCCGGACCGTGACGGTCGCCGACCCGACGTACTGCCCCTGCCCGTTGCGCGTCCCGGTCACCTCGGCGGTGGCCTGCGGCGGCGTGGTGTCCGCGCCGCCGCCCTCGGTCACCACGAGGATGCCCTGCATGGAGCCGTGGCCGGGGATCGTGCAGTGGTAGAAGTAGCGGCCCGGGGTCAGGGTGACCTCCGCGGTGTGCCGGCCGCCCATGTCGTCGCCGGGGGTGGCGAGGATGTTCAGCGGCACGTCGCCGTTGAACTCCGGGTCGTTCGTCGCGAACGTCAGGGTGTGCGGCATGCCGGTGGTGTTGCCGGTGGCCGCGCTGTTCTCGAAGACGATCGTCGCCGGGCCCGCCACCGCGGTCGCCGGCGCCGAGGTGTACCGGGTGATGTCGTCACCGGCCGTCCAGGTCAGCACCTGCGCGGCGGCGGGCGCGGCGGACGGTTCGGTCTGGCCGAGCGCCGCCGGGGCCCCCTGCACCCCGAGCATCAGGAGCAGCCCCGCCAGCAGGGCGGCCACCGCTCTTCGTTGACGTCGTACGGTTCTCACGACTGCGACCCCCTCGCGAGCAGGTCGGCGGACGGAGTCGGACCGCCGCCGGTGTACGTCACGCGCCACAGCGCCGACTTGGCGTCCGAGGTGAAGAAGCCGCGGCCGTAGTCGAGCACGTACAGCGCGCCGTCCGGGCCGAACTTCCAGTCCATCAGGTTCCTGATGCCGTCGTTGCCCACGGGGACGATCCTCTTCAGCGACTCGGAGTGCACCGGCAGTCCGCCGTCGCCCTGCGTCCTCGGGTCCATCAGGACGGCGTTGCGGGGCTGGTCGGCGTCGTAGAAGTCGCCGACGAACCACTTGCCGTCCCAGTACGCGGGCCAGGCGACCTCGCTGCCGGGCGTGACGGCGGCGTGCCGGTAGACCGGCCCGTTCATCGCGGCCTGCCCGCCGCCCTTCAGCCACGGCAGCCGGTAGGCGGCCTCCTCCGGCTTGTACGACGGGACTCCGGCGGCGTCGCGCGGGAAGTCGGGGCCGCCGCCCTGCGGGGAGTACCAGATGTTGTTGCCGGTGACGGGCGGCAGGTTGACCAGGCCGTCGTTGTTGGGCGACTCGTTCTTCGGGCGGTCGCAGTCGTACCAGCCGAGCGGCTTGGACGGGTCCGGCAGGTTGCGGTCCCGGTAGGGCTGCTTGTTGCCCATGCAGTACGGCCAGCCGCGGTTGCTCGCCTTGGTGATGACCGCGAACGTGTCGTACTTCGCGGGGCCCCACACCGGGGACGGCGCGGAGGCGTCGGGGCCGACCCAGCCCGCGTAGAGGATGTCGGTGGTCTTGTCGACGAAGATGCGCGCCGGGTTCCTGACGCCCATGACGTAGATCTCACCGCGGGTCTTGCCGCCGCCCTCGTCGGTCTCCCTGCCGGTGAAGAGGTTCCCCTCGGGGATCGTGTACGTCCCGTCGGGCTCGGGGTGGATGCGCAGGATCTTGCCGTTGAGGTTGTTGGTGTTGCCGGCGGTGCGGCGCGCGTCGGCGAAGGACACGCCCTTGTAGTTCGGCTCCGGGTTGTTGCCGGAGTAACCGTCGCTGAAGCGGCTGGAGTTGTTGTCGCCGGTCGCGATGTACAGGTTGCCCTTGGAGTCCCAGGCCATCCCGCCGCCCGCGTGGCAGCAACTGTGGATCTGCACCGGCCACTTGAGCAGCACCTTCTCGCTGCCCAGGTCGAGCTTGTCCGTGTTCCGGTCGAGGGTGAAGCGGGAGACGCGCCGCTCGGCCATCCGGGTCTCGCGGTCGATCCCGGAGTGCGGGGTGTAGTGCAGATACACCCAGCCGTTCTCCTCGAACCGCGGGTCCAGTTCGATGCCGAGCAGGCCCTCCTCGACCTTGACCAGCTCGTCCCCACCGCCCTTGTTGCCGAACACGGTCAGCGCGCCGGCGAGCGTCACCTGCCGGGTCTTCGGGTCGTAGATGTGGATCTCGCCCTTGCCCTTGCCGATGTCGGGGTTGTTCCAGTCGGTGATCACCGGCTGGGAGGAGTCGGCACCGCCGCGCCCGATGTAGAACACCCGTCCGTCGGGGGCGGTGACCAGGCCGTGCGGTTCGCCGATCTGGTCGTTCCGTCCCGGCTGGTTGGGCTTGGTGAGCCGCTCGGCCTTGTAGTTGCCGCTGATCGTCGCCTTGCAGTCGGCCCGCACGAGGCGGGTGGTCCACAGCAGGGCGCCGCGCAGATGCGCGCGGAAGTCGCTCTCGTCGTACGACGACACCGTGCCGCCCATGCCGGTGTAGAAGGAGCGGCCGCCGTCGTAGTCACGGCACCAGCTGACCGGATGGTCCCAGCCGTTGGCGCTCGCTCCGGGCTGGTAGGTGGACTCCCGCACGCGGGCGACCGTGTGCACGTCACCGGAGGGGTTCCTCACCCAGTTGAACCACCGGTCCGGGCGCTTCCACTGCACGGGCAGGTCCTTGGTGGCCGGGTGCCGGCGGTCGCCGACCTCGACCGTCGCGCGCTGGACCGCGGCCGGGCTGGAGGCGGCCGGGCGGGCGCCGATCAGCCCGGTGAACCAGTCCGAGTACGGCTCCGCGCGGGCCGCGTCGTGCAGGCCGACGAAACCGCCGCCCGCCTCCATGTACGCCTCCAGGCCCGCCTCCTGCTCCGGGTCGAGGACGTCGCCGCCCCCGGTGAGGAACACGACGGCGTTGAACCGGCCCAGCCTCGCCTCGTCGGCGAAGACCGCGGCGTCGTCCGTGGCCTCGACCTTGAAGCGCTGGTCCGCGGGACCCGACAGCCCGATCCGCTCGATGGCCTCGATCCCGGCGTTGACGAGGGGCGATTCGCCCCCGGCCGCCGCCGAGCCGTAGAAGATCAGCACCCGTACGTTCGCGCCGCCCGGCGGCGACTTGACGGACATCGTTGTCAGGGACGGCTCCGGTGCCGGGCGCGCGTTCGCGGCGGAGCCGGAGAGCAGCCCGGCCGTGAGGAGACCGGCGGTCAGGGCGGCCGTCGCGACCCGTCTGCCGGTCCGTGCGCCGGGTCGTGCGCCGGTTTGTGAGCCGGTCTGTGTGCCGGTTAATGCGCCGGTCCTCGACCGTCGTCGTTCCCTCGGTCTGTGGTGCGATGTGGACCGCATGTGGCCACCCACCCCTCGTCGGTCACAGCAACAGCGCCAAGGAAGCTAGACCCCTTTGCTCGGTTCGCCAATAGGTATGACCGGAACGAGTTCAACTTTGTCCTGGGTGTGGATAAACGCCGTGAGCCCCGCTACCGTCTCGAATCCCGTACCGGAGTGGGGAGTTCGGCATGGACAGACGTGGGTTCAACCGGCGGGTGCTCCTGGGCGGCGCGGCCGCCGCGACATCGTTGTCCCTGGCGGCGGCGGTCGAGGCCACCGGCGCCGGCGCCGCGGAACCGGTCAGGACCGCGCCGGCCGGCGGCGAGGTGCGACGGCTCCGGCTCTACGCCGAGCGGCTCGCCGACGGGCAGATGGGCTACGGCCTGGAGAAGGGCAAGGCGACGATCCCCGGGCCGCTGATCGAGCTGAACGAGGGCGACACCCTGCACATCGAGTTCGAGAACACCATGGACGTGCCGGTGAGCCTGCACGTCCACGGCCTCGACTACGAGATCTCCAGCGACGGCACCAAGCAGAACAGAAGCGACGTGGAGCCCGGCGGCACCCGCGTCTACACCTGGCGCACCCACGCCCCCGGCCGCCGCAAGGACGGCACCTGGCGGGCGGGCAGCGCGGGTTACTGGCACTACCACGACCATGTCGTCGGCACCGAACACGGCACCGGCGGCATCCGCAAGGGCCTGTACGGGCCGGTGATCGTCCGCCGCAAGGGCGACATCCTGCCGGACCGCACCCACACCATCGTCTTCAACGACATGACCATCAACAACCGGCCCCCGCACACCGGCCCGGACTTCGAGGCGACGGTGGGCGACCGGGTCGAGTTCGTGATGATCACGCACGGCGAGTACTACCACACCTTCCACCTGCACGGTCATCGCTGGGCCGACAACCGCACCGGCATGCTGACCGGCCCCGAGGACCCCAGCCCCGTCATCGACAACAAGATCGTCGGCCCGGCGGACTCCTTCGGCTTCCAGGTGATCGCGGGGGAGGGGGTGGGCGCCGGTGCGTGGATGTACCACTGCCATGTCCAGAGCCACTCCGACATGGGGATGGTGGGACTGTTCCTGGTGAGGAAGACGGACGGCACGATCCCCGGCCACGAACCGCACGAACCGCACCAGCCGCACGAGTCACCGCCGCGTGCGGCGCACGGGCAGCACGAGCACTGACGTCAGCCGATGAGCACGGACGTCAGCCGATGTCCAGGACGGTCCACTCCGTGCCGGGCCGCTCCTGGACGTAGAGCCGCGGGCCGCGGCAGACCAGCCGGCGGCGGCCGAGCCGGCCACCACCGGGACCGAGCAGCCGGCCCTCGGTCACGGGCCGCACCGCCGTGTCCGTGAGACGGCAGTCGACGAGCCGGTCGTGGTCCTCGCCGTAGCCGCCGAACAGCACCGCGCGATCGCCGTGCACGGCGAGGCCCTTGACCCCCCGCACCGGGTTCTTCCGCACCCGGATCGCGTGCCCGGCACCGATCTCCAGCAGCGGGAAGCCCGTGTAGGTGCAGGCCCACGCGGTGTGCCCCGACACGTTCAGCGCGTAGCAGTCGGAGATCCAGTCCGCCCCGCCGACCGGCCGGTACACCCACACGCTCTCGCCCGTGCCGCTCCAGTGGCGCAGGCCGGGCGCGCTGAGCGGATCGTCGCCGTAGACGCCCTCGTCGAAGTAGCCGACCCACAGGTCGCCCGCCGCGTCGGTCAGCAGGTGCTCGATGGCGTCACCGACGCGGAACGTCCACGAAGGGCGGCCCAGCGCGTCGAAGACCCGCACCTGCTCGTGCCCTCCCGGGACCGGCTGTCCGCCACCAGGAAACCGCCGTCGGGGAGGGCGGCGAGGCGCGGGAAGCGGGCAGTCAGGGCACTCAGGTGGGTCTCGTAGGGCCGCCCGTCCCCGACGGTGACCACCACGGCGTCGTACGGCTCACGCTCCGCACCGCGTGGTCTGGCCTCCCCGAGGAGCCAGTGCGCGCGGCCGTCGGCGTCCACCGTGCTGTCCAGGACGGTCAGGTCGTGGTGGCCGCGCGGCAGCCGCGCGTACGGCACGAGCCGTGTCCCGGCAGGGCTGTCAGACATGGGTAGCGCTCGCCGTCATGCCGTGATCATCACCGGCCGGCGTGCGGCGCGGCAAGGGATTTCGCGGTGCCCGCGCCGCCGTCTCGCCGCCCGGCACCCGTGGTTATCCTGATCGGCAACCGCCGAGGAGGAGTCCCGAAGTGACCGAGGGAGCGTCGCGTCCCACGCTGGAGGCCGTGGCCGCGCGGGCGGGCGTGTCGCGGGCCACCGTCTCCCGGGTCGTCAACGGCGGGGAGGGCGTCCGCGAGCCCCTCGTGGAACGGGTCCGGCAGGCTGTGGAGGAACTGGGCTACGTCCCCAACCAGGCGGCCCGCAGCCTGGTGACCAAGCGGCACGACGCGGTCGCCGTCGTCATCGCCGAACCGGAGTCCCGGGTCTTCGCCGACCCCTTCTTCGCGCTGCAACTGCGCGGCATCAGCAAGGAGCTGACCGCCCACGACAACCAGCTGGTGCTGCTGCTCACCGAGGGCCGCGCCGACCACGCCCGCGTCGCCCGCTATCTCGCGGGCGGCCACGTCGACGGCGCGCTGGTGTTCTCGCTGCACCTCGACGACCCGCTGCCCGGCCTGATCCAGGGCGCCGGCGTGCCCACGGTGTTCGGCGGACGGCCCGGCTGGAGCGACGCCACACGGCAGGCCGTGTACGTCGACAGCGACAACCGGGGCGGCGCCCGGCAGGCCGTACGGCACCTCGCCGGCCTCGGCCGCACCCGGATCGCGCACATCACCGGGCCCCTCGACCAGACCTCGGCGGCGGACCGGCTCGACGGCTACCGGGACGTGGTGGGGGACGGCGATCCACGGCTGGTCGTGGAGAGCGACTTCACCCCCGCGGGCGGCGAGCGCGCCATGCGGCAACTCCTCGACCGGGTCCCCGGTCTGGACGCCGTGTTCGCCGCGAACGACCTGACCGCCACGGGTGCGCTGCGCGTGCTGCGGGAACACGGGCGGCGGGTGCCGGAGGACGTCGCCGTGGTGGGCTTCGACGACATGCTGCCGCTGGCCGAGCAGACCGATCCGCCGCTGACGACGGTGCGTCAGCCCATAGAGGAGATGGGCCGGCTGATGGCGCGGCTGCTGCTGCGGCGACTGGACCGCAGGGCGGCGGGCGATGCGCCGGTTGGAGGTGCTGTCTCGGGCGGAGGAGGGGTTTCGGGCGCAGGCGGAGTCTCGGCCGGAGGCCAGGTCTCAGGTGGAGGCGAGGTCTCGGGTGGCGGCGACGTCCCGACCGCAGGTGACGCCTCGGGCGAAGGCAACGTCTCGGTCGGAGGTGACGTCGCGGGCGCACGCGTGGTCCCGGGCGAAGGCGACGTTCCGGCCGGAGTCGTCCTGCCGACGACGCTGGTGCGGCGCGCGTCGGCCTAGCCCCGGCTCATTGCCGCTGCTGCGGCCCCGCTTCCCGCTGCCGGGGCTCCTCCCGCACCAGGGCTCCTCCCGCAACGGGGCTCCTCCTCCCGCTACCGCGGCTCCTCTTCTCCCTGCTGCGGCACGCTTTTGATCACCGCGAAGCGGGCGCCGTACGGGTCCGCCAGCTTGGCGACGCGGCCGACGTCCGGCATGTCGGTGGCGGGCATCCGGACGGTGCCGCCCAGGCGCTCGGCGTCGGCGACGGCGGCGTCCGCGTCCTCGACCTCGAAGTACGGCAGCCAGTAGGGCGGCGCCTCCGCCTCCGTCGGGTCGTCGGACAGCGGCACCATGCCGCCGAACATGGACTCCTCGCCGCCGCCCGCGGGGGTGACCGTGGTGTAGACGCCGCCGGGGAAGGGCACGCCGAACGTCTCCAGACCCAGCACCGCGTGGTAGTACGCGGCGGCGGCCGGCAGGTCCCGCGTGTACAGCTCCACCCAGCACAGCGAGCCGGGCTCGCCCGCCACGTCGATCCCCCTGGTCCGGCCCGGCTGTCAGACGCCGAACGGCACGCCCGCCTTGTCGGTGAGGAGCGCCATGCGGCCCTGGTCCAGCACGTCCATGGGCCGCAGGAGCACCCCGCCGTGCGCCTGCTCGGCCGCCTCGACCGTGGCCTGTGCGTCGAGGGTCTGGAAGTACACGGTCCAGGAGGGCGGGCCCTGCTCCGGGGTGGTCCGCATACCGCCGGCCACCGTCCTGCCGTCCAGCTGGAAGAAGCCGTAGCCGCCGGCCTCGGGTCCCGCCGAGCGGAAGCGCCAGCCGAAGAGTCCGCCGTAGAAGGAGACGGCGCCGTCGAGGTCGGGGGCACCGACGTCGACCCAGTTGGGAGCGCCGCTGACGAAACGGGTGGTGAGCATCCTCGCCCTCCTCAGAAGGGACTCGTTGCCTGCTCTGCCGAGTCTCGCACCGCCCACTGACAATCGCGCTCTTGCCGTCTCCGCGCGCCGCCGTGCACCGGGCACGCGCAGCGCGGCATCATCGGGGCGGCCACACCCCCGGAGCACCGCGTTGATCCGTCGTTGATCGAACGTTTTGCGGTCTCCGGCAGCCTCGGTGGCATGCACCTCGAAACGATCACGCCGGATTCCGCCACCTGGCAGGCACAGGCCCTGTGCGCGCAGACCGGGGCGGACTTCTTCTTCCCCGAGCCCGGCAGCTCGGTGCGTGAGGCGAAGCGCATCTGCGGCATGTGCGAGATGCGCGCCGCCTGCCTCGAGTACGCCCTCACCCACGACGAACGCTTCGGCGTGTGGGGCGGCCTGTCCGAGAAGGAACGCCTCCGGCTGCGCCGCACCTCGCACTGAGCCGGTGCGCGCGCCGGGGCCGTCCGCGCGGTGGCCCGGAGGGAGCCTCACCCGCGCGGACCCGGCCATGCCGGGCTCAGGCGCCCGCGCGGGCCGCCATGCGGGCCTTGCGGGCCGCCAGCTTCTCGTCGAACTTCGAGGCCTCCGCGTCGAGGCCGTTCAGGTAGAGGCCGAGTTCCTCCTGGGCCTGCCGGCCCTCGGGGCCGAGGCCGTCGATCTCCATGACCTTCAGGAACCGCAGCACGGGCTGCAGCACGTCGTCGTGGTGGATCCGCAGGTTGTAGATCTCGCCGATGGCCATCTGGGCGGCGGCCCGCTCGAAGCCGGGGATGCCGTGTCCGGGCATCCGGAAGTTCACGACCACGTCCCGCACCGCCTGCATCGTCAGGTCGGGGGCCAGTTCGAAGGCCGCCTTGAGCAGGTTCCGGTAGAAGACCATGTGCAGGTTCTCGTCGGTCGCGATGCGCGCCAGCATCCGGTCGCACACCGGGTCGCCGGACTGGAAACCGGTGTTGCGGTGGGAGATGCGGGTCGCGAGCTCCTGGAAGGCCACGTAGGCGATCGAGTGCAGCATCGAGTGCCGGTTGTCGGACTCGAAGCCCTCGCTCATGTGGGCCATCCGGAACTGCTCCAGCTTGTCCGGGTCCACCGCGCGGGAGGTGAGCAGGTAGTCCCGCATCACGATGCCGTGCCGGCCCTCCTCGGCGGTCCAGCGGTGCACCCAGGTGCCCCACGCGCCGTCCCGGCCGAAGAGGGTGGCGATCTCGTGGTGGTAGCTGGGCAGGTTGTCCTCGGTCAGCAGGTTCACCACCAGCGCGATCCGGCCGACCTCGGTGACCTTGGACTGCTCCTTGTCCCAGGCCTCGCCGTCCTCGAAGAAGCCGGGGAAGTTGCGGCCGTCCGACCACGGCACGTACTCGTGCGGCATCCAGTCCTTGGCGACCTTCAGATGCCGGTTGAGCTCCTTCTCGACCACTTCCTCCAGTGCGTACAGCAGCCGGGCGTCGGTCCAGACGGAGGGGCTGCCGAGGTGGGGGGAGGCGATCGTCACGGGTACTCCAGGGGGACGAGCTGTCAATACAGGTGCCCCGGCGAGCGGCGCCGGGAACCTACGGGATCGTAGGCTACGAATCCGTAGGTTACGAAGCCGTAGGTTAAGATCGCCGTAAAGACCGCTGCTCAGGACCACTTCCCAAGGGAACCCCCGGTATGCGGGAAAGCCCCGGGACCCGCTGGTCCCGGGGCATGACGGGCGCATCGGCCGCTCGGTCAGGCGTACAGGTCCCGCAGCCGCACCGAGAGACATGTCACACAGCCCTCGAGCTTCTCGAACTCGCCGATGTCCACCACGACCGGCTCGTAGCCGAGGTCCGCGAACAGCTCCGCCGTCTTCGGCGCGCTGGCCGCCATCAGCAGCTTGTGACCGCCGAGCAGCACCACGTGGGACCCGGACCTCTCCGGCACGTGCAGGAAGCGCCCGAACAGCGACGGCGTGTCCATCAGCGGGATGTGCCCGATCACCGTTCCGTCGGGCAGCGCCGTCACCGCGGACTTCAGGTGCAGCACCTTGCTCACCGGCACGGACACCACCCGCGCGCCCAGCGGCTCGAACGCGGCCCGCAGCTGCTGCACGCCGACCGCGTTGGTACGCCCGCCCCGGCCGACGTAGATGGTGTCGCCGATCTTCAGGACGTCGCCGCCGTCCAGCGTGCCGGGCTCCCAGATCCAGTTCACCGAGCAGCCCAGGCTCGCCACGGTCTCCTCCACGGCGACGGTCTCGGCGCGGCGGGACTGCGCGCCGGGCCGGGTGATCAGAGCGACGTTCTTGTACATGACCACGGTGTCCTCCACGAACACCGAGTCGGGGCAGTCGTCGGCCGGATCGACCTCGACGGTCTCCCAGCCGTGGGTGCGCAGCGCCTCGACGTACGCCTCCCACTGCTTCACCGCGCGGTCGACATCGACCTCCGTACGTGCGACGTGCGTGACGAGGCCTTCGGCCAGGCGGGGGCTCGGGCGGCGGATGAGGGCCTTCTTGCTGGGCACGGGGGTCTCCGTATCGGATGGGTGTTTCCGGTCGTGGCCGGAACCCGTCGGGTTGCCGGCGCACATCATGCAGGCCCATTGTCGGAGAGGACAGCGCCGATCCACGCGCACGGGGTCGCGCCCGCCGCCGCACCGCGAGACCTTCACGCCGTCCCCACCAGGGGGGACGCTTCCGCCCGACCGCCCGACCGCCCTCCTGCCGCCCGGCCCGGCCGCCGCGTCTCACCCGGCGCCCGTCACCCGCCGCAGATGCTCGGCCGTGAACGACCCCTCGGCGGCCAGCAGGTCGCGCGGGGTTCCCTCGAACACGACCCGCCCGCCGTCCCGGCCGCCGTCCGGGCCGAGGTCGACCACCCAGTCGGCGTGGGCCACCACGTCCAGGTTGTGCTCGACGACCACGACGGTGTTGCCCGCGTCGACCAGCCGGTCCAGCAGCGCCAGCAGCCCGTCGACGTCCGACATGTGCAGCCCGGTCGTCGGCTCGTCCAGGACGTACACCGCGCCGGTGCGGTGCAGCCGGGTCGCCAGTTTGATCCGCTGCCGCTCGCCGCCGGAGAGCGTCGACAGGGGCTGGCCGAGGGTCAGATAGGTGAGCCCCACGTCGCGCAGGGCGCGCAGCCGCCGCCGTACGCCGGAGTCGTCGAAGAAGTCCAGCGCCTGCTCGGCGGTCATCTCCAGGACGTCCGCGACGGAGCGCCCGCGGACCGTCAGCCGCAGCACGTCCTCCCGGAACCGCCGCCCCTCGCACGCGTGGCACGCGGTCGTCACCGGGTCCATGAAGGCGAGGTCCGTGTAGATGACCCCGCGGCCCTCGCAGGTGTCGCACGCGCCCGCCGAGTTGAAGCTGAACAGGCCCGCGTCGGCGCCCGTCTCCCGGGCGAAGATCCGCCGTACGGTGTCCATCACCCCCAGGTAGGTGGCGGGCGTCGACCGCGCGGAGATGCCGATGGACGACTGGTCCACGACGACGGCCTCCGGATGCGCCCCGGTCAGCTCCGCGACCAGCGTGCTCTTCCCCGACCCGGCGACCCCGGTCACCGCGGTCAGCACCCCGGCCGGGAAACACACGGTGACATCCCGCAGGTTGTGCCGGTCGGCGCCCTTGACCCACAGTTCGCCGCTCGCCGCGCGGGTGCGCTCCTTCAGCCGCGTACGGCGTCCCAGGCACCGCCCGGTCAGCGTCCCGGACCGGGCCAGCTCGCGCGGAGTCCCCTCGAACACCACGCGGCCGCCGTCGGCGCCCGCGCGGGGACCCATGTCGACGACGTGGTCGGCGAGCGCGATGACGTCCGGGTCGTGCTCCACGACCAGCACCGTGTTGCCCTTGTCGCGCAGCCGCAGCAGCAGATCGCCGAGCCGGCCGACGTCGCGCGGGTGCAGTCCGACGCTCGGCTCGTCGAAGATGTACGTCATCCCGGTCAGGCTGGAGCCCAGGTGCCGTACGGTCTTCAGCCGCTGCCCCTCGCCGCCGGAGAGCGTGGCGGTCTCCCGGTCGAGGCTGAGATAGCCGAGGCCGATCGCCTCGATGCGCTCCAGAGCGGCCACCGCGGCGCCCGCGATCGGCCGGGCCACCGGGTCGCCGATCTCCCGCAGGACCCCGATCAGATCGCTGACCTGCATCCGCGTGCAGTCGGCGATGGACAGCCCGTTGATCCGGGTGGCGAGCGCGGCGGCGTTCAGCCGCGCCCCGCGGCACTGCGGGCAGGTGTCCTCCACCAGGAAGCGCGCGACGACGTCGCGGGTCTTCTGGCTGAGCGCGGACAGGTCCCGCTTCAGGTACAGCCGTTCGAACTTGTCGGCGAGGCCCTCGTAGTCATGGGCCCAGGAGCCGCCGGAACCGTCGATGACGACCTTCGTACCCCGCCCGCGCAGCAGGAACTCCCGCTCCGCGTCGGTGAACTCACCGACCGGCTTGTGCACGTCCAGGTCGGTGGTGTTGGTGTACGTCTGCCCCTGCCAGGTGCCCACCGCGAACGGCGGGAACAGGATCGCCCCGCCCGCCAGCGACCGCGCGGGGTCGATGATGCGGTCCCACGCGGGCTGCACGGTCCGCCCGAGGCCGTCGCAGCGCGGGCACATGCCCGACGGGTCGTTGAACGAGTACGCCGTCGCGGGACCCGCGCTGGGCGTGCCGTGCCGGGAGAACAGCACCCGCAGCACCGAGTAGACGTCGGTCATGGTGCCGACCGTGGACCGTGAGTGGCCCCCGACCGGCCGCTGGTCGACGACGATCGCGGGCGACAGGTCACGCAGCGCCTCCGCCTGCGGCTGCTCGTACTTGGGCAGCCGGTTGCGCACGAACCAGCTGAACGTCTCGTTCAGCTGGCGCTGCGACTCGACCGCGATCGTGTCGAACACGACCGACGACTTCCCCGATCCCGAAACGCCGGTGAACACGGTCAGCCGGCCCTTCGGGATGCGCAGGGTGACGTCCTTGAGGTTGTTCTCCCGGGCTCCGACGATGCTGATGAACTCGCTCATGCCCCCGAAGCTAGGCGGGATACCCGACAGCTTCTGGCGTGATTTCCGAGAGTTCCCCGTCCAGCATCAGCCACCGGGTGATGCCGATGGACTCCAGGAACGGCAGGTCGTGGCTGGCCACGATCAGCGCCCCCTCGTACGACTCCAGGGCCGTGACGAGCTGGCGTACGCTCGCCATGTCCAGGTTGTTCGTCGGCTCGTCCAGCAGCAGCAGCTGCGGCGCCGGCTCCGCCAGCATCAGCGCGGCCAGCGCCGCCCGGAAGCGCTCGCCGCCGGACAGGGTGGCCGCCTTCTGGTCGGCCCG
The DNA here is from genome assembly GCF_011193355.1 of Streptomyces sp. JB150. Lineage (GTDB taxonomy): Bacteria > Actinomycetota > Actinomycetes > Streptomycetales > Streptomycetaceae > Streptomyces. The sequence continues at coordinate 6,564,853 of NZ_CP049780.1, forward strand.
CGCCCCCCGGAACAGGAACCGCGCCAGTCGCGCCCGGATCCGGTTGTTGGTGGCGCCCGGCGCGAACCGGGCCACGTTCTCGGCGACGGTCAGCTCGCCGTCGAGGACGTCCAGGCGCTGCGGCAGGAACCGCAGCGGGACGTGCGCCGCCACGATGCCCGACACCGGTGCCAGCTCGCCCACGACGGTCCGCAGCAGCGTCGTCTTGCCCGCGCCGTTGCGGCCGATCAGCGCGATCCGCTCCGGCCCCCGCACATCCAGACCCGCCACGCGCGCGCCGTACGCCAGTTCCAGCTCGCGCAGGGTGAGCACCTCGCGGCCCGGCGGCACGGCGGTGTACGGCAGGTCGACGCGGATCTCGTCGTCGTCCCGCACGGCCTCCACCGCCTCGTCGAGCCGTTCCCTGGCCTCGGCGAGCTTCTCCTCGTGCATGATGCGGTGCTTGCCCGCCGAGATCTGGGCCTGCCGCTTGCGCTCGCTCATGATGATCTTGGGCTCGCGCTTGTTGTCCCACATCTTCTGCCCGTACCGCTTGCGGCGGGCCAGTTTGACCTGGGCGTCGGCCAGTTCCCGCTTCTGCTTGCGCAGGTCGGCCTCGGCGACCCGCACCATGCGCTCGGCGGCCTCCTGTTCGACGGCGAGCGCCTCCTCGTACGCCGAGTAGTTGCCGCCGTACCAGCTGATCTGTCCGGAGCGCAGATCGGCGATCTGCTCGACGCGTTCGAGGAGTTCGCGGTCGTGGCTGACCACGACCATCACGCCGGGCCAGGACTCGACGGCCGCGTACAGCCGCCGCCGCGCGTACAGGTCGAGGTTGTTCGTCGGCTCGTCCAGCAGCAGCACGTCCGGGCGGCGCAGCAGCAGCGCGGCCAGCCGCAGCAGCACCGACTCGCCGCCGGACACCTCGCCCGTGGTGCGGTCCAGGTCGATGTGGCCGAGGCCGAGTTCGCCGAGGGTGGCCAGGGCGCGCTCCTCGACGTCCCAGTCGTCGCCGACCGTCTCGAAGTGCTCCTCGGAGGCGTCGCCGGCCTCGATGGCGTGCAGGGCGGCCCGCCGTTCGGCGATGCCCAGTACCTGGTCGACGCGCAGGCTGGTGTCCAGCGTGACGTTCTGCGGGAGATAGCCGACCTCGCCCGCGATCCGCACGGCGCCGTCGGTCGGGGTCAGCTCTCCGGCGATCAGCTTCAACAGGGTGGACTTCCCGGACCCGTTGACGCCGACGAGTCCGGTGCGGCCGGGGCCGAAGGAGGCGTCGAGGCCGTCGAAGACGGCGGTGCCGTCGGGCCAGGTGAAGGACAGGGAGGTGCAGGTCAGGAAAGTATGCACAAGGGCCTCGCGGTTGCGTGATGCGGTCAGGGGCAACGCGTGTCGAGACACCGGGGGCGGCGACCGTCGGAGGGGTCCGTGAGGGCGGCAGCATCCGGAAGGGGAACCGGGAAGGCCCTGTTCATGCCGTGAGAACGGCGGGGACGGCTCGACTGCCGAGGTCGCACGCGACGCACACACCTGTGGTGTGTGACGCGGTGTCTCAGGACCTCAGAGGAGCAACGTCCTTCTCCAATCGACGGCAACAGAACGCTGTACACCGTACGAGCGGCCGTCGGAGGGTGTCAACGCATTAACCGGCCACCCGCGTGCGTGCCCCGCGCCGCGGGGGAGCTGCCGGGCGCGGTGCGGCGAGGTGCGGGGGCGCGAGGGGCGGGGGCGGCGGCTTGAGGGCGGAGGCGGCGAGGGCGCGGGGGCTGAGGTGCGGGCCGGGTGCGGCGCGGGTGCCGGGGACCGCCTCAGCAGGCGTCCCGCATCAGCACCGCCAGATCGTGGTCCAGGTCGAGGTACGCGTCCTCAAGGCCCTCCGGCACCAGGCGGCGGGTCGCCTCCAGGAAGCGGCGTACGTCGGCCGAGCGGACGTGCACCACGGCGGTGCCCTCCGGGGCGTGGAACTCCAGGACGGTCCGGTCGTAGCCGTACGGCCGCACCCGCACGTCCCCCTGGCCCTCGGGGCCCTCCTGGCCGGCCGCGAGCAGTTCGCGGGAGAAGGTCCAGCACACTTCCACGCCCTCCAGCGTGGCCTGGGCCGGGAAGGTCATCCGGACGGCGAACGGATCGCGCCGGTCGTAGTACAGCGTGGCCGGGATGTTCGGCATCCGCGGCGCGGCGGCGACGAGGCGGGCCTCGACGGGCTGCTCGATAACGGTGGTCAACGCCTTGCTCCCTTCTGACGGCCGGACGGACTTCCGGGGATGAGGCCGGGCACAGGGAGAGACGTCGGAATCGGCGCGTCCGTGCATCTCCGTGCCGAGTGACCTCCGTCACCGTGTTCCATCCCGGCCGTGATTCAGTCATATGGATGTGCCGCGGGGGGTCCCAGCCGTCGCTCCGGTCCCAGGCCTCTGGACGCCCCCGCGGGCGTCCGCTAGCTTCGCCCGCCATGAGGCGCTGGGGGAGCAGGCGACGCACGGTACGCGCGGTACGGGCCGAACGAGGGCCAGGGAGGGGGTACGGGGGACGGGTACCGGCGGTGATCGCCGCCGTCGCGGCACTGGCCGCCCTCACCGGCGCCGCCCCCGCGCGGGCACACGACACGGCCCCGGCGACCCCGCCCTGGTCCTCGTCCTCGTCCTCGTCCTCGTCCTCCTGGTCATGGTCCCTGAAGGACACCGGCACCCCCGACGTGCGCTTCCGCGGCCTCGCCGCCGTCGGGCGGGACGTCGCCTGGGTCTCCGGCACCGGCGGAACGGTCCTGCGGACCACCGACGGGGGAGCGAGCTGGCGGAACGTCTCGCCGCCCGGCGCCACGGACCTCCAGTTCCGGGACATCGAGGCGTTCGACGCGCGGCGGGCGGTGGTGCTCGCCATCGGCGAGGGCGAGGCCTCCCGCGTGTACCGCACGGACGACGGGGGAGCGACCTGGACGGAGTCGTTCCGCAACACCGACCCGCGCGCCTTCTACGACTGCATGACCTTCTTCGACCGCCGCCACGGCCTGGCGATGAGCGACCCGGTGGACGGCAGGTTCCGCATCCTGGCCACGCGCGACGGCGGCCGCTCCTGGACGGTGCTGCCGGACGCGGGCATGCCGCCCGCCCTGGACGGCGAGGCCGGGTTCGCGGCGAGCGGGCAGTGCCTGGTCGCCTCCGGCCCGCGGGACGTGTGGCTGGCCACCGGCGGGGCGGCACGCGCGCGGGTGCTGCACTCCGCGGACCGCGGGCTGACGTGGACGGCCACCGACACCCCGCTCCCGGCCGGCGACCCGGCCCGGGGCGTCTTCGCGCTCGCCTTCCGCGACCGCGACCGCGACCGTGACGGCGACGGCGATCGTGACCGTGACCGCCACGGCGGCCGCCTCCACGGCCTCGCGGTGGGCGGCGACTACCGCCCCGACCAGAGCGCGCCCCGCGCGGCGGCGCACACCGCCGACGGCGGCCGTACCTGGCGCCCCGCCACCACGGCCCCGCCCGCCTACCGCTCCGGCGTCGCCTGGCTCCCGCACCACCGCGCCGCCGCCCTGGCCGTCGGCCCCACGGGCACCGACCTCACCACGGACGCCGGCCGCACCTGGCGCACGGTCGACACCGGGTCGTACGACACCGTGGACTGCGCGCCGGACCGCGGCTGCTGGGCCGCCGGGGAGAAGGGCCGGGTGGCCCAATTGGAGCACTGAGCGTGCGGGGCAGGCCTGTTGTCGGCAATGTGGGTACCCGTTCACTCATCGTGAAAGGAAGTGAGCGGACATGCCTCGTGGTTCGAGCCCCAAGCGGGAGCGTCAGTACGAGCACATCAAGAAGAGCGCCGAGGACCGGGGCGAGAGCACCGGCCGCGCCAAGGAGATCGCGGCGCGCACGGTGAACAAGGAACGCGCCCGTTCCGGCGAGTCCAGGACCGCCAGCCGCACCTCCACACAGGACATGTCCTCCGGCAAGCGGGGCGGCCAGCGCTCGGGCAAGGGCTCCCAGGGGCCCACCTACGAGCAGCTGTACCAGGAGGCCAAGAAGCGCAACATCCACGGCCGTTCGGACATGAACAAGGCCCAGTTGCAGCGCGCGCTCGGCAAGTGAGCCGTACCGCCGGCCCGCGCGGGCGGCCGGCCCCGTACGCTCGTCGCCACCATGACGATCGTACGCGTTCCCGCGGGCTGGCCCGCGACCGAGGAAGAGGCCCGCGCCGTCCAGGACGACCTGCGGGCGCGGGTGGTGCTGGACGAGCCGGGGCCGCCGCCCGGCACCGGGCACGTCACCGGGGTCGACGTCGCCTATGACGACGAGCGGGACGTCGTGGCGGCGGCGGCCGTGGTCCTGGACGCGGCGACCCTGGACGTCGTCGCCGAGGCCACGGCCGTCGGCCGCATCCCCTTCCCGTACGTGCCGGGCCTGCTGGCCTTCCGGGAGATCCCGACCGTGCTCGCCGCCCTGGACGCCCTCCCGTGCCCGCCCGGCCTGGTCGTCTGCGACGGCTACGGCCTCGCCCACCCGCGCCGCTTCGGCCTCGCCAGCCACCTCGGCGTGCTCACCGGCCTGCCGACGATCGGCGTCGCGAAGAACCCCTTCACCTTCGCCTACGACGAACCGGCCGCCCCGCGCGGAGCGTCGACGCCCCTCCGCGCGGACGACGAGGAGGTCGGCCGCGCCCTGCGCACCCGCGACGACGTCAAGCCGGTCTTCGTCTCCGTCGGCCACCGCGTGACCCTCGACAACGCCTGCGCCCACACCCTCGCGCTCACCCCGCGCTACCGCCTCCCCGAGACCACCCGCGAAGCCGACGCCCTGTGCCGCAAGGCGCTGCGCGAGGCGACGGGGGCCGATGCCCGGGTCGCCGCACGAGCCGCGCAGGGTCCCACCCGCTCATGGGGCCGGTCCCTGTTCGAGCGGCAGCCCGATCCCGTGACCTGGGCGGGGGAGGTCCTCGCGGCGGCGGCTTCCTCGGCACGGCTCCCGGAGGTCGACGCGGCGCTCGAGCTGGCGGGTGATTCCGCGCGGTGGAGCCGGGGCCGGGAGGTCTTCGACCGGATCCGCGGCGGCTCGCTCGCGGCCGAGGCCCGGCTCACCGATGAACAACGGCTCCTGGTCCGTCTCGCCGAGTTGGTCGCCAAGGTCGCCCACAACGCGGCGGGGCCGCCGCCGCTCTTCGACCACCATGCGGGCTGGCAGATCGGCCCTCTGGCCGCGCGCCTCGCCGACGAGACGTCCGACCCGGCCGTCCGGAAACGCGTGACGGCCGTGCTGGGGGAGTGGCCCAGGGGCGGCTCGGGCGCTCCGGTCTGAACCGCCGCCCGCGAGGGGATCCGGACACTCCGCCGCGCCCGGACGCTGAGTAGATGGCCTGAGTACTCGTACGGATGTGCCCATGGCGAGATCGGGGGCACGCTTGCCGTATGACTTCGCACCGTGCTCCCAAGCCGCTCGCCGACCCCGACCGCCCCGTGGAGCGCGCCGTGACGGCCGCGCTCGTCCTCGCCACGCTCGCGGGCGTCGGGTGGATAGCCGGGATGATCTACACGGTCGCCCAGTGGCCGCGGTAGGGCAGCGCGAACGGGGACGGACGCGCGCCGGGGCGACCACGTGCGCCGGGGCGGTCACCCGCGCCAGGGCGGTCACGTGCGCCGGATGAGGGGCTCACGCGACCGGCGGCCTACGCGTGTCCTTGAGCGGCGGTGCGTGACCTCATCGGCGCGCGCACTGCGAGCGGCGCCGCGACCGGCGGCCCGTGCGTGCCCTTCGAACGGCGGGCGGGACCGACGGCAGTCGGGCGGGACCGATCGCCGGCGCCCTGCAGCGGGAGCGGCGCGCGCCGGCGACCGACGCGCGCCCCCTTTCCGTGCCGGAGGCGGTGCTTCAGCGCCGTGCCGCCACCCGGAACGTGATGCCCGCCGCCCGCAGCCGCTCGGTCAGCGCGTCGCCCATCGCGACCGCCGTGGTGACCTGGCCGGAGGCCGGCGGCAGGTCGTCCGAGGCGAGGCACAGCGCCGCCTCGGCGAAGATCTTCGCCGTTTCGTCGTAGCCGGGGTCACCGCCCGCGACCTCGGTGTACACCCGCCGGCCGGCGCCCTCGCCGACGAAGCGCACCGAGAACCAGCTCCGCGCCCGCTTCTCGGCGCTCGGCCCGTCGCCCGGCTTGACCCGGTCGGACAGCCAGCGCCGCGCGGGCGGCACCTGAGCCGCCGCGAACAGCGCGCCGACGGCCGCCACCCCGCCGACCGCGACCGGCAGCCGGCGCACGGCGGCGTAGTGCCGGTAGCGGAAGTCGGGTCCGTAACGCTCCAGGGCCTTGGCCGAACGCCGCACGATCTGCGGATCGATCGTCGGCAGCGGCAGTGCCCAGGCGCCGACCTCCGGCGCGTACCGCGGACCGCCCGTCGGCGTGACCGCGCGGCGCCCCACCAGCCGCGGCTCGTGCCGGCGGCGGTCCCGCGCGGCGGCGATCATCTGCCGGCCGCGCGCGAACTGGTTCAGCGCGGAGGCGAACGTGCCGCCGGAGAAGGCCGCGTCCGCCCGCACGAACCCGTCCACGGTCAGCGGCACCCCCTCCGGCAGCTGCCGGACCGTGAAGTACACCCCCAGATCGTGCGGCACCGAGTCGAAGCCGCACGCGTGCACCAGCCGCGCGCCGGTCTCCCGCGCGCGTGCGTCGTGCCGGACGTACATCAGGTCCACGAACTCCGGCTCGCCGGTCAGGTCGAGATAGTCCGCGCCGGTGTCCGCGCAGGCCGCGACCAGTTCCTCGCCGTACGTCACGTACGGCCCGACCGTCGTGGCCACCACGCGCGCGTGCTCCGCGAGCCGGCGCAGCGAGGCGGGATCGGCGACGTCCGCCACCAGGACGCCGATCTCCGCGTCGCCGGGCTGCCGTTCGCGCAGTCGTTCGCACAGCCGCCGCAGCTTCTCCTCGCTGCGGCCCGCGACCGCCCAGCGCAGCCCCTCGGGCGCGTGCGCGGCCAGGTACTCCGCGGTGAGCGTCCCGACGAACCCGGTCGCCCCGAAGAGCACGATGTCGTACGGACGGTCCGCCCTTTTCAGCCTGCTCATGACACCTCTCGCTCACCATCGAGCCGCGCAGCCCGCGCCGCTGTCGGTGGCTGAGGCTAGCGTGAGGAGTGCGCAGCCCGAAGACGAGGCCGGAGGTGGACCATGGCGGTGGCCGCGAGCGCCCTGAAGAAGTGGGAGAAAGTGCGCGAGTTCGCCCTCGCCCTGCCGGGCGCCGCCGAGGAGTTCCCGTGGGGTGAGTCCGTCGCCAAGGTCAGCGGGAAGGTGTTCGTCTTCCTCGGCGTGGACGACGGCAGCCATCCCCTGGGCGTCACCGTCAAGCTGACCGACGGCACCGTCCACGCGCACGCCCTGACCGCCCCGGACGCCGAACCCGCCGGATACGGCCTCGGCAAGGCCGGCTGGGTCAGCGTCCCGCTGGAGCCCAAGGGGGCGCCCCCGGCGGAGCTGCTGTGCGACTGGGTCGAGGAGAGCTACCGCGCGGTCGCCCCCAAGCGCCTGATAGCGGACCTCGACGCACGCTGACCCCGGCCCGCGCCCGCCGGACCCCGCCTCGCCGAGCCACCCACGGGCGGCGCCGAACAGCTCATGCCGCCCACCCGGCCGAAAATGGCTAAGCGCTTGCTTGTTCAGGTCTTGTGCGGGCTGGAGCCCGTTCTTACCATCACCGGTGTTACATCAGTTGTGTCACAGCGAGGGGGCTGGATGACCACGGCCACGACGGCATCGCGCGGACCGCTCTCCGGCGTCCGGGTGATCGAGCTGGCCGGCATCGGCCCCGGACCCTTCGCCGCCATGCTCCTCGCCGACCTGGGCGCCGACGTGGTCCGCGTGGACCGCCCCGGCGGCCCCGGACTCGGCATCGACCCGGCGTCCGACGTCACCAACCGCAACAAGCGCTCCGTGATCGTCGACCTGAAGGCCCCCGGCGGCCCCGGCCTGGTCCTCGACCTCGCCGCCCGCGCCGACGTCCTCATCGAGGGCTACCGCCCGGGCGTTGCCGAACGGCTCGGCGTCGGCCCCAAGGCCTGCCACGCCCGCAACCCGCGCCTCGTCTACGGCCGGATGACCGGCTGGGGCCAGGACGGCCCGCTCGCCCACCGCGCGGGCCACGACATCGCGTATCTCGCGCTCACCGGCACCCTCGGCATGATCGGCGCCCCCGGCGAACCGCCCGCCGTGCCCGCCAACCTCCTCGGCGACTACGCGGGCGGCTCCCTCTACCTCGTCGTCGGCGTCCTCGCCGCCCTCCACCATGCCCGCGCCGCCGGCACCGGACAGGTGGTCGACGCGGCCATCGTCGACGGCGCCGCGCACCTGTCCGCGATGATCCACGGCATGCTGGCCGCCGGCGGCTGGCAGGACCGCCGCGGCGCCAACCTCCTCGACGGCGGCTGCCCCTTCTACGGCACCTACGAGACCGCCGACGGGCAGTACATGGCCGTCGGCGCGCTGGAGCGGCGGTTCTACGACGAGTTCATGACCCTCCTCGGCATCCCGGAGCAGGCCCCCGCCCGCGACGACCCCGCCCGCTGGCCGCGGCTGCGCGAAGCCGTCGCCGCCCGCTTCAGGTCCCGTACGCGGGACGAGTGGACGGCCGTCTTCGAGGGCTCCGACGCGTGCGTGGCGCCCGTGCTGTCCCTGCGCGAGGCCCCGCACCACCCGCACCTCGCCGCGCGGTCCACCTTCACCGGTTACGGCGGCATCACCCAGCCCGCGCCCGCCCCCCGCTTCTCCGCGACGCCCACGGCCGTCCGCACCGGCCCGGCCCGCCCCGGCGCCGACACGGCCTCCGTGGCCCGAGACTGGGAGGTACCCGGACTCCACCCGCCGCGGACCGGGCCCGCGCCCAGCACCCCCGAGCCGCCCCGCACTCCCGAGCCACCGAGCACCCCCGAGCCGCCCCGAGCCCACCCTCACCGAAAGGCCCCCTCGTGAGCACCGAAGCGTACGTGTACGACGCGATCCGCACCCCGCGCGGACGCGGCAAGGCGAACGGCGCCCTGCACGGCACGAAGCCCATCGACCTCGTGGTCGGACTGATCCACGAGATCCGCGACCGCTTCCCCGGCCTGGACCCGGCGGCCGTCGACGACATCGTCCTCGGCGTCGTCGGCCCGGTCGGGGACCAGGGCTCCGACATCGCGCGGATCGCCGCCATCGCCGCCGGCCTGCCCGACACGGTCGCCGGCGTGCAGGAGAACCGCTTCTGTGCGTCCGGCCTGGAAGCCGTCAACCTGGCGGCCGCCAAGGTGCGTTCCGGCTGGGAGGACCTGGTCCTGGCCGGCGGCGTCGAGTCGATGTCCCGGGTGCCGATGGCCTCCGACGGCGGCGCCTGGTTCAACGACCCGATGACCAACCTCGCGGTCGACTTCGTGCCGCAGGGCATCGGCGCCGACCTGATCGCCACCATCGAGGGCTTCTCCCGCCGCGACGTCGACGAGTACGCGGCCCTGTCGCAGGAGCGCGCGGCCACCGCGTGGAAGGAGGGCCGCTTCGAGCGGTCCGTCGTCCCCGTGAAGGACCGCAACGGACTCGTCGTCCTCGACCACGACGAGCACATGCGCCCCGGCACCACCGCCGACTCCCTCGCCAAGCTCAAGCCGTCCTTCGCGGACATCGGCGACCTGGGCGGCTTCGACGCCGTGGCGCTGCAGAAGTACCACTGGGTGGAGAAGATCGACCACGTCCACCACGCGGGCAACTCCTCCGGCATCGTCGACGGCGCCGCCCTCGTCGCCATCGGCTCCAGGGAGGTCGGCGAGCGCTACGGCCTCACCCCGCGCGCGCGGATCGTCTCCGCCGCCGTCTCCGGCTCCGAGCCCACCATCATGCTCACCGGACCCGCCCCCGCCACCCGCAAGGCGCTCGCCAAGGCCGGCCTGACCATCGACGACATCGACCTGGTCGAGATCAACGAGGCGTTCGCGGCGGTCGTGCTGCGCTTCGTGAAGGACATGGGCCTGTCCCTGGACAAGGTCAACGTCAACGGCGGCGCCATCGCCCTCGGCCACCCCCTCGGCGCCACCGGCGCGATGATCCTCGGCACCCTGGTGGACGAACTGGAGCGCCAGGACAAGCGGTACGGCCTGGCCACCCTCTGCGTCGGCGGCGGCATGGGCATCGCCACCGTCGTCGAGCGCCTGTGAACTCCCCGCGGACCCACCAGACTTCTACGGAGACCCCTGTCATGACCGAGAGCACCACGATCCGCTGGGAACAGGACGACACCGGTGTCGTCACCCTCGTCCTCGACGACCCGAACCAGTCCGCGAACACCATGAACCAGGCGTTCCGCGACTCCCTCGCCGCGATCACCGACCGCCTGGAGGCCGAGAAGGACTCCCTCCGCGGCGTCATCGTCACCTCCGCGAAGAAGACCTTCTTCGCCGGCGGCGACCTGCGCGACCTGATCCGCGTCACCCCGGAGACCGCCCAGGAGCTGTTCGACGGCGGCATGGCGATCAAGCGGAACCTGCGCCGCATCGAGACCCTGGGCAAGCCGGTCGTCGCCGCGATGAACGGCGCGGCCCTCGGCGGCGGCTTCGAGATCGCCCTCGCCTGCCACCACCGGATCGCCCTCGACGCCCCCGGCTCCAAGATCGGCTGCCCCGAGGTCACCCTCGGCCTGCTCCCCGGCGGCGGCGGAGTCGTCCGCACCGTCCGGCTGCTCGGCATCGCCGACGCCCTGCTGAAGGTGCTGCTCCAGGGCACCCAGTACAGCCCCCGGCGCGCCCTGGAGAACGGCCTGGTGCACGAGGTGGCCGCGACGCGGGAGGAGATGCTGGCCAAGGCCCGCGCCTTCATCGACGCCCACCCCGAGTCCCAGCAGCCCTGGGACAGGCCCGGCTACCGCATCCCCGGCGGCACCCCCGCCCACCCGAAGTTCGCCGCCAACCTCCCGGCCTTCCCGGCCAACCTGCGCAAGCAGACCGGCGGCGCCCCCTACCCGGCCCCGCGCAACATCCTCGCCGCGGCCGTCGAGGGCTCCCAGGTCGACTTCGAGACCGCCCAGGTCATCGAGGCCCGCTACTTCGTGGAACTGGCCGCCGGGCAGATCTCGAAGAACATGATCCAGGCGTTCTTCTTCGACCTCCAGGCCGTCAACTCCGGCGCCAACCGCCCCAAGGGCGTCGAACCGCGCCAGGTCCGCAAGGTCGCCGTGCTCGGCGCGGGCATGATGGGCGCCGGCATCGCCTACTCGTGCGCCCGCGCGGGCATCGACGTCGTCCTGAAGGACGTCTCCCTGGAGGCCGCCCTCAAGGGCAAGGGCTACTCGGAGAAGCTATGCGCCAAGGCCGTCTCCCGCGGCCGTACCACCCGGGAGAAGGCGGACGCGCTGCTCGCCCGCATCACGCCCACCGCCGACGTGCAGGACCTGGCGGGCTGCGACGCGGTCATCGAGGCGGTCTTCGAGGACACCGCCCTGAAGCACAAGGTGTTCCAGGAGATCGAGCAGATCGTCGCCCCGGACGCCCTGCTGTGCTCCAACACCTCCACCCTGCCCATCACCACCCTCGCCGAGGGCGTCGAACGCCAGGCCGACTTCATCGGGCTGCACTTCTTCTCGCCGGTCGACAAGATGCCGCTCGTCGAGATCATCAAGGGCGCGCGCACCGGCGAGGAGGCGCTGGCCCGCGCCTTCGACCTGGTCCGGCAGATCAACAAGACGCCGATCGTGGTCAACGACTCGCGCGGCTTCTTCACCTCCCGCGTGATCGGCCACTTCATCAACGAGGGCGTCGCGATGGTCGGCGAGGGCATCGAGCCCGCGTCCGTCGAGCAGGCCGCCGCCCAGGCGGGCTACCCGGCCAAGGTGCTGTCCCTGATGGACGAACTGACCCTGACCCTGCCCCGCAAGATCCGCAACGAGACGAAGCGGGCCGTCGAGGAGGCGGGCGGCACCTGGACCCCGCACCCGGCGGAGGCCGTCATCGACCGCATGGTCGACGAGTTCGGCCGCACCGGCCGCAGCGGCGGCGCCGGCTTCTACGACTACGACGACAGCGGCAAGCGCACGGGCCTGTGGCCGGGCCTGCGCGAGCACTTCACCCAGCCCGGCCACACGATCCCCTTCGAGGACATGCGGGAGCGCATGCTCTTCTCGGAGGCGCTGGACACCGTCCGGCTGCTGGAGGAGGGCGTCCTGACGTCCGTCGCCGACGCCAACATCGGCTCGATCTTCGGCATCGGCTTCCCCGGCTGGACGGGTGGCGTCCTGCAGTACATCAACGGCTACGAGGGAGGCCTGCCCGGCTTCGTGGCCCGCGCGCGGGAGCTGGCCGAGCGCTACGGCGAGCGGTTCACGCCCCCTGCGCTGCTGGTCGAGAAGGCGGAGAAGGGGGAGCGCTTCACCGACTAGCGCGGCGGTCCCAGGGGTGTCACGTGGCTCACCTCGCGCCCGGCCGGGTGAGCCACTCGCCCAGCTCCTCCCGCAGCGAGCGCTGGAAGGTCGTCAGCAGCGCCTGCACGACCAGCGGCTGGATGTGCGCCGACAGCGACCGCACGTCCCGCTCGTCGCGCTCCGACACCTCGCCCCGCAGCAGCCGGGACAGCTCACGGGCCGCGGCCCGCGAGTGCTCGATGAGGACCGCGCGGGCCGCCAGGATGGCCTCCTGCGACATCGGTACGTCCAGCAGCCGCACCCCGAGCCGCAGCAGGCCCAGGTCCACGCGGTAGCCGTCGCCGTCCGGCCGGACGACGTCCATGGCCACCAGGCGATCCACCTCGTCGTCGCCCAGCGCCCGCCCGGCCCGCTTCTCCAGCTCCGCCCGGCTCACCGTCTCCACGGTGTCCGGCGCCCAGGAGGCCACCACCGCGCGGTGGATCGCCAGGTCCTGCGGGCTGAGGTCCGGCGGCAGCTGCTGGAGGTAGCGCTCGATCCCCGCGAGGGTCATGCCCTGGTGCTGCAGCTCCTCGATGAGCGCCAGGCGGGCCAGGTGCTCACGGCCGTAGTGCCCCACCCGGCGCGGGCCGATGACCGGCGGGGGCAGCAGGCCCCGGGTGCTGTAGAAGCGCACCGTGCGCACCGTGACACCGGCCCGCGCGGCCAGCTCGTCGACGGTGAGGGGCGGCTCCTCGGCATGGCTTGTCATGTGCAGCAGTATCGCTGTCTCACCAGGGGTGTGAAACCTCCGGCGATCCTGTGAGAAGTAACGCTCTGTGATGTGAGTCACCGCGCGTCACGAAGCCCTGTGGGAAGGTGCTGCCTTGGTCTGTGCCGCAACACCCAGGGTGGTGCGGGCCGAGTCACCGTACGGACACCCGGCGCGTACAGCGCGCCGGGCGCACCAGAGAGTGGAACCACCCGTGAGCAAGGACGCCGTGGAAACGGCACCGGTCGCCGCACACCCCGAGGCGACCCAGGCGCCCGCGGACGCGGGCGACGCCGGTTACAGCAAGGACCTCAAGGCCCGCCACGTCAACATGATCGCCATCGGCGGCGCGATCGGCACCGGACTCTTCCTCGGCGCCGGCGGCCGCCTGCACAACGCGGGCCCCGCGCTCGCGCTGGCCTATCTGGTCTGCGGCATCTTCGCCTTCTTCGTCGTCCGGGCCCTCGGCGAGCTGGTCCTGTACCGGCCGTCCTCGGGCTCGTTCGTGTCGTACGCGCGCGAGTTCCTCGGCGAGAAGGGCGCGTACGTCGCCGGCTGGATGTACTTCCTGAACTGGTCGACGACCGGTATCGCCGACATCACCGCGATCGCGCTCTACACGCACTACTGGAGCGCCTTCACCGACATCCCGCAGTGGGTGCTCGCCCTGATCGCGCTCGCCGTGGTCCTCGCGGTGAACCTGATCTCCGTGAAGATCTTCGGCGAGATGGAGTTCTGGTTCGCGATCATCAAGGTCGCGACGCTCGTCGCCTTCATGTTCGTCGGCGTCTTCCTGCTGGCCACCCAGCACGAGGTCGGCGGCCAGACGCCCGGCCTGCACGTGATCACCGACAACGGCGGCGTCTTCCCGCACGGCCTGATGCCCGTCGTCCTCGTCATGCAGGGCGTGATCTTCGCCTACGCCGCGCTGGAGCTGGTCGGTGTCGCCGCGGGCGAGACCGCCGAGCCGGAGAAGATCGTCCCCCGCGCGGTCAACTCGATCATGTGGCGGGTCGGCCTCTTCTACGTCGGCTCGGTCGTCCTCCTGGCCCTGCTGCTGCCCGGCTCCGTGTACTCCGCGAACGAGAGTCCCTTCGTCACCGTCCTGTCGAAGATCGGCGTCCCGGCCGCGGGCGACGTGATGAACCTGGTGGTCCTCACCGCCGCCATGTCCTCGCTGAACTCCGGCCTGTACTCCACCGGCCGCATCCTGCGTTCCATGGCCATGGCGGGCTCCGCGCCGAAGTTCACCGCCCGGATGAACCGCAGCCAGGTGCCCTACGGCGGCATCCTGCTGACCTGCGCGGTCTGCGTGCTCGGCGTCGCCCTGAACTTCGTCATGCCCCACCAGGCCTTCGAGATCGTGCTGAACGTCGCCTCGCTCGGCATCATCTCCACCTGGGTGATCATCATGATCTGTCACCTGATCTTCGTCCGCCGGGCCAAGGCGGGCCTGGTGCAGCGACCGTCTTTCCGGCTCCCCGGCAGCCCGGTCACCGAGATCGCCACGATCACCTTCCTGCTGGTCTGCCTCGGCATGATGGGCAACGACCCGGAGGTCGGCCGCTGGACCCTCCTCCTCGTCCCGTTCATCGCCCTCGCCCTGGTCGCCGGCTGGTTCGGCGTCCGCCGCCGCGTCTCCGAGACCGCGGACCAGGAGCTGGCCAAGCTCACGAAGTAGCGCGAGGCCGGCGGCTCAGCGCCGCTGTCAGTGGCATCGCCCACGGTGGCGCCAGGCCGGGGACCGATGATCTCCGGCCTGGCGCCACCGTCGCGTCGCGCCCCTCCGCAGCGCCCCGCGGCGAGGCACCGCGGCCTGCCGGGCGCAGCGGATAGGGTGCGCACGGACCGCAGGAACAAGGGCCGTGACGGCGTACGACCATGGGGGGCCGGAGTTGAGCCGCGACACCGATGTACTCGTGCTGGGCGGGGCGGGCGTGGACACCATCGTCCACGTACCGCAGCTGCCGCTGCCGTACGCCGACAGCTACCAGATCCACGACGGCATCCGCACCCGCGCGGGCCAGACCGGCGACTTCCTGTCCCTCGGCCTGACCGCCCTGGGCCTGCGCACCCACCACCTGGACTTCCTCGGCGACGACCCCGAGGGCGACCTGGTGAGGGCCCTGCACCGGGACCACGGCATCGCGCTCACCGCGATCCCGCAGCCCGCCGGCACCAAGCGGGCCGTCAACCTGGTCGGCCCGGACGGCCGCCGGCTGTCCCTGTACGACAGCAGCCGCGCCCGGCCCGACGACCGCCTCCCCGAGGCCACGGTCCGGGACCTGGCCGCACGCAGCCGCCACGTCCACGTCTCCATCACCCAGCCGTGCGTCCACGCCCTGCCCGTGCTGCGCGGGACCGGCGTGACGATCTCCACCGACCTGCACGACTGGGACGGCGAGAACCCGTACCACGAGCCGTTCGCGCTCGCCGCGGACATCGTCTTCGTCTCCGCCGCCCGCCTCACCGACGTCGAGGGCACCCTGCGCCGTATCACCGAGCGGGGCCGCGCCCGCGCGGTCGTCGCCACGGCCGGCGCCGAGGGCGCCCACCTGCTCGCCGACGGCGAGCTGAGCCACGTACCGCCGGTGACGCCGCCCGCGCCGGTGGTGGACTCCAACGGCGCGGGCGACGCCTTCGCCGCCGCTTTCCTCTTCGGCTTCCTGCGCGGCGAGCCGCCCCGGCGCTGCGCCCGCTACGGCGCGATCGCGGGCGCCCACGCCTGCACGGTGCCGTCGACGCGGGTCGACGCCATCGCCCGGGAGGACCTGCTGCGGCGAGCGGCCGAACCGGACCCCTCGGTGACGGTCGCCGGCCCGTAGCCCTCAGTCCTCGTGCCCGTGCCCCCGCCCGTGCTCGTGCGCACCGTTCGTCGCCGCGATCTTCTTCCACGACTTCGGCTGCGCGACGGCCTTCGCGGTGCGGGGCGTGATCGACGCGTCCCGTGCCGCCGTCGCCCCCGGCTTCGACGGCTGGTACAGCCAGGTGTCGAACAGCGCGGCCAGCGGCTTGCCGGACACCTCCTCCGCGTACCGCCGGAAGTCGGCGACGCTCGCGTTGCCGTGCGCGTGCCGCTGCGGCCAGCCCTTGAGGAGCGTGAAGAAGTCCGCGTCGCCGATCTCGTTGCGCAGCGCCTGCAGAGCGAGCGCGCCCCGGTCGTAGACGGCGACGTGGAACTGGTTGTCGGGGCCCGGGTCGCCGGGCTCTACCGTCCAGAAGGGGTCGTCGGCCGGCCGTGAGGCGTACACGTGGTCGGCGATCTCCTGCGCCGTCCCCTCGCCCTCGTGCTCGGACCACAGCCACTGCGCGTACCGCGCGAAGCCCTCGTTGATCCAGATGTCCTTCCACTGCCGCACGGACACCAGGTCGCCGTACCACTGGTGGGCCAGCTCGTGCACGACCAGCGACGTGTTGGTGCCGTTCGCGAACTGCCGCGGGCTGTAGAACGGCCGGGTCTGGGTCTCCAGCGCGTACCCGGTGTCCGTGTTCGGCACGTAGCCGCCGAGCGCGTTGTACGGGTACGGGCCGAAGTACCCGGTCAGCCAGTCGGCGATCTCCCCGGTCCGCTCGATGCTGGCCCGCGCGGCCCCGTAGTGGTCGCCGAGGTCCTTGCTGTAGGCGTTGACGACCGGGATGCCGCTCTCCGTCTTCCCGGTGGTGAGGTCGAACCGGCCGACGGCGAGCGTGGCGAGATACGTCGCCTGCGGCTTGTTGGAGCGCCAGTTCCAGCGGGTCCAGCCGAGGCGGGAACTCGTCGACTGCAGCGTGCCGTTGGAGATGGCCTGGGTGCCGTCCGGGACCAGCACCGACACGTCGTAGGTGGCCTTGTCCAGCGGGTGGTCGTTGGCGGGGAACCACCACCAGGCCGCCTCGGGCTCGTTCGCCGCCACCCCGCCGTCCGGGGTGCGGTGCCAGCTGGTGAAGCCGTACGCCTCCTTCTGCGACGGCACTCCGCTGTAGCGGACCACGACGGTGACGGCCGTGCCCTTGTCGAGCGGGGTCTTCGGCGTGATCTCCAGCTCGTGCTCGCCGGTCGCCCGGAACTTCGCGAGGGCCCCGTTGACGCGCACCTCGCTCACGTCGAGCAGGAAGTCCAGGTTGAACGTCGACAGGTCCTGGGTGGTGCGGGCGAGGAGGGTCGCCGTGCCCTCCAGCCGGTCGGTGGCGGGCTGGTACTTCAGCCGGAGGTCGTAGTGGGAGACGTCGTAGCCGCCGTTGCCGTACGCCGGGTAGTAGGGGTCGCCGATGCCCGGCGCGCCGGGGGCGTGACTCGCGGCCGATGCCGGGATCGCCAGCAGGAGGGAGGCCGCGGCCAGCGCGCCCGGAGCGGTGATTCTGCGGTGCACGTCAGCTCCAAATCCTGGGTGGACAGGCCCTGTTCGGGTGTGTTCGAAGCCTAAGCAGACCCCGCACCTGCGAGCATGTCCATGGCCACCCCTGTCACAGGATCGCCATCCGGCCGTCACGATCATGCCCGACACGGCGGTCGTTTCCGGCCACGTCCGTCCCGTACGACACGCCACGCGCCCTCTTCTGCGCGGGAGTTGATGCCCTGTAGCGTCCGCGGCATGCCGATACGCACGCGCTTCACGATCTGGAGACCGTTCGCGACGGCGGCCACCGCCGCCCTGATGGCCGGCTTCCTCTCCCCCGCCACGGCCCAGGCCGCACCCCGCACCGACCACACCGCACCCGGCACGACGGCCCCGGCCACTCCCGCGGCGGCCCCGGCCGCTCCCGCCGGACCCCGCACCAGCCGGCCCGTCTACTCCTACGACAACGCCATCCGCGAGGCCGTCTGGGTCGACACCCGCCTCGACGGCGACGGCGACGGCCGCACCGACCGCGTCGCCGTGGACATCGTCCGCCCGCGCGAGGCCGCACAGCAGGGCCGCAAGGTCCCCGTCATCATGGACGCCAGCCCGTACTACGCCTGCTGCGGACGCGGCAACGAGAGCCAGAAGAAGACGTACGACGCGGCCGGGAACGTCGTCCAGATGCCGCTGTTCTACGACAACTACTTCGTCCCGCGCGGCTACGCCGTCGTCGGGGTCGACCTGGCCGGAACCAACCGCTCCGACGGCTGTGTGGACGTCGGCGGCCGCTCCGACATCCAGTCCGCGAAGGCCGTCGTCGACTGGCTGAACGGCCGCGCCAAGGCGTACACCACCCGCACCGGCACCACCCGCGCCAAGGCCACCTGGAGCACCGGCCGGACCGGGATGATCGGCAAGAGCTACGACGGCACCGTCGCCAACGGCGTCGCCGCCACCGGCGTCGAGGGCCTGGAGACCATCGTCCCGATCGGCGCGATCTCCTCCTGGTACGACTACTACTTCGCCAAGGGCGCCCCGCTGTTCGACTCCGGCCCCGACGGGCTGGCGTACCGCGTCGAGAGCCCCGAGGCCCGCGCCCGCTGCGCCGCCGTACAGCAGCGCCTCGTCGACGGCGCCCCGCGCACTGGCGACTGGACCCCGCTGTGGACCGAGCGCGACTACGTGCGCCACGCCGACCGGGTCCGCGCCAGCGTCTTCGTCGTCCACGGCACGCAGGACCTCAACGTCCGCGCCAAGCACTTCGGGCAGTGGTGGGACGCGCTCGCGAAGAACGGCGTCGAGCGCAAGATCTGGCTCTCCCAGGTCGGCCACGTCGACCCGTTCGACTTCCGCCGCGCGGCCTGGGTCGACACCCTGCACCGCTGGTTCGACCACGAACTGCTCGGCTACGACAACGGCATCGACGACGAGCCCATGGCCGACATCGAACGCGCACCCGACGAGTGGGTGACGTCGTCCGTGTGGCCGCCGCGCGGCACCCGGGCGGCCACGCTGCGGCCCGCCGAAGGCGCCCTCGACGGCGTCGGCACCCTCGGTCTGCGCCCCGGCACCGGCACCGAGACCTTCACCGACGACCCGCGGCACGACGAGACCGACTGGGCCGCCCGCATCGACCAGGCCACGCCCGACAAGGCGGGCTTCAGCACCGGCCCGCTCACCCGCGACCTGCGGCTGTCCGGCTCCTCGAAGGTGACCGTCACCGCCACGCCGACCACCTCCAGTGCCCACCTCAGCGCCGTCCTGGTGGACCTCGGCCCCGGCACCATCCGCGACTACGCCGACGCCGGCGAGGGCATCACCACCCTCACCGACCGCACCTGCTGGGGCGCGAGCACCGCCGGCGACAGCGCCTGCTTCAAGGAGACCGCGGCGAAGACCGCCGACGTCGACTACACGATCGTCAGCCGCGGCTGGGCCGACCTCGGCAACCACGCCGCCGCCACCGGCGCCCCGCTCACCCCGGGCAAGCCGTACACGATCACCCTCGACCTGGCCGCCACCGACCACGTCGTGCCCGAGGGGCACCGGCTCGCGCTGATCGTCGCCGGGACCGACAAGGACCTGATCGAGCCCCCGTCGAGCACCCCGACGCTCACGCTCGACCTGTCCCGCACCTTCGCGCGCGTCCCGCTCGCCGGCGGCGCGACCGCCTTCGCCCGCGCCACGGCCGGCTCGGCGACCGCCCTGCCCGAGGCCGCCCCGCTGGACGGCGTACGCGAACCCCGTCCCGCCCACCCGGTGCCGTGACCCGGCCCGTGCCGTAGCCCCGCCCCGCGCGAAGGCCCGCTAAGCGGGGGAGGCGCCGAGGACCAGTCCCGCCGCCTCCTCCGCACAACCCCAGGCCACGGTGACGCCCGCGCCGCCGTGGCCGTAGTTGTGCACCAGCGGCCGCCCGTCCGGCAGCGTCTCCCGCTCCAGCCGCACCGCGTCCCGCGCGGGCCGCAGCCCCACCCGGTGCTCCAGCACCCGCGCGCCGGCGATCTCCGGGCGCAGCGCCGCGCACCGCCGCACGATCGCCGCCGCCACCGCCGGATCCGGCTCGGCCGCCCACACGTCCTCCTCGGCCGTGCCGCCCAGCACCAGCCGGCCCGGCTGCGGGAAGACGTACGCCATCTCCCCGTCGGGGCCGGTGGAGACCGTCCACGTGCGGACACCGGGGTTCTCCGTCACGACCAGCTGTCCGCGCACGGGCCGCACCCCTGGATCCGGCACCAGCGTCCGGGCGCCCAGCCCCGTGCAGTTGACCACCACCGGCGCGCCGGGCTCGGACAGCGCCGACACCGCGCGCTCCTCGACCACCCCGCCCGCCGCTCGCAACCGCTCCCGCAGCCACGGCAGATGAACCGCCATGTCGACGAGCGGCAGCCGCGCCCACAGCCCGCTCCCCGGGTACTCGTCCGCCGTCGCGGCCCGCAGCCCGGGCAGCCGCGCCGCCGCCCAGCCGCTCACCTCGTCCAGATCCGTCTCGCCCAGTACCCCTTCGACCATGCGTACGCCGGTCACCTCCGGCCGCGCGGCCAGCTCCTCGTACACGCCCAGCGAACGCAGCGCCCACGCCCGTGCCGCCGCGGCCGGCCGGATCCGGTACGGCCACCACAGGGCGCCCGCGACCGCCGAGGTGGTCCGCTCCACCGGCTCGCGCGACCACAATCGGACCCGCCGCCCGCGTTCGGCCAGCACCACGGCGGTCGTCAGCCCGATGACCCCGCCACCCACCACGACCACGTCGTCCCGCACGTCACCGTCCACGCGGGGGACGGTAGCGGAATGTGTCATGCCGCGCTCAGGACGGTGCCGGACTGGGGATACTCACAGCATGTCTGCCGCGTATGCGACCTTTGGCCTGGCACCGGCGATGCGCGCCGGAGGCGTCCTCGCGGACGGCGCCTACCAGGTGCACCGGGACTTCGTCGACTTCATCGTCGACGGCCGCCCCCTGCTCTTCCGGCTCTCCGACCTGGACGCCGTCTCCCCGCTCGCCGCCGACGTACCGCCCGCCATCTTCACCGCGCAGGTGCGCGCCCTGCTGCTGGAGGCCGACGCGCCGCTGCCCGGCGGACGGTACGTCGTCTACGGCTGCCCCGAGTGCGCCGACCTGGGCTGCGGCGCCGTCACCGCCGTCATCCAACGCGACGGCGACGACTACATCTGGCGGGACTTCGCCTGGCAGACCGAGGAGCGGGCCGACCTCGAACTCAACGGCTACCACGGCATGGGGCCGTTCCGGTTCCGCGGCGAGGAGTACCGCGCGGCCCTGCGCTCCCTGCTCGACACCGCCGGTCCCCACTCCGGTGCCGCCCGCCGCCGGGTGCTGCTCATCGGCGCCCGCGTCGCCGTGCTTGCCAAGCTCGCCGCGGCCCTGCGCACCATCGGCATCGGCGCCGACATCGCCCACGACACCGACCACGTGCCCCCGGAGGAACTGCGCGCCTACGGCGCCGTCGCCTTCGGCCGCGCGGTGGGCCCGCGGGAGCGCGCCGCCGTCCGCGCCGCCTTCGAACGCGCCGGGGCCGACGTGGCCTACGTCGACGGCCTCGCCCCGATCGTCCCGCTGCTCGTCGCCCAGATAGAACACGCCCTCGACCCCAGCCCCGTGGAGCGGCGCCGCCTGACCCGGCTGGTCGCCGCCGACGGCGAGGCGGGCGTCGAGGTCACCTCCCCCTGCCGGGTCGTCCTCACCGCGTACCGCCTCGACCGCCTCTACCGCACCCACACCCGCGAACTCTTCGACGGCGTCCTCGAACCGGGCCGCCACCGCATCCCGCTGGACGCCAGGGCCGTCAGGGGCGAGGCGTACGTCGTCGCGCGGACGACGGGAAGCGTGCTGGTGGAGCCGATGGCCCGGTGAGGAACAGGTGCCCGGCGGGGGAGGGCGGACGTTAGGATCGGCGGTCTGATGACTGCCACCCTCGTCGCCAAGAACCTCGCCGCCGGCCACGGCGACCGCTCGCTGTTCACCGGCCTCGACCTCGTCGTGGCCCCCGGCGACGTGATCGGCCTGGTCGGCGCCAACGGCGCCGGGAAGTCCACCCTGCTGCGCCTGCTCGCCGGCCTCGACACCCCCGAGCAGGGCGAGCTGCGGCTCTCCCCGCCCACCGCGACCGTCGGCCATCTGCCGCAGGAACCGGAGCGGCGGCCGGGGGAGAGCGTGCGGGAGTTCCTGGCCCGCCGCACCGGCGTGGCCGCCGCCCAGCGGGCCATGGACGAGGCCACCGAGGGCCTGGTCGAGGGACGGCCGGGCGCCGACGACGCGTACGCGGCGAGCCTGGAGCGCTGGCTCGGCCTCGGCGGCGCCGACCTCGACGAACGCGCCGAGGAGGTCGCCGACACCCTCGGCCTCGCGGTCGGCCTCGACCAGCCGATGACCTCCCTGTCCGGCGGCCAGGCCGCCCGCGCGGGCCTCGCCTCCCTGCTGCTGTCCCGCTACGACGTCTTCCTCCTCGACGAGCCCACCAACGACCTCGACCTCGACGGCCTGGAACGCCTCGAACGCTTCGTCGCCGGCCTGCGCGCCGGCACCGTCGTCGTCAGCCACGACCGCGAGTTCCTCACCCGCACCGTCACCAAGGTCCTCGAACTGGACCTCGCCCAGCGGCAGATCAACCTCTACGGCGGCGGCTACGAGGCCTACCTGGAGGAACGCGAGACGGCCCGCCGGCACGCCCGCGAGGACTACGAGGAGTACGCCGACAAGCGGGCCGCCCTCCAGGACCGCGCCCAGACGCAGCGCGCCTGGATGGACAAGGGCGTGAAGAACGCCCGGCGCAAGGCGGGCGGCGACAACGACAAGATCGGCCGCAAGTTCCGCAGCGAGGCCAGCGAGAAGCAGGCCGCGAAGGCCCGCCAGACCCAGCGCATGATCGAACGGCTGGAGACGGTCGAGGAGCCCCGCAAGGAGTGGGAGCTGCGCATGGAGATCGCCGCCGCCCCGCGCTCCGGCGCGGTCGTCGCCTCCCTGCGCGACGCGGAGGTGCGGCGCGACGGCTTCACCCTCGGCCCCGTCACCCTCCAGATCGACTGGGCCGACCGGGTCGCCGTGACCGGCGCCAACGGCGCGGGCAAGTCCACCCTGCTCGCCGCGCTCCTCGGCCGCGTCCCGCTCGACGCCGGACACGCGGCCCTCGGCTCCGGCGTCCTGGTCGGCGAGGTCGACCAGGCCCGCAAGCTGTTCCACGGCCCTGAGACCCTGCTGGACGCGTTCCGCGCGGCCGTCCCCGACACCGAGCCGGTCGAGGTCCGCACCCTGCTCGCCAAGTTCGGCCTGAAGTCGGAGCACGTGCTGCGCCCCGCCGCCACCCTCTCCCCGGGCGAGCGCACCCGCGCCGCGCTCGCCCTCCTCCAGGGCCGCGGCGTCAACCTCCTCGTCCTCGACGAGCCGACCAACCACCTCGACCTGCCCGCCATCGAGCAGCTGGAATCCGCCCTCGACGCCTACACGGGCACGCTCCTGCTGGTCACCCACGACCGCCGCATGCTGGACGCGGTCCGCGTGACCCGCCGCCTGGAGGTTGCGGCCGGCAAGGTCACCGAACGCTGAGTCCTGACGTACGGATCATCCGGCTCGGGGAGCGCCGCCCGCGCTGTGCCGTGACCCCGGCTCGCCCCGCCCCCGACGGACAGCATCCGGTGGCACGGCCCACGGCCCCCGGCGCAGCGCACCGTGGGCCGTGGGCCGGGGGCCGTGGGGGTCAGCCCCTGCCGCCCTTCTTCGGGTCGAGCAGGCCCGCGCGGCGCAGCGCGTCGGCCATGGCGCCGTTGGCCGGCGCCGGAGCCTGACGTCCGCCGCCGTTGCCCCCGCTCCCGCTCCCGCTGCCGCGCCCGCGGCCCCCGCCCTGCCGCTGCTGCGGCGGACGGCCGCCCCGCGGCTGACGGCGCTCACCGGACGGCTGCCCGCCCTGCGGAGCCGCCTCGTCGTCCAGCCGCAGCGTCAGCGAGATCCGCTTGCGCGGGATGTCGACGTCGAGCACCTTCACCTTGACGATGTCGCCCGGCTTGACCACGTCACGCGGGTCCTTGACGAACGTCCTCGACATCGCGGAGACGTGCACCAGACCGTCCTGGTGGACACCCACGTCGACGAACGCCCCGAACGCGGCCACGTTCGTGACCACGCCCTCCAGGACCATCCCCGGCTCCAGGTCGGAGATCTTCTCCACGCCCTCCTTGAACGAGGCCGTCCGGAACGCGGGCCGCGGGTCGCGGCCCGGCTTCTCCAGCTCCCTGAGGATGTCGGTGACGGTCGGCAGGCCGAACGTCTCGTCCACGAAGTCCTGCGGCCTGAGCGAGCGCAGCACCCCGGTGTTGCCGATGAGCGCGGCCACCTCCTGGCCGGTGGTCTTCACGATGCGCCGCACCACCGGGTACGCCTCCGGGTGCACGCTGGACGCGTCCAGCGGGTCGTCGCCGCCGCGGATGCGCAGGAAGCCCGCGCACTGCTCGTACGCCTTCGGGCCCAGCCGCGGCACCTTCTTCAGCTGCGCGCGGGAGGTGAAGGGGCCGTTGGCGTCGCGGTGCGCCACGATGTTCTCCGCCAGCCCGGAGGAGATGCCGGAGACCCGCGCCAGCAGCGGCGCGGAGGCGGTGTTCACGTCCACGCCGACGCCGTTCACACAGTCCTCGACGACCGCGTCCAGCGAGCGCGACAGCTTCACCTCGGACAGGTCGTGCTGGTACTGGCCGACGCCGATCGACTTCGGATCGATCTTCACCAGCTCGGCCAGCGGGTCCTGCAGCCGGCGCGCGATCGACACCGCGCCGCGCAGCGACACGTCCAGCTCGGGCAGCTCCTGGGAGGCGAACGCCGACGCCGAGTACACCGAGGCGCCCGCCTCGGACACCATCACCTTGGTGAGCTTCAGCTCGGGGTGCCTGGCGATGAGTTCCCCGGCGAGCTTGTCGGTCTCGCGGGACGCGGTGCCGTTGCCGATCGCGATCAGCTCGACCGCGTGGGTCTTCGCCAGCCGGGCCAGCTTGGCGATCGCCTCGTCCCACTTGTTGGCCGGGACGTGCGGGTAGATCACGTCGGTGGCGACGACCTTGCCGGTGGCGTCGACGACGGCCACCTTCACGCCCGTACGGAAACCGGGGTCCAGGCCCAGCGTGGCGCGCGTGCCCGCCGGGGCCGCCAGCAGCAGGTCCCGCAGGTTCGCCGCGAACACCTTGACCGCCTCGTCCTCGGCGGCCGTGCGCAGCCGCAGCCGCAGGTCGATGCCGAGGTGGACGAGGACGCGGGTGCGCCAGGCCCAGCGGACCGTGTCCGTCAGCCACTTGTCGGCGGGGCGGCCCCGGTCGGCGATGCCGAAGCGGTGCGCGATGATCCCCTCGTACGACGACGGGCCGTCGGTGGGCTCCTCCGGCTCCAGGACGAGGTCCAGGACCTCTTCCTTCTCGCCGCGCAGCATCGCCAGGATCCGGTGCGAGGGCAGCTCGGTGAAGGGCTCCGCGAAGTCGAAGTAGTCGGAGAACTTCGCACCGGCCTCCTCCTTGCCCTCCCGCACCCTGGCCACGAGCCGCCCGCGCACCCACATGCGCTCGCGCAGCTCGCCGATCAGGTCGGCGTCCTCCGAGAACCGCTCGGTGAGGATGGCGCGCGCGCCGTCCAGCGCGGCCTGCGCGTCGGCGACACCCTTGGCCGGGTCCACGAAGGCCGCGGCGGCGGCCGCCGGCTCGACGCTCGGGTCGCCCAGCAGGCCGTCCGCCAGCGGCTCGAGACCGGCCTCGCGGGCGATCTGCGCCTTGGTGCGGCGCTTGGGCTTGAACGGCAGGTAGATGTCCTCCAGGCGCGCCTTCGTCTCGGCGCCCCGGATCCGGGCCTCCAGCTCCTCGGTCAGCTTGCCCTGCTCGCGCACCGAGTCCAGGATCGCGGCGCGCCGCTCCTCCAGCTCCCGCAGATAGCGCAGCCGCTCCTCGATCGTGCGCAGCTGCGCGTCGTCGAGCATCTCGGTCGCTTCCTTGCGGTAGCGCGCGATGAAGGGCACCGTCGAACCGCCGTCCAGCAGCTCGACGGCGGCCTTGACCTGCCGCTCCCTGACGCCGAGCTCCTCGGCGATCCTGCCTTCGATGGACCCTGCTCCGAGGGACCCGGGTGTCGTCACGATCCCGTACCGCCTTCTCACTCCGGTTGCGCGGCAATTGTGGCAGGTGGCACCGACAACCGGGGCTCAGGGCCGGTCGGGCGTCGCGACGTGGCGCGGGGCGACCCCTACGCCCGGCGCCCGGAGGCCGAGGCGCCGCCGAAGAGCCGGGCCAGCGCGCGGAAGGGCAGGGTGACCACCGTGGCGATGGCGCCGCCGATCTGTCGCAGTACGTCCGCGATTGCACGGAACACGTCGATCTCCTCTTCGTCGTCCAGGGTTCCGGGTCACTGCTACGCGGCGTCGGGTACCTCAGCCGGCCTCCGGCACACATGGCGGAAAAGACGGGTTCCGGCTCACGCAGACGCGGTCCAGGTGAAGCGCGGCGAGCGGCGCTCCAGGAACGCGGCGACGCCCTCCGCGGTGTCGCCGCTCTCCCGCGCCCGCGCCGCCCAGTGCTCGTCCCGGTCGGTCCGCCCGTTGGCGAACTCCTTGGCCGCCGCCTGCGTCAGCTGCGAGCGCGCCGTGAGGATCCGGGTGAACTCGGCCACGCGCTTGCCGAGTTCCCCCTCCGGCAGCACCTCGTCCACCAGCCCCGTCCGCAGCGCCCGCTCGGCGTCGATCAACTCGCCGGAGAACAGCAGGTACTTCGCGGTGGCCGGGCCCACCAGCGACACCAGCCGCCGGGTGGAGGACGCCGGGTAGACGATCCCGAGCTTCGCCGGCGTCACCCCGAACAGCGCGCCCTGCTCCGCGAACCGCAGATCACAGGCCGCCGCGAGCTGCGACCCACCGCCCACACAATGCCCCCGGACCGCCGCCAGCGTCGGCTTCGGGAACGCCGCGAGCGCCTCCTCGGCGGCCACCGCCAGCCCTTGCGCCTCCTCCGGCGATCCCTGGAGCGTGGAGATGTCGGCGCCCGCGCAGAAGGTGGCGCCCTCACCCGTCAGCACCAGCGCGCGGACCTCCGGATCGGCGGCCAGCGTGTCGAGCAGCGGCGGCAGCGCCCGCCACATCGCGGCGGTCATGGCGTTGCGCTTGGCCGGGTGGCGGATGACGACGGTGGCGACCGAGTCGGCGACGCGGTGCAGCAGCTGGGGCTCCATGCGCGGGATGCTAGCGCCGGCCCTCGTCCGCCGGGATCGCCACCCGTCTCGTACTGGCCTCCTGGCCGAGCGGCAGCCCGTACGCGGACCGGCCGGAGGGGGACGACAAACCCGTACAACCCGAATAGTTCGCAAAGTCGGCACGGGCGGGACAGGAGCAGTCCCCCAACCGACCGCGTCATACGCCAACGGTGCAAAAACGAGCGATAATCGCTGACTTGTGTTCAGCTCTCCGGCACGGCCGGGCCCGTTGTCACCATTCGACGTGTGGTGACAATCGAGCGCGAGGGTGGCGACCGGACGATGGCAGGCGGCGCAGAGGCACCCCTTGAGGAGAAGACGCCCGATCCGCTGCCGTACGAGGGCGTGTGGAGGTTCACCGCCCCCGCCGTCGACGCCTCGGTCCCGCAGGCCCGGCACGCCGTACGGGACCTGCTGCTGCGTCAGTCCGTCCCCATCTGCGACGACACCGCCCAAGGGCTGCTGCTGATCGTGTCGGAGCTGGTCACGAACGCCGTCCGGCACGCGGCGCTGCTGTCGCCGATGCTCGCCGTGGAGGTCGCCGTGGGCGCCGACTGGGTGCGGGTCTCGGTGGAGGACAACCATCCGTACCGCCCCACCGCCCTGGAGGCCGACCACGCGCAGACCGGCGGCCGGGGACTGCTCCTGGTCCGGGAGATCACCCGGGAGGCGGGCGGGGTGTGCGACGTCGAGCACACGGCGAGCGGCGGCAAGGTGATCTGGGCCGCCCTGCCCCTCGCCCCCGCGCACCCGGCCTGAGAACGCGTCCGGCAGAGCGGACGCGCCCGGTCGGGGGACGCACCCGGTCGAGCGGCGGCGTCCGGTCGAGCGGAGGCGTCCGGCCCGGCCGCCGGGTGCCGGCCGGAGACACCGGGTTGAGGGTTCCGGGCGGCCCCGGCGGCGGCTACCAGCCCGCCGACGGCCCGGTCAGTTCCCTGATCGCCGGGCGGGCCGCGTCCAGCACCGTCATGAACCACGCCGAGAACGGGTCCCCGGCGTGCCGCTCCGCCAGCTCGGCCGAGGTCACGAACGCGGTGGCGCCGACCTCCTCCGGGTCGGGAGCGAGCGGCGACTGCACCAGGCCCACGAACAGGTGGTTGTACTCCTGCTCCACCAGACCGGACGCCGGGTCCGGGTGGTTGTAGCGCACCGTGCCCGCCTCGGCCAGCAGCGACGGGGAGACCCCCAGCTCCTCGTACGTACGCCGGGCCGCCGCCGCGAAGGGTGCCTCACCGGGATACGGATGACCGCAGCAGGTGTTGGACCACACACCGGGGGAGTGGTACTTGCCGAGCGCCCGCTGCTGCAGCAGCAGCCGGCCCCGCTCGTCGAACAGGAAGACCGAGAAGGCCCGGTGCAGCTGCCCGGGGGGCTGATGGGCCGCCAGCTTCTCCGCGGTGCCGATCGTGACGCCGTTCTCGTCGACCAGTTCCAGCAAGATCGCGTCCGCGGTGCCGCTCGACGTGCTGTGCGTCGCGGTGGCAGGTGTGATCGGCATACCCATCCTTCGCCTCGTTCCTCGCGCCCCAGTCTGCCGTACGAATCCGGCACTCCCGGCACTTCCCGGCCCGACCCGCATGTCCCGTCCGGGACGCCATCGGGAAAGGGGCCCGGTAGGTGATCGTGCCCGGGGCGCTGTGCCAGGAACCGTGCGCACTGGTGTGCGGTCAACCGGGCCGGTGCTGCCCCTGACCCGGCCGGTGCCGGTGCCGGTGCCCCGGCCGGTGCCGGTGCCCCGGCCGGGTCAGGGGCACAGCCGGGGGCGCTGTCAGTGACACAGCCGGGGCCCTGTCAGTGGCACAGCCGGGCCTCGTGCTCCGCGTGGCCGCTCGGCTCCAGCTGGAACGTGCAGTGCTCCACGTCGAAGTGGTCGCCGAGACACCCCTGCAGCTCGTGCAGCATCTTCTCGTGCCCGATCGCGCCGAGGAGGTCGGGGCGGACGACGACGTGCGCGGACAGCACCGGCATGCCCGAGGTGATCGTCCACGCGTGCAGGTCGTGCACGTCCTCCACGCCGTCCAGCGCCAGTATGTGGGCACGCACCTCCGCCATGTCGACGCCCTTCGGCGCCGACTCCAGCAGCACGTCCAGCGTCTCGCGCAGCAGCTTCAAGGTGCGCGGCACGATCATCAGCCCGATGACCAGCGAGGCGATCGGGTCGGCGGCCTGCCAGCCGGTGGTGAGGATCACCGCCGCCGAGATCAGCACCGCCACCGAGCCCAGCGCGTCCGCCGCCACCTCGAGGAAGGCGCCGCGTACGTTCAGGCTCTCCTTCTGGCCGCGCATCAGCAGGGTGAGCGAGATCATGTTCGCCACCAGGCCGATCCCGCCGAACACCAGGGTCAGTCCGCCCTCGGTGCCCGCCGGGGTGATGAACCGCTGGATCGCCTCGTACAGCACATAGCCGCCGACGCCGAGCAGCAGCAGACAGTTGGCGAGCGCGGCCAGGATCTCGGCGCGGGCATAGCCGAAGGTCCGCGTCTCGGTCGGGGGCAGGTTGGCGAAGTGGATCGCCAGCAGTGCCATGCCGAGCCCCAGCGCGTCCGTCGCCATGTGGGCCGCGTCGGCGATCAGCGCGAGCGAGTCCGCCAGCACCCCGCCGGCGATCTCCACCAGCATCACGGTGACCGTGATGCCCAGCGCGATCCGCAGCCGGCCCCGGTACGCCGCGGCGGCCGTACCGGAGGCCGGTACGGCGTGCGCGTGTCCGTGGTCGTGCCCAGCCCCCATGAAAGCCGCCTCCCGTGATCGGTCCGGATCACAGTGAACTACGGGTGGGGGGTATCGGGCAACGCGGCACTGAACACCGTTGTCATATGCTCTGACCTGCGGAAACGATCCGCTGGTCAGAGCGGTGCGGTGCTCAGCGGCCGTGGTGCAGCAGCCAGCCCCGCCACGCCGACTCGACCATCTCGCGTACCCCTCGGCCGGCCGTCCACCCGAGTTCGGCCGCGGCCCGCCCGGCGGCGGCGACGGCGCGCGGGGCGTCCCCGGCGCGGCGCGGCTCGACGACGGCCGGCCGGGTGTCCCCGGTCACTTCGCCGATCAGCGTGATCAGCTCCCGCACCGAGACGCCCTCGCCGCGGCCGATGTTCAGCGTCAGATCGCCCGCCGCGTCCCCGCCGGACAGCCGGCGGACCGCCGCGAGATGCGCCTCGGCGAGGTCGGCGACATGGATGTAGTCGCGCACACAGGTGCCGTCCGGGGTCGGATAGTCGTCACCGAAAATTTGCGGCGCCTCGTCGCGGGTCAGCCGGTCGAAGACCATCGGTACGACGTTGTGGACGCCTGTGTCGGCCAGCTCGGGGGTGGCCGCGCCGGCCACGTTGAAGTACCGCAGGCACACGGTCGCGATGCCGTGCGCCCGGCCCGCGGCCCGTACCAGCCACTCACCGGCCAGCTTGGTCTCGCCGTACGGGTTCACCGGCGCGCAGGGCGTGTCCTCCGTGATGAGGTCCACATCCGGGTTGCCGTAGACGGCCGCCGAGGACGAGAACAGGAACCGCCGGATCCCGGCCGCGGCGACCTCGTCCAGCAGCGTCGCCAGCCCGCCCACGTTCTCCTGGTAGTACCAGGTGGGGCGCGCGACCGACTCGGCCACCTGCTTGCGCGCGGCGAGATGCACCACACCGGTCACCTCGTGCTCGGCGAAGACCCGCCTCAGCAGCTCGGCGTCCGTCGCCGAGCCACGCACCAGCGGCACGCCGTCCGGCAGCCGCGCGGGCACCCCCGCCGACAGGTCGTCCAGGGCGACGACCCGCTCCCCGGCCCCGGCCATGGCCCGTGCCACATGAGCCCCGATATATCCGGCACCGCCGGTGATCAGCCACGTCATGGTCGCCCACCCTAATCCGGTCTCCGCCGGGGAGCCGAGTCCGCACGGCCCGGCCGGCGCGCTCCGCGCGGCTGCGGGCACCGCTCCGCCACGCTCCGGAACCGCCCCCTCACCGCCGCCGCGCGCCTCGATCGTCGTATGTCATGTATGTCCGTTCTGGACGTCTGGTTTTGTGCCCCGGCCCTCGGAGCCCTCATGATGATCACGGCGGAGCGGCGCGCGGCGCGGGGCGTCCGGGCCGTGAACAGGCGGTGAACACGGGCCTCCGATCATCCGATAGCCTCTGCCGACATGCCGCCGCCTGGCGCAGCCGATGGGCAGCCCAAGGGGCGCCCCCACCATGTTCAGGCCCGGCGCCGTCCGCGTCGGCACGCAGGGAGTGAGTTCGGTTGTCGACCGCCATCCTCACCGGTCAGCCGGTCCCCGGATCGTCGATCGAGGGCGATCTGCGGTCCCTCGGCTTCGAGGTGCGCACCGCCGCCGACGCCGCCGACGCCGAGACACTGCTCGCGCAGGTACCCGGTGACCAGCGCGTCGCGGTCGTCGACGCGCGCTTCGTCGGTCACGTACACGCCCTGCGGCTCGGTCTGACCGACCCCCGCTTCCCGCTGGCCGCCATCCCCGGCGCCGTCACGGCCCAGCCGGCCGGCCGCCAGGCCCTGACCCGCGCGATGGCCCGCGAGAACACCTCCGACAGCGCCACCGCCCCCGCCGACGGCGACACCGCGCTCGCCGTCGCCGGCCTCGCCGACCGCGTCGTCACCGCGCTCGACGCCGACGGCGCCGCCGTGCACCGCCCCGAGCTGGGCAGCCTCGTCGCCACCGTCCCCACGGACCCGCAGACCCGCAACGAGGCCCGCCAGGCCGTGGCCGCCGTCGACGACGAGGCGATCCGGCTGAAGTCCGCCGTGAAGGCCCGCGACGGCTTCTTCACGACCTTCTTCATCAGCCCGTACTCCCGCTACATCGCCCGCTGGTGCGCCCGCCGCGGCCTGACCCCCAACCAGGTCACCACCGCCTCCCTGCTCACCGCGCTGATCGCGGCGGGCTGCGCGGCCACCGGTACCCGCGGCGGCTTCGTCGCGGCCGGCGTCCTGCTCATCGCCTCCTTCGTGCTGGACTGCACCGACGGCCAGCTCGCCCGCTACTCCCTGCAGTACTCCACCCTCGGCGCCTGGCTCGACGCCACCTTCGACCGCGCCAAGGAGTACGCCTACTACGCGGGCCTCGCCCTCGGCGCCGCCCGCGGCGGCGACGACGTCTGGGCGCTCGCCCTCGGCGCGATGGTCCTCCAGACCTGCCGGCACGTGGTCGACTTCTCCTTCAACGAGGCCAACCACGACGCCACCGCCAACACCAGCCCCACCGCCGCCCTGTCCGACAAGCTGGACAGCGTCGGCTGGACGGTCTGGGTGCGCCGCATGATCGTCCTGCCGATCGGCGAACGCTGGGCGATGATCGCCGTCCTGACCGCCGTCACCACGCCCCGCGTCACCTTCTACGCCCTGCTCGCCGGCTGCGCGTTCGCGGCGACGTACACGACGGCGGGCCGCGTGCTGCGCTCGCTGACCCGCAAGGCGAAGCGGACGGACCGCGCGGCCACCGCGCTCGCCGACCTCGCCGACTCCGGCCCGCTCGCCCAGGCCCTCGCCAGGGCGCTCAGGAACCCCGCCCGCCGGCTGCCCGGCTTCGCCGTCCCGGCGCTCGCCCTGCTCGGCGGCGCCGCGGTCGTCGCCACCGCCGCGTTCACCGGGTCCGGCCCGTGGACGGTCGTCGCCGCCCTCGGCTACGCCCTCACCTCCGGTCTCGCCGTCGCCCGCCCCCTCAAGGGCGCCCTCGACTGGCTCGTCCCGCCGTTCTTCCGCGCCGCCGAGTACGGCACGGTCCTCGCGCTCGCGGTCGACGCGGGGGTGAACGGAGCGCTGCCGGCGGCTTTCGGGCTGGTGGCGGCCGTCGCCTACCATCACTACGACACGGTGTACCGCATCCGCGGCAACGCCGGCGCGCCCCCGGCCTGGCTGGTGCGCGCCACCGGGGGACACGAGGGGCGGACCCTGCTCGTCACCGTCCTGGCCGCGGTGCTCACCGCCGCGCAGTTCACGGTCGCGCTCACGGCCCTCGCCGTGGCCGTCGCCCTGCTGGTGCTCGTCGAGAGCATCCGCTTCTGGGTCTCCGCTGGAGCCCCTGCCGTACACGATGAAGGAGAACCCGCATGATCGGCCTCGTGCTGGCGGCCGGCGCCGGACGGCGTCTGCGCCCCTACACCGACAGCCTGCCCAAGGCGCTGGTGCCGGTGGGGCCCGCGGGCATAGAGGGCGAACCGACGGTTCTCGACCTGACCCTCGCCAACTTCGCCGAGGTCGGCCTGACCGAGGCCGCCATCATCGTCGGCTACCGCAAGGAGGCCGTGTACGAGCGCAAGGCGGCCCTGGAGGCGAAGTACGGCCTGAAGCTCACCCTCATCGACAACGACAAGGCCGAGGAGTGGAACAACGCCTACTCCCTGTGGTGCGGCCGTGACGCCCTCAAGGACGGCGTGATCCTCGCCAACGGCGACACCGTCCACCCGGTCTCCGTCGAGAAGACCCTGCTCGCCGCCCGCGGCAACGGCAAGAAGATCATCCTTGCCCTGGACACGGTGAAGAGCCTGGCCGAGGAGGAGATGAAGGTCGTCGTCGACCCCGAGAAGGGCATGACGAAGATCACCAAGCTGATGGACCCGGCCGAGGCCACCGGCGAGTACATCGGCGTCACCCTCATCGAGGGCGACGCCGCCCCGGAGCTGGCCGACGCGCTGAAGACGGTCTGGGAGAGCGACCCGCAGCAGTTCTACGAGCACGGCTATCAGGAGCTGGTCAACCGCGGCTTCCGCATCGACGTCGCGCCGATCGGCGAGGTCGACTGGGTCGAGATCGACAACCACGACGATCTCGCCCGGGGACGGGAGATCGCGTGCCGGTACTGACCAGGCTCATCCCCTCCCCGCTCGTCGTCGACATCCGCCCCGGCGCCCTCGACGACCTCGCCTGCGTCCTCGCCGACGAGCGCATCTCGCACTCCGGCCGGCTCGCCGTCGCCGTCAGCGGCGGCTCCGGCGCGCGGCTGCGCGAGCGGGTCGCCCCGCAGCTGCCCGGCGCCACCTGGTACGAGGTCGGCGGCGGCACCCTCGACGACGCGGTCCGGCTGGCGAGCGACATAAAGGCCGGCCACTACGACGCGGTCGTCGGCCTCGGCGGCGGCAAGATCATCGACTGCGCCAAGTTCGCCGCGGCCCGCGTCGGCCTGCCCCTGGTCGCCGTGCCGACGAACCTCGCGCACGACGGCCTGTGCTCGCCGGTCGCCACCCTCGACAACGACGCCGGGCGCGGCTCCTACGGCGTGCCCAACCCGATCGCCGTCGTCATCGACCTCGACGTCATCCGCGAGGCCCCGGTCCGCTACGTCCGGGCCGGCATCGGCGACGCCGTCTCCAACGTCTCCGCCATCGCGGACTGGGAGCTGGCCAACCGGGTCAAGGGCGAGAAGATCGACGGACTGGCCGCGGCCATGGCCCGCCAGGCCGGCGAGGCCGTGCTGCGCCACCCCGGCGGCATCGGGGACAACGACTTCCTCCAGGTGCTCGCCGAGGCGCTGGTCCTCAGCGGCATCGCCATGTCCGTGTCGGGCGACTCCCGCCCCTCCTCCGGGGCCTGCCACGAGATCAACCACGCCTTCGACCTGCTGTTCCCCAAGCGGGCCGCGGCCCACGGCGAGCAGTGCGGGCTGGGCGCGGCCTTCGCGATGTACTTGCGCGGGGCCCACGAGCAGTCGGCGTACATGGCCGGGGTGCTGCGCCGGCACGGCCTGCCGGTGCTGCCCGAGGAGATCGGCTTCACCCCGGAGGAGTTCGTCCGGGTCGTCGAGTTCGCCCCGGAGACCCGGCCCGGCCGCTACACGATCCTCGAGCACCTCGACCTGAAAACCGACCAGATCAAGGACATCTACGCCGACTATGTCAAGGCCATCGGTAGCTGAACTCCGCCCGGTCGTCCACCCCCCGGGGGTGAAGGACCGGCGCAGCGGTGAGCACTGGATGGGACGCCTCTACATGCGTGAGGTGTCCCTGCGGGTCGACCGCTACCTGGTGAACACCAGGGTCACGCCCAACCAGCTCACGTACCTGATGACCGTCTGCGGCGTCCTCGCGGCCCCGGCACTGCTGGTGCCGGGGATCCCGGGGGCGGTGCTCGGCGTGATCATGGTCCAGCTGTATCTGCTGCTCGACTGCGTCGACGGCGAGATCGCCCGCTGGAAGAAGCAGTACTCGCTCGGCGGGGTCTACCTCGACCGCGTCGGCGCCTACCTCACCGACGCCGCCGTCCTCGTCGGGCTCGGGCTGCGCGCCGCCGACCTGTGGGGCGAGGGCCGCATCGACTGGCTGTGGGCCTTCCTCGGCACCCTGGCCGCGCTCGGCGCGATCCTGATCAAGGCCGAGACCGACCTCGTCGGGGTGGCCCGCCACCAGGCCGGCAAGCCGCCGGTGCAGGAGTCCGCGGCCGAGCCGCGCTCCTCCGGCATGGCGCTGGCCCGCCGGGCCGCGGCCGCGCTGAAGTTCCACCGGCTGATCCTCGGCATCGAGGCCTCGCTGCTGATCCTGGTCCTGGCCATCGCCGACCACGTCGACGGCGGCCTGTTCTTCACCCGGCTCGGTACCGCCGTCCTCGCGGGCATCGCGCTGCTGCAGACCGTGCTGCACCTGGTGTCCATCCTCGCGTCGAGCAGGCTGAGGTGAGGCCGGTGCCGGCAGCGGAGACCTCCC
The DNA here is from genome assembly GCF_011193355.1 of Streptomyces sp. JB150. Lineage (GTDB taxonomy): Bacteria > Actinomycetota > Actinomycetes > Streptomycetales > Streptomycetaceae > Streptomyces. The sequence goes on from NZ_CP049780.1 coordinate 6,600,598, forward strand.
TGAAGGTCGGCGCGGTGATCATCACCATGGGCAACCGCCCCGAGGAACTGCGCGCCCTCCTCGACTCGGTCGCCAAGCAGGACGGCGACCCCGTCGAGGTCGTGGTGGTCGGCAACGGCTCGCCCGTCCCGGACGTCCCCGAGGGCGTGCGCACCATCGAGCTGCCCGAGAACCTGGGCATCCCCGGCGGCCGCAACGTCGGCATCGAGGCCTTCGGGCCCGGCGGCCGCGACGTCGACATCCTGCTCTTCCTCGACGACGACGGCCTGCTCGCCCGCACCGACACCGCCGAGCTGTGCCGCAGGGCGTTCGCCGCCGACGACCGGCTCGGCATCATCAGCTTCCGCATCGCCGACCCCGACACCGGCGTCACCCAGCGCCGCCACGTGCCGCGGCTGCGCGCCTCGGACCCGATGCGCTCCTCGCGGGTCACCACCTTCCTCGGCGGCGCCAACGCCGTCCGTACGCAGGTCTTCGCCGAGGTCGGCGCACTGCCGGACGAGTTCTTCTACGCGCACGAGGAGACCGACCTCGCCTGGCGGGCCCTCGACGCGGGCTGGATGATCGACTACCGGTCGGACATGGTGCTGTACCACCCGACGACCGCCCCCTCCCGGCACGCGGTCTACCACCGGATGGTCGCCCGCAACCGCGTCTGGCTGGCCCGGCGCAACCTGCCCGCCCTGCTCGTCCCCGTGTACCTGGGCGTCTGGCTGCTGCTGACCCTGGCGCGCCGCCCGTCGCGGCCCGCGCTGAAGGCGTGGTTCGGCGGATTCCGGGAAGGCTGGACGACGCCGTGCGGTCCCCGCCGGCCCATGAAGTGGCGTACGGTGTGGCGGCTGACCCGGCTGGGCCGGCCCCCGGTGATCTGACAAGCTCGTCCCTGAGCGTCGCAGCCGGGCCACGACCCGGCCCCGCTCACGCCAGGCCCGCACCGGCCGCGCATCTTCGAAGACGAAAGTGTCCAGTAGTGAGTGAGACAACGCACGACGGCGGAGTCGCCGTGACCGAGCCACCGTCGCCCGACGAGCGGCTGACGCCGGCCGAGCTCGCCGCGAAGTACGGCCTGACCGTCAGCGGCGCCCGGCCCTCGCTCGTCGAGTACGTCCGCCGGCTGTGGGGACGGCGTCACTTCATCGTCGCCTTCTCCCAGGCCAAGCTGACCGCCCAGTACAGCCAGGCCAAGCTCGGCCAGCTGTGGCAGGTCGCCACCCCGCTGCTCAACGCCCTCGTCTACTACCTGATCTTCGGGCTGATCCTGGACGCGGGCCGCGGCATGTCCAAGGACGTGTACATCCCGTTCCTGGTCACCGGCGTCTTCGTCTTCACCTTCACCCAGTCCTCGGTGATGGCCGGCGTCCGCGCGATCTCCGGCAACCTCGGCCTGGTGCGGGCCCTGCACTTCCCGCGCGCCTCGCTGCCGATCTCCTTCGCGCTCCAGCAGCTCCAGCAGCTGCTGTTCTCGATGGTCGTGCTGGTCGCGGTGGCCTGCGGCTTCGGCAGCTACCCGGACCTGTCCTGGCTGCTGATCGTGCCGGTGCTGCTCCTGCAGTTCCTGTTCAACACCGGCCTCGCCCTGATCGTGGCGCGGATGGGCGCGAAGACCCCGGACCTCGCCCAGCTGATGCCGTTCGTGATGCGCACCTGGATGTACGCCTCCGGGGTGATGTTCTCCATCCCGATCATGCTGGAGGGCAAGCCGGCCTGGATCGCGGACGTCCTGCAGTGGAACCCCGCCGCCATCTACATGGACCTGATGCGGTTCGCGCTGATCGACGGCTACGGCTCCGAGAACCTGCCCCCGCACGTGTGGGCGGTCGCCCTCGGCTGGGCGGTGCTCGTCGCCGTCGGCGGCTTCGTGTACTTCTGGAAGGCGGAGGAGAGGTACGGCCGTGGCTGAGCAGCGCCCGGGGGAGCGGATCCCCACCGTCATCGCCGACGACCTGCACATCGTCTACCGCGTCAACGGCGCCAGGACCGGCAAGGGCAGCGCCACCGCCGCGCTCAGCCGGATGCTCAGGCGGGGCTCCGACGACACGGCGCGCGGAGTGCGCAAGGTGCACGCCGTGCGCGGCGTCTCCTTCGTCGCCTACCGCGGCGAGGCCATCGGCCTGATCGGCTCCAACGGCTCCGGCAAGTCCACCCTGCTGCGCGCCATCGCCGGCCTCCTCCCCGCCGAGAAGGGCAAGGTCTACACCGACGGCCAGCCCTCGCTCCTCGGCGTGAACGCGGCGCTGATGAACGACCTGACCGGCGAGCGCAACGTCATATTGGGCGGGCTGGCGATGGGCATGTCCCGCGAGCAGATCAGGGAGCGCTACCAGGAGATCGTCGACTTCTCCGGCATCAACGAGAAGGGCGACTTCATCACCCTGCCGATGCGCACCTACTCCTCCGGCATGGCCGCCCGGCTGCGGTTCTCGATCGCCGCCGCGAAGGACCACGACGTCCTCATGATCGACGAGGCGCTGGCCACCGGCGACCGCAAGTTCCAGAAGCGCTCCGAGGACCGCATCCGGGAGCTGCGCAAGGAGGCCGGCACGGTCTTCCTGGTCAGCCACAACAACAAGTCCATCCGCGACACCTGCAACCGCGTGCTCTGGCTGGAGCGCGGCGAGCTGCGGATGGACGGGCCGACCGACGAGGTCCTGAAGGAGTACGAGAAGTTCACGGGCAAGTGACCCCGTGCGCCCAGGGCCCCGCCGGAACCCTCCGGCGGGGCCCGGCGTGTGCGGAGAAGACGTCAACTCCTGCCGCGGGCCGGAATCTTGGGGCCGATCGGTGTGTTCTCGTGATGCGCGGGACACCCTCGCGGACCGGTCCGCGTTGTACAACGTAAGCTGTAGCGGTGCCGAATCGCGGCAAGTGGGGAGATAATGCGCGCCTCCCTCCGCCGGGCGGCCGGGTGAACGCCGGGCGGCGTGTCCGAAATAGTGTGAATTGGGTCGGCAGTGTAGAACGGGAGATGTGACGGCAATGGCTACGGAAACTCCCCGGCTCCCCGAAGCATGTGCCGTCCCCGCCCGAGGCAGCGCACGGTGACGGCGGTCGGCACCGCACACCGCGCCGACCCGGAGCGCGCCACGCTCGGCAAGGCCGCGGGCGAGAACTTCCCCGTGGCCCCGTTCTTCCTGCCCCGGGCCTGGCGCGCCGACCTGATGGCGGTCTACGGCTTCGCCCGCCTCGTCGACGACATCGGCGACGGCGACCTCGCCCCCGGCGGTGCCGACGCCCGCCTGCTCGGCGTCGCCCCGGATCGGGCCGAGGACCGCCTGGCCCTGCTCGACGCCTTCGAGGCCGACCTGCGCCGGGTCTTCGACGGCGAACCCCGCCACCCGCTGCTGCGCCGGCTCCAGCGGACCGTCCGCCGCCGCTCGCTCACCCCCGAGCCGTTCCTCGGGCTGATCGCCGCCAACCGCCAGGACCAGCTCGTCGGCCGCTACGAGACCTACGACGACCTGCTCGCCTACTGCGAGCTGTCCGCCAACCCCGTCGGCCGTCTGGTCCTCGCCGTCACCGGCACCGCCACCCCCGAGCGGATCCGCCGCTCCGACATGATCTGCACCGCCCTGCAGATCGTCGAACACCTCCAGGACGTCGCCGAGGACCTCGGCCGCGACCGGATCTACCTGCCCGCCGCGGACATGAGGCGCTTTCACGTCCGCGAGGCGGACCTCGCCACCCCCTCGGCGGGCGCGTCGGTGCGCGCGCTGGTCGCGTACGAAGCGCAACGCGCCCGCGATCTGCTGAATGAAGGCGCCCCCCTCGTGGGTAGCGTGCAGGGCAGGCTCAGGCTGCTGCTCGCGGGGTTCGTGGCGGGGGGGAGGGCGGCCGTCGACGCGATCGCCGCCGCCGACTACGACGTACTTCCCGGCCCGCCCAAGCCCGGCAAGCTCCGGTTGCTGCGCGCGGTGGGCGTGACTCTGCGAGGAGAGGGGTGATCCGGGCCGTGGAGTCGGAACCACACGTGTCCGCACCGGTACTCGCCGCCTACCGTTACTGCGAGGCCGTCACCGGCCAGCAGGCCCGCAACTTCGCCTACGGCATCCGGCTGCTGCCGACGCCCAAGCGCCGCGCGATGTCGGCGCTGTACGCGTTCTCCCGGCGGGTCGACGACATCGGCGACGGCGCGCTCACCGGCGAGGTGAAGACGGCCAGGCTCGAGGAGACCCGGTCGCTGCTCACCCGGATCCGCGAGGACGGCATCGACGAGGACGACACCGACCCGGTCGGCGTCGCCCTCGCGCACGCCGCCCGGACCTTCCCGATCCCGCTCGGCGGCCTGGACGAGCTGATCGACGGCGTGCTGATGGACGTGCGCGGCGAGACCTACGAGACCTGGGACGACCTCAAGCGCTACTGCCGCTGTGTGGCCGGCGCCATCGGCCGCCTCTCCCTCGGCGTGTTCGGCACCGAACCGGGAGCCCGTGACGCCGAACGCGCCCCCGAGTACGCCGACACGCTCGGGCTGGCCCTCCAGCTGACCAACATCCTGCGCGACGTCCGCGAGGACGCCGAGGGCGGGCGCACCTATCTGCCCGCCGACGACCTGGCCAAGTTCGGCTGCTCCGGCGGGTTCGCCGGACCGACCCCGCCGGAGGGCTCCGACTTCGCCGGCCTCGTCCACTTCGAGGTCCGCCGCGCCCGCGCCCTGTTCGCCGAGGGCTACCAGCTGCTCCCCATGCTCGACCGGCGCAGCGGCGCCTGCGTCGCTGCCATGGCCGGCATCTACCGCCGCCTCCTGGACCGCATCGAACGCGACCCCGAGGCGGTGCTGCGCGGCCGCGTCTCCCTGCCGGGACGGGAGAAGGCCTACGTCGCCGTCCGCGGCCTGTCCGGCCTCGACACCCGCCACGTCACCCGGCGCACCGTCAGGAGGCGCGTCTGATGCGGCACACGGTCAAGCGGGACGCAACCCTCCGCCGCGAGGGCGCGTCCCTGTCGGCGGCGGTCCGTACCGGAAGCCGCCCGCGCGGCGCGGGCGCGGGGGAGGGCGCACGATGACCGACGGCGCGACAGAGGCACGGGTGCCGGCCGGTGTCCCGTCGGGACAGGGCCGTCGCGCCGTGGTGGTCGGCGGCGGGCTCGCCGGGATCACCGCCGCGCTCGCGCTCGCCGACGCCGGCGTGCGCGTCACCCTGCTCGAAGGCCGGCCCCGGCTCGGCGGCCTCGCCTTCTCCTTCCGGCGCGGCGAGCTGACCGTCGACAACGGCCAGCACGTCTACCTGCGCTGCTGCACCGCCTACCGCTGGTTCCTCGAGCGCGTCGACGGTGCGGCGCTGGCCCCGCTCCAGAACCGGCTCGACGTCCCCGTGCTCGACCTCACCAAGCCCGAGGGCCGGCGGCTCGGCCGGCTGCGGCGCGACGCGCTGCCCGTCCCGCTGCACTTGGGGCGCAGCCTCGCGACGTACCCGCACCTCTCGCTCGCCGAGCGCGCCCGGGTCGGCCGGGCCGCACTCGCGCTCCAGCAGCTCGACCTCACCGATCCGGCCCTGGACGGCCAGGACTTCGGCAGCTGGCTGACCGCGCACGGCCAGTCCGCGCGTGCCGTCGAGGCCCTGTGGGACCTGGTCGGCGTCGCCACCCTCAACGCGGTCGCCGGCGACAGCTCCCTGGGGCTCGCCGCGATGGTCTTCAAGACCGGCCTCCTCTCCGAGCCCGGCGCGGCGGACATCGGCTGGGCCCGCGTCCCGCTGGGCGAACTGCACGACCGGCTGGCCCGCAAGGCACTCGACGCCGCCGGCGTACGCACCGCACTCCGTACCCGCGTCACCGCCATCTCCCAAGGCCACGACGGCCGTTGGAGCGTCCAGGTGCCCGGCGAGAGCATCGAGGCGGACGCGGTCGTGCTCGCCGTACCACAGCGCGAGACGCACGACCTGCTGCCGGCCGGTGCCCTCGACGCCCCCGAACGGCTGCTGCGGATCGGCACCGCGCCGATCCTCAACATCCACGTCGTCTACGACCGCATGGTGCTGAACACCCCGTTCCTCACCGCGCTCGGCACCCCCGTGCAGTGGGTCTTCGACCGCACCGAGGCGTCCGGACTGACCGGCGGCCAGTACCTGGCGCTGTCCCAGTCCGCCGCGCACGACGAGATCGACGCCCCGGTGGCCGCGCTGCGCGAGCGCTACCTGCCCGAGCTGGAACGGCTCCTGCCCCGCACCCGCGGCGCCGGAGTCAAGGACTTCTTCGTCACCCGGGAGCGCACCGCCACCTTCGCTCCCGCCCCCGGCGTCGGGCGGCTGCGGCCCGGCGCCCGCACCAAGGCCCCCGGCCTGTACCTGGCCGGAGCGTGGACCGCCACCGGGTGGCCCGCGACCATGGAGAGTGCGGTCCGCAGCGGCATCAGCGCGGCGGACGCCGCGCTGCGCGCCCTCGGCCGGCCCCGCCCCCGTCACCTCTTCGACGTCGAGGAGGCCGCCTGATGAACGGGCCGAACGGCGTGGCCGGCCCCCGCACCCCCGGTATCGCAACAAGAGGAGAGACTGTGCCCACTGTGCCCCCGGCCTCGAAGGCCGCTCGAGAGACCGCGGTGGACGTGACCGCGCTCCTGGAGCGCGGCCGGACCCTGGCCGCACCGGTACTGCGAGCGGCCATCGACCGCCTGGCGCCTCCCATGGACACGGTCGCCGCCTACCACTTCGGCTGGATCGACGCCGACGGCAACCCGGCCTCCGGCGACAGCGGCAAGGCCGTGCGCCCCGCGCTGGCCGTGCTGTCCGCCGAGGTCACCGGGGCCGCCCCGGAGATCGGCGTGCCCGGCGCCGTCGCCGTCGAACTGGTCCACAACTTCTCCCTGCTCCACGACGACCTGATGGACGGCGACGAACAGCGCCGCCACCGCGACACCGTCTGGAAGGTGCACGGCCCCGCCCAGGCGATCCTGGTCGGCGACGCCCTGTTCGCCCTCGCCAACGAACTGCTGCTGGAGCTGGGCACCGTCGAGGCCGGCCGCGCCACCCGCCGGCTGACCACCGCGAGCCGTGCCCTGATCGACGGCCAGGCCCAGGACATCTCCTACGAGCACCGCGACCGGGTCAGCGTCGAGGAGTGCCTGGAGATGGAGGGCAACAAGACCGGCGCCCTGCTCGCCTGCGCCTGCTCCATCGGCGCGGTGCTCGGCGGCGCCGACGACCGCACCGCCGACACCCTGGAGAAGTACGGTTACCACCTCGGCCTCGCCTTCCAGGCCGTGGACGACCTGCTCGGCATCTGGGGCGACCCGGAGGCCACCGGCAAGCAGACCTGGAGCGATCTGCGCCAGCGCAAGAAGTCGCTGCCCGTCGTGGCCGCGCTCGCCGCCGGCGGCAGCGCCTCCGAGCGGCTCGGCGAGATCCTCGCCGCCGACGCCAAGAGCAGCGACTTCGCCACCTTCTCCGAGGAGGAGTTCGCCGCCCGCGCCGCCCTCATCGAGGAGGCGGGCGGCCGCGAGTGGACCGCCGAGGAGGCGCGCCGCCAGTACGCCATCGCCCTGGACGCCCTCGACGCCGTGGACATGCCCGACCGGGTGCGGGCCCAGTTCGCCGCGCTCGCCGACTTCGTCGTCGTACGGAAGAGATGATCACTATCGGCCGAATAGCCCTCGCGTAGTCGCCGGCCGGTGCGCGCAGCCGCGCACCGGCCGACGGCGGACCCACAGCAGACAGCACGCCTTGCAGGACTGCACGAAGGGGAAGCCATGACAGCGACGACCGACGGAAGCACCGGGGCGGCCCTGCCGGCCCGCGCTGCCGCGGCCAGCGACACCGACACCATCCCCGAGGCGGCCGGGGTCCACGAAGCCGCCGTCCGCGCCACCTTGCGCGCCACCGACTTCCTGCTCGCCCGGCAGGACGCGGAGGGCTGGTGGAAGGGCGACCTGGAGACCAACGTCACCATGGACGCCGAAGACCTGCTGCTCCGTCAGTTCCTGGGCATCCAGGACGAGGAGACCACCCGGGCCGCCGCCCTCTTCATCCGCGGCGAGCAGCGTGAGGACGGCACCTGGGCCACCTTCTACGGCGGCCCCGGCGAACTGTCCACCACCATCGAGGCGTACGTCGCCCTGCGGCTGGCCGGGGACGCGCCGGACGCGCCGCACATGGCCAAAGCCTCCGCCTGGATCCGCGCGCAGGGCGGGATCGCCGCCGCCCGGGTCTTCACCCGCATCTGGCTCGCCCTGTTCGGCTGGTGGAAGTGGGAGGACCTGCCCGAACTGCCGCCGGAGCTGATCTGGTTCCCGTCCTGGTTCCCGCTCAACATCTACGACTTCGGCTGCTGGGCCCGGCAGACCATCGTCCCCCTCACCATCGTCTCCGCCAAGCGCCCGGTGCGCCCCGCGCCCTTCCCGCTGGACGAGCTGCACACCGACCCCGCCCGCCCGAACCCGCCGCGGCCGCTCGCCCCCGCGGCCAGCTGGGACGGCGCCTTCCAGCGGCTCGACAAGGGCCTGCACGCCGTGCGCAGGGTGCTGCCGAAGCGGCTGCGCAAGGCGGCGATGCACACCGCCGCCCGCTGGATCATCGAACGGCAGGAGAACGACGGCTGCTGGGGCGGCATCCAGCCGCCGGCCGTGTACTCGATCATCGCGCTGCACCTGCTCGGCTACGACCTCCAGCACCCGGTGATGCGCGAGGGCCTGGCCTCACTGGACCGCTTCGCCGTCTGGCGCGAGGACGGCGCGCGCATGATCGAGGCCTGCCAGTCCCCGGTGTGGGACACCTGCCTCGCCACCATCGCCCTGGTCGACGCCGGACTCCCCGCCGACCACCCGCAGCTGGTCAAGGCCGCCGACTGGATGCTCGGCGAGGAGATCGTCCGGCGCGGCGACTGGGCCGTGCGCCGGCCCGAACTCCCGCCCGGCGGCTGGGCGTTCGAGTTCCACAACGACAACTACCCCGACATCGACGACACCGCCGAGGTCGTCCTCGCGCTGCGCCGGGTCAGGCACCCCCAGCCGGATCTCGTGGACCGGGCGATCGGGCGCGGGGTGCGCTGGAACCTCGGCATGCAGTCGAAGAACGGCGCCTGGGGGGCCTTCGACGTCGACAACACCAGCCCGCTGCCCAACCGGCTGCCGTTCTGCGACTTCGGCGAGGTCATCGACCCGCCGTCCGCCGACGTCACCGCGCACGTCGTGGAGATGCTGGCCGTCGAGGGCCTGGCGCACGACCCGCGCACCCGGCGCGGCATCGACTGGCTGCTCGCCGAACAGGAGCCGGACGGCTCGTGGTTCGGCCGCTGGGGCGTCAACTACATCTACGGCACCGGCTCGGTGGTCCCCGCGCTCGTCGCGGCCGGACTGCCCACCGCGCACCCGGCGATCCGCCGCGCGGTGACCTGGCTGCAGCAGGTGCAGAACGACGACGGCGGCTGGGGCGAGGACCTGCGCTCCTACAAGTACGCCAAGGAGTGGCGCGGCCGCGGCGCCTCCACCGCCTCCCAGACCGCCTGGGCACTCATGGCCCTGCTGGCGGCGGGCGAGCGGGAGTCCCCGGCCGTCGAGCGCGGCATCGCCTGGCTCGTCGCGACCCAGCGGGAGGACGGATCCTGGGACGAGCCGTACTTCACCGGCACCGGCTTTCCCTGGGACTTCTCCATCAACTACCACCTCTACCGGCAGGTCTTCCCGCTCACCGCGCTCGGCCGGTACCTGCACGGCGAGCCGTTCTCCGGCAAGCAGCCGAGGAAACCGCTCGCCGAGGCCAAGGGGAGCTGATGACCCCACCGCCCGCCCCGGCCCCGCTGCTGATCGCCTGCGCGCTCGGCATCGAGCACCTGGCCCTGCGCCTGGGCGACCGCGGCGGCTCGGGCGGGCCCGTCACCGTGCTGCGCACCGGCATGGGCCCGAAGGCGGCCGAGCGCTCGGTGACCCGGGTGCTGGCCGACCCGGCGCTCGCCGGTGCCGCCGTCCTCGCCACCGGCTTCTGCGCGGGGCTCGCCCCCGGCATGCACCCCGGCGACCTGGTCGTCGCCGAGGAGACCCGGGACCCGCGCGGCAGCACCCCCTGCGTACGCACCGGCCTGCTCGTCAAGGAACTCACGCGCGCCGTGCCCGGCCGCACCGTCCACACCGGCCCCCTCACCGGCTCCGACCACGTGGTCCGCGGCGCCGAACGCGCCGACCTGCGGTCGACCGGCGCGATCGCGGCCGACATGGAGTCGGCGGCCACGCTTCTGAGCGCCGTGCGCGGGGGCGAGCGACCGGTTGCGGCCGTCCGGGTGGTCGTGGACGCTCCGGAACATGAACTCGTCCGCATCGGCACGGTGCGCGGTGGAATATCGGCTTTCCGCGTCCTACGTTCCATCCTTCCCGCTTTCTTTGAATGGCACCGTAATGTGCTGCTCCCCAGGAGGTGAGCCCGATGGCCATGCCGCTGCGCCAGTCCATCAAGGTCGCTACATATCTGGCCGAACAGAAGCTGCGCCGGCGCGACAAGTTCCCGCTCATCGTCGAACTGGAGCCGCTCTTCGCCTGCAACCTCAAGTGCGAGGGCTGCGGCAAGATCCAGCACCCGGCGGGGGTGCTCAAGCAGCGCATGCCCGTCGCGCAGGCCGTGGGAGCGGTGCTCGAATCCGGCGCGCCGATGGTGTCCATCGCCGGCGGCGAACCGCTGATGCACCCTCAGATCGACGAGATCGTGCGGCAGTTGGTGGCGAAGCGGAAATACGTGTTCCTCTGCACCAACGCCATGCTGCTGCGCAAGAAGATGGACAAGTTCACCCCCTCGCCCTACTTCGCCTTCGCCGTGCACATCGACGGGCTGCGCGAGCGGCACGACGAGTCCGTCGCCAAGGAGGGCGTGTTCGACGAGGCGGTCGCCGCGATCAAGGAGGCCAAGCGGCGCGGCTTCCGGGTCACCACCAACTCGACCTTCTTCAACACCGACACCCCGCAGACCGTCGTCGAGGTCCTGAACTACCTCAACGACGAGCTGAAGGTGGACGAGATGATGATCTCGCCCGCGTACGCCTACGAGAAGGCGCCCGACCAGGAGCACTTCCTCGGCGTCGAGCAGACCCGCGAGCTGTTCAAGAAGGCCTTCTCGGGCGGCAACCGGCGCCGCTGGCGGCTCAACCACTCCCCGCTCTTCCTGGACTTCCTGGAAGGCAAGGTCGACTTCCCGTGCACCGCGTGGGCGATCCCCAACTACTCGCTCTTCGGCTGGCAGCGCCCCTGCTACCTGATGAGCGACGGATACGTCCCGACCTACCGCGAGCTGATCGAGAAGACCGACTGGGACAAGTACGGCCGCGGAAAGGACCCGCGGTGCGCCAACTGCATGGCCCACTGCGGCTACGAGCCCACCGCCGTCCTCGCCACCATGGGATCCCTGAAGGAGTCCCTGCGGGCCATGCGCGAGACGGTCTCCGGAAACCGGGAGTGACCTCGTGACCGCCGTTCCCCTGGGCATCCCCGAGGTGCCGGCCCGGCCGATCGCCGAGCGGCGCCCGTCGCGCCGGATCCAGGTCGGACCGGTGCCGGTCGGCGGCGGCGCCCCGGTGTCCGTGCAGTCGATGACGACGACCCGTACGTCGGACATCGGCGCCACCCTCCAGCAGATCGCCGAACTGACCGCGGCCGGCTGCGAGATCGTCCGGGTCGCCTGCCCCACGCAGGACGACGCGGACGCCCTCGCGACCATCGCGAAGAAGTCGCAGATCCCGGTGATCGCCGACATCCACTTCCAGCCGAAGTACGTGTTCGCCGCGATCGAGGCCGGCTGCGCCGCGGTCCGCGTGAACCCGGGCAACATCAAGCAGTTCGACGACCGGGTGCAGGAGATCGCGCGGGCCGCCGAGGACCACGGCACGCCGATCCGGATCGGGGTCAACGCCGGTTCGCTGGACCGGCGGCTGCTGCGCAAGTACGGCAGGGCGACGCCGGAGGCGCTGGTGGAGTCGGCGCTGTGGGAGGCGTCGCTGTTCGAGGAGCACGGCTTTCGCGACATCAAGATCTCGGTCAAGCACAACGACCCGGTCGTGATGATCGAGGCCTACCGCCAGCTCGCCGCCCGGTGCGACTACCCCCTCCACCTCGGCGTCACCGAGGCCGGCCCCGCCTTCCAGGGCACGATCAAGTCGGCCGTCGCCTTCGGCGCGCTGCTGTCGCAGGGCATCGGCGACACCATCCGCGTGTCGCTGTCCGCCCCGCCCGTGGAGGAGGTCAAGGTCGGCATCCAGATCCTCCAGGCGCTGAACCTGCGGCAACGACGGCTGGAGATCGTCTCCTGCCCGTCCTGTGGCCGCGCTCAAGTGGATGTGTACAAGCTCGCCGATGAGGTCACCGCCGGCCTCACCGGCATGCGGGTGCCGTTGCGCGTCGCCGTCATGGGGTGTGTGGTGAACGGCCCCGGCGAGGCCCGCGAGGCCGACCTCGGCGTCGCCTCGGGGAACGGCAAGGGGCAGATCTTCGTGAAGGGCAGGGTCGTCAGGACCGTCCCCGAGTCGAGGATCGTGGAGACCCTGATCGAGGAAGCGATGAAGATCGCCGAGCAGATGGAACAGGACGGCGTCGCGTCGGGGGAGCCGGCCGTCATCGTGAGCTGACACAGCACGGACCGAAGGGGGCCGAGCGTGAGGATTCTGGAGAACATCCGGCAGCCACGCGACCTGAAGGCGCTGTCCGAGGCGCAACTGGCCGAACTGTCCGATGAGATCAGGGACTTCCTGGTGCGCGCCGTCGCCAGAACCGGCGGCCATCTCGGGCCCAACCTGGGCGTGGTGGAGCTGACCATCGCCCTGCACCGGGTCTTCGAGTCGCCGGCCGACCGCATCCTGTGGGACACCGGGCACCAGAGCTACGTGCACAAACTGCTGACCGGGCGCCAGGACTTCTCCAAGCTGCGCGGCAAGGGCGGCCTGTCCGGCTACCCCTCCCGCGAGGAGTCCGAGCACGACGTCATCGAGAACAGCCACGCCTCCACCTCGCTCGGCTGGGCCGACGGGCTGGCCAAGGCCCGCCAGGTGCAGGGCGAGAAGGGCCATGTCGTCGCGGTCATCGGCGACGGCGCGCTGACCGGCGGCATGGCCTGGGAGGCGCTGAACAACATCGCGGCCGCCAAGGACCGTCCGCTGATCATCGTCGTCAACGACAACGAACGCTCCTACGCGCCGACCATCGGCGGTCTCGCCCACCACCTCGCCGCCCTGCGCACCACCGACGGCTACGAGAAGGCGCTGGCCTGGGGCAAGGACGTGCTGCTGCGCAGCCCCGTCGTGGGCCACGCGCTGTACGAGGCCCTGCACGGCGCGAAGAAGGGCTTCAAGGACGCCTTCGCGCCGCAGGGCATGTTCGAGGACCTGGGACTGAAGTACGTCGGGCCGATCGACGGGCACGACATCAGGGCCGTCGAGTCGGCGCTGCGGCGCGCGAAGCGCTTCCACGGGCCGGTGCTGGTGCACTGCCGCACCGAGAAGGGGCGTGGCTACGAACCGGCCCTCGCCCACGAGGAGGACCACTTCCACTCCGTGGGCGTCATGGACCCGCTCACCTGCGAGCCCTTGACGCCCTCCGGCGGGCCGTCGTGGACCTCGGTGTTCGGCGACGAGATCGTGCGGATCGGCGAGGAGCGCGAGGACGTCGTGGCGATCACGGCGGCCATGCTGCACCCCGTCGGTCTCGGCCCGTTCGCCGAGCGGTTCCCGGACCGCGTCTGGGACGTCGGCATCGCCGAGCAGCACGCCGCGGTCTCCGCGGCAGGCCTCGCGACCGGCGGACTGCACCCCGTCGTCGCCGTCTACGCCACCTTCCTCAACCGGGCCTTCGACCAGCTGCTGATGGACGTGGCGCTGCACCGCTGCGGGGTGACGTTCGTGCTGGACCGGGCCGGGGTGACCGGTGTCGACGGCGCCTCCCACAACGGCATGTGGGACATGTCGATCCTCCAGGTCGTCCCGGGCCTGAGGATCGCCGCGCCGCGCGACGCCGACCAGCTGCGGGCCCAGCTGCGGGAGGCGGTCGCCGTCGACGACGCGCCGACGCTGATCCGCTTCCCGAAGGAGTCCGTCGGGCCGGTCGTGCCCGCGGTGGACCGGATGGGCGGCATGGACGTCCTGCACCGCGGCGAGCGGCCCGAGGTGCTGTTCGTCGCCGTCGGGGTGATGGCGCCGGTGTGCCTCCAGGCGGCCGAGCTGCTGCGGGCGCGCGGCATCGGCTGCACGGTCGTCGACCCGCGCTGGGTCAAGCCCGTCGACCCGGAGCTGCCCGGCCTCGCCGCCCGGCACCGCCTGGTCGCCGTCGTCGAGGACAACAGCCGGGCCGCAGGGGTCGGCTCGGCGGTCGCGCTCGCCCTGGGCGACGCGGACGTGGACGTACCGGTGCGCCGCTTCGGCATCCCCGAGCAGTTCCTGCCGCACGCCAAGCGGAGCGAGGTGCTGGCCGACATCGGGCTCACCCCGGTCGAGATCGCGGGCCGCGTCGGCGCGAGCCTCGCGGCACGCGCGGTGGCGGGGGAGCCAGTGACGCCGGTGCCGGCGCCGGGGCGGCCGTCGGTGGGGGCGGACGCGGGCCGGCCGTCGGTGGGGGCGGAGTCGGAGAGCGTGCCCGCGCAGAAGGGTGTCCCGCCGGTCACGGGCGGGAACGCCGTCGACGTACAGCCGTCGGAGGAGAGCCACGCATGACCACCGCGGAATCCGCGTCCCAGCCCCCGGAGCCGGCGCCCGCCGGGGACTTCGACCTCAGGGCGCTGCTCGCCGAGCGCGGCGCCGAACGCTACGAGCTGCACGCCCGCCACCTCAACCACCAGCTGCCGCGCATGCTGCACACCCTCGGCTTCGACAAGGTCTACGAGCGGGCCGAGGGCGCGTACTTCTGGGACGCGGACGGCGACGACTACCTGGACATGCTTGCCGGGTTCGGGGTGATGGGCCTCGGCCGCCACCACCCCGTCGTCCGCAAGGCGCTGCACGACGTGCTCGACGCGAACCTGGCCGACCTCACCCGCTTCGACTGCCAGCCGCTGCCCGGCCTGCTCGCCGAGCGGCTGCTCGCCCACAGCCCGCACCTGGACCGGGTGTTCTTCGGCAACAGCGGCACGGAGGCCGTCGAGACCGCGCTGAAGTTCGCCCGGTACGCCACCGGCAGACCGAGGATCCTGTACTGCGCGCACGCCTTCCACGGGCTGACCACCGGCTCGCTCTCGGTGAACGGCGAGTCCGGCTTCCGGGACGGCTTCGCCCCGCTGCTGCCGGACACGGCCGTCCCGCTCGGCGACCTCGACGCGCTGGCCCGGGAGCTGAAGCGGGGCGACGTCGCCGCGCTGATCGTCGAGCCGATCCAAGGCAAGGGCGTCCACGAGGCGCCGCCCGGCTATCTGCGTGCCGCCCAGGAGCTGCTGCACCGGCACAAGGCCCTGCTCATCGTCGACGAGGTGCAGACCGGCCTCGGCCGGACCGGCGACTTCTACGCCTACCAGCACGAGGAGGGCGTGGAGCCGGACCTGGTGTGCGTGGCCAAGGCGCTCTCCGGCGGCTTCGTGCCGGTCGGCGCCACCCTCGGCAAGGACTGGATCTTCAAGAAGGTGTACTCGTCGATGGACCGGGTGCTGGTCCACTCGGCGAGCTTCGGGTCCAACGCCCAGGCGATGGCGGCGGGCCTGGCGGTGCTGTCGGTCATGGAGAACGAGCAGATCGTCGCCGGGGTCCGCAGCACCGGCGAGCTGCTGAAGTCCCGGCTCACCGCGCTCGTCGACCGCTACGAGCTGCTCGCCGACGTCCGCGGCCGGGGCCTGATGATCGGCATCGAGTTCGGCCGGCCCCGGTCGCTGAAGCTGCGCGGCCGGTGGGCCATGCTGCAGGCGGCCCGCAAGGGCCTGTTCGCGCAGATGGTGGTCGTCCCGCTGCTCCAGCGGCACCGCATCCTCACCCAGGTCTCCGGCGACCACCTGGAAGTGATCAAGCTCATTCCGCCGCTGATCATCGGGGAGCGGGAGGTGGAGCGGTTCCTGGACGCCTTCACCGCCGTGATGGACGAGGCACACAGCGGCGGCGGGCTGATGTGGGACTTCGGCAGGACACTGATGAAGCAG
This sequence comes from Streptomyces sp. JB150, assembly GCF_011193355.1. Taxonomy (GTDB): domain Bacteria; phylum Actinomycetota; class Actinomycetes; order Streptomycetales; family Streptomycetaceae; genus Streptomyces. The sequence goes on from NZ_CP049780.1 coordinate 6,616,608, forward strand.
GCGATGACCGTCAGGTAGCGGGTGGCTCTCACTACCGGAGTTGGCTTTGCCTGTGGGGCAACAAATTTGCCCTTCAGGCAACCCTTCGGCTGAATGGAGCCATGAACTCCTCTGCCGCCGACCCCGGCTCCGAGCCGGGGTCCGGTGACCTCTCGGTCATGGCCCCGCAGCTGCGTGCCCTGCGCCGCCGGGCCTCCCTCACCCTGGAGGCGGCGGCACGCGCGGCGGGGCTGTCGCCCGCGCACCTCTCCCGGCTGGAGACCGGGCAGCGCCAGCCGTCACTGCCGGTGCTGCTCTCCCTCGCCAGGATCTACGGTACGACCGTCTCGGAACTGCTCGGCGAGACGGTCGCCGACCGGGACGCCGTGGTGCGCGGCGCCACCATGGAACCGACCGCCGCCGGCGGCTGGACGTACCGGCAGGCCGGCGCCCCCGGGCGCGGCATGCAGGCGCTGCGCGTCCACGTCCCGTACGGCTCACAGGGCGACATCGTGCGCGTGCACCCCGGGGAGGAGTGGCTGTACGTCCTCACGGGGCGGCTGCGGCTGCGCCTCGGGGACACCACGCACCGGCTCGGCCCCGGAGACAGCGCCCACTTCGACTCCCTGACCCCGCACCGCATCGCGGCGGACGACCAGGACGGGGTCGGCCTGCTCTTCGTCCACACCCTGCTGCAGAGCCCGACGGCCGCGCTCTGCCTGGGCCCCGCCCCCCACCTCACCGGAGAGACGACATGATCCGCTCGCAGCAGAAGTCCGACCGCCAGATCTGGGTGCGGCTGTTCATCTACGTGGTGGCGGGGCACGCCTTCGCCGCCTTCCTCTACCTGCTGTTCGCGCTCGGCGGGAAGTAGCACGCGCAGCTCGGCGCGAAGCGGGGCACTCAGTCGAGCAGGCGCTCCCGCAGCCGCTCCCGGGTCTGCGGGCTGACCTTCAGGCCCTGTTCCAGATAGGCGTCGACGCCGCCCCAGGTCTCCTCGATGGTCTCGAACGCCGCCGACAGATACTCGGCGCGCGCGTCGAACAGGGGGCTGAGCAGGTCCATGACCTCGGGGGAGTAGGCCGCGGCGGAGCTGCTGCTGCGACGCACCTTGTAACGCCGGTGCTTGGCGTTGGACTCCAGGTAGTCGGCGAGGATCGCGTCGCGCTCGACGCCCAGGGCGAGCAGCGTCACCGCCACCGACAGGCCCGCGCGGTCCTTGCCCGCCGCGCAGTGCATCAGGGCGGGCACGCTGTCCTCGGCGAGGGCGTGCAGCACCCGGGAGTGCTCCGCGGTCCGCTCCTTGATGATCATGCGGTACGAGGCGATCATCCGGTCGGCCGCCTTGCCGTCCCCGAGGATCTCCCGCAGCTGGTCCAGGTCGCCGTCGCGCACCATCTTCCAGAACTCGGCGCCGTCGGCCGGGTCGCTCAGCGGAAGGTTCACATTGCGCACGCCCGGCAGCTCGACGTCCGGGCCCTCCAGCTTCTGGTCCGCCGCGTTGCGGAAGTCGAAGATCGTGTGCAGGCCCAGCGAGGAGAGGAAGACCGCGTCCTCGGCCGTCGCGTGCGCGAGGTGGCCGCTGCGGTAGAGCACGCCGTACCGCACCCGGCGTCCGTCGACCGTCGGCAGGCCGCCCACGTCACGGAAGTTGCGCACTCCGGCCAGCTCCGGCTCGGTCGACGGGACCTGCTGCGTCACGTGGGCTCCTCCCGGTCGGCCCCGCCGGCGCTGCTCGTCGGCGGGCACGCCTTCGACCATACGACACGGATTCCTGAGGCAATGAGTTGTCCACAGGGGCATACCCCGCCGGGCGGGAGTTGTCCACAGGCGTTGCCGGAAGGCCTGCCGCGCCTTGATGATGTTGGGGTGTGAGCGGGCTTGTCGGAACGTGTGGGGGGGCGTCATGCCGGAGATCGCCGGGGACGGGCGGACGTGGCTGCTGTCGGGGCCGAAGAGCGCGTACGCCGTCCATCTGACCGAGGACGACGAGCTGGTCCATTTGCACTGGGGGCCCAGAATCTCGCTCGCCGACGCCCAAGCCCTCGCCGCCCGGCCGCTGCCGGACGCCTGGCCGTTCGAGTCCGCGCTCGACGGCCGTGAGGAGTACCCGGTCGAAGGCGGCCCCCGGTTCGTCCGCCCCGCCCTGTCCGTGCGCACCGAGGAGCGCCGCGGCACCGAGTGGACGTTCGAGACGCACGAGATCGCCCACGCGGGAAGCGCGGACGAGGAGCTGCGGCTGCGGTTCCGGGACGCGGCACTGACGATCACCCTGCACTACCGGATGCGCGCAGACGTCGTCGAGCGCTGGGTGACCCTGCGCAACGAGGGCCCCGCGGCGGAGCTGCTGCGCGCCGACTCCGCGACCTGGACGCTCCCCGAGCGCGACGGCTGGCGGCTGTCCCATCTGCACGGCCGGTGGGCCGCGGAGTCCCGGCTGACCGCCGCACCGCTCACCTACGGCGAGCACGTCATCGGCAGCCGCCGCGGCCACACCGGGCACCAGCACCTGCCCTGGGTCGCCCTGGACACCGACGCGACCGAGGAGCGCGGCGAGGTCTACGGCTGCGCCCTCGGCTGGTCCGGCTCCTGGCGGATCGCCGTAGCCCGGCTGCCCGACGCGCGCGTGCAGATCACCGGCGGCGCCGGGCACGACGACTCGGGGCTGGCGCGGCTGACCGCGGGGGAGTCCTTCACCACGCCCGTCTTCGCCGGCCTGTGGAGCGACGAGGGCTTCGGCGGCGCGAGCCGCGCCTGGCACGCCTACCAGCGCGCCCATGTCATCCCCGGCGCGGACCGGGACCGGCCGGTGCTGTTCAACTCCTGGGAGGCGACGGGCTTCGACATCTCCGAGGAGCGCCAGCGCGCGCTCGCCCGGCGGGCCGCCCGCCTCGGCGTCGAGCTGTTCGTCGTCGACGACGGCTGGTTCGGCGCCCGCACCAGCGACCGCGCGGGCCTCGGCGACTGGACGCCCAACCCGGACCGCTTCCCGGCCGGCCTCGGCCCGCTCGCCGACGAGGTGCACTCCCTCGGGATGCGGTTCGGGATCTGGGTCGAACCGGAGATGGTCAACCCGGACAGCGAGCTGTACCGCGCCCACCCGGACTGGGTGCAGCATCAAACAGGGCGAAAGCGGACGGAATTCCGCAACCAGCTCGTACTGAACCTGGCGCGCGAGGACGTCCAGGAGTACCTGTGGGAGCGGCTGCACACCCTGCTCTCCAGCGCCCCCGTCGACTATGTGAAGTGGGACTTCAACCGCTGCTTCACGGACGCCGGCTGGCCCGGCGATTCCTACCCGCAGCGTCTGTGGGCGGACCACGTACGGGCGCTGTACACCCTGCTGGACCGGCTGCGCGCCGCGCACCCCGGCGTCGCCTTCGAGTCCTGCTCGGGCGGCGGCGGCCGGATCGACCTCGGGGTGCTCGGCCGCACCGAGCAGGTGTGGACCTCCGACAACACCGACCCGCTCGACCGGCTCGCCATCCAGCACGGCTTCAGTCAGATCCACCCCGCGTGCGTGATGGCCGCGTGGGTCACCGACATCCCCAACATCCAGCTCAACGGCCGGACCAGCTCCCTGAGATTCCGTTTCGTCAGCGCCATGGCCGGGGTCCTCGGCATCGGGGGCGACCTCGCCCGGTGGTCCGACGAGGAGCTGGCCGAGGCGCGCGGCTGGGTGGACCTCTACAAGGAGATCCGGCCACTGGTCCAGCGCGGCGACCTGTACCGCCTGCGGCCTCCGGGCGGCGGGCTGAGCGCCGTGCAGTACGTCCTCGGTGACGAGACGGTCGTCCTCGCCTGGCTCCGGTCCCAGCACCACGGGGAGCCCGTGCCGGCGCTGCGGCTGCGCGGACTCGATCCGACGGCGGCGTACGAATGCCGTGAAACGGGCGAAGTGCACCGGGGGGCCGTGCTGCTGCACCACGGGGTGCGCCTCGGGCTGCGCGGCGACCTTGATGCGACGGTTCTCCGTCTCCGTCACATCTGAGTGATCTGTCCGAATTGGCAGTCTAAGTAGTAACTCGCTCTGGAATAAGGAGTTCTGGAGCGGTGTCACGTGAGGAGGCTCATATCCGTGACGGTGAGTCGCCAGTCATGTTCACGTAATGCTCCCGGTTCTCAAGGGTGTTCACGGGAAGGGAAGGCTCCGTGATCGACGGAGTGTGACCGTGAATTCCGGGGCGGAAGAGATCGAAAAGCGACAGAGGGCAACCTTTCGCTTGTCCCCGTGCGTCCAGGTCGCTTACGTTCCACACCGATCCAGGTGGAACGCCGAATCCTGCCGCCGCCTGGTGCCCGCGCAAACCCACCCGTGCACGGCAGGAGCGGGGGACCCACAGGTTTTCACCGCCTGTTCCGGTCCTCGGAACAGGCTTGGGGTAAAGCCGCGTCTCGGCGCGGCCGGACATCTCCAGTCCGCACCCGACAGCTCACCTCGCAGGCGCCGGAGAGGAATTCGCCATGCCCGCGAAGGGTAAGCACCGCCGTCCGAAGACCCAGCGTTTCACCCGTTCCATCGCCGTCGCCGGCACCGGTGGAGCCGCGCTCGCGCTGCCCCTGATGGGGGCCGCCGCAGCCCATGCCGCCACCCCGCAGGCCGCCGCGGAAGACGCCACCCGGTCCGTCGCGTCCGTGCAGCAGTCCACGGCGAAGAAGGCCGCGGAAAAGTCCGTCGAGAAGAACTCCGGTGTGCGTATCTACACCGTGAAGTCCGGTGACTGCCTCTCGGAGATCGCCGAGGACCAGAAGGTCGAAGGCGGCTGGCAGCGGCTCTACGCCGACAACCGCGCCACCGTCGGCGAGGACCCGTCGCTGATCCACCCCGGCCTCGAGCTGACCCTCGGCGAGAAGGCCGCCGCCTCCGCGCCGAAGAGTTCCTCCGCCGAGCAGTCCAAGCCGTCGCGGTCCTCCCAGGGCTCGTCGCAGCAGTCGTCCGGCGCCTCGAAGAAGGCCGAGTCGGACGAGTCGGCGCAGTCGCAGTCCGCCAAGCCGGCCGAGGCGTCCTCCCCGCAGACCTCCACGGCCGCCCAGGCCGCCACGGTCGCCGGCGGTCACACCGCTCCGGTCGCGGGCGCCGGCATCGGTACCGCCTACAAGGTCGCGGGCAGCATGTGGTCCAGCGGCTACCACACCGGCGTCGACTTCGTCGTCCCGACCGGCACCTCGCTCAAGGCCGTCGGCGCGGGCACCGTCGTCTCGGCCGGCTGGGCCGGCGCGTACGGCAACCAGGTGGTCATCAAGCTCGCCGACGGCTACTACGCCCAGTACGCCCACCTGTCCGCGCTGTCGGTGTCGGCCGGCCAGTCCGTCACCGCCGGCCAGCAGGTCGGCCTCTCCGGCTCGACCGGCAACTCGACCGGCCCGCACCTGCACTTCGAGATCCGCACCACCCCGGACTACGGCTCGGACGTCGACCCGGTCGCCTACCTCCGCTCGAAGGGCGTCTCCCTCTGACGACTGCCCGCCGCGCCGGTTCCTGACCCCGCCGCACGCGCCACCGAAGGCCGGACCCCGATCCCCGGGTCCGGCCTTCGGCATGTGCGCGGCCGTAGGTCCATGGCAGAGTGATCGTCGTCAGTTGGCAAGCGCTTTCTGTCGGTGTTGCGCACCCGCGCTTTCCCCGCGCTCTCCATCCGTCGAGGAGCCGTTCCCGTGACCACCACACGCAGAGCCTTCGCCGCCCTGGCCGCGGGCGCCGCCCTGGCGGCCCTCGCCCCGACCCCGAGCGCGGCCACGACCGCGACCACGACCGCGAGCGCGCGGGCCGGGCGGGCCGCGCCCCGCCCGCGCCCCCGGCTCATCGCCCGCGACGACTTCCGCCACGGCCTCGGTTCGTGGGCCGCCGAACTCCAGGGCGGCGGCACGGTGACGGCCTCCCGCGGCGTACTGGACATCGACGTGCCCAGCGGGGCCACGGTGTGGTTCCGGCAGCGGCTCCAGGGGCCGTACGTCCTGGCGTACACCGCCACCCCGGTCGCGGCCGGCGGCCCCAACGACCGTGTCTCGGACCTGAACAACTTCTGGAACGCCACGGACGTCCGCTCCCCGCGCGACCTGTTCGCCACCCCGCGCGGCGGGGCCCTGGCGGAGTACGACCACCTGACGACGTACTACGCGGGATACGGCGCCAACCACAACACCACCACGCGGCTGCGCCGGTACGTCGGCGAGGCCGGTGTCCGGCCGCTCGTGTTCGACTACACCGAGCCGCTGCTCGTGCCCAACGAGCCGAACCGCGTGCGGATCGTCTCCGCGGGACCGACCGTCCAGTGGTGGAACAACGGGCGGCTCGTGTTCGACTACACCGACCCGGAACCGTACACCGCGGGCCACTTCGCGTTCCGTACGGTGTGGAGCCACTTCCGCATCAGTGACTTCCGCGTGTGGCGGCTTATTCCGTAGTTGACCAATCCTTGAAGAGTGGCTTATCTCACCGCCCGTCAACCCCTGCCTACGGTCGCGTAAGTCACATTCGACGGTGAATCATGAGCCGTTGTGGCAGACGATTCGAAGAATGACAGCAGATCAGTGATCGGGTCGTACGTGGCGGTGGGGGACAGCTTCACCGAGGGCGTCGGCGACCCCGGCCCCGACGGGGCGTTCGTCGGCTGGGCCGACCGGCTCGCGGTGCTGCTCGCGGACCGCAGGCCCGAGGGCGACTTCGCGTACACGAACCTCGCCGTGCGCGGGAAACTGCTCGACCAGATCGTGGCGGACCAGGTGCCGCGGGCCATCCAGCTGGCGCCCGATCTGGTCTCGTTCTGCGCCGGCGGCAACGACATCATCCGGCCCGGCACCGACCCGGACGACGTCGCCGAGCGGTTCGAGCGGGCGGTCGCCGCGCTGACCGCCGCCGCGGGCACCGTGCTCGTCACCACCGGCTTCGACACCCGGGGCGTGCCGCTGCTCAAGCACCTCCGCGGCAAGATCGCCACGTACAACGGGCATGTGCGGGCCATCGCCGACCGGTACGGATGCCCCGTGCTCGACCTGTGGTCCCTGAAGTCCGTCCAGGACCGCCGGGCCTGGGACCACGACCGGCTGCACCTCTCGCCCGAGGGCCACACCCGCGTGGCCCTGCGCGCCGGCCAGGCTCTCGGCCTGCCCGTCCCCGCCGACCCCGAGCAGCCGTGGCCCCCGCTGCCGCCGCGCGGCACCTTCGAGGTCCGCCGGGACGACGTGCACTGGGCCCGCGAGTACCTGGTGCCCTGGATCGGCCGCCGGCTGCGCGGCGAGTCCTCCGGCGACCACGTCACCGCGAAGGGCACCCTGTCGCCGGACGACATCAAGATGCGGATCGCGGCGGTGGCGTAAGGGAGCCCCCGCCGACGGCCGTCTCTTTCGGTCTCGGTCTCGGTGTCGGTCTCGGGCTTTGTCTCGGCCGATGTCGCGCGGTCCCCTCGTCCCGGCCGGCGGGGGGATCGCGCGCAGTGGTGCGGGGAGGCGACGGGGGCGTCGGACGGGCGCGGCGACAGCCGGCGAGACGTCGTCGCGCCCGCGCCCGTCCGATGCCCCGGCCTCGGATTCGGGGGAGGGGACGCCACCGCCGGCGGCGTCACCCCTGCGACAGCCCCAGCTCCCGGTTCAGTGCCTCGTCCACCCACTGCTGGGCGCGGGTGCGCGAGACCGCGCCCTTGTAGGACGTGAGCTGTACGGCGAGCCCGTCGAGGAGGGCGGTGAGGCGCAGCGCGGTGGCCTCGGGGTCCGGGCAGTGGAACTCGCCCGCGGCCACGCCCTCGGCGACGACCTCGGTCAAGGCCGCCTTCCACTGCCGGTCGAGCTCCCGCGTGACCTCCCGCAGCGCGGGCTCGCGCAGCGCCGCCGCCCAGCCCTCGATCCACAGCCGCCAGCCCTTGGCCTGGCCGGTGGGGGCGTACCAGCGCACGGCTGCGCGGAGCCGGCGCAGCGCGCTGGTGCGGCGGCCGAGCAGCCCGCGCAGCCGGGCCAGATCGTCCTCGGCGGCGTACGCGAAGGCGGCGGCGACCAGCTTCTCCTTGGTCGAGAAGTGATAGAGGACCAGCGCGTTGCTCACCCCGAGCGCCGAGGCGACATCCGCGATGCGCACCGCCGCCACGCCCCGCGCCTCGATCTGCTCCACCGCGGCCCGCAGCAACTCCTCGCGCCGCTGTTCGACGCTCAACCGCACTCTCGCCATCAGGTCACCCTAACGGCCGTCACCGCTGCCGGCCGCCGCGCTTGACTGCTGAACCACCGTTCAGTACCGGAGCCCCTTTCCGGACCGGCCCGACGCGGTGTCGGCGGGGCGGACCATAATGGGAGCCTCACCGACTCCACCTGGAGGTACCGTGGCCGCTGCCCGTTCCCTGAACTCCGGGCTGCGCGCCCTGCGGCCCGCGGCGTTCGGCGCGGACCCCGGCGGTGAGCGCCTGGCACGGATCCGCAGATCGCCCCACTTCAAGGACGGCGTCTTCCAGAACCCCGGCGGCCCCTCCCGGATCCGCCCCTCCGGCTCGGCCCGCGACTTCGCGCAGGTCTACTTCGACAAGGACGCCCGCCCGCGCCGCATCCCCGCGAGCCGTGTGCCGGTCCACCCGACGACCCTGGCCGACCTCGCCAAGCCCCCGGCCACCGGGCTGCGGCTGACGTGGATGGGCCACTCCAGCGTCCTCGCCGAGATCGACGGACAGCGGGTCCTGTTCGACCCCGTCTGGGGCGAGCGCTGCTCCCCGTTCCCCTTCGCCGGCCCGCGCCGCCTGCACCCCGTCCCGCTGCCGCTCGCCGCGCTCGGCCCGGTCGACGTCGTCGTCATCTCGCACGACCACTACGACCACCTGGACATGCCCACGATCAAGGCGCTGGCCGGGACGGACACCCTGTTCGCCGTGCCGCTCGGCGTGGGCGCCCACCTGGAGGCCTGGGGCGTGTCCCCGGCCCGCCTGCGCGAACTGGACTGGCACGAGTCGGCCCGGGTCGGCGGCCTCACCCTCACGGCCACCCCGGCCCGCCACTTCTGCGGCCGCGGCCTGCGCAACACCCAGCACACCCTCTGGGCGTCCTGGACCGTCGCCGGCGAGGAGCACCGCATATTCCACAGCGGCGACACCGGTTACTTCACCGGCTTCCAGGACATCGGCGCCGCGTACGGCCCCTTCGACGCCACGATGATCCAGATCGGGGCGTACAGCGACTTCTGGCCGGACATCCACATGACCCCCGAGGAGGGCGTACGGGCCCACCTCGACCTCCAGGGCGGCAGCCCCGCAGGGGTGCTGCTGCCGATCCACTGGGGCACCTTCAACCTGGCGCCGCACGCCTGGGCCGAGCCGGGGGAGTGGACGAAGGACGCGGCGGAGGAGGCCGGCCAGGCCGTCGCCCTGCCGCGCCCCGGCGAGCCGTTCGAACCGGCCGGGAAGCTTCCGGCGGACGCCTGGTGGCGCGCGGTGTCCCGGCCGATCGCCCGCCCGTGGCGCCGGCCGCCGGCCGAGGCGGGGGCGGCCGCCGGGTCCACGTCGGCCGTCGGGACCACCACGGCCGCCGGCGACAGCACGGCCACCGCGGAGAGCGCGGCCGCCGGTGGCGATGCGAGCCCCAAGGACCTCGACCTGGCGGGCGAGCGGTAAGACGCGCTCCGGTGCGGGGGTGGGGGCGGGGGCCGGGCCGAAAACCGGTTGAGGCAACCCGTGTCCGGCTCCCTACGATGAGCGGCGACAGCCTCGTGTGAGGGAGACATCGGAGCCGGAGAGGGACTCGGTGCGGTCGGCGCGATGGGCCACCGGCGGTGAGCGGGCGGGGCGTGGGCCGCGTAACGCTCACGGGGTCTGGTGGCCACTGATCCGAAGACCTCGGACGTACCGCTGAGCCGTACCGCGATGCGGGCGGCTCGCTTCGACCTGCCCCTTTTTTCTCCCCTCACCCGACCGGCGCCCCCCCTGTGCCCTGACGCGGCCCCGTGTGGCCTTGCACGGCCTTGCGCGGCCTCGCGTGTCTCTTGGGCACCGGCGCCGGCACCGGCCGGGTCCGTCCCGTACGAGGTCATGAGAGACACCGACAACGTCAGATTCCTGCCCGCGCTGCTGGTCATCGCGCTGAGCGGCGCCATCGTCGAGCTGGACATGTCCGTGCCCGGCTTCCCCGACATCGCCCGGGCGCTGCACGCGTCCGAGGCGGCGGTCCAGCTGACCGTGACCTACAACTTCCTCGGCTACTGCCTGGGCGCCCTGGTCCACGGTCCGCTGTCGGACCGGTTCGGCCGGCGGGCCGTCATGCTCGCGGGGAACACCGTGATGCTGATCGGCGCGCTGGGGTGCGCCCTCGCCCCGGACATCGATTTCCTGCTCGCCTCCCGGTTCGTCCAGGGCATCGGTGCCAGCACCTCCGTCGTCCTGGTGTTCGTCATCATCGCCGACGTCTACGACGGCCCCCGCATGCTGCGGATGTTCGGCCTCACCAACGCCGCCATGTCGGCGCTCATGACGGCCGCGCCCGCCCTCGGCGGCGTCGTCAACCGCACCCTCGGCTGGCGCGGCACCTACGCGGTCGTCTTCGCCGTCACGCTGGCGGCGCTCGTGCTGATGGCGCTGTTCCTGCCCGAGACCGGCGGGCGTGAGCGGGTGAAGGGCGGCGCCCGGCGGGTCGTCGCCGACTACCGCAGACTGCTGTCCAGCCCGCGGTTCCTCGCGGCGTCGCTGGTGCCGAGCCTGCTGTTCGCGGCGTACATGGTGTTCATCGCGGCCGCCTCGTTCCTGTACATGGACCGCTTCGGGCTGTCCACGCTGGGCTTCGCGGCCCATCTCCTGGTCGTCGTGGCGTCGTTCGCGCTCACCAGCCTGTACGCCACGAGGCTCATGGACCTGCTCGGCGGCCCGGAGCGCACGGTGGTCTGCGCGGTGGCCGCCACGGTCGCGGGCGTCGGTCTGTTCCTGCTGCTCGGTGACGGGCCGGTGGGCACCACGACCGCGCTCGTGGTGTTCTGCGTCGGCTACGCCGCCCTGTACCCCGTGGTGTTCGGGCGGTCCCTCCAGGTGTTCCCCGCACTCCAGGGAGCGGCCTCCTCGCTCACCATGAGCGGCCGGGCCCTGCTCGTGACGCTGTTCACCGGTGTCGCGAGCAGCCTGTTCACCGGCGACGCCACGGTCACCGCCACGGTCATGGCGACGGCCACCCTCACCGCCGCGCCGCTGGCCTTCGTCGGGCGGGGGAAGGCGGGCGAGACGGAAGGAGCCCGCGCGGCGGACGCCGAGGGAGCCGGCGCCGCGGACTCCGCAGGAACCGGCGCCGCGGACACCGGGGAGTCCGGGACCGTGAGCGGCCGCGGACCCTCGTAACGGCCACGGCCCCGTAACGGCCACCCCCGCGGGCCTCAGCCCGCCCCGCCGAGTGCCCCGTCCGGTACGCCCGGACGGGAGCGGAACGCCTCGCGGCCCTCCTCCGTCAGCCGTACGACGCGGGAGCCCTCGGCGGGCAGTGGGCGGACCCCGGCACCGCCTGGTGGCCGTGGAGGGCGCGACCCCGGCCGGCCCTCCCCGTTCGGTCGCCGTCCAGGCGCGGCCGTCGGGCAGCGGGGGACAGAGGGCGGCCCGCGTCCGGTCGGCGAGCAGCGCCGCCGAGACGGCTAGGTCCGGTTCCCCGGTGTGGGGACCGGGCTGTCCGGGGTGCGTGTCGGGGCTGGTCACCCCGCCGTTGTCGGCTGACGACACTTCGACGCCCGGCGAAACGTCGGGCACCTAGCCGTCGGGGGCATGGCGACCGAGACCCAGCGGAACGCCCCGCGGCAGACCGGCACCCATCGGGTGATCCGGCCGAGCATCCTCTGCTTCGGCACCCCCGTCGTCCTCCTCACCACGGAGAACGACGACGGCACGGCCAACCTCGCCCCCATCTCCTTCGCGTGGGCGCTGGGGCAGTACGTCGTGCTGGGCCTCGGCAGCGAGAGCCGTACCGCGCGCAACCTCGCCGAGCGGCCCGAGCTGGTGATCAACGTCGCCTCGCCGTGGCTGTGGGAGCGGGTGGAGCGCCTGGCGCCGCTCACCGGGGCCATCCGGTGCCGGAGAGCAGGCGGGCGGCGTACCGCTACGAGCCCGACACGTTCGCCGCCGCCGGCCTCACCCCCGCCGGGGACGAAGACCCGCTCCCGGGCGCTGTTGCGGGACACCTGGGAGATCCAGCGCGCCGGCAGTGCGCAGCCCGGGCGGGGCCGATCGGTGTCGCAGCGCGCCTCGGCGCGGAACTCAGATGGCCCTCGCGATGCGCCTCGCCGAGCGCGACCCGCGGTTCGTCGCCGTCAACCTCGTCCAGCCCGAGGACGGGGAGACCTCACTGCGCGACTACCGCCTGCACATGCGCATGCTGGCCTTCCTGCGCGACCCGTACCCGGACGCCCATGCCACCCTGCACGCGGGCGAGTTGTGGCCGGGGCTGGTCAAGCCCGAGGACCTGAGGTTCCACATCAAGGAGGCCGTGGAGGTCGCCGGCGCCGAACGCGTCGGCCACGGCGTCGACCTGGTCCACGAGGACGACTGACAGGGCACCGCCCGCACCATGGCGGCCCGCGAGGTCGCCGTCGAGGTGCCGCTCACCAGCAACGCCCAGATCCTCGGCGTCGAGGGCGCCGGCCATCCGTTCCCGACGTACCGGGCGTACGGCGTGCCCGTCGTGCTCGCCACCGACGACCCCGGGGTCTCGCGGATCGACATCAGCCACGAGTACCGGTACGCCGCCGAGAGCTACGTCCTGTCCTACCGTCAGCTGAAGGACTTGGCGCGGGCCTCCCTGGCGAGCGCCCGGGCACGGCCAGGCCGGGCCAGCCCTGCCGTCGGCTGCTGGACAGCAGCCCCAAGGCGGCCGTCCAGCGGCGCCGGGAAGCCGCCTTCGCGGCCTTCGAGGCCGGCTTCCGGCCCGGCCGCTGATCCGGCCGCCAGGCCGTCGGTCCACCCGCTGCACCGCTGCACCCGCTACGCCGCTACACCCCTTCCCGCCCCGGCCGCGACGACGCGCCGGGGCGGGACTCGTAGTACAGGCTGTGGAAGCGCCCGCCCTCCTCCAGCCCCGCCGGATCGCGGCCCAGCGCCCGCACCGCCTCGGTCGCGTACCGCCGCTCCCGTTCGTCGGTGAACCGCCGCTGCGGGTAGGTGCGGGAGGTGTCGGCCGTGGTGCGCAGACCGCGGTCGGAGAGCGCCCCGATCACGGGTTCGTACGACACGGTGCGCAGCACGAACGCGCTCACCCACACCGGACGCCGGGCGCCGTCCAGCAGGCGGGCGAAGGTCCGTTCCGTGACGTAGCTGCCGCCGCCGGTGAGCGTGACCAGGCCGACCCCGGGGAGCGCGCGGGCCAGTTCCGGACCCGGCGGGGACTGCTCCAGGTCGTCGCTGAAGGCGGCGTCCAGCAGGCCCACCTCGCGGGCGTAGCCCACCGCGGACACCGAGACGTCCAGGCCGTACACCGGCAGCGCGTCGGGGCGGCGCCGTTCGGCGTAGAACTGCTTGTCCCAGGCGGCCAGCTCGGCCGTCGACATGTCCCGCACCGCCGGGGAGGCGTAGCGCCCGTACAGTTCCGCCAGGGTCACGTCATGGTTGAGCAGCGCCGCGTTGATGCCGTACGAGCAGCACAGGTCCAGCACCGCCGGGACGCCGGGCAGGCCGTCGTCGAGCGCGGCCCGCTCGGCGGCCACGCGGCGGAAGACCGGCTGGGCGTGGTGCGGGATCTCGTACTCCAGCGGGCCGAGCCGCGTGAAGTACGCCCGCGGATCCGCCTGGCCGTAGATGTCGTCGAAGCGTGCTTTACCACTCGCCATCGCGCGCCGGCTCCCGCTCGTAGGGCACCGCGGGTCTCGCGATCCCCGATATGTCCTGTACTCGCTGTTTCACCCATGATGTCCCCCACCCGTTCCCGGTGCGTCCCGAAGAGCCCGCGCGGCGTGTTCGGCACGGCGAGGCGTTACGTTGAGTGATGTTCCCCCTAGGCCTTCGGTGGGCCGGGTGTGGGGGCGGGCGGTGGTGAACGGCCCGGCGAGCGGTTGCGCGCCCGAGAGGGGCGGGGCTGGGGCGGGGAAGGGGGCGTCGACGGTGTGGCCGATGTCGACCGTCTTTGACCAGGTCTGATCGATCCCTTTCGATTGGTGCGTGACGAAGGCTCGGACTTATCGGTCTGTCGTGCGATGCCTCATACCAGAGCGGGACGCTTTGCGAGGGACTTCGTCAACTGCCCACCGCACATGATGCGTTGGCGACTACTGTGAGTGTCCGTCGGGCGACGCGGGACCGCACTTCGGTCCGGCCGGCCGGCATCTCCATGGCGCCTGCCCGCAGCACGCGAGACCGCGCGTCCGGGCCCCGACCGACGGACCAGTACGAGGACACCGATGTCACACCTCCGCGCACCGGCCGCACGCGCAGACCGCCGCGAAGGCGGACGGCACGGACGACCGGTCGCCCGCACGGCCCCCGCACTGCCCGAGGCCCACATACGGTCCCAGTTGCTGCGCCTGGCGGTCCTGCCCCCCGTCGCCGTCGCCCTCGGCGGCTGCGCGGCCGTGCTGTTCACCGTGCGCACCACCGGCGTGCGCACCAGCCACACCCTGTGGGCCGTCCTCGCCGGCGCGGTGTGCGTGGCGCTCGCGGGCATCGTGATCGCCGCCGTCGCCGCCGGGCGCGCCGCCCGGTCCGTGCACGAGCGGGTGAGCGCGCTGCGCCGGGCCGGCGCCCGCCGGGAGGCCGATCTGCGCGCCCTCGTCGAGGGGCTGCGGCGCGGCGAGACACCGCCCCGCCCCACCCAGCGCGCCGCGCCGCCCGCCGACGCCGACGACTTCGACCTGCTCGCCGCCGACCTCGCCCGCGCCCACGACGGGGCCGTCAGCGCCGTCGTACAGGCCGCGCAGCTGTCCAGCCAGACCGGCAGCGAGCAGAAGCTGGAGGTCTTCGTCAATCTCGCCCGCCGGCTCCAGTCGCTGGTGCACCGCGAGATCACCATCCTCGACGAGCTGGAAAACGACATCGAGGACCCCGACCTCCTCAAGAGCCTGTTCCACGTCGACCACCTCGCCACCCGGATCCGGCGCCACGCCGAGAACCTGGCCGTGCTCGGCGGCGCCGTCTCACGGCGGCAGTGGAGCAACCCGGTGCCCATGACGGAGGTGCTGCGCTCGGCGACCGCCGAGGTGGAGCAGTACTCACGGGTGAAGATCGTCCCGCCGATCGACGGCCACCTGCGCGGGCACGCCGTCGCGGACGTCATCCACCTGCTGGCCGAACTCATCGAGAACGCCACGGTGTTCTCCGCCCCGCAGACCCAGGTGCTGCTGCGCGCCAGCCTCGTCACCTCCGGGCTCGCCGTCGAGGTCGAGGACCGCGGCCTGGGCATGCCGGTCGCCGAGCAGGACCGGATGAACGCCCTGCTCTCCGACCCCGACCAGGTCAACGTCGCCCGCCTGCTGGCGGACGGCCGTATCGGGCTCTACGTCGTCTCCCAGCTGGCCCGCCGGCACGGCATCGGCGTGCGTCTGCAGAGCAACATCTACGGCGGGGTGCAGGCCGTGCTCGTCGTGCCGCAGGCGTTGCTCGGGGCGACGGGCACCGCAGCGGGCACGGCGCCCGGCACGGCAGCGGGCACAGCGCCGGGCACGGCGACGGCGGCGGGCGCGGCGCCGTCGGTGACGGAGACGGCGCCCCCGGGCACGGCCACCGGCGCGGCACAGGTCCCGGGGTCCCCGGCCGGCGAGGCACCCCGCCTCACCGGAGACTTCCGTCCCACCCCGGACTCCTGGACCGGACAGCCCCCGCAGGCCGCCCCGGCCACCGCGCCCGCCCCGCTCCCCGTCCGCGGCGGACGCGAGGAGCGGGCGAACCCGGCCGAGGCCGTGCCGGGGCCGCGGCCGCAGGACCAGGCGCTGGTCGCCGAGCGGGAGGGCGTGCCCCCGGTGCCGCGGCGGGACGGCGTCGTGCGGGGCACCATGGGCAAGCCCCGGCTGCCCCGCCGCCGCGCCCAGGAGCACCTCGTCCCGCAGCTGCGCGGCGGCCCCGCCCCCCGCCAGGACGACGACCGGCACGTCGGCCACGACCCGGGCCTGATGGCCGCCTTCCAGCGGGGCATCAGCCTCGCCGAGGCCCAGCAGAGTCTGGAACCGGCGGACATCGCCGCCGTCCGGCACGACGGGAGCGCACCGCCCCGATGACCAGCCTCGCGCCGTCCCCCGGCGCTTCCCCACACCCCCGAACCCCCCTTCGTACCCCAAGGAGTCGATCCATCATGGCGAGCGAAGCCCCCACCGGCCATGTGTCCGATCTCGACTGGCTGATGAGCGGCCTCGTGCAGCGCGTCCCGCACACCAGCAGCGCGGTCCTCCTGTCCTGCGACGGACTGGTGAAGTCCGTCCACGGCCTCGATCCCGACAGCGCCGACCACATGGCGGCGCTGGCCTCCGGTCTGTACTCCCTCGGCCGCAGCGCCGGGGTCCGCTTCGGCGACGGCGGCGACGTACGGCAGGTGGTCGTCGAGCTCGACTCGACGCTGCTGTTCGTCACCACCGCCGGGTCCGGCACCTGCCTCGCCGTGCTCGCGGGCCGCGAGGCCGACGCGGCCGTCCTGGGTTACGAGATGGCGATGCTCGTCAAGAGCGTGCGCCCGTACCTGGTGACCGCGCCCCGGCAGCAGGCCGTCGAACCCACGGCGATGAGGCCTTGAGCGCGGCGGTCGGTGAGGGGCCCTGGCTCGACGACGCGGCCGGACGGCTGGTGCGCCCGTTCACGGTGAGCAACGGCCGCACCCGCCCCACCGTCCCGCTCGACCTGATGTCGCAGGTGATGGCCACCGGGGCGACCCCCCTCGGCTATCTCGGCCCGGAACACGCGCAGGTCCTCGACCTGTGCCACGCGCCCGTCTCGGTCGCCGAGGCCGCCGCCCACCTGAAGCTGCCGGCGGCGGTCACCAAAGTGCTGCTGGCGGACCTCCTCGACTGCGGGGCGCTCACCACCAAGCCCCCCGCGTACCACCACACACCCACGGACCGGGCCCTTCTGGAGGCAGTGCTCGATGGACTACGACGACAGCTCTGAGTACGACGAGTACGACGACCGCCGCGCCGGGCACGACCACGGCCCCGGCCACGATCACGGCGCCGGCTACGACCACGGCGCCAGGCACGACCACGGCGCCAGGCACGACCACGACCACGCCGCCGACCCCTTCCCCACCGCGCTCAAGATCCTCGTCGCGGGCGGGTTCGGGGTCGGCAAGACCACGTTCGTCGGCGCCGTCAGCGAGATCGCGCCGCTCAGCACGGAGGAACTGCTCACCACCGTCAGCGTCGGAACCGACAACCTCGAGGGCATCGAGAACAAGATGGAGACGACCGTCGCCATGGACTTCGGCCGGATCACCCTCGACTCCCGCCATGTGCTGTACCTGTTCGGCACCCCCGGCCAGGAACGCTTCTGGTTCATGTGGGACGAACTGTCCGAGGGCGCGCTCGGCGCGGTCATCCTCGCCGACACCCGCCGACTGGAGGAATGCTTCGCGGCCGTCGACTTCTTCGAGGAACGCGGCCTCGGCTTCATCGTCGCCATCAACGAGTTCGACGGCGCCCACCGCTACGACCCCGAGGAGGTACGGGCCGCCATCGACCTCGACCCGGGCATCCCCATCGTCCGCTGCGACGCGCGGATCTCCGCCTCCGGCGTCCAGACGTTGCTGACCCTGGTCCGGCACCTGATCGCCCACGCCCCCGCCGTCCCCGCGCCCAGCCACGGCGCCCACCGGTGACCCGCACACCCCAACGCCCCGCGGTGACCACCGCACCCCACCGCCCCACCGCACGGAGCCGCACATGACATCCGCCCCCAGCGACGGAGCCCGGCCATGAGCTACGAGCCGCCGCGCCCGGCCGGTCGTCTGCTGCTCACCCCCGAGGACCGGGAGGCCCCCGCCCGCGCCCTGCGGCTGCGCGGCCTCGGCCTCGGACCGCGCCCCGAGCCCGCCCTCGACGACTACGCGACCCGCCTCGCCGTCCACACCGCGTCGCCGTACGCCATGGTGAATCTCCTGGACGAGGACGGGCAGTTCTACGCCGGACTGCACACCCCGCGGACCGGGCCCGCCCTGCCCGACGGCTCCCCGGGGCCGGTGATCGGCCGCCGGCTGCCCCGCGACCACGGCTTCTGCCCGCACGTCGTGGTGCGGCGCAAGGCGCTGGTCCTGGAGGACGTGTGCGACTACCCGAGGTTCGCGGGCAACCCGGTCGTCGACGAGTTCGGCATCCGCTCCTACCTCGGCGCCCCGCTCATCGACACCACCGGCATGGTGCTCGGCACCGTCTCCGTCGCCGACCTGACACCGCGCCCCTGGGGCCGCACCGGACTGGAGACCATCAAGGCGACGGCCGCGGACCTCACCGCACGCCTGGAAGGCGGCACGCGTTGACCCCTACGGGGGGTGTGAAGGAAAGCTGTGGCGCCGTTTAAGAAAACCTCGATGGACCGGGGGCATCCTCGTACGGCAGATTGCCAGGAGATTCCACCCCTCTCCCCGTCGCGGGCCCCTTCGGCGTGCCCGCGGCCGGGATCTCACCCTCAGGAGCCGAGCGTTGAAGGCGCTGGTCAAGGAGAAGGCGGAGCCAGGGCTCCGGCTGGCGGACGTACCGGAGCCCGCCATCGGACCCGGTGACGTGCTGATCAAGGTGCTGCGCACCGGTATCTGCGGCACCGACCTGCACATC
The DNA here is from genome assembly GCF_011193355.1 of Streptomyces sp. JB150. Taxonomy (GTDB): domain Bacteria; phylum Actinomycetota; class Actinomycetes; order Streptomycetales; family Streptomycetaceae; genus Streptomyces. The sequence continues at coordinate 6,635,257 of NZ_CP049780.1, forward strand.
CGGTCCTGGGACGGCTGGGCGCAGCAGGCGATCCGCACCCCGCTGGTGATCGGACACGAGTTCGTCGGCGAGGTCGTCGAGACCGGCCGCGACGTCACCGACATCAAGGCCGGCGACCGGGTCAGCGGCGAGGGCCACCTGGTGTGCGGCAAGTGCCGCAACTGCCTCGCCGGGCGCCGCCACCTGTGCCGGGCGACCGTCGGCCTCGGCGTCGGCCGCGACGGCGCGTTCGCCGAGTACGTGGCGCTGCCCGCGTCCAACGTGTGGGTGCACCGGGTGCCCGTGGACCTCGACATCGCGGCCATCTTCGACCCGTTCGGCAACGCCGTGCACACCGCGCTGTCGTTCCCGCTGGTCGGCGAGGACGTACTGATCACCGGTGCCGGTCCGATCGGCCTGATGGCGGCGGCCGTGGCCCGGCACGCCGGCGCCCGCAACGTGATGATCACCGACGTCAGCGAGGAGCGCCTGGAGCTGGCCCGCAAGCTCGGCGCCACCCTCGCGCTGAACGTCTCCGAGTCGGCCATCGCCGACGGCCAGCGCGAGCTGGGGCTGCGCGAGGGCTTCGACATCGGCCTGGAGATGTCCGGCCGCCCCGAGGCGATGCGCGACATGATCGCCAACATGACGCACGGCGGCCGGATCGCCATGCTCGGCCTGCCGTCCGAGGAGTTCCCGGTCGACTGGTCCCGGATCGTCACCTCGATGATCACCATCAAGGGCATCTACGGCCGGGAGATGTTCGAGACCTGGTACGCGATGTCGGTGCTGCTCGAAGGCGGCCTCGACCTCGCCCCCGTGATCACCGGCCGGTACGGCTACCGCGACTTCGAAGCGGCGTTCGCCGACGCGGCGAGCGGCCGCGGCGGCAAGGTCATCCTCGACTGGACCGCGTAAACCCCTTTCGCTCGCCTCGCAGCCTTCTAGGAGCTTCTTCCCATGTTCGACTCCGTGCGCGACGACCTGCGCGCCACCCTCGACGAGATCCGCGCCGCCGGACTGCACAAGCCGGAGCGGGTCATCGGCACCCCGCAGTCCGCCACCGTGAACGTCACCGCGGGCGGCCGCCCCGGCGAGGTCCTCAACTTCTGCGCCAACAACTACCTCGGCCTCGCCGACCACCCCGAGGTCATCGCCGCCGCCCACGAGGCGCTGGACCGCTGGGGCTACGGCATGGCCTCCGTGCGCTTCATCTGCGGCACCCAGGAGGTGCACAAGGAGCTGGAGGCGCGGCTGTCGGCGTTCCTCGGCCAGGAGGACACGATCCTCTACTCCTCCTGCTTCGACGCCAACGGCGGTGTCTTCGAGACCCTGCTCGGCCCCGAGGACGCGGTGATCTCCGACGCCCTCAACCACGCCTCCATCATCGACGGCATCCGCCTGTCCAAGGCCCGCCGCTTCCGGTACGCCAACCGCGACCTGGAGGACCTGGAGCGCCAGCTGAAGGAGGCGTCCGACGCGCGGCGCCGGCTCATCGTCACCGACGGCGTCTTCTCCATGGACGGCTACGTGGCGCCGCTGCGCGAGATCTGCGACCTCGCCGACCGCTACGACGCGATGGTCATGGTCGACGACTCGCACGCCGTCGGTTTCGTCGGCCCCGGCGGGCGCGGCACCCCCGAGCTGCACGGCGTGATGGACCGCGTCGACATCATCACCGGCACCCTCGGCAAGGCCCTCGGCGGCGCCTCCGGCGGCTATGTCGCCGCCCGCGCCGAGATCGTCGCGCTGCTGCGCCAGCGCTCCCGGCCGTACCTGTTCTCCAACACCCTCGCCCCGGTGATCGCCGCTGCCTCCCTGAAGGTCCTCGACCTGCTGGAGTCGGCCGACGACCTGCGGGTGCGGCTCGCCGAGAACACCGCGTTGTTCCGCCGCCGCATGACCGAGGAGGGCTTCGACATCCTCCCCGGCGACCACCCCATCGCACCGGTGATGATCGGCGACGCGGCCGAGGCGGGCCGGATGGCCGAGCTGCTGCTGGAGCGCGGCGTGTACGTGATCGGCTTCTCCTACCCGGTCGTCCCGCAGGGCCAGGCCCGCATCCGCGTGCAGCTGTCCGCGGCGCACTCCACCGAGGACGTGAACCGGGCCGTGGACGCCTTCGTGGCGGCCCGCGCGGAGCTGGCGGGCTGAGCCGGTCCGCCGGCCTGAGAGAATCGATGCCGTGATCGAAGCACGGCGGCTGCACATCCTCCGTGCGGTGGCCGACCACCGCACGGTGACGGCGGCTGCCGCCGCGCTGTACCTCACCCCGTCGGCGGTGTCCCAGCAGCTGACGGCGCTGGAGCAGGAGACCGGCCACCGGCTGGTGGAGCGGAGCGCCAAGGGCGTACGGCTCACTCCGGCCGGTGAGATCCTGCTCAGCCACACCAACATCGTCCTCGCCCAGCTGGAGCGGGCCGAGGCCGAGCTGGCCGCGTACGGCTCGGGCGCCGCGGGCACGGTCACCGTGGCCGCCTTCGCGACCGGTATCGCGCAGGTCGTCGCGCCCGCCGTGGCCCGCCTGGCCGGCACCTCGCCCGGCATCCGCATCCGCGTCCAGGACGCCGAGGGCGACGCCAGCCTACCGATGGTGCTGGACCGGCAGGTCGACGTGGCGGTGGCCGTCGAGTACCGCGGCGCGCCGCCCGCCGACGACCCCCGGCTGACCCACGTGCCGCTGTACGCCGAGCCCTTCGACGCGGTGGTCCCGGTGACGCACCGGCTGGCGGACGCGGGCGAGGTGCCGCTCGCCGAGCTGGCGAAGGACCCGTGGATCGGCCCCTACCCCGGCAATCCCTGCCACGACGTGGTCGTCCTGGCCTGTGAGAGCGCCGGTTTCCAGCCCCGCCTGGAGCACTCCTCCGACGACTTCCGCGCCGTCGTGGCGCTCGCCTCGGCCGACGCGGGCGTGGCCCTCGTCCCGCGCTCGGCGCTGCGCGGCATGGACCTGCACGGCGTGGTCGTGCGCCCCGTCGACGGTGTGGCGCCCACGCGCCGGGTCTTCGCCGCCGTACGCCGGGGCGCGGAGGAGCACCCACTGATCCGTCCCGTGCTCGACGCGCTGCGCGAGGCGGCGGAAGGCCAGCTGGCCGAGGCCGACGAGGGGCGCCCGCAGGGCGTCGGCGCGGGGTAGGACCGGCCACTCGTCGACGTACGCGCAGAGCGTTCCTCGCGGTGTTTCGAGGGCGCGCGTGAGGAAGCCGTAACGTGCGCGTCTCATATCCGGGATAACGTCCCGGATATGAGAGACGCGGAACTGGACCTGCGCCTGGGGGCCCGGCTGGCGGAGCTGCGGGCCGCGCGCGGGTGGTCCCTGGGGGAACTCGCCGAGCGCAGCGGGGTCAGCCGCTCGACGCTCTCGCGGGCCGAGCGGGCCGAGACCAGCCCCACCGCCGTCGTACTGAACCGCCTCTGCGCGGTCTACGGACGGACCATGTCCCAGCTGCTCAGCGAGGTGGAGGCGGAGCCCGTCCCCGTGGTGCGGGCCGCCGACCAGCGATCGTGGGAGGACCGCGCCGCCGGTTTCGTACGGCGCTCGGTGTCCCCGCCGCACGCCGGACTGCGCGGCGAACTCGTCGAGGCCAGGCTCGACCCCGGCGCCGACCTCGCCTACGACCGGCCGCCCGTGCCGGGCCTCGAACAGCACGTCTGGGTGCTGGAAGGAGAACTGGAGGTGACCGTGCGGGACGTGACCCACGCCCTCGGGACCGGCGACTGCCTGCGGCTGCGGGTGTGGGGGGCGACGCGCTTCCGGTGCCCGGGCCGGCGGCCCGCGCGCTACCTCCTGGCGGTGGTGCTGCCGTGAAGGTGACCCGCCTGGGCGGCGCGGACATACGAGCCCGCGCCGAGGGACTGGCGGCCCTGCTGGCCGACACCGTGGCCGGCGGCGCGTCGGTCGGCTTCCTCGCGCCGATGGACACCGCAGACGCCCTCGCCTGGTGGCACGAGCGGGCCGCGGCCGTGGCGTCCGGGCAGGCGGCGGTGTGGGCCGCGGCCGACGGCGACCGCGTCCTCGGCACCGTGAGCCTCGCCTTCCCGGACAAGCCCAACAGCCGACACCGCGCCGAGGTCGTCAAGCTGATGGTCCACCGCGACGCCCGCGGCCGCGGCCTCGGCCGCACCCTGCTCACGACCGCGGAGGAGGCCGCCGCCGCGGCCGGCATCACCCTGCTGCACCTCGACACGGAGACCGGCAGCCCCGCGGAACACCTCTACCGGTCCGCGGGCTGGACCAGGGTCGGCGTGATCCCCGACTACGCGGCCGACCCGGCCGGCGCGCTGCGCGGCACGACGATCTACTACAAGCACCTCGGCGCCGGATGACTGTCAGTGGCGGGCGCTACGGTGCGTGCCATGCAGGAAGCCGAAGACGTACGCCGTGTCGCCCTGTCCCTGCCGGACACGACGGAGAAGATCGCCTGGAGCATGCCCACGTTCCGGGTGGCGGGCAAGATGTTCGCCACCCTGCCCGAGGACGAGACCTCCATGGCGGTGCGCTGCCCCAAGGAGGAGCGCGAGGAACTGGTCCTCGCCGAGCCGGAGAAGTTCTGGATCGCCGGCCACGAGGCGCAGTTCGCCTGGGTCAGGGTGCGGCTCGCCGCGCTGGAGGACGAGGCGGAGCTGCGGGACATCCTCGCCGACTCCTGGCGCCAGGCCGCACCCTCCCGACTCCTCGACGCCTACCCGGAGTTGGGGCTCCCGGCCGCGGACTGAAAATGCCTTGGGCGGCGGCGGGCGCCGTGGCAGTATCCCCGGCCTGAGTGGGTGGCCGGGAAGGAGACTCGCCAGTGACGTCCGGAACGCCGGAGGGTGGGGGGAGCACGGCCGGGGGGAGCGCGGCCGGGGGGAGCGCGATCGGGGGGAGCGCGGCCAAGGGCGGCGGGAGCGGCGCTTGTGGGGAACGGGAGACCGGCCGACGCCTCTGGTCACGGAACTTCGGGTTGTTCTTCCTCGCCCGCGCCGTCGCCCGGCTTGGCGACACCATGCTGCCGGTGGCCCTCGCCGCGGGGCTGCTCCAGCACGGGTACGGGGCGGGAGCGGTCGGCCTCGCCATGGCCGCGACCGCCGCCACCTTCGCCGGACTCGTCGTCTTCGCCGGGGTGATCGCCGACCGGTTCGCCACCCGCACCCTGATGATCTGGGCCGACATCGTCCGGCTCGGCACCCAGGCGCTGGCCGCCGCGCTGTTCCTCGCCGACCACGTCGTGCTCTGGGAGATCTGCGCGATCGGCCTGGTCAACGGCGCCGCGGGCGCCCTGTTCCAGCCCGGCGTGGCCAGCATGGTGCCGCGCCTGGCCACCGACGTCCAGGGCGCCAACGGCGCGATCCGCGTCGCCGAGTCCGTCGCCCAGCTGGCCGGGCCCGCCGTCGCCGGACTCCTCGTCGGCTTCGCCACCCCCGGCGGGGTGTTCGCCGCCCACGCCGCCACCTACGCGGTCAGCGCCGTCTGCCTCGTCCTGCTGCGGCTGCCCCCGCCCGCCCCGGACAGCCGTCCGGCGGGCCACGCGACCGCCGGCTTCCGGGCCGACCTGGTCGAGGGCTGGCACGAGTTCCGCTCGCGGACCTGGCTGTGGGGCGTGATCGCCGTCTGGTGCCTCTACATGATCGCCGTATGGGGACCGACCGGGCCGCTCGTCGCCGTCGAGGTGGTGGAGGAGCACGGCCCCCGCGCCTACGGCCTGGTCAACTCCGCCCTCGGCGCCGGCACCGTCGTCGGCGGGCTGCTCGCCCTGCGGCTGCGCCCCCGCCGGATGCTGCGCGCCGGCGCCCTCGCCCTGACCGGCTTCGCCGCGTTCCCGCTCTCCGTCGGTCTCGGGCTGTCCGTGCCCCTCATGGCGGCCGGGTCCGCCATCGCCGGGGCCGGGCTGTCGTTCTGGGGCGTGATGTGGGCGACCAGCGTGCAGACCCAGGTCTCGCCCGACGTCCTCAACCGCATCCATGCCTACGACGTGGCCGGCTCGCTCGCGATGATGCCGGTCGGCCAGGCCCTCGCCGGACCGGCCGCCGCCGCGCTGGGCGCCGAGCACGTCCTCATCGTCTCCGGCGTGACCAGCTGCGTCGTCGTGGCCATGCTGCTCGCTGTCCCGGCGATCCGCGGCCTGGTCCGCGTCGACACCCCGCCCGGCCCGCGCGCGCCCGCACCCGGCACGGCGGCCCTGGCCCGCCCCGAGTGACCCCGCCGGGCGAAAAGGGGTGCGCGACCACGGACCCGAGTGCGGTATTGTTTCTCTGCGCGTTCGGCCAGGGGAAACCCCAGGTCAGACGGCACCGGGACGTGGCGCAGCTTGGTAGCGCACTTGACTGGGGGTCAAGGGGTCGCAGGTTCAAATCCTGTCGTCCCGACTTGTGAGAGTCGCAGGTCGAGGGGCCGTTTCAGAGAGATCTGAAACGGCCCCTCGGTCGTGTCACGTGCACGGAATCATCAGGTCAGCGCAGTTCGAGCCCGCGCCTCGGGCATGTCATGGCGCTCCGGTCTCCTCGTCCTCGTCGTCCGCCGGGGCGGGCCGGGGGAGAGGGATGGTGGTCTGACCCTCGATCGGTGCCGGGGTGGGCTCGCCGAGCCGGTCCTCCAGCAGCCGAAGCCTGGTGCGTGTCTCCTCGCTCGTCATCTTCCCCGTCCTCCCCGTCTTCCCCTTCCCCGTCACCGCTGCGCCGGGCCGGCGTCCGACGGGTGGCCCTGCCCCTGCGCCGCGGTGGCCGCCGCCGTGGCCACCGCCACGGTCCGGGGGTCCTCGCCGGTGAGTTCGACGATGCGGTGCGGCGGAACTCCGGCGGCCGCGGCCCGCGCCAGCAGGGCGTCCCGCTCGCCCGCGCAGTCGCGGTAGGCCAGCAGCTCCTCCTCGACGCGGGCGAGGGCGTCCGGCGCCAGCGCGAGGCGCAGCCGGTTCAGCTCGTCCTCGCTCAGCGGAACGGGCAGCTTCTCCGCCCCGTCGGGGATGGCACCCGTCTCCTCCGGCGGCAGCAGCCGGACCGTCGCGGAGGCGGCGGTCACCTCGTGCGCGTCGAGCCAGGCCCGTACGGCGGGCGTCTCCAGGCACGCCAGGTCTCCGACCGCGGCGACGGCCGCGCCCAGCGGGGTCGACGGGTCGTCCACGAGGAACAGGTAGGCGTCGTCGGTCATGCTCGTCTCCTTCGCAGACGCGATGGTCGTGTGCTGTCCTCACCTACCCCCTCCGGCGGGACCCAGCGCCCGGCGTCGTGACCTTCGCCCGCAGGGTGGTGTCTCCTTCGCCCGCGGGTGTCATCACCTCCGCCCGCGGGGCGTCGTGAACCTTCGCTCGCGGGGCGTCGTTGACCTTCGCCCGCTGGGCGGTGTCACCTGGCCCCTCGGGGCGTCGTCACCGCCCCTCGCCGGGCGTCGTCACCTTGGCCGGCGGGGCCCCGGGTGCCGCGCACGCCGCCGCTGCGCCCGGCAGCCGGTGCCGGTTGTCCGCGACCAGCCGGTAGACGGCGTGGGCGGCCCACCGCATCGGGGGCAGCATGAGCAGCGCCCCCAGCGGCGCCCAGCCCCGGCCCGAGCGCAGCAGGATCTTCGCCACCGCCCGGGCACCGCCGTACACCCGGCCCGTCGGGGTCACCCAGAGCGCTTCGTGGGCGGCGCGCTCCGGCGTCACGCCCAGCGCGGCGAGATCCGCGAACTGCCAGGGCACGGTCTCGCAGTCCGGGCGCAGGCGGCGTTCGACGAACGACACGCACGACGTACAGAAGCCGCAGTCGCCGTCGAAGACCAGCACCGGTCGAGTCCGCATGACTCCATCATGCGCGACACGCTGCCGAACCCTTCGTCCACGAGGCCGGGTTGCGCGAAGGGGGGATGCCCGGCGGCTGAGCGGGCACCCGTGCACATGGTGCTCGCGACCACACAGCCGGGCATGCCACCGGTGGCACGCACGTGGGCGGGCGGACGACGGCAGGTGACAACAGGACGCAGGGAGCGCAGTGATGAAAGTCCGCTCGTGGCCGATCCGGCCGGACTACCGGCTCACCGCCCAGGTCGTGGCCGGACGCTACCGGCTCGACGACCTGCTCGGCCGCGGCGGCGCCGCCGACGTGTACGAGGGCATGGACCTGCGGCTGCGGCGACCGGTCGCGGTGAAGGTCTTCCGCCCGGACGGTGCCGCCGACACGGAGGAACGGTTCGACAGCGAGGGCCGGCTGCTGGCCCAGCTGCAGCATCCCGGTCTGATCACCGTGTACGACTGCGGCCGCGACGACGGAACGCCCTTCCTGGTCATGGAGTTGGTCAGGGGCACGACGCTGCGCCGACGGATCGCCGCGGCCCCGCTGACGCCCGTCGAGGCCTGCCGGATCGGCGCCGCGCTGGCCTCGGCGCTGGCCCATGTGCACCGGGCCGGAGTCGTCCACCGCGACGTCAAGCCCGCGAACATCCTGCTGGACGAGGCGGGCGCCCCCCGCCTGACGGACTTCGGCATCTCGCGGCTGCTCGACACCACCTCCCAGACCGCTCCGGGCGCCCTCGTGGGGACCGCCGCGTACATGGCCCCGGAGCAGGTGCTGGGCCGGGGCGCCGGGCCGGCGGCGGACATCTACAGCCTGGGACTGGTGCTCATCGAGTCCGTCAAAGGTGAACTGGAGTACGACGGGGCGCCCCTGGAGGCGGCGATCGCCCGCCTGCACCGGCCCCCGGTCATACCGCCGGACACGCCGCAGGCGCTCGCCGACCTGCTGCGAGCCATGACCGACGCGGACGAGGGCCGCCGGCCGGACGCGCACGCCTGTGAGCGGGCCCTGGCCGCCCTGGCATCGGGGGAAACCGCGGAAGCGTCCGGCGTACCCGCGGGATCCGCCGTGCCCGGACCTCCGGCCGCGAGCGGCGAGAGCGGCGAGTCTGGTGAGGTCGACGCCGACGGGCGCAACCTCGACACGCTGAGGTCGCACGAGACGGGAGCCAAGCCGCTGGGCGCCCCGCCGCTGGGCGCCGGCGCCGAGGGAGCCGTCCCCGCGTCCGGCGGGCCGGAGCCCGCGCGGTCCCCGTCCGGCCGGCCCGGCGCACGCCGATCCGGCCGGGTCCTGCTGACCGCCGGCGCGGCCCTGACCGTCCTCGGCGTGGGACTGGCCGGTTCGGTGGGCGGGCCGCCCACCGAGGCGGAGAACGCCGCCTCCGGTCCGCCTCGCTCCGCCACGACCGAGCCGGCCGCACCGCCCGCGGAGCGGTCCGGCACGTCCGCCTCCTCCTCCCCGTCCGCGTCGGCGTCCCCCACCGCCTCGGCGTCCGGAGCCGCCGCCGTGTCCGCGTCCACGCGGCGGTCCCCCTCCCACACCACCGGGAGCCGGCAGGTCACCGGTGCCGAGGACACGGCTGCCGAGGACGCGGCGGCCGACAGCGGCGTGCCGTCGGCCGACGGCAACCGGGAGCCGCAGCGCGGCCGTGCGAGCGGTTCCGGAGCAGCCGGCCCCGCCGACCCCGCCGCCGAGAAGGCTCAGGCGCGGCAGGGCAAGCCGAAGCACGCGAAGGGCAAGCACGCGCGGTGACACCGCCGTGACTCCCTGGCGTGACACCGCCCTGACGGGGCACCAGACAGGCAACTCGCCGGCATCCGCCCGGCATGGTGAAGGCCGGGCGGCGACCGGGTCGCGGCAGGCCCTGGACGGAGCGGTGGTGTCATGACGATCGGTGCACCCGTGAGCGGCGCGGCGCCCGTTCGGCACGAGCGCGGGGCGTACGCCAGGGCCATGGCCCGTACACCGGCCGCCGTCTGGGAGGACGACCTCACCGACTGGGCGGCGGCGCTGACGTACTACGCGGTGCTGGCCGTCTTCCCCGCCCTGCTGGTGGTGGGCTTCTCCTTCGCCCTGCTCGGCACGGACTCCCCCCAGGAGGTCGTCCCGCAGCTGGCCGCCTTGGTGCCGGAGACGGCCCGGCCGGTGCTCGACCAGGCCATGAGCAGTCTGCGGGAGGGCTCGTCGGTCCGCTGGCTGCTGCTCGTGGGCACCGCCGGCGCCGCGCTGTGGTCCGCCTCCAGCTACCTGGCCGTCTTCCGGCGGGCGCTGCACGCGATGTACGGCGTTCCGGACTGCCGCCCGGCGTGGCGGACGTTCCCCGCCAGCCTGCTGCGGGCATTGACCGTGCTCGCCCTGCTGGTCAGCGGGGTGCTGACGCTCACGGCCGCCGAGCGGATCGCCCGGGCCATCGGCCGCGGCACGGGAACGGACCATCAGGCCGCCCTCGTCTGGGCCGGCCTGAAGTGGCCGCTGCTGTTCACGGTGGTCGTCGCCCTGGTCATGCTCCTGTTCCGGTCCGGGCCACCGGAGACCCGCGGGGTGCGGCAGACACTGCCCGGCGGAACTCTGGCGGTGCTGCTCTGGCTACTGGCGTCGGCGGGCTTCGCCTTCTACGCGTCCCACATCGCGACGTACGACCGTCTCTACGGCTCCCTGGCGGGCGTGGTGGCGTTCCTGGTGTGGCTGTGGGTTACCCACGTCGTGCTGCTGGCGGGCGCGCGGTTCAACGCCGAACTGGCGCGGGACGGGCGACCGGAGCGGCCCGATCCCTGCTCCTCGCCGACCTGAACCGGCCGCCGTGCACCGGCCGCCGTCAACCGGCCGACGACGACCGCCGTCTGACAGATGCCGACCGGTGCGCTCCGGGCTGTGTGCCCGTCCGGGCGGTCGACCGGTCAGCGGCAGACCTCCACCCGGTCCGTGCTCCCGCCGATTTCCGCAGGCGCGGGTGGGGAACGGGCCGCGGATGGGAGGATGGGGCGGTCATGACGGCAGGGTGGGGTGCGCGCACGGTGCGGGCCGCGGTGTTCGCGGCCGTCTGCGTGCTGCTCGCCGCCCTGGGACACGTCCTGATGTCCGGCCGGCATGTGCCCGGCTGGACCCTCGCCGGCGGGCTCGTGGTCACCGGTGCCGTGGGCTGGGCCCTGGCCGGGCGGGAGCGCGGGCTGCCGCTGATCACGACCGTCGTGGTCGCCGCTCAGACCGCGCTGCACTCGGCGTTCTCGTACGCCCAGGCCGGCACCCCGGACCTCGGGCACACCGCCCACCTGGCCCACATGCCCCCCATGGACCAGATGGAGCACATGGCCCACCTGGGGAACATGGGCGCTGCGGCCGGGGCGGCCGGGTCGGTGGCGGTCGAGCCCGCACCCGCCGGACTCTCGTCGGGCATGCTCGCCGCCCACCTCCTGGCCGCGCTGCTGTGCGGTCTGTGGCTCGCCCACGGCGAGCGCGCCGCCTTCCGCATCCTGCGCGCCGTCGCCGGCTGGCTCGCGGCCCCCCTGCGGCTGCCGCTCGGCCTGGTCGTCGTCGCCGGTCCGCCCCGCCCGCGCCCGCGCCGGCGCCGCTCGGACCGGTCGCCGCGCCGGCTCCTGCTCGTCCACGCGCTCACCTCACGGGGGCCGCCCATGGGGACCGCTGTCGCCTGACGACAGCCGGCTTCCCGGGCCGCCCGTGCGCGTCCCGGGCCCCGGCCGTACGCCCGCTCGGGGCGGTACGGCCGCTCCCCACGTGACGAGAAGGACACCAGGTGATCACTTCTGCCCTGCCCATGCCCGAACGCGCGGACGAGTCGATAACCGCCTGGGCGCTCGCCGCCCGCGGCGGCGACCCGGACGCCGTCGACCGGTTCGTCCGCGCCCTGCACCGGGACGTCCTGCGGTACGTCGCCCACCTGTGCGGCGACCCGCAGGCGGCCGACGATCTGGCGCAGGACACGTTCCTGCGGGCGCTCGGCAGCCTGCACCGTTTCGAGGGGCGGTCCTCGGCGCGCTCCTGGCTGCTGGCCATCGCCCGCCGGGCCGTCGTCGACAGCTACCGCCACGCCGGCAGCCGGCCGCGGCCCTGCGACGCCGCCGACTGGCGGACGGCCGTCGAACGGGCGCAGCCGTGCGGGCTGCCGGGCTTCGACGACGGTGTCGCCCTGCTGGACCTGCTGGCGGCGCTGCCCGACGAGCGCCGGGAGGCCTTCGTCCTCACCCAGCTGCTCGGACTGCCGTACGCGGAGGCGGCCCGGATCGGCGGCTGCCCGGTCGGCACCCTGCGCTCCCGGGTGGCCCGGGCGCGGGCCACGCTGATCGGCCTCCTCGCGGCGGCGGCCTGAAAAGGGTCGGCCGCGAAGGGCCTGTCGCGAAGGGCCGCCTGCGGTAAGGGCCGTGACGGGGGAGGGTGCCCGCGGGCCTCGGGCACCCTCCCTCCGGGCTCGCTCGCAGCGGCACCGGGCCGGTGCAGGCGGGTTCGGGGGACCGGGCCGGGCGGCGCCGTGGCTGCGTTCGCCGCCCGGCCCGGATTCTCAGTGCTCGCCGACGAGTCCGGCGAGTCCGGCGAGTCCCGGGTGTCCGGGGTGTTCGCGGTGTCCGGCTTGTTCGGGGTGTTCGAGCGCGCAGGCCTCGTCCATCCCGTGGGTCGCCCAGGCGGGGAACGGGTCCTGCGCGGGCAGCGGCTCGCCGGCGCGCAGCAGACAGTCCGACAGGTCCGCGTGCAGCGACGCCGCGTCGAGCCCGGTGCCGATGAAGACCAGTTCCTGCGCGTGGGGTGCCTCGTCGTCGCGGGCCGCGGACGGCTCGAAGCGGGCGACGGAGCCCGCCTGTGACCACAGGCCGGTCACGTGCGGGCGGGTGGCCAGGGTGAAGAAGCCCTTGGACCGCAGGATCCGCCCGTGGACGCCGCTGTCCATCCGCTCGGTGACGAACGTCCACAGCCGCCCGGGGTGGAAGGGGAGTGCGGAGCGGAACACGGTCGAGGAGATGCCGTACTCCTCGGTCTCCGGCACGTGGTCGCCGTTGAGCTCGCGGACCCAGCCGGGTGCCTGCTGGGCGCGCTCCAGGTCGAACAGGCCCGTGTCGAGCACCTGGCGGAGGTCCACCCGCCCGTGCGTGGCCGGGACGATCCGGGCCGCCGGGTTGAGCCGGGTGAGGGCCGCGCGGAGGCGCTCGGCGGTGGCGGCGTCCACCAGGTCCAGCTTGTTCAGCACCAGGACGTCGGCGAACTCGACCTGGTCGATGAGCAGATCGCTGACGGTGCGCTCGTCGTCCTCGTACGGCGCGAGGCCGCGCTCGGCCAGTTCGTCGCCGCTGTCCAGCTCGGCCAGGAAGTTGGCCGCGTCGACCACGGTCACCATGGTGTCCAGGCGGGCCAGGTCGCCGAGGGTGGCGCCGTCGTCGCGGGCGAACGCGAACGTGGCCGCGACCGGCATGGGTTCCGAAATGCCCGAAGATTCGATCAGCAGGTGGTCGAAGCGGCCCTCGCGGGCCAGCCGGTCGACCTCCTCCAGCAGATCGTCCCGCAGGGTGCAGCAGATGCAGCCGTTGGTCATCTCGACCAGCCGCTCCTCGGTCCGCGACAGCGCGGCCTCGCCGCCGCGGACCAGCGTCGCGTCGATGTTGACCTCGCTCATGTCGTTGACGATCACGGCGACGCGCAGCCCCTCGCGGTTGGCGAGGACATGGTTGAGCAGCGTGGTCTTGCCCGCCCCGAGGAACCCGGACAGGACGGTGACGGGCAGTCGGTCGTACGGCATCGGGGCTCAGCCCTCGGGGCGCAGCAGCCCGCGCTCGTACGCCCGGACCAGGTGCTGCGGCACGAGGTGGCGGACCCCGTCGACGGTGACGGGGACCAGGTTCGGCGTGCTCGCCTTCCACTGGGCGCGGCGGTGCCGGGTGTTGCTGCGGGACATCTTCCGCTTGGGAACGGCCATGGGAGTCCTTCCTGGGTCGGTGAACCAGGCAGAACGCTACATGAAAATGGATCCCATTACGAAAAAGCCTTGGTGACCCCGGCAGCCCGGGCGACTGGCCTCTCCGGCCCTCAACGGTGACTGCCCGTTCGGTTCTCAGCGGCGGCTGCCCGCTCGTCCCTCAGCGGCGGCGGCTGCGCACCTTCCCCTCCCGCGGCGCCGGGATGAACTGCAGCTCCAGCGCCGCCGGCGGCTCCGCCACCCCGGGGCCGCCCGCGTCCGCCCACGCCAGCAGCTCCTCCGTGGAGTCGTCGTCCATGGCGAACCCCACCCAGACCGCGCGGCCCCCGGCCCGCCGGCCCGCGCCGGAGGGCTGGACGACGATGACGTTGGCCTGGTCGCAGGGGCCGAGGCAGTCCGTCGTCCGCACGGTGAACCGGCCGCCGGAGTCCGCGGCGGCGGCCCGCAGCCGCGCCAGCTGCCAGGCGTGGTCGGTGCCGGGATGCTTGCGCGCGTTGCCGCAGCAGCAGCCCCGGCACACGACGAGCGTGCAGGGGCGCGGGGCGAAGCGCAGGGCGCCGCCGCTGCCCGCCGCGCTCAAAGCGCCAGGCCCACGTGGGCGAGCGCCTGCTTCAGCAGGACGCCGTGCCCGCCCGGCATCTCGCTCTGCACCGCCTCCGAGGCGGCCTCCTGCGGGCTGAACCAGACGAGGTCCAGGGCGTCCTGGCGGGGCCGGCAGTCCCCGGTGACCGGGACGACGTAGGCGAGGGAGACCGCGTGCTGGCGCGGGTCGTGGTACGGGGTGACGCCCTGGGTGGGGAAGTACTCGGCGACCGTGAAGGGCTGGAGCGAGGCCGGGACCCGGGGGAGGGCGACCGGGCCGAGGTCCTTCTCCAGATGGCGCAGCAGGGCGTCGCGGACCCGCTCGTGGTGCAGCACCCGGCCGGAGACCAGGGTGCGGCTGACCGTGCCGTCCGGCCCGATGCGCAGCAGCAGTCCGATGCTGGTGACCTCGCCGCTGTCGTCCACGCGGACCGGCACGGCCTCGACGTACAGGATCGGCATGCGCGCGCGGGCCAGTTCGAGCTCGTCGGGTGTCAGCCAACCGGGCGTGGTTTCGGTCATGTCAGACATTGCTTGATCATACTTTCGTGTGTCGTCGGAAAACCGTTTCGGCGCACACACCCGGCCGCCCGCCCGCCCGCCCGCGCCGCGGCGCGAGCGGCTCCGGGCGGACGCGGGCGAAGACGTGCGGAGGGAGGCGGGGCCTGTCCGCACGGCTCCCGTGGCCGGGGCGCGGGGTCAGGGCTTGACGGCCACCGCGCCGAACTGCGGGACCACCACGGGCCACGGGTTCTCCGGCCGCCACTGCGAGCACGACACCAGACCCGGCTCCAGGAACTCCAGCCCGTCGAAGAACGAGGCGATGTCGGTGCGGCCGCGGGCGGTGATCGGCGGGGTGGCGTTCTCGTTCCAGAACTTCATCGCCGGGATCTGGCCCTCGCCGCCCAGGTCGGGCTCGAAGGTGGGGTGGGTCAGCACCAGGAAGCTGCCGGACGGCACCGCCGCCATGATCCGGCGCACGATGTCCCGCGCCGTGTCGGTGTCGAGGACGAAGTTCAGGATGCCCAGCATCATCACCGCGACCGGCAGGCTCAGGTCCAGGGTGCGGGCGGCGCGCTCCAGGATGGCGTCCGGGTCGTGCACGTCGGCGTCGATGTAGTCGGTGGCGCCGTCCGGGGTGCCGGTCAGCAGGGTGCGGGCGTGGATCAGCACGATCGGGTCGTTGTCGACGTACACGATCCGCGAGTCGGGGGCGACCCGCTGGGCGATCTCGTGGGTGTTGTCCGCGGTGGGCAGTCCGGTGCCGATGTCCAGGAACTGCCGCACCCCGCGCTCCGCGGCCAGGAACCGCACGGCCCGGCCCAGGAACTCCCGGTCGGCGCGGGCGATGTCCCGGATCACGGGGAACATCCCGGCCACGTGATCACCGACCTGGTGGTCGACCTCGTAGTTGTCCTTGCCGCCGATCCAGTAGTTCCAGACCCGGGCGTTGTGCGCCACACCGGTGTTCAGGCGTGCCGCTCCCTCCGCCGGGGTGGGGGTCTCGCTCACGTCGTGTCCTCTCCTCGCCCATGCCGCGGTCTTCCGCCATTGTGCCGCGCTCATGATCAGCGCGTCCGGGAAACCGGGGGAGCGGCACGTGCGCCCGGACGGGTGAGATCGCCCAGGTAGGGTTGACGGTCGGCCACGGAACGACAAAGGGCTGCCGTCGCAGGAAGCAGGACATGCCGTACTCCCACTCCCCCCTCCCCACCCCCGCCGACACCCCGGTCGCCCCCGCCGACATCCGGCTCGTGGTCACCGACATGGACGGCACGCTCCTGGACGACGACAAGCGCCCCCCGGCCGGGCTGTGGGAGACGCTGGAGCAGCTGCGCGAGCGGGGCGTGCTGTTCACCCCGGCCAGCGGGCGGCAGTACGCCACCCTGGCGCGGGAGTTCGCGCCGGCCGCGCGGGGCATGGTGTTCATCGCGGAGAACGGCACCTACGTGGTGCGCGACGGCGTCGAGCTCAGCTCCGACCCGCTGGAGCCGGACGTCGTCGCCCGGGTCGTCGCGGCGGTACGGCGGCTGTCCGCCGACGGAGTGAACGTCGGGGCCGTCGTCTGCGGCAAGCGGTCCGCCTACGTCGAGCGCACCGACGTGCCCTTCCTCACCGAGGTGCGCCGGTACTACGTCGAGAACCGGATCGTCGAGGACGTCACCGCCGTCGACGACGACATCCTCAAGGTCGCCCTGTACGACTTCGGCCCCGCCGAGCGCACTACCGCGCCCGCCCTGGCCCCGTTCGCCGGGAGCCACCAGGTCGTGGTCTCCGGCGAGCACTGGGTGGACGTGATGAACCGCACCGCCGACAAGGGCGCCGCCGTCCGTGCCCTCCAGCGGGAACTGGGCATCACCCCCGCCCAGACCATGGTCTTCGGGGACTACCTCAACGACCTGCAGATGATGGACACCGCCGAGTGGTCCTTCGCCATGGCCAACGCCCATCCCGAGGTCATCCGCCGGGCCCGCCACCTGGCCCCCTCCAACAACGACGACGGCGTCCTGCGCACCGTCCGGCGGATGCTCGGCCTGCCGGACCCGGCCCGCCCCACCGGCTGACGCACCCGGCGGCCCCGCCCTCCTGGCCTGGGCAGGCCCATCCCCGCAGCCCGCCCCCGGCGCGCCGCCCTCCGCCGGGCCGGCCTGCTCCAGGACCTCTCCGAGAACGGGAGCCCCGCTGAGCCGGCCGGCCGTGTCCCGCCGTCAGTCGTCCCCGCCCTCGTCGCCGTCGTCCCCCGCGGGTTCCGGGTCACCGGCCGCCGGCGGCGGTGCCGAGGTGGCGGGCGAGGGGACGGCGGCGGGCGTCTGGGCGGCGGCCGGGGTGGCCGGGGCCTCCACGGCCGGTGTCCCGGCGGCCGGGACCTGGCCCGCGGCGTCGCCGGCCGGGGGCTGCCCCTCGGAGTCGGGGGCCTGTGCGTCCGCGGCCGGGGTCCGCCCCTGGCCCTGCGGCGCCGCCGGGGCCGTCGCGGACGGGTCGGCGGACGTCGAGGGGTCCGTGCGGGAACTCTCCGTGTCGCTGTCGTCGGGTGAGAACAGCAGCATCCCGGTGACCATCGCGGCCAGGAACAGACCCACACCCGCGGCGCCGGCCGCGACCTTCCGCCGGTTCCCGGGGGGCGGCGGGCGGCGCCGGGAGGCCGGAGCGGAGGTCGACGGCAGCATGTACGTCGTCGCGGGGCCGGTCTCGCCGAGCGGACGCGACGGGGCCTGCGCGGGCGGCTGATGGCGCGGGGCCGGCGACCGCCGCGAGGGCGACGCGCGACGCGTCGCCGGCTGATGGCGGGCGGCCGGCTGCGGCGGCGCCGGGTGCGGCTCGGGGTGCCGCTCCGGCGCGGGCAGCTCCGGGGCGGCCGCGGGCAGCGGCTCGGGGCGGCCCTGCCAGGCCCCCGAGGCGAACCACTCCGCGACCTGCTCGGCGGTGGGCCGGTGTTCGGGCTGCTTGGCCAGCAGGCCGAGCAGATAGTTCTCGAAGGCGGGCGGCAGCTGGGCGCCCAGCTGCCGGGGCGGCGTCGGCGTGGCGTCGAGGTGCTGATGGAGGATGGCGATGGCGCTGTCGGCCTGGAACGGCGGGCTCCCGGTGAGGAGTTGGTACAGCACGCAGCCCAGCGAGTAGACGTCGCTCGGCGGTCCCGCGGGCTTGCCCAGGGCGCGCTCCGGCGCGATGTACAGGCTGGTGCCGACGATCTGCCCGGTCGCGGTGAGCGCGGCGGCCGGGTCGTCCATGAAGCGGGCGATGCCGAAGTCACCGATCTTCAGGGTGCCGTCGGCGTCCAGCAGCAGGTTGGCGGGCTTGATGTCCCGGTGCACGATGCCCTGCTGGTGGGCGGCGGCGAGCCCGGCGGCGGCCTCCGCGGCGATCCGGGCGACGCGGTCGGCGGGCTGCGGGCCGGAGCGGGCGAGCAGCCCGGCCAGGCTGTCGCCCTCGACCAGCTCCATCACCAGGAAGAGCTTGTCCTCGTACGTGCCGAAGTCCAGGACACCGACCACGTGCGGGTGGTGGAGCCGGCCGGCGGTCTGCGCCTCCAGCCGGAACCGGGAGGCGGCGGTGGTGTCGGAGTCCTGGGGCAGCAGCAGCTTGACGGCCACCGGCCTGCCGAGCGTGTCGTCGTACGCCCGCCAGACCTCTCCCATCGCGCCGCGTCCGATCGCGTCGTGCAGCCGGTACCGGCCCGCTATGAGCACCTGTGCTTCGTCCTCGTCCTGAGTGAGTCGACCGCCGCGGGGCGAACTCACCGCGCGGGTGCGGGTGATGTGGGGGAAGCGCCGCGGCTGCCTCAGCGTACCGGCAGCGCCGGGCCGTTGATCACCGCGGGCGCCCCGGCACGGGCGGGTACCGGGGCCCGGGGTCCGGCTTCGGGCGATGTGAGACGATCAGTCCATGCTGACGTCAGTTGACGCTGATCTGGTCCGGGTGCTGGCCGATCCGCTGCGCCTGCGGATCGTCACCCTGCTCGCCCACGAGACGCTGTGCACCACCCACTTGGTGGAGGAGACCGGGGCCCGCCAGACCAACCTCTCCAACCATCTGCGGGTGCTGCGGGAGGCGGGCGTGGTGGAGACCGAGCCGTGCGGCCGGTTCACCTACTACCGGCTCAGGCCCGAGGTCCTCGCGGGTCTGGCCGACGGCTTCGCCCGGCTGGCCGCCACCGCGCGCGCCACCGCCGGGAACGACGTCAAGCGCTCCTGCCCCTGACCGGTCCGCCGGACGAGCGCCCGCCCCGCGCGCGGCCGGGTTGACCACCCGCGAGCAGCACCGGCGGCTCGCCCGGCCCGGCTCCACCGCGTGACCCTCAGACCTTGCGGCCCACCGCGCCGTACAGCGACACCGGCCCGCGGCCCAGGTCCGACTCGTTCTCGGCCAGCTCCGGACGCCAGTCGGCGACCGACACGATGCCCGGGTCCAGCACCTCGAGGCCCTTGAAGAAGCGGGCCATCTCCTCCCGTGAGCGGGCCACCAGGGTCACCCCGCCCGCCGTGTACGCCGCGATGCCGCGCCGTACGTTCTCCGGTTCGAAGTCGGCGGTCATCGCCGACAGCACCAGGCAACTGCCCGGCGCCAGCGCGTCGACGAGGGTGTCCACCAGCTCGTAGGCGCCGTCCTCGTCCGCGACGAAGTGCAGCAGCGCGATCAGGGACAGGGCGACCGGCCGGTCGAAGTCGAGGACCTGGGCGGCCTGTTCGAGGATGCGGCGCGGGTCCCGCGCGTCCGCCTGGACGTAGTCCGTGGCGCCCTCGGGGGTGCCGCGCAGCAGGGCCTCGGCATGGGCGAGGACGATCGGGTCGTTGTCGACGTAGACCACCCGCGACTCGGGGGCCGCCGACTGGGCGATCTGATGCAGATTCGGTTCGGTGGGGATGCCGGAACCGATGTCGAGGAACTGCCGGATGCCCTCCTGGCGGACCAGCAGCCGGGTGGCCCGCTGCATGAACCAGCGGTTGGCGCGCGCGGCGCGCGGGGCGCCGTCGTCGATCGCCATGATCTGCCGGCCCAGTTCCTCGTCGACCGGGTAGTTGTCCTTGCCGCCGAGATACCAGTCGTACACCCGGGCCGGATGGGGCCGCGTCGTGTCGATCCTCGCTGCGGCCGGGTCGGTCCCCGTCACACGTCTCTCCTCTGCTGCGCGGGCCCCGCGCAAGGGGGGCGGGGCTGCGAGCAGTCTGACACGATCACGCGGCGCGGCGGAGAGCCTCCTCGGCCACCTCCTTCTGCAGCGCCGCCCGCACCAACGCGGCGGCGAGGACGGCCGGTTCGGTGTCACCGGCCGCCGCCAGCAGCCGGTCACGGTCCTCCGGCAGCCCCAGCCGCCGTGCTCCCGACAGTGCCTTGCCGTCGACGAAGGGGGCGACTTCCGGCCACACCCGCTGCACCTCGCGCAGGAAGATGTCCGCCCCGGCCGGGCCCAGACCGGGCACCTCCTGGAGCAGCCGGCGCAGCGCGCCGGGATCGCCGTCCGCCTCCGCGCGCAGCCGGCGCAGATCGCCGCCCCAGCGCTCGGTGAGCAGCCGGGCGCCGTCGGCGAGCATCGTCGCGGTGCGCTCGTCGTAGCGCCGGTAGCCGGCCTCGCCGAGGGCGGCCACCCGACGCCGCCGGCCGGCCTCGGCCATCCGGCGCGGATCGCGCAGCCCCGCCTCGTGCAGGGCGCGGGCGGCCGCCACCGCGACCGAGGCCCGGATCCGGGCGCTGAGCAGCACGGACAGCACCAGCAGCCGGTACAGCGGCTGGGGGGTGTCCCGCAGCCGGATGCCCGCCTCCTCGGCGTACGTCCGGCCGTACGCGCGGGTCAGTTCGCGCACCACGCGCCGCGCGTCGGTCACGGCTTGAGCGGGTCGTGTCCGATCGACATCAGCGCATGGCGGCGGCTGGTGCGCGCGGGCTCCGGCTCGTTCGCCAGATCCGTCTGTCCGGACACCATCTCCACGACCTTCGCCATCACCCGGACGTCCTCGTCGGTGAGGTCCGTGCGCCGCTTGCGCAGCACGGCGAGCACCTGCTGTCCGAGCGGGGGGCCCGCCTGGTCCGGCAGCGGCTCGGTCCGCTCGCCGGCGTCCCGGGTCCGCAGCCAGGCGTCCAGCTCCTGGGAGGTCATGTTCACGACGTGGTGAAAGTCCTCCCACAGCGCGTCGAGTCCGGCGGAATCCGTCATGGCCTGCCCCTTCCCTGTGGCGCGTCCGCAGGGGTCAGTCCTGGCGCGGGAAGTTCTCGGCGTCGAACATCCAGCGCTGCTTCTCCAGGTCGGCCGTGATGGCGATCAGCAGGTCCTGGGTGACCGGGTCCGGACCGTCGGTGGCCTCGATGCGCTCCCGCAGCCGGCCGATCGCCGCCTCCAGCGACTCCACCAGCACCTGGACCGCATCGTTGTCGCGCACCCAGCCCTCCTTCGGGCTGGGCAGCGAGAACCGGGCGGCGACGGTCTCCGGGCGGCCGTCCGGCGGCACGCCCAGCGCCGCGCACCGCTCCGCCACCGTGTCCGAGTGGGCGCGGGCGGTCGCGACCACCTCGTCCAGCTGCAGGTGGATCGAACGGAACCGCGGGCCCACGATGTTCCAGTGCGCCTGCTTCCCGATCAGTGACAGCCCGACCAGATCCACCAGCGTGTCCTGCAGCGCGTCGCAGGCGACCCGGCGGGCGTCGTCGGGCAGTGTGCTCTTCACGACGGTCATGGGGCGCTTCTCCTTCTCACCTCGTGCGAGGGTTGTCGGTCGTACGGAGCGGCGCGGCGCGCGCGGGCGCGTTCGGCGGCCGTTCGCCGCGACCCCTCCATGGGGGCGCGGGTGCCCCGCGTGTACCAGCGCAAACGCGATGCGCGCTGGCGGTGAGAGGGAGGTCCGGAGGGTGGCGGCCTCGTCCCGGTCGTCTCCGAGGACCGTCCGGTCGGTCTCCGAGGAATTCCCGTCCGGTCAGCTTCCGAGGGCCGTACGGTCAGCTACTGAGGACCCGCCCGGTCAGTCTCCGAGGCCCCCGGGCCGGTCAGTCTGCAAGGACCCGGTCCACGAACGCCGTCACCTCTGCGAACGCCTCCGCGCGGTTCGTCTCGTGGAACACCTCGTGCCGCGCGCCCGGGAAGATCCGCTCGGCCGCCGTCCCGCCGCTCAGCCGCCGCACGCCCGTGCGGCTGCCCGCGAGCGGCACCAGGCGGTCGTCGTCGCCGTGCAGCCACAGCAGCGGCAGCGGGCCCACGTCACCGCCCTCGGCGACGTCCTCCAGGGTCCGGACGAACGCCCGCAGCGTCGGCCGTTTCATCGGCCCGTGCCACACCAGCGGGTCCGCCGCGTAGCCGGCCGCGACCGCCGGGTCCCGGGACAGCGCGGCCGGGCTGACCGGGATGTCCGGGATCTCGCCGTGCGCCGCGTCGTGGGCGAGCAGTCGCGCGGGCGTCTCCCAGGTGCCGATCACCGGCCCGGACAGCACCAGGGCGGCGAGGCCGGCGCCGTACCGCTGGGCGTACCGGGCGGCGACGAGCCCGCCCATGGAGTGGCCGATCATCACCATCGGTACGTCCGGGTGCGCGCAGCGGGCGAGCCGCGCCACGGTGTGCACATCGCCGACGACGTCCTCGAAGTCCTCGATCACCACCCGCTCGCCCGCCGACCGGCCGTGGCCCATGTGGTCGGGCCCGAACACGGCGGCCCCGTGCCCGGTCAAGACACCGGCCAGGTCCGCGTACCGGCCGCTGTGCTCTCCGTAGCCGTGCACCACGAGGACGGTGTACCGGGGGCGGGGGTGCGGCCACTCGCGGACGGCGAGCGCGCCCCGCGTTCCGGTGAGCACGTGCTCGCGGTGGTCGGTCCTCATGGCTCCTCCGGCCGCGTCGGGAATGCTGGGGGAAGGTTCCGGGGGATCTTCCCAGGGAGCGGTGCGGAGGTCTACAGTCCAAAACTAGCAGTGCTAATCAATGGGCGCTCCACATCGCCCCCGGTACTGCCCTTGTCCGCTGAGCGATGACGGTCAGGAGTCCACTCGTGCGTCCCGTCCACTTCGCGGCCGCCCGCCGCACCCCCATCGGCAAGCTGCGCGGAGCCCTGTCCTCGGTACGGCCCGACGACCTCGCCGCCACCGTGATCCGCGGCCTGGTCGCCGACGTGCCCGCGCTGGACCCGGCCCGGATCGACGACGTCTACTGGGGCGCCGCCAACCAGGCCGGCGAGGACAACCGCAACGTCGCCCGCATGGCCGCCCTGCTCGCGGGGCTGCCCGACTCGGTGCCCGGCGCCACGGTCAACCGGCTGTGCGCATCCGGCCTGGAGGCCGTCACCACCGCCGCCCGCACCATCGCCGCGGGCGAGGCGGACATCGTGCTCGCGGGCGGCTCCGAGTCCATGAGCCGCGCCCCCTTCGTCCTGCCCCGCCCCGACGAGGCGCTGCCCCACCGCGTCGAGACCGCCGACACCCGGCTCGGCTGGCGCCTGGTCAACCCGGCGATGCGGGAACTGCACGGGCTGCTGTCCATGGGCGAGACCGCCGAGGAGGTCGCCGCGCGGTACGGCGTCGGCCGCGAACGCCAGGACGAGTTCGCCCTGCGCAGCCACCAGCGGGCCGCCCTCGCCCGCAAGAACGGCCACTTCGACGACGAGATCCTGCCCGTCACCCGACCCGACGGCGTCGTCGTCGACAGCGATGAATGCGTCCGCGAGGACACCTCCCTCGAGAAGCTGTCCCGCCTCAAGCCGGTCTTCCGCGACGGCGGCACCGTCACCGCCGGGAACGCCTCGCCGATGAACGACGGCGCCGCCGGACTGCTGCTGGTCAGCGAGGAGGCCCTGAACGAACTCGGCCTGGAGTCCCTCGGCCGCTACGTCGCGGGCGGCTCGGCCGGCGTCCACCCCGACGTCATGGGCATCGGCCCGGTCCCCGCCACCCGCAAGGTCCTCGCCCGGGCCGGCTGGGACATCGGCGACATCCAGGAGGCCGAGTTCAACGAGGCGTTCGCCGCGCAGGCCCTCGCCTGCGTCGACCAGCTCGGCATCGACCCCGAGCTGGTCAACCCCACCGGCGGTGCCATCGCCCTCGGCCACCCGCTCGGCTGCTCCGGCGCCCGCATCCTGACCACCCTGCTCCACCGGATGCGCCGTACGGGGGCCGCGCGCGGCCTGGCGACCATGTGCGTGGGCGTGGGGCAGGGCAGCGCGGTGCTGGTCGAACGGCACTGACCGCGCTCCGACGGGCACCGAGCCGCAGCCCGGGCGACTCGACGGGGGCGCCCGGGCCGGGCATCCGGAACCAGAGCCGCAACGAAACGGAGCAACCCCCTCCATGGCAACCCTGTCCCTGGCGAGCATCCTCGCCGAGAACGCGCGCCGCCGGCCCGCCAAAACCGCCCTCGTCGAAGGCGACCTGCGCCTCACCTTCGCCGAGGTCTGGCAGCGCGCCCTCGCCCGCGCCGGCGCCCTCGCCGCGCTCGGCGTACGGCCCGGGGACCGGGTCGCCCTGATGGCGCCCAACGTGGCCGAGTTCCCGACGGCGTACTACGCCATCGCCGCGGCCGGCGGTGTCGTCGTCCCCGTCCACCTCCTGCTGTCCCCCGGCGAGGTCGAGCACGTGCTGAGGGACAGCGGCGCCACCCTGCTGCTGTGCCACCCGGCGCAGGCTGAGACGGGAACCGCCGCGGCACGGGCCGCCGGGGTACGGGTCGTCACCCTGGGCGAGGAGTTCGGCGACCTCGCCGCGAAGACCGAACCGCTGCCCACGTTCGTCACCCGCGACGCCGACGACCCGGCCGTCGTCGTCTACACCAGCGGCACCACGGGCGTGCCCAAGGGCGCCGTGCTCAGCCACCTCAACCTGGTGATGAACGCGACCGTCAACGCCTTCGACGCCAACGACATCCGCCCCGACGACATCGCGCTGGGCGCGCTGCCGCTGTTCCACGCCTTCGGCCAGACCGTCTCCCTCAACTCCACCTGGCGCGCCGGGGCCACCCTCGTGCTGATGCCCCGGTTCGACGCGGCGCGCGCGATCGAGCTGATGGTGCGGGAGAGGGTCGACACCTTCCACGGGGTGCCCACCATGTACGTCGCCCTCGTCGCCGCGGCCGCCGAGGCGGCGGCCCTGCCCCGGCTGCGGGTGTGCGTCTCCGGCGGGGCCTCGCTGCCGGTGGCGGTCCTGGAGCGGTTCGAGGAGATCTTCGGCGTGCCGGTCCACGAGGGCTACGGCCTGTCGGAGACCTCGCCGACGGCGACCGTGAACCAGCCGGTGTTCGGCACCCGCGCGGGCACCATCGGGCATCCGCTGTGGGGCGTCGACGTGGAGATCGCGCGCGCGGACATCGAGGACCGGATCGAGCTGCTTGCCCCGGAGGAGCTGGGCGAGGTGGTCATCCGCGGCCACAACGTCTTCTCCGGCTACCTCGGCCGCCCCGAGGCCACCGCCGAGGCGCTGGTCGACGGCTGGTTCCGCACCGGCGACCTCGGAACCAAGGACGCGGACGGCTTCCTGCGGATCGTGGACCGCAAGAAGGACGTGATCATCCGCGGTGGCTACAACGTCTACCCGCGCGAGGTCGAGGAGGTGCTGATGCGGCACCCGGGCGTCGCCCAGGTCGCGGTCATCGGCCTGCCGGACGAGCTGCACGGCGAGGAGGTCTGCGCGGTGGTCGTCACCGCGCGGGGCGCCGCGCCGGACGCGGAGGACGTCATCGGCTGGTCCAGGGAGCGCCTGGGCCGGCACAAGTACCCGCGGCGCGTGGAGTTCACGGACGCCCTGCCGCTCGGGCCGAGCCTGAAGGTGCTGAAGCGGGAGCTGCGGGCGCGGTACGTCTGACGGGGAGGGCGCGCTGCGGCGGCTGCGGCGGATGGCGGAGTGTGCGCTGCTGCGGGCTGCGGGCTGCGGGCTGCGGGCTGCGGGCTGCGGGCTGCGGGCTGCGGGCTGCGGGCTGCGGGCGGCAGGCGATGGGCGGTGAGCGCGGCGCGCGGCTCGGGCGCCCGGCCCCCGGTGTCACGGGTGTCACCAGGCGAGACGGCGCGGCCCCGGCCGGATGCGTGTGCATAGCATCGGTGCCCGCATGGACACGATGACCCTCTGGCACATCACCGGCTGGGAGTTCGCCGCGCTCGCCGTCGCGGCGCTGCTCGTCGGCTTCTCCAAGACCGCGGTGAGCGGTGCCAACACGATCAGCCTCGCCGTCTTCGCGGCGGTGCTGCCCGCCCGCGCCTCCACCGGTGTGCTCCTGCCCCTGCTCATCGCCGGGGACCTGCTCGCCGTCCTCACCTACCGCCGCCACGCCCACTGGCCCACCCTGTGGCGGCTGTTCCCGGCGGTCGCGGCCGGAGTCGTCGCCGGCACCGCGTTCCTGATGTGGGCAGACGACGAGGTCGTCCGCACCTCGATCGGCGCGATCCTGCTGCTGATGGCCGCGCTGACGGTGTGGCGGCGGCGTACGGCGGACAGGGCGGCGGAGCCGGACGCGGTCACCACCCGCGCGGGCCGGGTCAAGGCCCGTGCGTACGGAGTGCTGGGCGGCTTCACCACCATGGTCGCGAACGCGGGCGGACCGGTGATGGCCCTGTACCTGTTGTCGGCGGGCTTCCGGAAGCTGGGCTTCCTGGGCACGTCGGCCTTCTTCTTCCTGATCGTGAACGTGTCCAAGGTGCCCTTCAGCGCGGGCCTCGGCCTGATCGACGGCCCCTCGCTGCACCTCGACGCGGCCCTGGTCCTGTTCGTCGTACCCGGCGCGCTGCTCGGCAAGTGGGCCGTCAGCCGCATCGACCAGCGGCTGTTCGAGCGGCTGGTGATCGCCGCGACGGTGCTGGGCGCCCTCCAGCTGTTGCTGCGCTGAGCAGCGCGTGCCGCGGGCGGGACTCCTCAGTCCCGGCTCAGCGCCTGTTCGAGCAGGTCCTTGAGGGCGCCCTGCTGCTGGGGGGTGAGGGTGCCCAGCGGGGATTCGCGGGTGAGGACGTCGAGGAGCCGGTCGCGCAGGGCGGTGCCCTCCGGGGTGAGGACGAGGTGCTTGGCGCGGCGGTCGGTGGGGTGCGCGCGGCGTTCGACCAGGCCCTGTTTCTCCAGCTTGTCGATGACGAAGGTGGCGTTGGACGGCTCGCAGCTCATGCGGTCGGCGAGCTCGCGCATGGTCATCGGCCCGGTCATCTCCCGCAGGGCGGTCGCCTGGGCGACGGTGAGGCCCAGGGTGACGGCGCGCTCGCGTACGTGCTCGGCGATCCGCTGGGCCAGGCCGTTCACCAGACCGCACAGCTCCCGCTCGGCGATGGCGTGCGGCTCCCGGGACGTCGTCATGCCCTCATGCTAGCAAGTTCATCAAGCCAGAATAATTACAGCTTGAATGATTCTAGCTTTACGTATATGGTCGTCGCAGTCATCCGACGCCCGACACCGCACCTAGGGGGAGAACCGTGACCGATTTCTTGACCGACCGTGCCGAACCGCCGAACGGGACGGAGCGGCGGGAGGGAACAGCGCGGCCGGAGTGGTCGCGGCGCCTGCGGCGGCCGGGGGTGATCCGCTCGCTGTGGCTGGGGGACACCAAGGTCACGTACGTACCGGACGGCGATGTGCGGCTGCGCCCGCGCGAACTGCTGCTGGGTTCGGACGACGCGGTGTGGGCCGCGCACCCGGAGTACCTGGACGACGCGGGCCACCTGGTGGCGAGCATCGGCGCCCTCCTGGTGGAGCGCGGCGACCGCGCGCTGCTCATCGACGCGGGCTTCGGACCGCGCCGCTGGCCGGCCGCCCCGGACGGGCCGCGCGGCGTGATCCACGGGGGAACCCTCCCGGAGCGGCTGGCCCACCTCGGCCGCCGGGCCGAGGACATCGAGGCGGTGGCCTTCACCCACCTCCACCCCGACCACACCGGATGGGCGAGCCACCCCCTGCCGGACACCGGCCGGCCCGTCTTCCCCGCGGCCGACTTCCTGGTCTCCGCGCCGGAATGGGCCCCGTACGAGCCGCCGGCGGGGCCGGACAGGCCCGAGGAGATCGCCGCCCTGGCGCCGCGCGTGCGCACGGTGGAGGACGGTCAGGAGATCTTCCCCGGCGTGCGCGTGCGGATCGGCGCCGGCCACACGCCCGGCCACACCGAGTACGTCATCACCTCCGGCGGCCGGCGGCTGATCGCCTTCGGTGACGCCCTGCACTCGTCGATCCAGGCGGACCACCCCGAGTGGACCTCGGCCTTCGACGACGACCCGGCCCGCGCCGCCGAGCACCGGCACCGCCTCGTCGCCGACCTCGCGGCCCCCGGCACCATCGGCTTCGGCATCCACTTCGCCGACGTGGTCTTCGGACGGGTCCGCCTGGGCGGCGATGGCCCCGCGTGGCAGCCGGTCGACTCCACCGAGCCCACGGACGCCTGAACTGGGCGTCAACGCCTGACCGGCCGGGGATGCCTGACCGGCTGGGGACGGCTGCCGCTACGCCCGGGGCGCGTAATCGCTGATCACGTACAGGGCCTCGTCGTCCACGGCGTTGGCGTCCCAGTCCAGTGAGATGCGCACCGGGTGCCCGTCGGCGGCGAACTCGGCCGCCGCCTCGTCCGCGTCCTCCTGCCGCGCCCGTTCCAGCTCACGCAGCAGCCCGCCGAGGGTGGGCACCTGGCCGGGCAGCCGCTTCACCATGTCGCGCGCGCTGTCGTCCAGCCCTCTGGCGTCGGTCACCCGGCCGTCCCGCACGGTCACCCGGTAGCTGCCCAGCAGGGCCCGTTCTCCTCCGCTCGACTGCAGGGTGTAGGAGTAGGCCTCCGGCTCCGTCCAGGCGACGCCGGGTCCGCAGGCCGGAGCCGGGCCGGGCGGTGGGGTCGGGCGTCGCCTCACCGGAGCAGGCGGCGGTCGCCACCAGCAGTCCGCCGGCCAGCAGGGCGGCGGCGAGCCGGGGGGCGGCGAGCCGGGCGGGCGAGGCGGGGCGAAGAGCGGTCACGGCGGAGTCCTTTCCACGAACGGCCGGGTGTCCCGGCGCACCGGTCACTCCTACGACGCGGCGGGGCCGTCATACGTTCGATGCGCTCCCCGTTCGATACGCTCCCCGCCATGCCCCGCCACATCCTCGTCCTCGGCGGCACCACCGAGGCGCGCCACCTCGCCGCCGAGCTGGCCGGACGCCCGGGCACACGGGTGACCACCTCGCTGGCGGGACGGGTCGCCCGGCCGGGAGCGGTCGCCGGGGACGTACGCGTCGGAGGCTTCGGCGGAGCCGACGGGCTCGCCGACTGGCTCCGCGCCCAGGACGTGGACGCCGTGGTCGACGCCACCCACCCCTTCGCCGCCACGATCACCGCGAACGCGGCGCGCGCCACGGCCGCGGCCGGCCGGCCCCTGGTGGTGCTGCGCCGGCCGGGCTGGCACCCCGGCCCCCTCGACCGCTGGCACTGGGCCGCCTCCCTGACCGAGGCCGCCGAGCTGCTGCCGGACCTGGGCCGCCGCGTCCTCCTCACCACCGGCCGCATGGACCTGGCGGCCTTCGCGCACCTGGAGGGGCTGCACTTCGTCGTACGGTCCGTGGAGCCCGCCGAACCGCCGATGCCGCCCGACATGACCCAGGTGCTCGCGCGGGGCCCCTTCACCGTCGCCGACGAGCTGGAGCTGCTGCGCGAGCACCGCGTCGACGTGCTGGTGACGAAGGACAGCGGGGGAGAGGCGACCGCCGCCAAGCTCACCGCGGCCCGTGAACGGGGGCTGCCCGTCGTGGTCGTACGACGCCCACCGCTGCCCGCAGGCGTGACCGCCGTGCCCGGCGTACCGGAAGCCCTCGCGTGGCTTGATCTCGACGGTCCGGGCTAACGCTCGGTCAGCCCACCGCGGGGCCACGATCACACCGCCGTGACCTGCCCGCATGCGGGGACGGTCTGCTCGGGTGCCGCCGGCGGCCCGCCCGGACGCCGCGGCTCCGGCGGTCCCGGCCCACCCGTTCGCCGAGGTCAGCTCCGCTCGGGATGGCGCCGCAGCAGATACGTGTCCATGATCCACCCCTTGCGCTCGCGGGCCTCGGCCCGCAGTCGCTCGATGCGGGGCGCGGCCTCCGCGATGGGCCCGGAGACGGTGATCTCGTCCGGGGTGCCGAGATAGGCGCCCCAGTAGATGTGGATGTCCTGGTCGGCGTACTGCCGGAAGGTCTGGTGGGCGTCCAGCATCACCACGACGTCGTCCACGCCCTCCGGGAACCCCTCGGCGAGCCGCCGCCCGGTGGTGATCTGCACGGAACCGGCCACCCGGTTCAGCCCGGTGCGGTGCCGGGCGACCAGCGAGGACACACTGCTGATCCCGGGCACCACGTCGTAGTCGAACGCGACCGTGCCCCGCGCCAGCACCTCCTCCAGGATGCCCAGCGTGCTGTCGTACAGCGACGGGTCGCCCCACACCAGGAACGCGCCGGTCTCGTCCTCGCCCAGCTCGTCGCGGACGAGCCGCTCGTAGATGTCGGCGCGGGCGCTGCGCCAGTCGCCCACGGCCGGGGAGTACGCCGCGCCGCCCGCGCGCCGGTCCCGCTCGGGGTCGCGGGCCTCGACCACCCGGTACGTGCCCTCCGGCAGGTGCGTCTCCAGCATGTCCCGGCGCAACCGGGTGAGGTCCGACTTCACCTCGCCCTTGTCGAGCAGGAAGAACACGTCCGTGCCGCGCAGCGCCCGCACCGCCTGGAGGGTCAGCTGCTCGGGGTCGCCCGCGCCGATACCGATGACATGAATCTTTCGCACGCCCCGAGTCTGCCGTACGCCACCGGCAGCGCCCCCGTGGGGTCACGTCCCGTACAGCCGGGGCGCCCGCGCCCGCGCGTCCACCACCACCGCCCCGCCGACCCCGATCCCGTCGGAGCCGTCCGCCCCCGCCTCGACGGCCTCCGCCAGCTCCCGCGCCCACGCCACGACACCCGCCAGATCCATCCCGTACGGCTCCGGCCGCCCGGAGGCCGCGGCCCACTCCTGCACCGCGCCCGCGCCCCGCCGCAGCAGCCGCGCGCCACCGGTGACATTGCCGCGGGCGGCGTGCGTCAGCCCCACGGCGAGCTGGGCCAGCCCCCGCCACAGCGCGCGTTCCTCGTCCGGCCCCGACTTCCAGGCGTCCTCGAACACCTCGTGCGCGTGGAACGGCTTTCCCGCGTCCAGCAGCGCCTGCGCCTGCGCCACGCTCTCCTCGGGCGTCCGCACGACCCCCTCCGGCTGCCGCTCCACGCCCTCGGCCCCGTACGGCAGCGGCCGGCCCAGCCCGTCGCGGGGCCGCGCGTTCCGCGCCCGCCCCTCCGCGTCCCGGTCCCGCGCCGCCGCGCCCGCCCGGCCCTCCGGCCCACCGCTTCCGTGTCCCGATCCACCCATACGACGATTGTCCCGCCCGGCCCTCTTCTCCGGTCCTCTTCGGCACCCCCTTCGGCCGTCCTTCGGCCCCCCTTCGGCTCCGCCGGGCCGGTGGGGTAAAGTGCTGTCCGCGCGATCACGCGGTCCACCGCGGGACAGCGCACCGGGACGTGGCGCAGCTTGGTAGCGCACTTGACTGGGGGTCAAGGGGTCGCAGGTTCAAATCCTGTCGTCCCGACGAGGAGTCCGCTCCGTAGTCGCGGGTCAGGGCCCCGGTTCACTTCAGGTGAGCCGGGGCCCTGGCCATTTCCCGACCGTTTCCGGCACCCACCCGAGCCGCCCCGAGCGGATAAAGCCGCGAGCCCGGATGTGAGCACGGCTACTCATGCGCGCCACCACGGGCCGCGCGATCATGCACCCATGACCGACGCCCCTCCCACCTCGCGGCCCTGGCGCCCCTGGTCGCGCCGGACGAGCCCCGGAGCGGACCTCGCTCTCGCCATCCCGCTGTTCCTGCTGGAGACCGGGTGGCTCGTGCTGGACCGGGTGTACGGCTACGGCCTGGAGGTCTGGGCGGCACAGGGCGAACAGACAGGCATCGACGCCGCCGCCCTGGCGCACATCGGGCGGCTGCGCGTCCTGCTGATCGCCGTACTCGTCCTGGCCCTTCTCGGGGCGCTCTTCCGTGCCCGCCGGACGGTGATCGTCCATCTGCTGGTGGCCCTCCTGGCGGGCGGCTCACTGATGGCCGCGCAGCACGAGCGGGACGAGAGCCGTCCCCCGCCCCCCGTGTGCGTCCGCCACGGCGCGGACTGCTGAAGGGGCGCCGGCGGCACCGCGTCACCGAGCCGGGATCGGCTGGGTCAGGTTCACCGGGTTGCCGTCGGGGTCCTCGATGTGGGCGACGCGCTGGCCCCACGGCATGTCGTCGGGGCCACCGCTGACCGAGCCGCCCAGAGCCTCCACCCGGCCCAGCGTCCGGTCGACGTCATCGACGGCGATGCTGAGCAGGATCCGGGGTGCCGCCCCGGTCGCCACGTCCGGCTTGGCCACCAGCCCGAGGTCGGTGTCGCCGATGCGCAGGCCGAGGTAGAAGACCGGTCCCTCCTCCGGCACTCGGAAGATCTCCTCAGCGCCGAGCAACTCCCGGTAAAAGGCGAGCAGGACATCGTGGCGGGCGGTCAGAATCACCGGCTGGATGGTGGACATGGCACTCCTGTCGAGGACGTGGTGTGCCGGGTGGACCGTCCGGGGCCGGTGAACTCATCGGTGGGGAGCGTTCTGGCCGCTCGCGCGTCGACCGGGGGTGCCCCGCGGCCTTGCGCTCCGCGAACCCCCGTCACGTACTTACGGGATGCCGTGCACCGTACACGCATTCACGGGATGGGCATGCCCCGTGCTCTCGCGATGATCGTTGCGTCGGCAACGAGAGAGCGCTATCACGCCCTCGCCAGCGAGGGAAGGAAGAAGTTCGGTGACTCAACAATCAAGCTCTGTACCAGGTCTCGCGCCGGTCATGCCGGCGCCCGGGGCGCGCGTCGCGCGCAAGGCCGGTCTGATCGCCGGAATCATCCTTGTCTCGCTCAACCTGCGCCCCGCCATCACCAGTCTGGGGCCGCTGCTCCCGCAGATCGAGGAGGATCTGCGGCTGTCCGGTACCGGGGCGGGACTGCTGACCATGCTGCCGGTGCTGTGCCTCGGGGTGTTCGCGGGACTGGGGCCGGCGCTGCGGCACCGGTTCGGCGAGGACCGGGTGCTGCTGGGGTGTCTGCCGGTGCTGCTGGCGGGCATCCTGGTGCGGCTGCTGGAGCCCACGGCGCTGCTGTACGCCGGGACCGTGGTGATCGGCGGTGCCATCGCCGTGGCCAACGTGGTGCTGCCCAGTCTGATCAAGCGTGAGTTCCCGGACCGGGTACCGCTGATGATGGCCACGTACACCATGGCCCTCACCTTCGGCGGTGCCGCCGCGGCCGGTGCGGTGATCCCGCTGGAGGACGTCGTCGGCACGGACTGGCGGGGGTCGCTGGGGCTGCTCGCCGTGCCCGTGGTGGTGGGGATCGTCGCCTGGCTGCCGTTCGGAATGCGGCGGGTCGCCGGCAGCGAGGGCCGCCGGGCCTCCGTCGGGCCGCTGCTGCGCGACCGGCTCGCCTGGCTCGTCACCGCCTTCGTCGGGCTGGAGGCCCTGCTCGCCTATGTGATCTTCGGGTGGCTGCCCGCCATCTGCGTCGACCGCGGGCTGAGCGAGGAGGCCGCCGGGTACATGATGTCGGCCATCACCTTCCTCCAGGCCGCCGGGTCCATGGTCGTGCCGTTCTTCGTCGACCGGGGCGGTCGCGGGCAGCGCGGCTTCTGTGTGGTCGTGGCGCTCGGCACCGCGGTCGGGCTGATCGGTGTGGTCGTCGCGCCCATGTGGACGATCTGGCTGTGGGCGCTGGTCCTCGGCATCATCGGCGGCGCCGCGTTCAGCCTCGCGCTGACCCTGATCGGGCTGCGCGCCGGTGACGGCGACAGCGCCGCCGGGCTGTCCAGCATGTCGCAGGGCGTCGGCTACGCGCTCGCCGCCGCCGGGCCGTTCGGCGTCGGCGCGCTGCACGACCTGTCCGGCGGCTGGGGCGTGCCCCTGGCCGTGCTGGTGGGGCTGTGTGTCCTGATGGCCGTCATCGGGCTCGGCGCGGGGCGGGACGCGACCCTCTCCCTCAAGCGCTGATCCCCGCGGGGCGCGGGAGCGCCGGCCGTATCCGCCTTCGCTCCCCGTCCCCCCTGACCCTCGTCCCCCTGCCCCTTGTTCCTTGTCGCCTGTCCCTCGTCCCTGACCCTCGTCCCCCGGCCCCTTACTCCCGCCTGCACCTTTCACCTACACCTTTCGTCTTCGCCTTACGGCTGCACGTCTTCACACCCCTGAGAACCGTTCCGGCCGCGCAGCACGCCCGCCCGACCCGGCGACGCCGTGCCGCCCGGCACCCGCTTGGTGACCATCCGATGGGAAAGAGAAGATGACATCTGCAGTTTCGTCCGACGTGGGCGTGGCCGGCCCGGCCGATCCCGTGGCCGTCGTCCACCGGCACCTGATCCGGGACGTCCCACCCGGCGCCCCCTCCGAACGGCCGCTGCCCGTGGTGGCCCGGCAGCGGGGGGCCCGGATCGAGACCCGGGACGGCAGGGTGGTGCTGGACGCCGCGAGCGGCGGGTTCGGCGGCGCTCACCCGCGGGTGCGGGCCGCCATCGCCGAGCAGGCCCGCCGGGTCGCGCTCTCCAGCCGCATCCTGGTCAGCCGTCCGCTGGCCGGGGCGGTGGCGGCGCTCGCGGAGTTCTGCCCGGGACCGCTGTCCGTGTCGTACCTGTGCAACAGCGGTGACGAGGCGCTGGACTCGGCGTTCAAGCTGGCCAAGGGCACCCACCCGGACCGTCCGTACGCGCTCGGCATCCGCGGCGAGGACTACGGCGCGCTCAGCCACGGGCGTGCCCTGAGCCGGGGGAGTGCCGTGCTGCCGGGGGCGCCGCTGCGGCCCCGTACGGTTCCCGCGGACGCGCCGGAGGAACTGCTGGAGCGGGTCGACGAGTCGGTGGCGGCGGTGGTGATCGCCCCGGCGGCGCCCGGACGGCCGTTGCGCCGGCTGCCCCACGACTGGTGGGTGGCGCTGCGGGAGCGCTGCCACCGCACCGGCGCGCTGCTCGTCCTCGACGAGCGCCGCACCGCCCCGGCGCGGCTCGGCCGCCCGCTCGGCACCGGTGCGCTCGGCATCTTCCCGGACGTCCTCGTGATGGGCGAGACGCTGGGCGCCGACGCGGTGCCCGTGGGCGTCTCGGTGATGACCCGGGCCGTCTACGACCGGGTCTACGGCCGCCGCAACCCCAGCCTGCACGGCTCCACGTTCGGCGCGAACCCGCTCTCGGCGACGGCCGTGAGCGCCGTACTCGACGCCGTGCACAGTGACGATCTCGCCGCCCGGCAGCGGGAGTTCGAGCAGGCCGCGCTCCGGCTGCGCGAGCAGCTGTCCGGCGCCGTCGAACTGCACGCGGACGGCTCCCTGCTGTGGGTGCGCACCCCGGACCCGGCCGCCGCCCGCACGCTCGCCGCCGAACTGGCCGCCCGGGACGTCCTGGTCCGCGAGCCGGCCGGTGAACTGGTCACCCTCACACCGCCGTTGACCGCCGACCGGGAGGACACCGACCAGATCCTCCAGCGGCTCGCCGAGGCGCTGAAGGCGCTCGACACCGAGGAGGCCGGACGATGAGCACCGCGACCGCGGTGACGGCCATGGACCGCCAGCAGGTCCTCACCACCCTGGGCCGCCACTGGAACCCCACCGCCGCGCTGATGCTGGCCGCGGCCAGCCGGCAGCTGGAGTCGCACGCCCGCGGCACCGAGGTGTTCGCCGAGGACGGCTCCCGCGCCCTGGACTTCGCCGGGAGCTACGGCGTCTTCCTCGTCGGCCACCAGAACGACGCGGTGCGTACGGCCGTCCTGGACGCCCTGGACACCGCGCCCGCCCTGGTGCCGGGCACCGTCCACCCCGCGACCGCCGACCTGTTCGGCCTGCTCACCGAGATCCTGCCGGCCGGGCTCACCGAGTTCTCGCTGGGCTGCTCCGGCGCGGAGATCTCCGAGATCGCCCTGCGCGCCGCCTATCTGGCCCAGCCCGGCCGGCGCAAGATCGTCATCGTGGAGGGCGGCTACCACGGCAAGACCCTCGGCGCCCTCACCGTGCTCGGCCAGCACGAGCACCGCGACGACTTCACGCCCGCCGGCGAGGACCTGGTCGTCGTCCCGCCGGGCGACGCGCGAGCCGTACGGGAGGCCCTGCGGGGGCGCGACGTCGCCGCCGTCTACGTCGAACCGGTGCTCGGCGGGGCGTATCTGCGGGTGCCGCCCGCCGATTTCCTGCCCGAGGTGGCGCGGGCCTGCCGGGAGACCGGCACCCTGCTCGTCGCCGACGAGATCCAGACCGGGTTCGGGCGGACCGGGAAGATGTTCGCCGTCGAGCACTCCGGCGTCGAGCCCGACATCATGCTGCTGTCCAAGGCGCTGACCGGCGGGTTCGTGCCCGTCGCGGTGGTCGCCATGACCGAGGAGGTGCTGGCGCGGGCCCGCCGGTCCCCGCAGTGGTACCCCGGTGTCCTGGACGGTACGGCCGTCTCCGCGCTGTCCATGGCCGCCGCCGCGGCCACCATCCGCGAGGTGCGGGACAGGAACCTGCCCGAGCGGGCCGAGACCGTCGGCCGGGCACTGCGCGAAGGGCTCGAGCGGGCGGTGCGCAGGCATCCGCGCCACCTCGTCGACGCCCCCGGCATCGGGCTGATGACCGGGCTGCGCACCCGCAACCCGTCCGTCGAGAACCTGATCTCGATGCAGATGGCCGCCCGCGGCATCCACCTCGGGCACTCCCTGAACGAGCAGATGGACCAGCCCGTCCTGCGCTTCTACCCGCCGCTGACGGTGTCGGAAGCCGACATCGAGCGCGTCCTGAGCGCGCTCGACGAGTCGCTGACGTGGCTGGACCGGCGGCCGGCCTGGCTGATGCGCCGGATCACCTGGCTGCTGCGCCGCCAGTACCGGCTGCCGCCGCCGCTGGTGCTGAAGCTCATGCACTCCGACCTCGAAGTGAACTGGTGACCGGGCCGACAGAGGGGTTTCGACATGGAGATAGCCATCGCGGAGTCCGGCACGTCCGAGTGGTACGAGGCTCGGACGTTCGCCCAGAACAGCTACCGGAAGGTGTACGGGGCGACGACCGAGCCGAGACCGGACCGCTTCGTGACGGTCCGGGAGAGTGCCGGCGCACCGATCGTGGCCTGCGCGGGTCTGACCGGGCCGCGCCCCGGCGGGTTCTTCTCGGAGAACTACCTCGGGGACGCGGTGGAGCGTGTCCTGGCGTCGGTGGTGGAGGCCGCCCCCGAACGCGACGAGGTCGTCGAGGTGGGTCCGCTCGCGGGCTCCGGCGGGGCCGGGGGTGAGCTGATCCGGCTGCTGCCGATCATCGCCTGGTGCCAGGGGAAACGTTTCATCCTGGCCACGGTCACCGACAAGGTGGAACGGTCCATGGCCGGCGCGGGCGTGCCGTTCCTGCCGCTGCGGCAGGCCACCACCGACTGGATGGACGACGCCGAGCGGGCCTCCTGGGGCACCTACTACGACCGGTCGCCCACCACCGGCGTGGTGCCGCTCGACAGCATCGGACACCTGATCAACAGCCTGACCGGCCGCTACAACTTCGTCGAACTCGCCGTGCGGACCCTCGTCGGCACGGCCCGGGAGGTGTCCGGTGCGCACGCTTGAGAAGAGCTTGACGTCCCTGGCCGAGGACGACCGCCCGCTGGTCGACGTCCTCGCCCCCGACGGCTCGGTGGCCCGCTCCTACTCCTACCGCCGGATCGTGGGCGCCGCCGCGGCCCTCGCCACCGACCTGCGCGCCCACCCCGTGCGCGAGCGCGAGGCCCGCCCGGCCGGCGATCCCACCGACCCCGCGCAGCTCCAGGTGGGCGTGGTCACCGCCAACGGGCCCGAGTTCCTGGTCGCGGACTTCGCGATCCTCGGCGCGGGCGGCGCCGAGGTGGTGGTGCCGCTGGCGTTCACCGCCGAACAGGCCGCCTCCCTGCTCGCGGACATCGATGTCTGCCTCGCCGACGCGGCGGGCGCGGCACGGCTCGAGGAGTGGGGCCTGGCGCGGGTCCTGCCGCCCGACGCGCGGCTGCGGGTGCTCGACATCGACCGGGAGCCGGACGGCACGGACCCGCTCTTCCCGGATGCGCCGTCCCCCGACGCCGGCGAACGCCTCTGCAAGATCATCCACACCTCCGGCACCACCTCGCGCCCCAAGGGCGTGTGCATCCGCGAGGCCGCCCTCGACGAGCTGATCGGCTCCCTGCGCACGGCGATGCCGGACGGCGCCTACCGCCGCTATCTCTCCCTGGTCCCGATGAGCCTGCTCATCGAACAGGTCACCGCCGTCTACCTGGTGGTGTGCGACGGCGGCACGGTCGTCCTGCTGCCGCCCGAGGTCCCGCTCGTGGGCACCTCCTCGTTCGCCCCGCGCGCCGTGCTGCCGCACCTCCGCGCCGCGCGGCCCACCGCCCTCGTCGTCACGCCCGCGCTCGCCGAGGCCATGCTGACCGCGGCGGACGCGGCCCACGCCGACGGCCGCGACCCGGTCGCCGCGCTGTTCGGGCGGGGCGAGGCGCCGCTGGTGTGCTGCGGCGGCGCGCCCGTCGACGCCGACACGCTGCGCCGTCTCGACGCCCACGGGATCCCCGTCCACGAGGGCTACGGGCTGAGCGAGAACAGCTCCGTGGTCAGCTGGAACACGCCCGGCGCCCGCCGGTACGGCAGCGTCGGCCGCCCGCTCGCCCACGTCCGGGTGCGCACCGCGCCCGACGGCGAACTGCTGGTGAAGAGCACCTCGCTGTTCGCGGGCTACAAGGGCGGCGACGACCCGTCCGGGTGCGAGGTCGACGAGGACGGCTGGCTGCACACCGGAGACCTCGCCGACATCGAGGACGACGGCTACATCTGGATCAAGGGCCGCAAGAAGAGCGTCATCATCACCGCCGCGGGCCGCAACGTGGCACCCGAGTGGGTCGAGGCGCAGTACCGCTCCCACCCCGCCGTCCTGGCCGTCGCCGTCGTCGGCGACGGACTGCCCGCCCTGCACGGGCTGTTCCTCGTCGACCCGCGCGCCTCCCTGGACACCGTACGCGCCGAACTCGACGCGCTGGGCCGCGAACGGCTCTCCGACGTCGAACGCGTCGAGGTCGCCCACCTCGTCCCCGCGGACGAGTCCCTGCACGCCGAGTTCTTCACCGTCACCGGGCGGCCCCGCCGCTCCGCCGTCCTCTCGGCGGTCACGGCCGGCCGCTTCGGCTGACACCCCACCGCCGCGCCGCTCCCGGCGACCGGCGCGGCAGCGCACATCTGGCAACTTCCCCTGCTGTGGAACGTTTCTGACTGACCATCAGAGGAGAAACCATGATCGACCACGCGCGTGTGACCTCCTACGGCTCCGGCACCGGACTGCTCCTGACACCGGCCGAGCCCGGCACCACCCTCGCCGCCCTGCCGCGCGAGCAGGTGATCGGGGCGCTGCGGGAGGCGGGCTTCCTGCTGCTGCGGGGATTCGAGCCGGACCTGGAGCAGTTCTCGGCGTTCGTCGGCGCGCACTCGGAGCGGGTCACGCTGGACCCGGCGCGGACCTTCCACGGCGGGTCCACGGCGCAGAAGGTGGACGCCGGGTACGACGCGGTCGGGCTGCACCTGGAGAACGGCAACAGCCCGTTCGCGCCCACCCTCACCTGGTTCTTCTGCGAGAAGGCCGCCTCGTCCGGCTCGCAGACGACGGTGTGCGACGGCTACCGGGTGTGGGACGCGCTCAGCGACGAGGCCCGCGCCATGTTCCGGGAGCAGGACATCGTCTACAGCCGCCGGGTGGAGGAGGCCAAGTGGAAGGCGTTCACCGCGTTCCACCTCGGCAGCTCCGACGCGGCGTCGGTCACCGTGGACCAGCTGCGCGAGCTGGCCGGCGGACCCGGTGAGACCGTCATCGACCTGCTCGACGACGGCTCGATCCACTACGCCTACCGGGTCCCCGCCGCGCACGGCACCCTCTTCGGCGAGCGCCTGGCCTTCGCCAACAGCATCCTCGGCCCCTCGAACCACTACGAGAAGCCGCGCATCACCTTCGCCGACGGCCAGGACATCCCCGTCCACATCATGAAGGAGGTCGAGACCGTCACCGAGGAACTGACCGAGGAACTCGACTGGGCCGACGGCGACGTCGCGCTGATCGACAACACCCGGGTCATGCACGGCCGCCGTGCCATCACCGACCCCGAGCGCACCATCTACAACGCGCAGAGCGACCTGGACCGCGTCCTGCTGGCCGCCTGACGCCCCACGGCCACGTCGGCCGTACCGCGAAGTGCCGCCGGGACCCGCGTCCCGGCGGCACCTTCGCGTGGGCGGTCAGCCCCACAGGGGCAGCCTGCCCGGCTCGGGCAGCGAGTCCAGCAGCTCCCCGTCCCGCTCGCCGCCCACCACCCGCACGACCGGGTCCTCCCGGCGGTACGGCCGCCAGTCGGCCGCCGGGATCCCGGAGCGCACGAACTCGCCCCACAGGCCCCGCACCCGCACCCGCAGCGCGGCCATCTGCTCCTGGTCCGCGTCGGCGAAGATCGGGGCGCGGCGGGCCTCCGCGCGGCCCAGCAGGAACGGGATCTCCACGCAGTGGCAGGCGCGCAGGGCCGCGTTGCCGCCCGGCACCCGCCAGTCGAACCGGAACAGCCGCACGGTCGCGCCCCACTCCTGCGCGAGGCCGGCGAACCGCTGCGTGGGCGCGGTGAAGAACGCGTCCGTCTTCAGCTCCTCGAACGCGACCGGCGGCGTCACACCCGCGGAGTAGTGCCGCAGCGCCTCCTCGGCGCGGGCGCCGAACACCGCGGCGAACTCCGCCGCGACCTCTTCCCGCGTCATCCGCGCCGTCGCCGGGTCCTTGCCGTACCACAGGGCGCACTCGTGCCGCGTGACGCCCATGAGGAGGTCGAGCCCGTCTCCGGGCGGCGAGTCGCGCAACGCGCGCGGCAGATCGGCCGGGACGACGGTGCCGTCGGCGACGAGCT
Organism: Streptomyces sp. JB150; assembly: GCF_011193355.1. Classification (GTDB taxonomy): domain Bacteria; phylum Actinomycetota; class Actinomycetes; order Streptomycetales; family Streptomycetaceae; genus Streptomyces. The sequence continues at coordinate 6,675,819 of NZ_CP049780.1, forward strand.
GGAACGGCGGCCGTACGTCACCGCGCGGACGGGGCAGGGTGAGCACGTGCCGCTGGGCCCGAAGCAGCCGTTCGGCCGACACCGACCGCGGGTCCTCGCCGTCCAGCGCGGCCAGGAACGCGTCCGCCGTGCGCGCCGCCTCCTCGCGGGTCAGCGGTTCCATGCCGAGGGGCGCGCTGTGCAGCGCCGCGCGGCGGAACAGCGGGCGCACCTGCGGCAGCGCCAGGAGCGCCGCGAGGGACTGGCCGCCGGCCGACTGGCCGATCACGGTGATCCGGCCGGGGTCGCCGCCGAAGGCGTGGATCTCCCGTTTCACCCAGCTCAGCGCCGCGATCTGGTCGAGGAGCCCGGCGTTGGTGACATGGGTGGTCCCCGGTGCCGTACGGAACGACAGGGAGGTGCCCGTGCCCTCCACGGTGGCCGGCCCGGCCCACGACGGGGCGAGGAAACCCAGCGCGCCGAGGCGGTAGTTGACCAGGACGACGACGATGCCCTCCTGCGCCGCCAGCTCCGCGCCGTCGTAGCGCGGCAGGTCCGCCCCGCCGGTCAGGAAGCTGCCGCCGGGCAGCCACACCAGGACGGGGCGGCGGCCGGCCCCGTTCACCGGGGCCCAGACGTTCACCGTCAGACAGGCCTCCGTCTGCGGTGGGTCGACCGGGTCGCCCATCAACGCCGCGAACGGCGACGGCAGTTGCGGCGGCACCGTGCCCACCGCGCGGTCGGCGCGCAGCGGTTCGCGCCAGCCGGGGTGGGGGCGCGGCGGGCCGAAGCGGTCCGGGCCCACGGGCGGGGCCGCGTACGGCACTCCCCGGTACGCCGCCACGCTGTGGCCGGGTCCCTCCAGCCGGCCGACGACGGGACCGTCCGACACCTCGGTCCGGACCGTCCCGGTCCGGGTGGCCGCCGGGGCGGCGTCAGCAGCGCGCATGGTTCCTCTGTCTCCCTGTCGCTGTCGGGTTGGGTGGTGTCACTTCGAGGTGGGCGCCGGGACCTGCGCGGAGGGACTGTGCGCCAGCACGTACCGGGCCAGCTCCACCCGCCGCGACACGCCCAACTTGGCGAAGGCGCGGCGCAGATGGGAGTCCACCGTGTGCGCGGACACCGCCAGCCGCTGGGCGGTCTCCCGGTTGGTCAGCCCCTCGGCGACCAGCCGGACGACCCGCACCTCGGACGGGGTCAGGCTGTCCCAGTCGCCCGCCGCGCCGTCCGCCGGCCGCGGCGCGGTCCGCGCCGCGGAACCGGGTCCCGGCCGGCGGCCCGCGGGCACGTCCCGGAGGCTTCCCGGTGCCGCCAGGCCGCCACCGGGTCCACGTGCCGCCGGGCCGCCTCCGGGTCCGCGAGCCACCAGGCCGCCACCCGGTCCGCGTGGCGCCAGGCCGCCACCGGCTCCTGGCCCTGCCCGGCCCGCTCCGGGTGCCACCCGGCCACCACCGGGCCCCGGTCCGCCGCTTCCCGGCCCCGGCCCGCGGTCTCCGGGCGCCGGCCTGCCGATGCCGGGTCCCGGCGCGCGGCCCGCGGGCGCGTCCCGGCCGTCATCGGGGGTGCGCCGGTCCCCGCCGGGGACGTCCCGGACGATCCCGCCGCGTGCCGGCCGCGTACGGTGCCGCACGCGCTGCGCGCCCAGGCCCGCCCCGGCGGCCACGTAGATGCGCTGCGCCTCCTGCAGCATCTCCGCCGCGCGCAGCGGCTCGCCCTGCGCGCGGGTGGCGTCGGCCGCGTCCTCCAGCGCGGAGGCCAGCGCCAGCGGGTGGGACCCGCCGCGGAACGCCCGCACCGCCCGGTGCAGCGGCGCGGCGAGCCCCCGGTACAGACCCTGGGCGTGCAGCGCGGCGCCGGTGAGCGGGGCGACGGCGGGGTTGCGCCGGGCGAGCCGGCGGGCCAGGTCGGCGGCCTCCGCCGCCTGCTCGTGGGCGCCGGCCCGCAGCGCGATCCGCACCAGCAGCGGCAGCGCCAGCGGATCGGCGGCCAGGAACCAGAGGTGCCGCCCCGGGTCGTCCCACACGTCCGCCAGCCGCCGTACGGCCGCCTCCGGGTCGCCCGCCGCGTCGAGGTGCAGCGCGGCCGCGAACGCGCAGAGCCCGCCGAACGGACCGGGCGGCGTGCCCGTGGGCGGATCCAGGTGCGCGGCGGCCCGCTCCAGGTCCCCGCGCACGGTCGCCACCACCACCAGCAGGGCGCGCAGCGCCGCCCGCGTGCCGGCGTCCGCGAACCGCTCGCAGGCCTCCAGACCGGCCCCCGCCTCCTGCTCGGCGTCCTCCAGCCGCCCGCAGTGCCACAGCTGCACGGCCCGCGCGAGATGCCAGCGCGGAGCCGCCCACACCCAGCCCTGCTCACCGGTGTCGTCCCGCCACGCCTTGAGCACCTCGGCGGCGTCCAGCGGGCGCCCCGCCGCGCTGATGATCAGGGCCGGCACCGCCCGCTCCCAGCCGAAGCTGCGCTCCGTGCCCTGCGTCCCGGCCGCGACCGCCTCCTCCGCCAGCCGCAGCGCCTCCGCGACGTCGCCGGCGCGCTGGGCGCACAGCGCGAGCAGCGCCGTGCCCAGGGTCACGGAGGCCCCGTCCCCGCTCCGCCGGGCGGTGTCGACGGCGGCGCGGGCCAGGGCGGCGGCGCGGGCGGTGTCGTCCCCGGAGTACGCCAGCAGGCAGCGGGACTCCAGCAGCGCGAACCAGGCCTGCCGGCGGGCGGGCGGAGGGCTGCCCTTCGCGACCCGCCGCAGATGCCGCAGCGCGTCGTGGAAGTGGCCCAGGCGCAGCAGCACCTCCACCAGCTCCGCGAACGCCACGGCCTCCGCGTCGGTCTCCCAGCCCGCCGCGGCGAGCGCCGCGTCGAGCAGCCGCTGCGCCGCGCCGGTCCGCCCGGTGGCCAGCAGCAGCCGTACGGCCGTCTTCACCGGCCCGGCCGCGACCGGCTCGTACCGGCGCAGCTGGGCCACCAGCGCCCGCGGCAGGTCCTCCCGCTCGCGGGACGGCACCGCGTCCTCGTGCCGCAGCAGCCACTCGAGCTGGGCCACGCCCTGCTCCAGGTCCTCCGGCGTGCCGGAGAGGATCAGATGCCCGACGCTCCGCGGGCAGGGCCGGTCCTCCGCCGCGCACAGCCGCGCCGCCTCCGCGTGCAGCGCGCGCCGCACCGGGCCGAGCAGACTGTCGTGCAGCGCCCGGTGGACCAGCGGGGCGCGGAAGCGGAACGCGGTGCCGTCGTCCGCGAGCAGGCCCGCCGCCGCGGCCTCCTGCGCGGCCGTCGCCAGCTCCATCGTCGACCGGCCGGTCAGCGCCGCGGCGTCCGGCAGCGAGAACCGCCGCCCCAGCACCGCGCCGACCTGTAACAGCTCCCGCGTCTGCTGGGAGATCCCGGACAGCACCGGCGCGGTCGCCCGCGTCAGATCGGCGGGCGGATGCCCGCCCAGCACCCGCACCACGCCGTCCTCGGCCCGGATCCGTCCCTCTTCCCGCAGCAGGTGGACCAGGCGCTCGATGAGGGACGGGTTGCCGCCCGCCGAGGCCACCACGCGCCGGACGTCCTCGGGCCGTGCCGCGCCCAGCAGGCCGGCCGCCAGCTCCCCGGCCGCCGACTCGTCCAGCGCGGACAGCGTCACCACCTCGCCGTGCGCGGCCAGCAGCCGGTCCAGCGCGTCCCGGGTGGGCGGTACGACGGGAAAGTCGGCGTAGGCGGCCAGCCACAGCACGGGCAGCCCGGCGAGGCGGGGCAGCAGGGTCTCCAGCGCGGCGAGGGTCAGCTGGTCCGCCCACTGCAGATCGTCCAGGACGATCACCAGCGGGCGGTCGGCCGCGCGCCGCTCGATCAGCCGGTGCAGCAGCCCGATCAGCCGGCTCCAGTGCGTCGGCCGGTCGGCGAACGCGGCCAGCGACTCCGCCTGCACGGCACTGATCACGGGACGCGGCCCGGCGCTCAGCGCGGTGAGCAGTGGCGCCATCGCGGAGTGCTGGTCGAGCCGGGCGAGCCGGGTCGTCGCCACGGTCATCCCGCGCCGCGCGGCCTGTTCGGCGGCGGCGCTCAGGAGCAGGGACTTGCCCGACCCGGACGGCCCGTGGAACACCAGCAGGGCACCGCTGCCCGCCGCCGCCCTGTCCAGCGCGCGGCGCACGGCCGCCCGTTCCCGCTCACGCCCGACGAGTCGCTGGTCCCCAGGTGCCGGCATGGAGCGCTTCCTCCCTGTCTCGCCGCCTCACACGTGCCCGCCGTCGCCGCCGCGGCCGCGGCTGCCGCCGCTGCCGCCGTACGCGTGGTCAGCCCCCGGGCCGTGCCCGGTCCCGGCCACGGGGGTCCGCCGCCGGCCCCGGCCGGCCGGCGCGCACCGCCAGCAGTCCTTCCAGGGCGTGCAGACTCGTCTGGACGACATGCCGCGCCGCCGCGGCGGCGGCCTCGGAATCCTGGTCCTCGATGGCCTGGACGAGCGCTTCGTGGGCTTCGATGCCGCACTCCAGGTACGTGTCCTCACCCGCGAACAGATCCAGGCTCTCCTGCAGCCGCCCGACGAAGAACCGGTAGCACTCGGCGAGGGTGACGTTGTGCGCCGCCTCCACGACGGCCAGGTGCAGCGCGGCGTCCCGCCGGCCGAACTCCGCGTCGTCCCGCCCGGCCGCCTCCCGCCGCGCCCGCAGCAGCTCCCACAGCCGCGCCATGTCCTGCGGCGTGCGGCGCCGGGCCGCCGAGTGGGCCGCCTGCACGTCGAAGCAGAGCTGCACCTCGAACACGTCGCGCACGTCGGCCAGTTCGATGCTCTGCAGCATGGGCGCCGGGTCGGACACCGACCGCACGAAGACGCCCTTGCCGCGCTGCGCCCGCAGCATCCCGGTGTGCACCAGCGCGCTGACGGCCTCCCGGATGGTGGGCCGGCTCACGCCCAGCTCGGCCGCCAGTTCCGTCTCCGACGGGATGCGCGAACCGATGGGCCAGGTGCCGTCGGCCAGCTCCTTGTGGAGCAGCGCGATGACCTCACGGGCCGTCGAGGGCCGGGCGATCGGGCGCAGAGGCATAGGGCAGCCCCCTCGTGGAATCCTGGGTTGTCTGACAACTGACGTCAGGCTAGTCAACGGTTGTCGGACACCACAAGTTCGGCTCCGGCCAAGGGGGTTGGGGAACGCGCCATATACGGCACGCGAGGCGGCGGCGCTCGCCTCGCCGTGCCGCCGTCATGCGTGCTTCAGCTCCAGCGCGTCGAGGACGGCTCGCGCGACCTCGGCGGGGGTGCGGCCGTCCGTGGCGACCATCGCGCGGGCGACCTCGGTGTAGAGGGGCCGGCGGGCCTCCGCCAGCGCCCGCCACCGCTCCTGCGGGTCGACCGCGAGCAGGGGCCGGGTGGTGTCGGGGCCGATGCGCCGGGCCGCTTCCCCGGCCTCCATCGTCAGGTACACCACCCGCTGCCCGGCGAGCAGCGCGCGTGTGTCCGGGTCGAGGACCGCGCCGCCGCCGAGCGCCAGGACGCCGTCGTGCCCGGCGAGCGCCCGGCGCACGGCCCGCTTCTCCAGGGCGCGGAAGTGGGGTTCGCCCTCGGTGGCGAAGATGTCGGCGATGGCGCGTCCCTGCTCGGCGACGATGTCGTCGTCGGTGTCCCGGTAGCCCACCCCGAGCCGCTCGGCGAGAAGCCGCCCGACGGTGGACTTGCCCACGCCCATCGGACCGACGAGGACGACCAGCGGCCCCGTCATCGGACCGGGAGATGGTCGAGGTAGGAGGTGACGTTGCGGCGGGTCTCGGAGACGCTGTCACCGCCGAACTTCTCCGCCACCGCGTCCGCCAGCACCAGCGCGACCATCGCCTCGGCGACGATCCCCGCGGCCGGCACGGCGCAGACGTCGGAGCGCTGGTGGTGGGCGGCGGCGGCCTCCCCGGTGACCACGTCCACCGTCTTCAGCGCGCGCGGGACGGTCGCGATCGGCTTCATCGCCGCGCGCACCCGCAGCAGCTCACCCGTGGTCAGGCCGCCCTCGGTGCCACCGGCCCGCCCGGAGACGCGCCGGATGCCCTCCGGGGTGCCGACGATCTCGTCGTGCGCCTTGGAGCCGGGCACCCGCGCCAGCTCGAAACCGTCACCGACCTCGACGCCCTTGATCGCCTGAATGCCCATCAGGGCGGCGGCCAGGCGCGCGTCCAGACGCCGGTCCCAGTGCACGTGCGAGCCGAGGCCCACCGGCACGCCGTACGCCAGCACCTCCACCACACCGCCGAGGGTGTCGCCGTCCTTGTGGGCCTGGTCGACCTCCGCCACCATCGCCTTCGACGCGTCCGCGTCCAGGCACCGCACCGGGTCCGCGTCCAGCCGCTCCACGTCCGCGGGCGTCGGGTACACCCCGTACGGCGCCTTGGCGGAGGCCAGTTCCACCACGTGCGAGACGATCTCGATCCCGGTCGTCTCCTTCAGGTACGACCGCGCCACCGCGCCCAGCGCCACCCGCGCCGCGGTCTCCCGCGCCGAGGCACGCTCCAGGATCGGCCGCGCTTCCTCGAAGCCGTACTTCTGCATGCCCGCCAGATCCGCGTGACCGGGCCGCGGCCGGGTCAGCGGCGCGTTGCGCGCCAGCCCCGCCAGCACCTCCGGGTCGACCGGATCGGCCGCCATGACCTGCTCCCACTTCGGCCACTCGGTGTTCCCGACCATGATCGCCACCGGGGAACCCAGCGTCAGGCCGTGCCGGACACCACCGAGGAAGGTGACCTCGTCCCGCTCGAACTTCATCCGCGCACCGCGCCCATGGCCGAGCCGCCGCCGCGCCAGGTGATCCGCCACCATCTCCGTGGTGACCGGCACACCGGCCGGCAGGCCCTCAAGGACCGCCACCAGCGCCGGGCCGTGGGACTCTCCTGCGGTCAGCCACCGCAACCTGCTCAACGGTGCTCCTCACTGCTCGCGGTGATCTCGGGAAACAGCCGCCGGAACTCGGCGTGGAACCCGGGGAAGGTCTTGGCCACACAGCCCGGGTCGTCCAGCTCCAGCGGGACGCCGGAGCCGAGGGCGAGGACCGAGAAGGACATGGCGATCCGGTGGTCCCGGCGGCAGGCGATCCGGGCCGGGGCCGGGCGGCCGGGGTGGACGGTGATCCGGTCGGCCCCCTCCTCGACCCGGATGCCGCAGGCGCGCAGATTGGCCGCCATGGCCTCGATCCGGTCCGACTCCTTCAGCCGGGCGTGGCCGATGCCGCGGATGGTCACGGGGGCGTCGGCGAGGGGCGCGATCGCCGCCAGCGTCATGAAGGTGTCCGAGATCTCGCCCATGTCGACGTCGAAACCGCCGCGCAGCGGCCCGCCGCCGCTCACGGTGGTGGCGCCGGCCCCGACACTCACCCGCGCCCCCGTCTTCGCCAGCACGTCCACGAAGCGCAGATCGCCCTGGAGGCTGCCGGTGCCGAGACCCGGCACGGTGACGGCGCGCCCGGTGACCGCGGCGGCCGCGAAGAAGTACGACGCCGTGGACGCGTCCGGCTCGATGGCCAGGTCCGTGGGGCGGTAGCGGCCGGGCAGGACGCGGATGCGGTCCGCCGAAGTCTCGACCTGCGCACCGTAACGGCGCATCAGCGCCAGGGTCATGTCGACGTACGGGCGGCTGACCAGCGAGCGGGCGTCGGCCTCCAGGCCCTGCCGCATCAGCGGCGCCGCCATCAGCAGTCCGGACAGGTACTGGCTGCTCATGCCGGAATCGACGACGATGCGACCGCCGTCCAGCCCGGCCGCGGTCACCTCGAACGGCAGGGCGTCCGGCGCGGCCCGGCCCTCCTCGGCCGCCCGTACGGTGGCGCCGAGCTCGCCGAGGGCGTCCAGCAGGGGCCGCAGCGGCCGGGCGCGCAGCTGCGCGGAGCCGTCGAAGCGGAACGTGCCGTCGCCGGTCGCGGCGAAGGGCGGCAGGAAGCGGGCCGCCGTACCGGCGTCGGCGCACCAGACGCGCGCCGCCGCCTGCCCGGCCGGGCCCCGGCCGGTGCCCGTGACGTCCCAGTAGGCGTCCTCCGGACCGGCGTCCACGGTGAGGCCGAGGTCGGTGAGCGCGGTGCGGAAGGCCAGGGTGTCGTCGCTGACCAGGGGCGCCCACAGGCGGCTGGTGCCGGGCGCCGCCGCGGCGAGCAGCAGCGCGCGGTTCGTCAGGCTCTTGGATCCGGGAATGCGGGCGGTGCGGGGGAGCGGGGCGTCCGGGGGCATGGGCAGGTCGTCCTATCAGGCGAACTGACGGGTGGGATGTCGGTCGGGACGTCGTTCGGGACGTCGGGGGTCGGGGGACGTGCCGGGTGCGGTGCCGGTGAGCAGCCGGGGGCGGTGGCGGGTGACATCGCCCGCGGGCCGGCCGGCGCGGTGGCCGGCCGGCCCGCGTGGTTCACAGCCGGGCGCCCAGCACCTCGCTCATCAGGGTGCCGACGATGCGCACGCCGTCCTGGGTGAGCACCGACTCGGCGTGGAACTGCATCGAGGCGAAGTGCGGGCCGCGCAGGGCGTGCACCTCACCGGTCCCCGGGTCGCGGCTCACCTCCACCACGCCGACGCCCGGGCAGTCGGCCTTGTCCTCGGCGCTGCGCGCGGCGAACGTGTTGTAGAAGCCGACCCGTTCACGGGAGCCGAACAGGTCGATCTCGTGCTGCACGCCCTGGTTGGGCACCTCCCGCCGCACCAGGGGGAGGCCGAGCCGCATGCTCAGCACCTGGTGGCTGAGGCACACGGCGAGGAACGGCCGCCGCTCGGCGAGCAGGGTGTCGATCGCCGAGCGCAGATGGGCGATCTTGGGGTGGCCGGTGTCGCGCGGGTCGCCGGGCCCCGGGCCCATGACGACGAGGTCGTGCCCGTCGAAGGAGTACGGCTCGTCGAAGCGGCGGACCGTCACGTCGAGGCCCAGCGAGCGGAGCTGGTGGTCGATCATCGAGGTGAAGGTGTCCTCGGCGTCCACCACCAGCACCCGGCTGACCGGCAGATCCGGTGCGGTGCGGGTCCGGTCGGCGTCCCCGGCCAGCCAGAAGCCGGCGAGCGAGGTGTTGCGCCGCTCCAGCGCGGCCCGGACGTCCGGGTGGTCGCCGAAGCGCACGGCGGCGGAGGGCGCCCGGTCCGCCGGGGCGTCGGTCTGGAGCGCGGCGAGCAGTCCGGCCGCCTTCGCCCGGGTCTCGGCCACCTCGGACTCCGGCCGGGAGTGGCGGACGAGGGTGGCGCCGACGCCGATCCGCACCCGGCCCGTGGCGTCGATGTCGGCGGTGCGGATGAGGATGGACGAGTCCAGGGCATGGCCGCCCCGCGCGTCCCGGCCGATGAGGGCGACGACGCCGCTGTAGTAGCCGCGGCCCTCCGGCTCGTAGCGGCTGATGACCCGGCAGGCGCTCTCCAGCGGGCTGCCGGTGACCGTCGGGGCGAACATCGACTCGCGCAGGATCTCGCGCGGATCGCGGGTGCTGCGGCCCTCGATGAAGTACTCGGTGTGCGCGAGCCGGGCCATCTCCTTGAGGTACGGCCCCACGACCCGGCCGCCCGAGTCGCAGATCCGGGCCATCATCTTCAGCTCCTCGTCGACGACCATGTACAGCTCGTCGGCTTCCTTGCGGTCGGCGAGGAAGTCCAGCACCTCGGGCAGGGCGGGGCCCGTGGACGGATAGCGGTAGGTGCCGCTGATCGGGTTCATCACGGCGGTGCCGTCCGAGAGGCTGACGTGCCGTTCGGGGGTCGCCCCGACGAAGGTCCGGTCGCCGGTGTGGACGACGAACGTCCAGTAGGCGCCGGACTCGCCGCGCAGCAGCCGGCGGAAGAACGACAGCGCGCTGTGCGGGGTGTAGCCGGTGATGTCGGCGACGAAGGAGCGCTTGACGACGAAGTTGGCGCCCTCGCCGGTGCCGATCTCGTCGGCGATGACCCGGCGGACCGTTTCGGCGTAGGTGTCGTCGTCCACGTCGAAGTGGCCGCCGGTCAGCTCGATCGGCGTGTCCGGGAGCCGGCGCAGCACCTCGTCGAGGGGGAGCGGGGCCTGGTCGGTGACGGTCATCGCGATCAGCGGTTCGCCGTCGTCGGGGGCGGCGAAGCCGCGTTCGGCGATCTGCCGGTAGGGGATGAGGGTCAGCAGCTCGTGCCGGGGGCCGGCGGCGGGCCGCGGGTGCTCGGGGAGCGGCAGGTCGGCCAGGGTCCGCGGGGTGGAGATGTCGCCGAGCAGGACGTCCACGGTGCCGCGGCCGGCGGTCTCCGGGCGGTACAGCAGGGCGAAGGCGGGCGGGTGCGGGGCGAGCACCCGGGCGAGGAGGTCGGCGGGCGCGGTCATGCGGCCGCTCCCGCCGTCGTGCGGGTGCCGAGCTGGGTGAGGACCGTGCCGGTGGTGGTGACGACGGCGCAGCGCTGGGCGGCGTAGTCGACGGCCAGCCGGTGGTACTCGGCGGAGAAGTCCCCGACCGCGTCGGCGACGAGGAACGGACGGATGTCGTGGGTGAAGGCCTCGACGGCGGTCATCAGCACCCCGACGTGCGCGTACACGCCGCACACGATGAGCTGGTCGCGGCCCAGTTCGCGCATCCAGTCCAGCAGTCCGGAGCGGAAGAAGGCGCTGTAGCGCCACTTGGTGAAGACGCGGTCGTCCGGGCCCGGCGCCAGCGGCTCGACCACCTCGCGGTCCGCGGGGTCGACGCGCATGCCGGGACCCCAGAAGTCCTTGAGCAGGCCGCGCTGTTCCTCGGTCATGCCGCCGGGCTGCGCGGTGTACGCGACCGGCACGCCCGCCGCGACGGCGCGTTCGCGCAGCAGCGCGGCGTTGCTCACCAGCGGGTCGCGCAGGGACGCGGGGAACGGGCGCAGGAAGTAGCGCTGCATGTCGTGGACGAGCAGCACCGCACGGTCCGGGTCGGCGGACCACTGGGCGGTGTTGCGGGGCAGGTCGTCCGCCGACGGCAGCGGATACGGCTCGATGGGGGGTATGCCCGCCATGTCTTTCCTCTCCTCGGGCAGGGGCCGTGGGCCCAGGGCGAAGGGCTGTGGGGTGGCCGGCGGGGGCCGGGACCGGGGGCCGGGCCGCACGGCCGGGGGCGGTGGCCGGCGCGGCGACCGTGCGACTCGGGCGACGGCGTACGGCTCGGGCGTCCGCGTGCGGTCCGGGGCGCGGCGTACGGCTCGGGGGCCGGCGTACGGTCCGGGCGTCGGCGTACGGGCCGGGCTGCGGCCCCGCGCGGCCGTACGGGGCTACGCCGCGGCCGGCTGGGTGCCGCGGCCGGTCAGCCACCAGGCCGAGACCACGGACAGGGCCTGGGCCGGGTTGAGCCGCGGGTCGCAGAAGCTCGTGTAGCGCTCGCCGACGAGACCGACCTCGGAGGCGTCGCGGACGCACTCGGTGACGTCGTCGGGGGTGGTCTCCAGGTGGAGTCCGCCCGCGACACCGCCCGCCGCGGCGACCGCGTGCTGGAACTCGTCCACCTCGCGGGTGACCGTCTCGACGTAACGGGACTTGAGGCCGTCGGGTGTGCTGACCGTGTTGCCGTGCATGGGGTCGGTCAGCCAGATCACCGGGTGTCCGGCGGCGCGTACGGCGGCCACCAGCGAGGGCAGTCGCTCGGCGACCGTCCCCGCGCCCATCCGGGCGATGAGGGTGAGCCTGCCGGGCTCGCGACGGGGGTCGAGAAGCTCGCACAGGGCCAGCAGTTCGTCCACCGTCATACCGGGGCCGACCTTGCACGCCACCGGGTTGACGACCTCGGCGAGCAGGGCGACGTGGGCGCCGTCGAGCTGCCGGGTCCGCTCGCCGATCCAGGGCCAGTGCGTGGAGGTGAGCAGCAGCCGCCCGTCCTCCTGCCGGCGCAGCATCGGCACCTCGTAGTCCAGCAGCAGCGCCTCGTGGCTGGTCCACACGGGAGCGCCGATGCGGGCCGTGCCGGGGGCGCCGAGCCAGCCGAGGTACCCCATGGCGTCGCGGGCCGCCTCGTAGCCGGACAGCAGCCGCTGCGGGTCGGGGCGGCGCGCCTCGGGGTCGGGCTCCGGACTGTTGACCATGTGGCCGCGGTAGACCGGCAGTTCCCGGTCGCCGACCCGCTCGGTCGGACGCGACCGGGGCTTGCCGAACTGGCCGGCCAGCCGGCCGACGCGGACCACCGGCAGGCAGGTGTCCATCTCCAGTGACCCGGCGAGCAGGTTCAGCAGGCCCGCCTTGCGCGCGACATAGCCGGGGGTGCACTCGGCGGTGTCCTCGGCGCAGTCGCCCGCCTGCACCACGTGGGCCTCACCCGCGGCCACCCTGGCCAGCATGGAGTGCAGGGTGCGCACGTCCTCGGCGCCGACGAGCGGGGGCCGCGCGGCGAGTTCCTTGCGCACCCGCAGCAACTGCTCCTCGTCCTCCCACGGTGGCTGCTGCAACGCCTGTTCATATCGAATATCGAGCAGAGCGTTGTCCACTGGTTTCTCCAATCGCGATGAGGCGTAGGCGACACGGGACGCAAGAGAGTGAAGAAGAAAGCCGGGGGAAGGGGTCCGGGAGAGCGGACCGAAAGCCGGAATTCCCCGGGCGTCACCGATCGTCCGACGGAATCCGCGGCGTCACCAACAACGTGGGCGGTAGTCCGTCAGGTGACGCGGAATCCGTCAAGTGATCGTCGATCTGTCAGGTCGGCGCGCACCGTGCCGTAGGCCGGCCGCAGCGTGCCGGTCGAATTCCCGTGAAGTTCCCGGTACTCGCGCGTATGCGGGGGAAGACGCGAAAGGACCGGCGGAACGGACGCTCAGGCTGGGGTCACCGAGCGTTGCGGGCGAGGGCGACGACCGCGTGCGCGGCGGAGGCCAGGGTGACATGGCGGTGCCAGCCGCCGAAGGATCGCCCGGAGTAGTCCCGGATGCCCACCCGGTCGGCGATCTCCGCGAAGTCCCGGTCGACGCGGTCGGCCAGCTTGCTCAGCCGCACCAGGGTGGCGGGCGCCGTGGTGCTGAGGTTGGTCAGCCACAGCTTGGCGGGCCAGTGCCCGTTCTCGTCGCCGACGCCGAGGAGCATCACCTCGCCCGGCCCGGAGTCCGGTCGCGGCTGGTTCGGCAGCCCGACGCGTACCGTGGCGGCCCAGTGGGTCCGGGGCGCGGTGCCCGGAGCGTGGCCCCCGGCCACCACGGGCCGGCGCAGACCCCTGGCCGTGATCATGATCTGTTCGGCGGTCAGCGGCTCCCGGCCGGCGCCGGGCACGGCTGGGTCCGCCACGGTGAGCGGCTGGTCCTCGCAGACGCTCACCAGCAGGGGCAGACCCGCGGCGTGCAGCCGCTCGAAGATGGGGACGGCGTGCACCTCGCACGAGTCGAGCACCAGCGGCCGCACCGGCAGCCGCCAGCGCGTCACCGCGTCCTGGCAGGCCTGGACCACGCATTCGCTCATCGTCTCCGCGGGCACCCCGTCGGGGATGGCCACCTGGCTGCGGCGCAGTTCGTCCTGGAGCCAGGTCCGCGGCAGGTGGAGGCGCCAGTTGACCGGGGCGCTCATGTGGTCCGACGCGGCCCACACGCCGATCGCGCGCTGGGCGTTGAGGACCTGGCCGAGGGTGGGGAAGAAGTGCTTGTCCACGCCCACCGAGTGCCGTCCGGTCTTGGGGATGATGACCGGCTGGACCACCCAGGCCCGCGGCGGGGCGACATTGATCCAGTGGCGGGCGAGCGCCTGGCGGACGGGCTTCCAGTCCCAGGTCGAGGACGAGATGAAGTGGTGGAGGTTCTGTTCCGAGACCTGTTCGCCGAGCAGCGCCGCGATGTTGCGTATGGACTTCCGGCCCTGTGTCTCCAGCAGACCGCGGAGGTACTGCATGGCCTTTCTGCATTGGTCGCTTCTGGAGAGCGAGGCGAAGAGGACCGAGGAGATCTCGGTGAGGACTGCGTCATGGGAGCCGGGTGGAAGGGGGGTGGGGGGTGTCCCTCGTTGTGCGGTCGTGGGGCGCAGGTCGAGGCTGAGCATGAAACTCCTCAATTACCGGTCCTACCCGTGCTGTGGCACGTGATCGCAGGGGGGTGCTCGGTGGAGCCCGCACAGAGGGTAAGGGGCTGTGGGGTGCATGAGTCATGACCGACCGGGCGAGAGTGTCAAGTTACCGGATGGTAGTCCCGTTGGCCGGGTGACATCCTTCCGGAATCCGGCACGGCGGTCCCGCCGCCCTGGCGCGCGGCGGGCCGCTCCGCGTCCTCGCGCGCCCAGGCGGCCACCAGATGGGCGACGGAGGCCAGGGTGATGTGCCGGTGCCAGCCGGGGAACGACCGCCCCGCGAAGTCCCGCAGACCGACGTCGTCGGAGACCTCGGAGAAGACCCGGGCGACCACGCCGGGCAGCCGGGTGAGCCGTAACGCCGGCACCAGACGGGAGGCGTCCAGGTTGGTCAGCCACAGCCTGCGGTCGACGCGCCGGCCGGGACGCCACTCCACCAGCAGGGTCATCGCGTCCCGCGGGCAGCGCGACATCAGCACGGGCACCGCCATGGCCGTCGTGCAGCCGTCGCCGGGGTTCGCGCGCTGCCGCAACTGCGGCAGAGATTCGGCCAGTTCCCCCGCGCTGCGCAGCAGATTGCCGTAACTGGGCAGCTCCGACCGGTCGATGCGGGCCGGTGCCGTCGCACTCGTGCGCACCACGAACGGCAGGCCGGTGGACAGCAGGAAGCGCGCGACCGACACGCCGTCCAGCTCCGCGACGTCCACCACCACCGGCAGCCGGGTCATCCCCGCGATGTCCAGCAGCCCGGTCACGGCCCGCCGTACGCACTCCTCGACCGTGCCCAGCGCGGCGTCCTCGGGGACACCGGCCCGCCGCCGGAGCGGGTCGGCCAGCCAGCGGTCGGACAGGCGCAGCTGCCAGTCGACGGGCACCGCCGTGCGCTCCGACGCCAGCCAGGTCCCCACGGCCTGCTGGCCGTTGACGGTGCCCAGCGCGGTGGACTGCGGGTCGGTGCCGACGGAGTACGGACCGGCCTTGGGGATCAGCGTGGTGTCGATCACCCACGCCTGCGGGGCCAGGGTCCGCTGGGTCTGCCGGGCCAGGGCGTGCCGGATGGGCAGCCAGTCCCAGGGCGAGGTGGTGATGAAGTGGTGCACGCTCTGCTGCGCCGCCGCACCGTCGAACCGCGCCGCGAGGTTCCGCAGCGTCTTGCGTCCCGGCACGGAGAGCAGCCCGCGCACGTACTGCTCGGCCTTCAGCCGCTGCCCGTTGCGATGCAGTGACCCGAACAGCTGCCGGCAGGCCTCCGCGTCCAGAGCCGCCGCCGGGCACGCGCCCGCCGCGTCGCCGTGCTCGCCGAATCTCTCCAAGACCGCCCCCCCGAGTCAGAGAAACAGGACCGACGTCCTGTTTCTTTATAAGGGGAGCCGCCCGGGTACCGACATGTTTGCGCCACTTGACGGCAGACCGGCCACTCTCAAGGCGACAGCCGGGCGGCGGTGCGCCCGGAGACCAGGGCCGCGGCGCGGTGCGGAGAGGTGTCCAGCTTCGCCAGCACGCCCGAGTGCGCGACGTTGGGCAGGATCAGCTCGAGGAACGAGGAGATCTCCTGGGGCAGGCCGCCGTCGGGCAGCGTCTCGGTGATCAGATGGATGCCCGTCCAGGCCCCGGCCAGCAGCCGTGCCACCTCCGGCGGTTCGACATGGTCGAGCAGTTCACCCCGCTCCTTGGCCTCGGCCAGCAGCGACTCGCCCGCGCCCACCCACTGGGGCCACCGGCTGCCGAGCAGCCGGCGCGCCCTGAGGTCCACCGACAGCCGGACGGCCGCCCCGAGCAGCGGGTCCTCGGGCAGCCGGACGGCGAGCAGCAGCGCCAGGTCCACCCATTCCTGCAGCTTCAGGGCCTGCGCCGGCACCCGGTCCAGCGCCGCCGCCTCGTCGAGGACGGCCCGCGCCAGCTGTTCCTTCGAGGCGAAGTGGAAGTACAGTCCGCCGCGGGTGAGCCGGGTGCGCTCGATGATGCCGCCGATCGTGGTGGCGTCGTACCCGTACTCGTTGAACAGCTCGGCGGCTGCCTCCAGGATCAACCTCCGGGTGTGCACCGCTCGTTCCTGCCTCCCCACGCAGCGCCTCCCGCAACGCCCCAAACCCGGACCCGGGTTCCACTTCTTCATGGCCAAAACCGAACGGTGATCCGGTACTTTAACACCGCACGAAGTGTACGGCTCGGAATACCGGCGTGGGGCCGGAACGGTCGCGGTCACACGACACGGCCCCGCGGGCCTGCCCCCGGGAGAGGGGACCGGTCCGCGGGGCGGGAGTGTCCGCACGCCGCTGCGTGGCCGTTACTGCGCGGCCGCGACCTTCTCGGCCTCCGCGGCCGGCTGCTCCTTCGGCACCCAGCGCAGGGCGAGCACGCCCAGGGCCAGGCAGAGCAGGCTCGCCACGCCGATCGCGACGTGCATACCGTTCAGGAAGGCGTCCTTGGCCTCCGCGATCGTGCCCGCGGTCAGGCCCGGCTTGTCCAGCGTCTCGTTCAGCGTGCCCGCCACGTCGGGGCCGGTCAGCCGGAACCAGAGGGCGGCGAGCGAGCCGAGCAGGGAGATGCCCAGCGCGTTGCCCAGCTCGTTGCTCATCTCGGCGAGCGAGGCCGCCGACCCGGCCCGCTCGGACGGCACCGCCGCGACGGCGGTGTCCGCGACCAGGCTGAAGGAGAAGCCGTAGCCCACGCCGGTGACGACGGAGGAGGCGATGAACGCCGCCACCCCGTGCTCGGTGGTCGTCAGCAGCAGAAGCAGCAGGCCGACGCCCATGAAGAAGTGCGAGGCGATCAGCGCCGACCGCATGCCGATCCGCTCGACCACGCCGCTGGCCCCGATGCACGCGGCGGTCAGGACGGCCGCGCCGGGGAGGACCAGCAGGGCCGCCGTCAGCACGGTGTAGCCGAGGACCGACTGGAGGTACACGCCGGTGAGGTATCCGGCGGCCGCCCACGCGACCAGCGACAGCAGGCCGGTGAGGATGGCCACGGTGAACACGTGGTCCTTGAAGAGCCGCAGGTCGACGAGCGGGTACTCCAGCGTGAGCTGCCGGCGCACGAACCACGTCAGGATCGCCAGGCCGACGACACCGGTGACGGCCTGCGTCGACGAGAAGCCCTCCGCCGCGGCCGACTTGACCGCGTAGACGACCAGCAGGATGCCGACGGCCGACAGGACGACGCTGAGGGCGTCCACCCGGCCGGGGTTGGTGGTGCGCACCTCCTTCAGCAGCACCGGCGCGAAGGCGAGGAACAGCACCACGACGGGGATGTTGATGAGGAAGACGACACCCCAGTCGAACCGGCTCAGCAGCAGACCGCCGAGGACGGGACCGACGGCGAACCCGGCGGCGAAGGTCGCCGCGAAGATGCCGATGGCCTGGGAGCGCTGCCTCGGGTTGTGGAAGAGGCTGCTGATGATCGCCAGGCCGGAGGGCAGCAGCGTCGCGCCGCCGAGACCCATCAGCGCGCGGCAGGCGATGAGCACTTCAGGGTTCGGGGAGAACGCCGCGCCGACCGAGCCGAGACCGAACACCAGCGCGCCGCTCAGCAGGAACTTGAGCCGGCCGTAGCGGTCGCCGAGGTTGCCGAAGGCGATGAGCAGGGACGAGACCACGAAGCCGTAGATGTCCAGGATCCACAGAGCCTGATCGGTACTCGGTGTGATCGCGGACGTGATGCTCGGCATCGCGAGGTACAGGACGGAGCCGTCCATCGCGACGAGTGCGACCGGGCCGAGCACGATCAGGAGGCCGAGCCAGGCCCGCCGGTCGGCACGCTCCGCGACTAAGTCGAGGGAGGTCACGGGGGCAACCTTTCCAGGAGAAGGTGCGAAGAGGTTCGAACGCTGCATACGGCGTACGCGAATTGCCCGGCGTACGTCGTACGCGATCAGGATGCGTACATAGTACGCGAGAGGTGGCGTACATCGTACGCGAATTCTGTGCGTACGTCGTACGCAAGCTGCCGGTTATACTACCCCATGGCCATCAAGACACAAGGCAGGCAAGTGAGTTCACCGAGCCTGTCGCGCGGCGCGATCGTGGCGGCCGCCATGCGCATCGCCGATGCCGAAGGGGTCGCCGCGCTCTCGATGCGACGCCTCGCGGCCGAGCTCGACTCGGGCGTCATGTCGCTGTACCGGCATGTCGCGAACAAGGACGCGCTGCTCACCGCGATCACCCAGGCGGCATGCGACGAACACCCCTACCCCGAACCCGCGCCGCCGGACTGGCGGGAGGCGATGCGGCTCGCGGCGCGACTGGACTGGGAGGTGTACTGCCGTCATCCCTGGGCGCTGGTCACCTCGAGCTCCGCCCGGCACTTCTCCGACACCACGTGCCTCGACTGGATGGTGGACGCGCTCGCCGGTCTCACCGACGACCCCGACCTGGCGCGGTCCTTCTCGATCGCCGTGTGGTCGTACGTCCAGGGCGTGTGCATCCAGCACCTGTCGCAGCAACTGCTGCCCGGCGCGGGCAAGCCGGAGCAGTCCCCGCTGCGGGCCACGGAGGAGGACTTCGAGACGGGGCTGGAAACCCTGCTCGACGGGATGGAGCAGCGCGCGCTGCGGGCCGGGTCGAACCGGGCCGAGCCCGTCCTTGTGCGCACCTTCCCGGTCGTCGCGGGAGGCTGACCGGGACACCCGCTGCCCGGCCGGCACCTCGGGTGTCCGTCCGGGAGCGGGGTCGTTTGGCACGGTATGACGACCACCCATGCGATGAACACCAGGCGCAACGAACGACCGGCCACCGCCGCCGACCTGGCCCCGCTCGCCTTCGCCGGATACGCCCACTTCACCGCGATGCAGGTGCGCGCCGGCCGGGTGCGCGGCCTCGACCTGCACCTGCAACGGCTGCGGCACGGCTCGGCCGAACTGTTCGGCCGGGCCCTGCCCGACGAGCGGGTGCGGTCCTGGCTGCGCGCGGCCCTGGCCGACGCCCCGGCCGACCTCTCACTGACGGCCACCGTCTACTCACCGTCCGGCGAGTTCACCGTGGCCGCGCCCGGCGAGGAACCCGAACTCCTCGTCCGTACCGGACCGCCGGCCACCGGCCCCCGGGGTCCGCTGGCACTGGCCGAGGTGGAGCACGAGCGGTTCCTGCCCCGGGTGAAACACGTGGGCGAGCCGGCCAAGACCTACTTCCTGCGGCGGGCCGCCGGCCAGGGGTACGACGACGTCGCCTTCACCGACCGCCGGGGCCGGCTGAGCGAGGCCTCGATCTGGAACCTGGCCTTCTGGGACGGCTCCTGCGTGGTGTGGCCGGTGGCCGAGATGCTCGGCGGAGTCACCATGGGGATCGTCCGCCGGCAGCTGGAGCGCCTCGGGGTCCCCCAGCGCGACCGGGAGATCAGGGCCGCGGACCTGCCCGGCCTGGCGGGCGCGGCCGTCATGAACTCCTGGACACCCGGCGTCGCGGTCCACCGCATCGGCACCGCGCACCTGCCCGATGCCCCGGACTTCCTGGCCCTGCTGCACCGCGCCTACGAGGCCGAACCGCTCGTGGCCCTGTAGCGCGCGACGCCACCCTGGGAGCGGGGCACACGACGGGGTGCCGGTGCCCAGGCAGGCCTGTCCTTGTGAGGGCGACGCGAGGTGCGGGCACCACGAGCCGGCGGACCCCCTGGCGACACCCCTATGGGACGCAGCAGACTTCCCGCCCGGCCGGGGCGGTGGCGCAGCCCTCGGAGACCGGCCAGTCGTCGAACCGCCAGTCCGGCGCGGGCGGTTCGACGGCCAGGGCGACGCCGCTGCCCGTCGGGTCGATCCGGTCGCGCACGCCCTCCGCGGTGAGCTGGGGCAGCACCAGCCGCCAGAACGGGGTCATCGCAGACGCGGACGGCGGGCAGTTCCGGCCCCGCTCCAGCCCTTCCACCCCCGCCGTCACCGCCGTCACGGTGGCGACCACCTCGTCGATGTCCACGCCGGGGGCCAGACTGCCCTGGTGCCGGGCGGCCGTGAGCAGCCCGCGCACCCGGTCGCGCCACAGCGGCCACAGAACCGAGCCGCTGCCCCAGGCGGCGTCGTGCGCCAGACCGAAACCGGCCCTGAGCACGGGGTCCTGGCAGACGCGCCGGACCAGCCGGTGCGAGATGTCCACCAGCAGCTGGAGCGGCGCGTGCTGCGCGTGCTGCGCGTACTGGGCGTGCTGGGCGTGCGGATCCGGCGCGGTGATACGGCACAGGATCTCGGCCGCGGCCGACTCCACGGCCTCGCCCAGGGCCCGCTTGTTGCGGAAGTGGAAGTGCAGCGCACCCTGGCTCACCCCGGCCAGGGCGCAGATCTGTCCGATCGAGGATCCCGCGAAGCCCGACCGGCCGAAGACCTCGGCGGCGGACTGGATCAGTTGACGACGCGTCTTTGCGGCACGGTCCTGCATGACGTTGCGCACTCCGGAAGAGGGAGGAAGAGGAGTGGTGGGCGAGGAGCGGTGACCCGCACGCGGACGTGCCGGGCGGCGACGCCGGGCACCGGACACAGAGGACCCGCGGGCGCACGTCCCCGTGCACCGCTTCACTCTTACCACGTCACCAAGAAGAGATGGACGGCACGTTACCGACCCTGGCGGAATATCGTACCTGTCATGATCGCCATCCAGTTCGACCGCTTCGGCGGTCCGGAAGTGCTCGCCGCCGTCGATGTCCCCGCCCCGCGGCCGGGACCGGACGAAGTACTGGTCACCGTCGAGGCCGCCGGAGTGAACTACGCCGACACCCACCAGGTGGACGGCTCCTACCTCGCCGCCGACCAGTTGCCGTACATCCCCGGCAGCGAGGTCGTCGGCCGTACCGAGGACGGCAGACGCGTACTGGCCCGCGTCTCCCACGGCTACGCCGAACAGGCCGTGGCGAAGCGGTCCGCGCTCGTGGAGATCCCCGACGACCTGGACGCCGGGGCGGCCCTCGCCCTGCTGGTGCAGGGCCTGACCGCCTGGCACCTGCTGCGGACCGCGGCCCGGCTGCGCTCCGGGGAGACCGTGGTCGTGCACTCCGCGGCCGGCGGTGTCGGGAGCCTCGCCGTGCAGCTGGCAAGGGAGTTCGGGGCCGGACGGGTCTGGGCGCAGACCTCCTCGCCCGGGAAACGGCAGCTCGCCCTGGATCTCGGCGCCGACGCCGTCGTGGACCACCCGCTGCCCGAGCGGGCCGACGTGATCCTCGACGCGGTCGGCGGTGAGCTGTTCGACCGCGCGCTGGACTCCCTGGCCTCCGGCGGCCGCCTCGTCACCTACGGCAACTCGGCGCGCACCGGCTTCACCCCCGTCGACCCGGCTCGCCTCAGCCGGCTGAACGCCGCCGTCGTCGGCTTCTGGCTGCGCCCCACGCTGGCCCAGCCGGGTGCCTTCACCGAACCCCTGCGGGAACTGCTGGACCTGACCGCGCGCGGCCGGCTCAAGCCGGTGGTGCACCCGGCCTACCCGCTGACCGAGGCCCGCCGGGCCCACGAGGATCTGCTGGCCCGGCGCACCACGGGCAAGGTGCTGCTGCGTCCCTGACCGCGGCGGGTCTGCGCCCGGCGCAGCGGCCGGATCCCGCGGCCGGCCGGGCACACCGCGACATGGCGAACACGTCGACCGGCGCCGGACTTGACGGATCCCACCGACCGACCCGACGGACCTTCCCCCGCGACTTGACGGATCGTCCGCGCAACCTGACGGATCGTCGTCGCGACCTGACAGATCGTCGGTGGATCACTCGGGGATCGCGTGCACCGTGCCTAGCATCGGGTGAGAGCTGGAAACGGCACGGGCCGATCCGCACCGGCGGCCCGCGAGACCCGCGACGCCGCCCGCTCGGGCACCCGGACGTCGCGCGCCCCAGCCGTCACGCTTCCCCAGCCCTGAAGTCGGCCCACCATGCGACGCGGAGACCCAGAAATGCGACTTGCCCAGGTGGTGGCATCCGTCATGGAGCGCCACGCGGACCGGCCCGCCATCGGCGAACGTGTGAAGGAGTACGCCCGGGACGCCGAGACGGGCCGGACCGTCATCCGGCTGCTGCCCCGTTACGAGACGACCAGCTACCGCGACCTGTGGGCGCGGGTCCGCGCCGTGGCGGGCGAGTGGCACCACCACCCGGAACACCCGCTGAGGGCCGGCGAGCGCGTCGCCATCCTCGGCTTCACCAGCCGCGACTACACGACGATCGACCTCGCCTGCATCCACCTCGGGGCCGTGACCGTCCCGCTGCAGACCAGCGCCGCGCCGGCCCAGCTGAGGTCGATCCTCGCGGAGACCGAGCCGTTCGTCGTGGCCACCAGCCTGGAGCGGCTCGACGCCGCCGTCGACCTCATACGCGACAACGCGTCGGTGCGGCGGGTGGTGGTCTTCGACTACCACCCGGAGGCGGACGACCACCGCGAGAGCTACGCCGCGGCCCGCGCGCGCCTGGCCGAGACCCGCCCCGGCGTCGTCGTGGACTCCCTCACCGACCTCGTCGAGCGGGGCACCGCCCTGCCCGAGGCCCCGCTGTACGCGGCGCCCGACGGCGAGGACCCGCTGGCGATGCTCATCTACACCTCCGGCAGCACCGGCACCCCCAAGGGCGCCATGTACACCGAACGGCTGGCCGGCGCCATGTGGGGCGGCGCCTGGGCGAAGCTGTTCGACGAGAGCTACGCGGTCACCTTCCACTACATGCCGATGAGCCATGTCGCCGGGCACTCCTCGCTGAAGGCCACCATGGTGCGCGGCGGCACCAGCTACTTCACCGCGAGCAGTGATCTGTCGACGTTCTTCGAGGACATCGCCCTCGCGCGCCCCACCGAGCTGTCCCTGGTGCCGCGGGTGTGCGAGATGCTCCACCAGCGGTTCCGCAGCGAGGTCGACCGGCGGGTCGCCGCCGGCGCCGACCGCGAGGCGGCCGAGGCCGAGGTGCGCACCGACATCCGCGAGAACGTCCTCGGCGGCCGGGTCACCTGGGCCAGCTGCAGCTCCGCCCCGCTGTCCGCCGAACTCACCGCGTTCACCGAGTCGTTGCTGGGCCTTGAGTTGCACAACGTCTACGGCTCCACGGAGGCCGCCGGCGTGTCCGTCGACGGCGTGCTGCTGCGCCCGCCGGTCACCGACTACAAGCTCGCAGACGTGCCCGAACTCGGCTACTTCCGCACCGACTCGCCGCACCCGCGCGGCGAGCTCCTGCTGAAGACCGACGCCATCATCCCCGGCTACTACAAGCAGCCCGAGCTGACCGCCGCACTCTTCGACGAGGACGGCTACTACAAGACCGGCGACATCGTCGCGGAGCTGGGCCCCGACCGGATCGCGATCGTGGACCGCCGCAAGAACGTCCTGAAGCTGTCGCAGGGCGAGTTCGTGGCCACCTCCCGGCTGGAGGCCGTCTTCGCGGCGAGCCCGCTGGTGCGGCAGATCTTCGTGTACGGCAACAGCGAGCGCTCCTACCTGCTCGCCGTGGTCGTCCCCACCCCCGACGCGCAGCGCGAGTTCGGCGCGGACGAGCGGGAGCTGAAGCGGCGGCTGAGCGTGTCGTTCCAGGACCTGGCCAAGGAGGCCGGGCTCAACTCGTACGAGATCCCCCGTGACGTCCTCATCGAGACGGAACCGTTCAGCCAGGCCAACGGCCTGCTCTCGGACCACCGCAAGCTGCTGTGGCCACGGCTGGTGGAGCGGTACGGCGAGCGGCTGGAACAGCTCTACGCCGAGACCGCCCGCCGCGAGGACGAGGAGCTGCGGGAGATCCGCCGCTCGGGCGCTAACCGGCCGGTGCTGGAGACGGTGCAGCGGGCCGCGCGGGCGCTGCTGGCCGGAACGGCCGCCGAGGTGAGCCCCGGCGCCCACTTCCGCGACCTGGGCGGCGACTCGCTGTCCGCGGTGTCCTTCGCCAACCTGCTGCAGGAGACCTTCGGCGTCCGTGTGCCGGTCGACATGGTCATCAGCCCGGCCTACGACCTGCGGCACCTCGCCGAGCACATCGAGGCCAGGCGCGGGGAGTCCGCCGACCGGCCCACCTTCGCCTCCGTGCACGGCGCGGACTCCACCGAGGTGTACGCCAAGGACCTCACGCTCGACCGGTTCATCGACGCGCGCACCCTCACCGACGCGGCGGCGCTGCCCCGGCCGCAGGGGGCGCCGCGGACCGTGCTGCTGACCGGGGCGAGCGGCTATCTCGGCCGGTTCCTCGCCCTGCAGTGGCTGGAGGAACTACCGGCCGGCGGCCGGCTGATCGCGCTGGTGCGCGGCAAGGACGCCGAGGCGGCCCGGCGCCGCCTGGACGCCGCCTTCGACAGCGGCGACCCGGAGCTGGTCCGCACCTACGAGAAGCTCGCCGCGGACCGTCTGGAGGTGATCGCGGGCGACATGGCCGAGCCGCGGCTCGGGCTGGACCAGGCCACCTGGGACCGGCTGGCCGACGAGGTCGACCTGATCGTCCACGCGGGCGCCCTGGTCAACCACGTGCTGCCGTACCCGCACCTGTTCGACGCCAACGTGGTCGGCACCGCCGAGCTGATCCAGCTGGCGCTGACCCGCCGGATGAAGCCGGTCACGTACATCTCCAGCGTCGCCGTCGCCACCGCCCGCCCGGGACAGCCCGCGCTCGACGAGGACTCCGACGTCCGCGAGGCCATGCCGGCGCTGCCCGTCGACGGGGGCTACGCCGGCGGTTACGCCGCCAGCAAGTGGGCCGGTGAGGTGCTGCTGCGGGAGGCGCACGACCTGTGCGGGCTGCCGGTGACCACGTTCCGGTCCAACATGATCCTGGCGCACAGCCGGTACGGCGGACAGCTGAACGTCCCCGACATGTTCAGCCGGCTGCTGTTCAGCGTGCTCGCCACCGGCATCGCGCCGCGCAGCTTCTACCGCGCCGACGGCGCGAGGGCCCACTACGACGGTCTGCCCGTCGACTTCACGGCCGCCGCCGTCGTCGCGCTCGGCGGCCGCGACGGGGCGACCGACGAGTACCGGACGTTCAGTCTCGTGAACCCCCACGACGACGGTGTCTCCCTCGACACCTTCGTCGACTGGCTGACGGAGTCCGGGCACCGCATCGAACGGGTCGAGGACTACGCCGACTGGTACGTCCGGTTCGAGGCGGCGATGCGCGCCCTGCCCGAGGACCAGCGGCAATACGCCGCGCTGCCCATCCTGCACGGCTTCAAGGAGCCCGAGGAGCCGGTGCCCGGATCGGTCATCCCCTCCGAGCGGTTCCGCGCGGCGGTGCGGACCGGCGGGATCGGCGCCCACCAGGACATCCCCAGCCTCTCCCGCGATCTTGTCGCGAAGTACGCGGCGGACCTGAGGGCACTGGCGCGGCCTGTGGTAGGCACACGCCATGAACAGTGATCTCCTCGCCGGGAAAGTCGTCCTGATCACCGGAGCGAGCAGTGGCATAGGCGCGGCCGCGGCACAAGTGTTCACCCAGGAGGGGGCGACGGTCGTGCTCGCCGCCCGCCGGGTGGACCGGCTGGCGCGGCTCACCGGGGAACTGCGGGCCAAGGGTGCCGAGGCCGCGTACGTGAGCTGCGACGTCACCGTCGTCGACGACGCGGCCCGGGCCGTCGAGTTCGCCGTCACCGAGTACGGGCGGCTGGACGGGGCGTTCAACAACGCCGGCATCGGCGGGGACCGCACTCCGCTGCACCTGATGACCGACGACGTCTACGACACCGTCATGGACGTCAACGTCCGCGGCGTGTGGAACTGCCTGCGCCATGAGATCGCGGCCATGCTGCGGCACGGCGGGGGCGCCGTCGTCAACAACTCCAGCGTGGCGGGGCTGGTCGCGATCCCCGCGGCCGCCCCCTACGTCGCCGCCAAGCACGCGGTGGTCGGCCTGACCAGGGCGGCGGCCGACGAGTACGCCCAGCAGGGCATCCGGGTGAACGCCATCGCCCCCGGCACCACGCGCAGCGAGATCACCGAGGACTGGTTCCGGCGCAACCCGGGCCTGGAGCAGACGGTCAACGCGATGACCCCGCAGGGCCGTACGGCCGATCCGGAGGAGATCGCCGCCGCCGCGGCGTGGCTGCTGAGCGACCGCTGCCCGTTCCTGACCGGAACGGTGCTGCCCGTCGACGGCGGCTTCGTCAACCAGTGACGGACGCCCGCCGCGGTCCGCGGAGCCGGAGAATCCCCCCGTCTCCGGCTCCGCGCACCGGACTTGGTAACATACCGAACCTTCGGTAGGACTTGATGTGATCAGCGTTCCCTGGACGTGGGGGCGAGTCTGGGGGCGGCCGAGTGGCGCGGCAGGAGCGTGCGATCCGCACGCGTGATTCCATTCTCGAGGCCATGGCGAGCCTGTTCATCGAGGTCGGTTACGAGGCCGCCACCATCGCGGCGCTGGTGGAGCGGACCGGGCTGACCCGCGGCGCCCTCTACTTCCACTTCCCGACCAAGGAGGCCATGGCGCACGGGGTGCTCGCCCGCGCGGTGACCCGCGAGGGGATCATCCCGCAGACGTACAAGCTCCAGGAGTGGGTGGACCTCGGACTGCTGCTCGCCTACCGGCTGCCCAGGGAGCCGATGCTGCGGGCCGCCGTCCAGCTGTCCGTCGATCCGCGGGCGCGCGGCCTGTTCGGGACCCGCTGGCCCGACTGGATCGACGTCGGCCGGGATCTGCTCGTCGAGGCCAAGAGGCGCGGCGAGTTGCTGCCGCACGCGGTCCCCGAGGAGATCGCACGGCTGACCGTCGGCGCCTGGACCGGGGTGCAGCTGGTGACCGAGGCGCTGCCGGACGGGCTCGGCCTGGCCGAGGAGATCTCCCGCCTCTACCAGCTCATCCTGCCCAACGTGGCCAGCGTCGGCGTCCTCGCCAAACTCGACGCCTCGGCCTACCGCGCCGAGCGGCTCCTGGCGTCACAGCAGCAGGCGTCCTGAAGCGCTTCCGCTCGGGGCGCACTTCACCCGCTCACGTCCGCAGCAGCAGCCGGAAGTCGAAGGCGTAGCGCGAGGCGCGGTAGACGTGGGTGCCGTACTCGACGGGGCGGCCGGTGTCGTCGTAGGCGGTGCGCCGCATGGTGAGCAGGGCCGCGCCCGCGGGTTCGTCGAGGAGGGCCGCTTCCGCCGGGGTGGCGCAGCGGGCGCCGACGGTCTGGTGGGCGCTGCGCGGGCTGCGGCCCGCGGCGCGCAGCAGGCGGTAGAGGCCGGTCGTCTCCAGCCGGGCGGTGTCCGGGCCGGGCAGGTCCGCCGGCAGGTGGTTGCGGAGGAAGGCCACCGGCCGGCCGTGGGTGAGCCGCAGCCGCTCCAGGACGACGACCTCGGTGCCCTCGGGAACGCCGAGCGCGGCGGCCGCGTCGGCGGGTGCGGGGACGCGTTCGTTGCGCAGCACGCGGGTGGCCGGATCCTGTCCCGCGGCGCGCAGGTCGTCGTACAGGCTGCTCAGTTCGAGCGGGCGCCGGACCTGGGTGTGCACCACCTGGGTGCCCACCCCGCGGCGGCGCACCAGCAGTCCCTTGTCGACCAGTGACTGGATGGCCTGACGGACCGTCGGCCGGGACAGTCCGAGCCGGGCGGCGAGGCCGGTCTCGTTGCCGAGCAGGTTCCCGGGGGCGAGCGCCCCCTGCTCGATCGCCTCCTCCAGCTGCCGGGCGAGCTGGTGGTAGAGGGGGACCGGGCTGGTGCGGTCGAGGGTGAGGCGCACGGCATCGAGTGCGGAGACGGTGCTCGCCACGGGGACACCTCCGGTGGGCGGTCGGTCACCAGGTGTAGACGGCGGGCGCGACCCTTGTCCATCATTTGTACTTACATTCGGACCTGTTTGTGAAATGATGTCTTGACAAAGTATTGACAGGGGGCGTGCCAAGGGATGGAATCCGGTCTCAACGCAAGAGCCGCGAGGCCTCGACGCAACAGCCGCAAGGCAAGAGCCGTGCTTCCCCCGTCGCACAGTGAGGTGCAGGAAAGATGGACCGCACTCCTCGGGACCGCTCGTCCCGCTCCCGCAGCATCACCTCCGCCCTGGCCGTGGCAGCGGCAGCGGCCCTGGTCCTCGCGGGCTGCTCCAGCAGCTCCGGCGGCAAGAAGGCCGAGGAGCCGGCGGCCGGGGGCGCCGCCGCGGGCAAGGCCGGCACACCCCGGATGACGGTCGCCCTGATCACCCACCAGTCGCCCGGCGACACCTTCTGGGACATCGTCCGCAAGGGCGCCCAGACCGCCGCCGACAAGGACAACGTCAAGCTCGTCTACTCGGCCGACCCCAACGCCGGCAACCAGGCCAACCTGGTGCAGAACGCGATTGACCAGAAGGTCGACGGCATCGCGATCACCCTCGCCAAGCCCGACGCCCTCAAGGACGTGATCGCCAAGGCGAAGGCCGCCGGGATACCCGTGGTCGGCCTCAACTCCGGGGTCAGCGAGTGGCAGAAACTCGGCCTCATGCAGTTCTTCGGGCAGGACGAGAACGTGGCCGGCGAGGCGCTCGGCAAGCGGCTGAACGAGACCGGCGCGAAGAAGGCCGTCTGCGTCATCCAGGAACAGGGCAACATCGGCCTCACCCAGCGCTGCGACGGCGTGAAGAAGACCTTCTCCGGCGACACCGAGACCCTCTACGTCAACGGCACCGACATGCCCTCGGTCAAGTCCACGATCAGCGCCAAGCTCAAGGAGGACGACGCCATCGACTACGTCGTCACCCTCGGCGCCCCGTTCGCGCTCACCGCCGCGCAGTCCGTGTCCGAGTCCGGCAGCGAGGCCAGGATCGCCACCTTCGACCTCAACAAGCAGCTCACCGGCGCCATCAGCGACGGCTCCATCGAGTTCGCCGTCGACCAGCAGCCCTACCTCCAGGGTTACCTCGCGGTCGACTCCCTGTGGCTCTACGAGAACAACGGCAACTACAGCGGCGGCGGCGAGCAGCCGGTGCTCACCGGACCGGCCTTCGTCGACAAGTCCAACGTCGAACAGGTCGCGCAGTTCGCCGCGAAGGGCACCCGGTGATGAGCACGACCCCGCAGGCCGCGCCGCCGGTGACCACCCCACCGGCCCCCGGCTCCCGGCAGACCGACGGGCGCACCGCCCGGCGCCCGCCCGCGCTGCGCCTGCTCGCCCGCCCGGAGGTCGGCGTCTTCCTCGGCGCCGTCGCCGTGTTCGTGTTCTTCCTGGTCGCCGCGCCCGCGGTGCGCGACGGCAGCTCGATGGCGAACATCCTCTACCAGTCGTCCACCATCGGGATCATGGCCCTGCCGGTGGCGCTGCTGATGATCGGCGGCGAGTTCGACCTGTCGTCCGGCGTCGCGGTGATCACCTCCGCGCTCACCGCCAGCATGATCAGCTACCAGCTCACCATGAACGTCTGGGTCGGCGTGATCGCCGCACTCGTCGCCTCCCTCGCGATCGGCCTGTTCAACGGCTGGATGCTGGTGCGGACCGGACTGCCGAGCTTCCTCGTCACCCTCGGCACCTTCCTGATCCTCCAGGGCGTCAACCTCGCCGTCACCAAGCTGATCACCGGCAACGTCGCCACCGACGACATCAGCGACATGGACGGCTTCGGCCAGGCCAAGGCGCTCTTCGCCTCCTCCTTCGACGTCGGCGGCGTCCAGGTGAAGATCACCGTCGTGTGGTGGCTGGTCTTCGCCGCCCTCGCCACCTGGGTCCTGCTGCGCACCAGGTACGGCAACTGGATCTTCGCCGTCGGCGGCAACAAGGACAGCGCCCGCGCCGTCGGCGTCCCGGTCACCTTCACCAAGATCTCCCTGTTCATGCTGGTCGGCTTCGGCGCCTGGTTCGTCGGCATGCACCAGCTGTTCTCCTTCAACACGGTGCAGTCCGGCGAGGGCGTCGGCCAGGAGCTGATCTACATCGCCGCGGCGGTGATCGGCGGCTGCCTCCTCACCGGCGGCTACGGCTCCGCGATCGGCCCGGTCTTCGGTGCTTTCATGTTCGGCATGGTGCAGCAGGGCATCGTCTACGCCGGCTGGAACCCCGACTGGTTCAAGGCCTTCCTCGGCGTGATGCTGCTCGGCGCCACCCTGATCAATCTGTGGGTCCGCAGGACCGCGACCCGGAGGTAGCCACCCATGACCACCGCGACCGAGACCCCCCTCGTCGAACTGCGCGCGGCCGGCAAGTCGTACGGCAACATCCGCGCCCTGCACGGCGTCGACCTGACCGTCCGGCCGGGCAGGGTGACGTGCGTGCTCGGCGACAACGGCGCCGGCAAGTCCACCCTCATCAAGATCGTCTCCGGGCTGCACCAGCACACCGAGGGCGAGTTCCTGGTCGACGGCGAACCGGTCCGCTTCTCCACCCCGCGCGAAGCCCTCGACCGGGGCATCGCCACCGTCTACCAGGACCTCGCGACCGTCCCGCTGATGCCGGTGTGGCGGAACTTCTTCCTCGGCTCCGAGATCACCAAGGGGCCCTGGCCGGTCCGCCGCCTCGACATCGAGACGATGAAGCGGACCGCCGACGAGGAACTGCGTGCCATGGGCATCGTCCTCGACGACCTCGAACAGCCCATCGGCACCCTCTCCGGCGGCCAGCGCCAGTGCGTCGCCATCGCCCGCGCCGTCCACTTCGGCGCCCGCGTCCTCATCCTCGACGAGCCCACCGCCGCCCTCGGCGTCAAGCAGTCCGGGGTGGTGCTGAAGTACATCGCCGCCGCCCGCGACCGCGGCCTCGGCGTCATCTTCATCACCCACAACCCCCACCACGCCTACCTGGTCGGCGACCACTTCAGCGTGCTCCGCCTCGGCACCCTGGAACTGTCCGCCGACCGCAGCCAGGTCACCCTGGAGGAGCTGACCAACCACATGGCCGGCGGTGCCGAACTCGCCGCCCTCAAACACGAACTCGCCCCGGTCCGCGGCGTCGACGTCGGTGAACTCCCCGACGAGCCCGGCCCCGAGGGCGCCCCCGCGTCCGCCCCCGCGCCCCGTTCGGAAGGAAACACCTGACATGGCCCCTGTGCTCGACCGCATCCGGGTCGGCTCCGCCCCCGACTCCTGGGGCGTCTGGTTCGCCGACGACCCGCGCCAGGTGCCCTGGGACCGCTTCCTCGACGAGGTCGCCGAGGCCGGCTACTCCTGGATCGAACTCGGCCCGTACGGCTATCTCCCGACCGACCCGGCCCGCCTCACCGACGAGGTGGCCAAACGGAACCTGAAGGTCTCCGCGGGCACCGTCTTCACCGGCCTGCACCGCGGCCCCGCCGTCTGGGACGCCACCTGGGAGCACGTCGCCCAGGTCGCCGCCCTCACCCAGGCGATGGGCGCCAGGCACCTCGTCGTCATCCCCTCCTTCTGGCGGGACGACAAGACCGCCGAGATCCTGGAGCCGCCGGAGCTGACCGGCGCGCAGTGGGCCTACCTGACCAAGGGCATGGAACGCCTCGGCCACGAGGTCAAGGAGACCTACGGCCTGGACATCGTCGTCCACCCGCACGCCGACACCCACATCGACACCGAGGCGCACGTCGAGCGCTTCCTCGACTCCACCGACTCCGACCTCGTCAGCCTCTGCCTGGACACCGGGCACTACGCCTACTGCGGCGGCGACAGCGTCAAGCTGATCGAGACGTACGGCGAGCGCATCGGCTACCTCCACCTCAAGCAGGTCGACCCGGAGATCCTGGCCGACGTCGTCGCCCACGAGATCCCGTTCGGGCCCGCCGTGCGGCGCGGTGTGATGTGCGAGCCGCCCTCCGGGGTGCCGGAGCTGGAGCCGGTGCTGACGGCCGCCCAGGCCCTCGGCGTGGAACTGTTCGCGATCGTCGAGCAGGACATGTACCCCTGCGAGCCGGACAAGCCGCTGCCCATCGCGGTCCGCACCCGCCGCTTCCTGCGCTCCTGCGGCGCCTGACGGCCCGCCCTCGCCGCCCGCCACCGCCCGCCCGGCGGTGGTGCGGCTCAGCGGTGGTGCACGAACTCCGCCCCGTTGACGATCACGCTGCCGCCGTCCGGGCCCACCCCGTCGTCCCCCTGCTCCGCCGCACCGTGCGGCACGCACCGGATGTGCAGCACCGGCACCGCACCGCCCGCCTGCCGGGCGGGCCGCACGTGCACGACGCCCTCACCGGCCCGCGCGCG
Organism: Streptomyces sp. JB150; assembly: GCF_011193355.1. GTDB lineage: Bacteria > Actinomycetota > Actinomycetes > Streptomycetales > Streptomycetaceae > Streptomyces. The sequence goes on from NZ_CP049780.1 coordinate 6,707,675, forward strand.
CGGAACGGGGTTCGGCCTGGGTGACGAGCGCGGCCTGGCGCGGCAGACCCCGCTCCAGCGCGCAATGAGGATTGTGGCAGCGTCGGCGCGGACCGCCGCGACCCGTTCGGCGGATCCCGCCCGCCCGGCGGCGCTCAGGCGGCGTCGTGCGCCCCCGGGCGCCGCCGTCCGCCCCTGGCCAGCAGCAGCCCGCCGCCCGCCGCGAGCACGCTCCCCGTGGCGGCCGACACCACCGGCACGGTCCACCCCACCGCGCGCAGCCGCGCGTTGTCCTCCTTCGCGCGGCTCACCGCGAACTCCTGGGTCGCCTCGGTGTGGGTGAGCCTCGGGACGTCGAGCAGCACCACGGCGTCCTTGCCGCCGCCCGGGGCGCGCAGCGTGCGGCGCGGGCCGAGCCGGGCGTACAGGGTGCGGCCGGTGGCCTGGTCGACGACCAGCCGGATGCCGTGGTTGGCGTACCACTCCTCGGCGAGCACCTGTTCGGCGCCCGGCCGGCCGACCAGCGCGCCCGGCACCTGGCGGGTGCCGACCCTCGTCGGCGGGACGGTGCCGGTGAAGACGTAGCCGCGGTGGCCGCGGATCTCCTCGGTGCCCCGGTAGGAGAGGGTGACCGTCGAGCCCAGCTGGCTGTCCCACCAGCTGTAGGGGCGCTTCTCCGCGCCGAACGGGAACTTCAGGTACGCCTCGCCCTCGTGGTACGGCTGCTCGTCGCAGCAGTTGGGCGGGCCGGTTGGTGGTGCGGTCGGTGACCCAGCGGTCGGTGGAGAAGTCCAGCGCGTCGTGCGGGTCGGCGGCGGGCAGCGACGCGTCCGTGTCGACGGTGGTCACGATGTCCCACACCGCGCGTCCGCTGCGCTCGCTGTCCGCCACGTCGCCGCGTACCCGCTGGGTGACGGTGATCCGCCGGTCGTGAAGCGTCTCGGCCGCACCGACGTCGAAGTAGCTGCCGGTGCCGGTGTAGACGGCCGTGACGTCGATGCCGACCGGGTTCGCCGCCGCGCGCGGCTTCACGTACCACACCAGCATCGGCGCGAGAACCAGCAGGAAGACACCCAGGCCCAGCAGGACCAGGGCGGGGGAGAGGGACGAGCTGCGACGGCGCATCGGCACTCCGGCACTCCAGGGCTCCGGGGCGGCGCGGCCCCACGGTTGCGCAGACCGTACGAGCGGCGGTACGGCACGTCTACGCATCCGCGTGACGCATGGGCGCCGTGACGGGGGTGTCGGTGGCGCAGGGCCCTCAGCGCCGGGGAGCTGTCACGCCTCCTTCCGCCGCCGGTAGTGCCGCGCGACGCGGACCCGGTTGCCGCAGCGGGTGGGGGAGCACCAGCGGCGGCGCGGGTGCGCGGGCAGGAACAGCAGGACGCAGTCGTCGGCCGCGCACTGCCTGACCCGGGCGACCGCCGGATCGGCCAGCAGCGTGACGGCGGACTCCGCGAGCAGCGCGGCCAGCCGGACGCCGAGCGGTCCGGTGCGGCGCGGCGGCGCGACGACCGCCGTCCCGTCCCAGAACGGGACGCGCACCGCCGGGGCGGCGCGCTGGGCGTCGGCGAGTCCGCGCAGCGCGGCCTCGGGCGGCCGCCGCCCCGCCATCAGGGCGCGCAGCGCCGCCTCGATGTGGTCGCGCACGGCGTGCACCGGGGGGAGGTCGGCCTCGGTGAGGTGGAGGGGCAGGTCGGTCTCGGCGGGAGCGAGGGGCAGGCCGGCTTCGGTGGGGGAGAGGGGCCGGTCCGCTTCGGTGGGGGAGGGGGGAAGTCCGGCCTCGGGGGAGGCGGGGGCGAGCGCTTCCGGGCCCAGCCGGTCCGCCTGCCGGGTCAGCCAGGCGGCCAGTCCGTCGGGCGTGGCGAGCAGGTCCGTACGGCTCGCGCCGGTCCCGAAACGGGTGTTGACGAGGTCGAGGGGCAGGGGCTCGCCGGTCGGCGGTTCGCTGGCGTACACAGCTCTAATGCTACATAAAGCGATTGACGCATTAGAAGGCGTCGGCGTATGACTGACGCATGACAGCCTCGGTGACCACGCCGCGCCTCAGCCCACCCGCCCGCACCGCACACCGGCACCTGGACGTCGACGGGGTCGACGTCTTCTACCGCGAGTCCCTGCCCGACCGCCCCGACGCACCCGTGCTGCTGCTCCTGCACGGATTCCCGTCCGCCTCCCACCAGTTCCGGCGGCTCATCGACACCCTCGGCCGCCACTACCGGCTGATCGCCCCGGACTACCCCGGCTTCGGCCACACCCGCGCCCCCGACGGGTTCACCTACTCCTTCGACCGCCTCACCGACGTCGTCGAGGGCTTCACCGCACGCCTCGGCCTGACCCGGTACGTCCTGTACCTCTTCGACTTCGGCGCCCCGGTCGGCCTGCGCCTCGCGCGGCGGCACCCCGAGCGGGTCGCCGGCCTCGTCGTGCAGAACGGCAACGCCTACCTCGACGGACTCTCCGACGCCGCCCGCGCGTTCACCGCCCTCACCCCCGACACCCCCGGCGCCGAGCAGACCGTCCTGGACCTGTTCACCCTCCCCGCCACCCGCGCCCAGTACGAGGGCGGCACGGCCGACCCGGCGCTCGTCGCCCCCGAGGGCTGGCTGCTCGACCAGTACTTCCTCGACCAGCCGGGCCGCAAGCAGGCCCAGCTCGCCCTCGCCTACGACTACCGGAGCAACCTCGCCGCCTACCCGGACTGGCAGGCCTGGCTGCGCGCCCACCGCCCGCCGGCCCTCATCGTCTGGGGAACCCGTGACCCCTTCTTCACCCCCGACGGCGCCCGCGCCTATCTGCGCGACCTGCCCGACGCCGAACTCCACCTGTTCGACACCGGCCACTTCGCCCTGGAGGACCACCTGCCCGAGATCGCCCCGCTGATCGCCGGCTTCCTCGACCGGGTCGGCGACGGGCCCGCCACTCCGGCCGGCCGGGAGGCCTCGTGATCATCCGCACCCTGACCGACGCCGACGCCGACGTCGACCGCGTCCTGCCGCTGCTGCCCGCCGGCCGGATCGGCGTCTGGGCCGACGCCGACGCCTTCCGCGCACGGCTCGCCACCGGCGAGTACCGGCCCGAGTGGACCTGGCTCGCGGAACACGAGGACGGCGGCGAGCCGTGCGCCCTCGCCACCTGGTGGGGCGGCCCCGACGACCCCCTGCCCGCCGCCCTCGACGTACTGAACGTCCGCGACGCGGAGGACTCCGGCGCGCCGGACGACGCCCCCGGCCCGGCGGACCCCCGCGCCCCGGAGGACCGTCGTGACACCGAGGCCGGTGACGACAGCCGTACGGTCCTGGCGGTCCGCCTGCTCACCGCCGCGCACTCCGCCTTCGCCGAGGCCGGGCTGGACAGCCCGCCGGACTACCACGTGCTGCTTCCGGGCGACTGGCGTGAGCGTTCCGAGGCGGTCGCCGCCCTCGGCTGGCGCCGGGAGGCCGCCCGCCGCGCCGGGCTCACCGCCTCCCTCGAACGGCTCCGTTTCGAGTGGACCCCCGAGACCGGCGTCCCCCGGCCCTCCGGCCGGCTGCGCTTCCGGGCCGAACCGGACGACGAGGTCTTCGTCGACCTGTTCCGCCGGGTCCTGGAAGGCACCCTCGACGCCGGGTCCCGCTCCGGCGCCGCGGCTCTGGGCGCCGAGCGGCAGGCCCGCAAGGACGTCGCCTTCTACCGCGACGAGATGCCCGGCGACCGCGCCTGGTGGCGGATCGCCGAGACCCCGCGCGGCCGGCCGGTCGGCTTAGCGCTGCCCTCCCGCAACACCAGCGTCCACGTCGTCGGCTACCTCGGCGTCCTGCCCGAGCACCGCGGCCGGGGCTACGCGGACGACCTCCTCGCCGAGACCACCCGCTTCCTCGCCGAGGAGGCCGGAGCGGACGTCGTACGCGCCGACACCGATCTCGCGAACACCCCGATGGCCGCCGCGTTCGCCCGTCTCGGCTACCGCAACTTCGCCCGCCGCCTGGTGCTTTCGGCGCCCTGAGCGCGCAACCCCGCGCGGGTGACCGCCGTCCGGACGCGCTCGGCGGGCGGCCGGGCGGCCGGTGTGGAAGATTGCGGACTGAGGAGGCCGGGTGCGGGCTCGCTGTCCCCCACAAAGTGCTGCTCGGGTGCTCGCCCCCGGCCTCCCTCACCCGCCGCCCGCCACCCGGTCAGGCGGCGCGGACCTCGTCGACCGTCACCGGCCGGTGCTCGTGCAGCGACCGCGTGCACGCCTCGGCGATCCAGCCCGCCTCCAGGGCGTCCCCGATCGTGCACGGCGAGGGCCGGCTACCGGCCACGACCTCGGTGAACGCGGTGAGTTCGGCGCGGTAGGCGGCGGCGAAGCGGTCCATGAAGAAGTCGTGCGGGGGACCGGCCGGGAAGGCCGTCCCCGGCTCCACCGAGCGCAGCGGCAGCTTGTCCTCCAGACCGACCGCGATGGAGTCATCGAAGCCGTGCAGCTCCATCCGGACGTCGTAACCCCGGCCGTTGTGACGGGAGTTGGACACGACCGCGAGCGTGCCGTCGTCCAGGGTGAGGACGGCGCCGGTGGTGTCCGCGTCGCCCGCCTCCCGGATGTAGCCGGCGCCCCGGTTGCCGCCGGCGGCGTACACCTCGGTCACCTCACGGCCCGTCACCCAGCGGATGATGTCGAAGTCGTGCACGGAGCAGTCCCGGAAGATGCCGCCGGAGGCGGCGATGTACGCGGCGGGCGGCGGCGCCGGGTCCAGGGTGGTCGACCGCACGGTGTGCAGCCGGCCCAGCTCGCCGCCGCGCACGGCGGCGCGGGCGGCGGCGAAACCGGCGTCGAAACGGCGGTTGTAGCCGATCTGCACCGGCACGCCGCTGTCCCGTACGGCCTCCAGCACCTCGACGCCCTCGCGCATCGTCCGGGCGACGGGCTTCTCGCAGAACACCGGGACGCCGGCCGCGGCCCCGGCCCGGATCAGCGCCGGGTGGGCGTCCGTCGCGGCCGCGATCACGATGCCGTCCACACCGGCGGCGAACAGGGCCTCCGGCGAGTCCACGACCTCGCCGCCGAACCGCTCCGCGGCACTCTTCGCGGCGTCCGTGAACGGGTCGGTCAGCACCAGCGACTCGACCACGTCGAGTCCGGCGAGGGTCTCGGCGTGGAAGGCGCCGATGCGGCCGAGGCCGAGGATTCCGATACGCATGGGGACTGCTCCTTGCGGGGGTGCGGAAGTGCGAGGGTGCGAGGGTGCGGGGTGCGAGGTCGGGATGAGGAGGATGAGCGGTTGCCGGGCGCGGGGTGCGGGGCGCGGGGTGCGGGGTTGTCGGGGGCGGGTCCGGGCGCGGGTCCTCAGTCGAGGGCGCCGAGCACGTTCTGGTCCCAGTCGATCACCGATCCGGTGACCACGCCGGACCGGTCGGACAGCAGGAACACCACCAAGTCGGCGATCTCGTCGGGCTGCCCCAGCCGGCCCATCGGGAGCCGGGCGGCGGCCCGCTCCCGCCAGTCGTCGCCGGCGCCGTGGAAGGCCCGCTGCGTCGCGTCCTCGCCCTCGGTGGCCGTCCAGCCGATGTTCAGGCCGTTGATCCGGATCCGGTCCCAGCGGTGCGCGTGCGCCGCGTTCCGGGTGAGGCCGGCGAGACCGGCCTTCGCGGCGACGTACGGCGCGAGGAACGGCTGGCCGCCGTGCGCCGACGACGTGATGACGTTGACGATCGTGCCGGGCGCCCCGCGCGCCACCATGTCCGCGACGGCCGCCTGCATCGCGAAGAACGGCGCCCTGAGATTGACGGCGATGTGCCGGTCGAACAGCTCGGGCGTGGTGTCGAGCAGGGTGCCGCGGTCGGTGAGGCCCGCGGCGTTCACCAGGCAGTCGATCCGGCCGTACGCGTCGACGACCTCCGCCACGACCGACCTCGCCCGCTCGGCGTCGGCCAGGTCCGCCCGGATGAACCTCGCCCCGCCGCCCAGCTCCGCCACCAGCGCCTCGCCGGGCCCGGCGCGCCGCCCGGTGACGGCCACGGCCGCGCCCTCGCGGACGGCGGCCCGCGCGACGGCCGCGCCGACGCCCTGGCTGCCGCCGTTGACCAGGACGGCCTTGTCGTCGAGAAGTCCCATGCGTACGGGGTCCTTTCAGCTCTGGCGCCGCTCGGCGCGGGCCCGCAGCGCGTCCCGCAGCGCCTCGGGCGTCCAGGTCTCGCGCAGCGCTCGCCGGACGACGTCCGCCTGCGCGGGCGGGGCGAGTCCGGCGACCGGCGGGTCGAGGTCGAGGTCGGTGGGGAAGGGGTAGCCCTCGGCGCTCGCGGCGAGCACGCGGTCCAGCCACGCCTCGTCCGCCCCCTCGGCGCGCCGCTTCAGCAGCACCGGATACACGGCGTTCACGATCGCCTCACGGTCGACCGTCTCCATGGCCCGCCCGAAGGCGGACGAGATCTGGAGGAGGTTGGCCATGCGCCGGATGCCGGCGGAGCGGTTGCGTCCGGCGGCGTGGAAGAGGGCCGGGCTGAAGAAGACGGCGTCGCCCACGGCGAGCGGCAGCTGCACGTGGTGCGCGGCGAAGTACTCCCGGAACTCGGGGCGCCGCCAGGCCAGGTAGCCCGGCTCGTAGCGCTGCGAGTACGGCAGGTACATCGTCGGCCCGGACTTCACGGGCATGTCACGGTGCGCGACGGCGCCCTGCAGGGTGAGCACGGGGGAGAGGCGGTGGACGTGCGCCGGGTAGGCGGCCGCGGCCTCGTCGGAGAGGAAGCCCAGGTGGTAGTCGCGGTGCGGGGTCTGCGCCGCGCCGCCGGGGTTGACCACGTTGACCTGGGAGGTGACCTGGTAGCCGGGGCCGAGCCAGGCCTCGGCGACCAGGGCGAGCACGTCGTTGGCGTAGTAGTCGGCGAACGCCTCCGGGTCGTACAGCGCCGTCTTCTCCAGCGCGTTCCACACCCGGTCGTTGGCGCCCGGCGCGGCGAAGTGGTCCCCGGCCGCGGTGCCCGCGGCGCGCTGCCCGGCGATCAGCGCGTCGAACACCTCGCCGACCCGCTCCACGACCGCCCGGTCCGGGAAGGCCCCGCGGAACACCACCATTCCGGGACCGTCGGTGAGCACCCGGACCAGCTCGGCCTGCAGGGCGCGACGGTCGGGCCGGTCAGGGCGGTCACGGAGGCGTCCGGCGTCGTACACCGGCACGTTGAGTTCCACGGCGGCGGCGTGCGGCACGTCGGCGGGATCGGTGGTCCGCTCGACCAGCGCGCGGAACGCGCCGAGGTCGCAGTCGCGCGCGGACAGCCAGGGGGCAGCGGCCATCGTCGTCCTCTCGGTGCCGGTGACACGGCCGGCGAAGTGCTGTCATTCTTGTCCTGACAAACCCCTCGAACAACCAGCAGGAAGCCATCAAAAACCCCTCAAGCCGAAACCCGAGGAGCCGCGCGTGGGCCACCCCTTCCCCCTCCGGGAGATCGCACGTCAGGCGGGGCTGAGCGAGGCCACCGTCGACCGCGTGCTCAACGGGCGCGGCGGGGTGCGCCCGAGCACGGCGCAGGAGGTGCACCGGGCCATCGCCGATCTGGACCGCCAGCGCACCCAGGTCCGGCTCGTCGGCCGCACCTTCATGATCGACATCGTGATGCAGGCGCCGGAGCGGTTCACCACCGCCGTGCGGACCGCGCTGGAGGCCGAACTGCCCGGACTGCACCCGGCGGTGGTGCGCTCCCGCTTCCACTTCCGCGAGACCGGCCCCGTCGGGGAACAGCTCGCCACACTGGACCGGATCGCCCGGCGCGGCTCGCAGGGGGTGATCCTCAAGGCGCCGGACGTCCCCGAGGTCACCGCGGCGGTCGCCCGGCTGTCCGCCGCGGGCGTCCCCGTGGTCACCCTCGCCACCGACCTGCCCGCCAGCGCCCGCGTCGGCTACGTCGGCATCGACAACCGCGCGGCCGGCGCCACCGCCGCCTACCTCATGGACCAGTGGCTGGGCGACCGTCCGGCACACGTCCTCACCAGCCTCAGCAGCGGCTTCTTCCGCAACGAGGAGGAGCGCGAGATGGGCTTCCGGGCCACCCTGCGCGCCCGCCGCCCCGACCGCACCCTCGTCGAGATCACCGAGGGCCAGGGCCTCGACGCCACCCAGTACGACCTCGTCCGCGCCGCCCTCGAACGGGACCCCGCGATCCGCGCGGTCTACTCGATCGGCGGCGGCAACGTCGCCACGCTCCGCGCCTTCCACGACCTCGGCCGCGAGTGCGCCGTCTTCATCGCGCACGACCTGGACCACGACAACACCCGCCTGCTGCGCGAGCACCGCCTGTCCGCCGTCCTCCACCACGACCTGCGCCACGACCTGCGCGAGGCCTGCCACCTGATCATGCGGGCCCACGGCGCCCTGCCCCCCGCCGCCCCGCCCCTGCCGTCCCCCATCCAGGTGGTCACCCCGTACAACACGCCGCCGCGGCCGGCGACGGGGTGAGCCGGGCGCACTCACGCCCGCACCGGCACCCAGCCCCCGCCGCGCGCCGACGCGCTCATCGCGTCCAGCGCCGCCGCGCTGTGCACCGCGTCCGTCAGGGTGGCGCCGTACGGCCTGTCCTCGGCGATGGAGCGCAGGAAGCGGTACGCCTCGATGACCTTCAGGTCGTCGTAGCCCATCGCGTTGGCCGCGCCCGGCTGGAAGGCACCGAACTCGCCGTCGCCGGGGCCGGCGTACACCGTGCTGACGGGCTGGTCCTGGTAGGCCGTACCGCGGCTCACGCCCAGCTCGTTCATCCGGCGGAAGTCCCAGAACACCGCGCCCCTGGTGCCGTGCACCTCGAAGCCGTAGTTGTTCTGCTCGCCGACCGAGACCCGGCAGGCCTCCAGGACGCCGCGTGCGCCGGAGGCGAAGCGCAGCAGGCAGCTCACGTAGTCCTCGTTCTCGACCGGCCCCAGCTCGCCGCCGACGGCACGGGCGTGGCCGGCGGTGGCGCCGGCGGGACGGGCCCGCTCGGGGATGAAGACGGCCGTGTCGGCGGTCAGCGAGTCGATGTCGCCGAGCAGGAAGCGGGCGAGGTCGGCGCCGTGCGAGGCGAGGTCGCCCAGTACGCCGCTGCCGCCGCGCTCCCGCTCGTAGCGCCAGGTCAGGGCGGATTCGGGGTGGGCGGCGTAGTCGCTGAAGAGGCGGACGCGGGCGTGCGTGACCGTGCCGATCTCGCCGGCGGCGATCAGGTCGCGGGCCGTCTCGACGGCGGGCGCGTTGCGGTAGTTGAAGCCGACCGCGCCCTGCACGCCGGCCCTGGCGACGGCGTCGGCCACCGCCCGGGCGTCCGCGGCCGACAGGCCCACCGGCTTCTCGATCCAGATGTGCTTGCCGGCCTCCGCCATCGCCACGCCGATCTCGCGGTGCAGGAAGTTGGGGGCGGTGATGCTCACGGCCCGCACGCGCGGATCGGCGGCCACCTCCCGCCAGTCCCGGGTCGTCGAGGCGAACCCGAACCGCGCGGCGGCCTCCTCCGCCCGGCCCGGCACGTCCTCGGCGACCGTCACCAGCCGCGGACGCAGGGGCAGCCGCGGATAGTGGTGCGGCACGCGCGCGTACGCCTGGGTGTGCACCCGGCCCATCCAGCCGAAACCGACGACGGCGACACCGAGCGAGTCGACCATGGGAACCCCTCTTTGGACCGTTCCATTTGCCTGGCGGCCCACCCTGAGCGGCATCTCACCCGACTGTCAACCCTTTGACAGACCGTGTCGCCGCGTGGAACGGTCCATCCATGCGACCGCCGACGATCCGCGACGTGGCCGACCGGGCCGGTGTCTCCAAGTCGCTGGTCTCGCTGGTGCTGCGCGGCTCAGAGCAGGTGCGGCCGGAGAAGCGGGAAGCCGTGCTGCGGGCCGCCCGGGACCTCGGCTACCGCCCCAACGCCGCCGCGCGCAGCCTCAGCGAGCGGCGCACCCGCACGGTGGGCGTCCTCCTGAACGACCTGCGCAACCCCTGGTTCGTCGACCTGCTCGACGGTCTCAACTCGCTGCTGCACGACCACGGCCTGCACATGCTGCTGGCCGACGCCCGCCTCAACCGCCGGGCCGGCCAGGACCCGGCCGGTCCCCTGCTCGACCTGCGCGTAGACGGCCTGGTCGTGGTCGGCACGCTGCCCGACCCGGCGGCGCTCGGGGCGGCGGCCGAGCGGATCCCGGTGGTCGTGGCCGGCGCCCGCGAACCGGTGCCGGCCGGCGTCGACGTCGTGGCGGGCGACGACGAGCACGGCGCCCGCCTGGTCACCGAGCACCTCATCGGTCTCGGGCACCGCCGCATCGCCCACATCGCGGGCTACGGCGCCGTGGGGGAGCTGCGCCGGCGCGGCTTCGAGGCGGTGATGCGCGAGCACGGTCTCGCGGAGCGGGCGGTGGTGGAGCCCGGCGACATGACCGAGGAGGGCGGCTACCGCGGCACCGTCCGGCTGCTGAGCCGCCCGGAGCGGCCCACCGCCGTGTTCGCCGTCAACGACATCACCGCGATCGGCGCGTTGTCGGCGGCCGCGGAACTCGGCCTGCGCGTCCCGCGCGACCTGTCCGTCGCCGGCTACGACAACACGAGCATCGCCCGGCTGCGCCACGTCTGGCTCACCACGGTCGACGACACCAGCCACGAGGTCGGCCGCCGTGCGGCGCGCTGTCTGCTGGACCGCTTCGAGCGGCCGGGCGGCGCGGGCCGCACCCACCTGGCCGGGCCGGCACTCGAGATCAGGGGCACGACCGCCGCACCGCTCACAGAGTGATCGCGTACGCCTTGCGCAGCGTCTCGTGCACCGTCCACGTCGTACGGTCGCCCTCGCGCAGCACCGCCATGTCGCCCGGCCCGACCGTCAGCGTCGGCCCGCCCTCGACCTCGATCGACGCCGACCCGCTGATCACCACGAACAGCTCGTCCGCCTCGGTGTCGGTCACCACGCCCGGCGTGATCTGCCAGATGCCGCGCACCTGACGGCCGGCCGCCGACTCCCACACCACCTTCCCGGTCACCTCGGGCGTCCCAGACGATCTGCTCGGGGGCCAGCGCGCGAACGGACACTCCGTCGCGGCGGACGCCCGCGTCGCCACACGGCGGACACCTCCGGGTGCGCAGTGGATGACGTCGGCGACGCCGTGGATGACGCCTGCGACGCGGTAGGCGGGGGTGCTTGGCGTGCGGTGGGCGACGCCGGTCGTGCGGCGGGCGGAACTCGTGCGCGCCGCTCGGACCTGGTCAGGCGCCGAAAGGGCGACTCGTGGCGCGCGGCGGCCGCCTCGGCCGTGCCGGCCGGGGACCGTGCCCGCGCCGGGAGGGCGCCGCCGCGCGCGGTGGCCGAGCACCGTCGCGCCGGCCGAGCGGGCTCCCCGTCCCGCGGGCCGTATGGGCTCCCTGTCCTGCGGGCCGTATGGACTCCCCGTCCCGCGACCCGTCGGGCGCCCCGCCGAGCGCGCCGGACGGGCACCCCTCTCACGCGCGCCGGACGGGCACCTTCTCACGCGCGCCGACGGGCACCCTCTCATGCGCGCCGGACCAGCGCCCCGTCACCCGCGCCACGCGACTCCCTGCCGCGCCCCGACCGTCCCCCGCCTCACAACCGCGCCCCACCCCGGACGCCCCCCGACCCGACACCGCTCACCCCCGCCGCCGCACCATGCTCACCGCGTTGGCGGTGACCACCGCGCCGATTCCGGCGTACTCCCAGCCGCCGAGGGCCTCGCCGAGGACGAGCCAGCCGACCAGTGCGGCCAGTACCGGGTTGACGCTCATGAAGAGGCCGAAGGTCTGGGCGGGGACGTGCCGCAGGGTCAGCAGGTCGGCGAGGTAGGGCACCGCGGAGGACAGCACCCCGGCGGCCACCGCGCAGCCCACCGCCGCCGCGCCCGGCGGCCGGTGCGCGACCACCAGCAGCCCGACCGGCAGGAACAGTACGGCCGAGACCCCGGCCGCGGCGGCCGCCCCCTGCGCGCCGGGCAGCCGGGTGCCGATCGTCCGGTTGAGCAGGATGTACGACGCCCAGCAGGCAGCCGCGAGCAGTCCCAGCCCCATCCCGAGGTAGTCGGCGGAGGGCCGCGGGCGCATCAGCACCACCACCCCCGCCGCCGCGAGCACCGCGCAGCAGGCGTCCAGCCGGCGCCGTACGGCGGCCAGCGCGATGGTCAGCGGGCCCAGGAACTCCAGGGTCACCGCCAGCCCGAGGCCGATCCGGTCGACGGCGCTGTAGAGGCTGAGGTTCATCGTGCCGAACACCACGGCCAGCAGCAGCACCGGCCACCACTGCCGCCAGGTGAACTCCCGCAGCCGGGGCCGGGCGAGGGGCAGCAGGACGGCGGCGGCGACGTACTGCCGTACCGCGACCACCCCGACCGGGCCGAGGACGGGGAACGCGAGGGCGCCCACGGCGGCGCCGGTCTGGTTGGACAGACCGCTGCCGAGCATGGCGGCGACGCCGGCCAGTCGCCGGCGCCCGGAGGAGAAGGCGTCGGGGGTGTCGGGGGACACGCCGTACCGACGCGACGCGGAAGCTGTGCGCATGCACCGCATCGTGCGCGTGACCGGGACTTGCGCAAAATGCATGGGACGCGCGATCCATACGCTGGACGCATGGATGTGGAACTGCGTCATCTGCGCTGCCTCGTCGCCATCGCCGACGAGGGCTCCTTCACCGACGCCGCGCTCACGCTCGGCGTCTCCCAGGCGGCGGTCTCGCGGACGCTCGCCGCGCTGGAGCGCGCCCTCGGCGTGCGGCTGCTGCGCCGTACGTCCCGCGCGGTGACGCCGACGGCGGCCGGGCAGCGGGTGCTGGCGCACGCCCGGCGGGTGCTGGCCGAGGTGGACGACCTGGTCCGGGAGGCCACGACCGGCCGGGACGAGCTGCGGATCGGCTACGCCTGGGCGGCGCTCGGCCGCCACACCCTGCCCTTCCAGCGCCGCTGGGGCGCCGCCCACCCGGAGACCGGGCTGCACCTCGTGCGCGTCAACTCGCCCACCGCCGGGCTGCTGGAGGGCATGTGCGACCTCGCGGTGGTGCGCAGGCCGCTGGACGACCGGCGTTTCGACTCCGCGATCGTCGGCCTGGAGCGGCGGCTGTGCGCCCTGGCCGCCGACGACCCGCTGGCCCGGCGCCGCTCGGTGCGGCTGGCCGATCTCGCCGCGCGGGTGCTGCTGGTGGACCGCCGTACCGGCACGACCACCCCGGAGCTGTGGCCGCCGGACGCCCGTCCGGCGACCGAGGAGATCCACGACGTGGACGACTGGCTCACCGTCATCGCCACCGGCCGGTGCATCGGCGTGACCGCCGAGTCCACCGCGAACCAGTACCGGCGGCCCGGCGTGGTCTACCGCCCGGTGCGCGACGCCGAGCCGGTCGCCGTACGCCTGGCGTGGTGGCGGGACGATCCGCACCCGGCCGGCCAGGCGGTCCTGGAACTGCTCACCGGGCTGTACCGCGGGCAATGAGGCGGTGAGCCAATCAACCAAAGAGACGATCTGCTCCACCGTCTTCATCGGCGCCGCCGCGCTGCGCGGCGGCCGGCGGGCCACACCCGGCCGGCCCCGGCCGTCCCTGGCCGCCGGCCACTGACCCGCTGTCCCCGAACCGGCCCCTGTCGCGCATGAGGTAGGCTTGACCTGCACGATCACGCGGAGACCGCGTGTCGGCCGCCGGGACGTGGCGCAGCTTGGTAGCGCACTTGACTGGGGGTCAAGGGGTCGCAGGTTCAAATCCTGTCGTCCCGACACGGCGAAGGGCCCTCACAGGCGAACCTGTGAGGGCCCTTTCTCTTCCCCCGTGTTACTTCCCCCGTGGTGCTTCCCCGCGTTCCCCCGCTTTCCCCGTGCCCCCTTTCCCCGTCACCCCCCGTCCTCCCCCGTGCTCTTCCCCCTGTCGTTCCCCCGTGCCCTTCCCCCCCCCGTTCCCCCGTGACCTGACGCGGTCGAACACGTCACCCCTCCCCCGAAGGGGTGACGTGCTCGACCGCTCCCCCGGTGCCGGACTGCGGTCTTGCCGTCCGTGTGCGCGGGCACGGACCGTCACCAGCACATGACGGCCGTCTCTCCCGAACCCCACGCCGAGTACAGGCGCACGCGGACGAAGTAGCGGCGGCCCTTGACGAGCCGGGCCCGGACGGTGGCGTTGGCGGGGGTGCCGCCGTCGTCGTGGGCGGTGAGGTAGCGCGGTTCGCCGTCGCGTTCCTCGAAGACCACGACGACGGTGTCGGCGGCGCCGAAGACCCCCACGCGGTACTCACGGGTCTCCGGCGGCTCGACGGTGAAGTCGGCCTGCCCGCCGGGCGCCAGACGCAGCGCCGCCGAACGGAAGGGCACCAGCGCGGGCGGGTCCCCGGTGCCGGCCGGCGGATACCAGCGCCGCGCGAACTCCTGGTCCGCGGTGGACAGCGTGCCCGGCGGATGCAGGCCCGCGCGGTACTGCTCCGGCTCCAGGATCAGCCCCGGCGGGAACGGGTACTCCATGATCGACTGCGGGTCCCAGACCGCGCCGTTCACCTCGTCCCGGTCCAGCTTGCGCAGTATGTTGACGTACGTCCGGTCCCGGCTCCAGAAGTTGGGCGGACCGGCCAGTTCCTCGTACACGGCCTCGTCGTCCCAGTGGATGCCGGCGCCCGGGTTCTGGTGCTCGTGCGTCATGCCCAGCGCGTGCCCGATCTCGTGCAGGACCGTCGCGCGCTCCCCGGGCGCGGTCAGGTCCCAGCCGAAGTTCATGGTGCGCTCGTGCAGGCCGGCCCGCAGGGCGTCCCGGCCCACGAGCGACCAGGAGCCGCCGCCGGGCTGGAAACCGATGCGCAGCTCGGCCTCCGACCGGTCGGTCACCTCCGTGAAGGTCAGTCCGATCCCGAGGTCCTGCCACTCGTCGAAGCACTCCCGGACCACGTCCTGCTGTTCCTTGGTGCCCGCCCACGGCACCCGCCGGGTCTCCCCGGTCCCCGGCACGGGGATCACGGAGCCGTCGGTGTGGTCGGTGAAGAAGCAGTAGTGCAGCACCGTGTTGTTGACCCACATCCGGTGGCCCCGGACGAGCGCACCGATCCGCTCGGCGGCCAGCCCCGGCGCGAAGGCGGGGGCGGGCTGCTGCGCGAGGGAGCAGTAGCGTGCGGTCATGGACCCAGAGTGCCGTCGCACCTGCCCCGGGCGCCTGAGTCGGGGTCTACTCAAGTGTCCCTGTATCAGGACTGAGTAGGGGCGCTCCTGTTGACGTGATGACTGACGAACAGCACGCGAAGACCCTCCGGCTGCCCTGGCCGTTCACCGGCCGGGACGAGGAACTCGAACTGGTCCGCCGCTCCCAGGCGGCGGGCCGGCCCGGCATCGTGGTCACCGGCCCGGCGGGCGTGGGCAAGACCCGACTGGTCACCGAGGCCGTACGCGGCACCGACTGTGCCCGCGCCACCGGCACCCCCGAGTCCCGTGGCATCCCCTTCGCCGCGTTCGCGCACCTGCTGCCCGAGTCCGTCACGCTGCACCGCGCGGTGCGCCTGCTCTCCGGGGTACGGCTGCTGCTGGTCGACGACGCCCATCTGTTGGACGACGCCTCCGCCGCCCTCGTCCACCAGCTCGCCGTGCACGGCCGCACCCGGCTGGTGGTCGTCGTCACCGACGGCGCCCCGGCGCCCGCCGCGATCGCCCGGCTGCGGACCGGCGAGCTGCTGCCCCGGCTCGCCCTGGCACCGCTGCCCGCCGAGGAGACCGCACGGCTCGTCGCCGCGGGCGCGGGCCGGGCGCTGGAACCGCTCACCGTGCGCCGGCTGCACCGGCTGTGCCGGGGCGATCTGCGGCTGCTGCGCGAACTGCTGGACGCGGTGCGCGACGACGGACTGCTCAGCCCCGTACCGGACGGCGGCATGTGGGCGTGGCGCGGCCCGGTGCCGGTCACCGCGGCCGTGCGCGAGCACACCGCGCCGGTCCTGGACCGCACGGACCCCGACGAGCGGGAGACCCTCGACCGGCTGGCCTTCGCCGAGCCCCTGGCGGCCGACTCCGGCACGTTCGACCTCAGCGTCCTCGAACGCCTGGAGGCGGCGGGCCTCATCCACCTCGACGAGCGCCACCACGTCCGGCTCGCCCACCCCCTCCACGGCCCGGTGCTGCGGGCCACAGCCGGCCGGCTGCGGGCCCGCAGGCTGGCCGGGACCCCCGACCGGTACGCCGCCGCGCTCGCCGCCGAGGCGGCCACGCTGACCCGCCGGATCGCCGCCGCGGACGTCCGGGCACTGCCCGCACCCGTGGGGGAGTGGCTGGCGGCGGAGAACCACCCGGTGCCGCCCGGCTACGCCGCCGTGCGCGCCCGCTACGCCCGGCTGCGCGGCGAGCTGACGGAGGCCGCGGCGTGGGCCCGCGAAGGCCTGCGGACCGCCGCGGACGACTCCGCCTGCCTCGGCGAACTCGCCCTGGCCATGGCCCAGTCGGGCGGCCCCGCGACGCCCCGGAACGCTGCCGGTCGGCGTACGGCACCCGGCCCGGTGCCGGCGGGTCCGGCGGCGGCGAGCGGCGTGGAGGAGAGGGCGGACGCGGGGTGGGACGTGACCGGCGCCGGTGTGCAGGGTGACGGTGCTCCGGGTGGTGACGTGCTCCGTGATGGCGCCTCTGGTGGCGGTGCCGCCGGTGGCGGTGCGCGGGGCGGTGGCGTCCTTGGTGGCGGCGTGCCCGGTGCCGGCCTCCCTGGTGGTGGCGTCCTCCGTGACGGCGTTCCCGGCGACAGAGTCCCTGGTGACGTGCTCCGCGATGGCGTGCCTGGTGGCGGAGTTGCCGGTGGCGGCGTCCCAGGCGACAGCGCCCCCCGTGGCGAGGTTCCTGGTGGCGGTGTCGTCCGCGACGCCGTCCTCAGCAGCGGTGTCCCCGGTGGGGGCGTCCCCGGTGGGGACGTCCTCGGCGGGGGCGTCCTCGGCGGGGGCGTCCTCGGCAACGGTGCCCTCGGCGGTGGATTCCCCGGCGACGGCGCCTCCAGCGACGGCTCCCTCGGCAGCGGCGTCCCCAGTGGCGGCGCTCCCGGCGACCGCGTCCTCGGAGACGATGCCCCTGGCAGGGGCGTCCCCGGCGGCGCTCCCCGCGACGTTGCCCCCAGCGACCGCGCCCCCGGCGGCAACGCCCCCAGCGGCCGCATCCCCGGGGACGACGTCCTCGCGCTGTACGAAGCCGTCCGGCGTGGTGACCCCGGGGCGGTGCTGGGGCGGCTGCCCGCCGGGAGTGTGTTCGCCGAGCACGCCGCCGCCCTCGCCCGTCGTGACGGGCCCGCCCTGGACCGGGTGGCCGCCCGTCTGGAGGAGCGCGGTCTGCTGCTGTTCGCCGCCGAGGCGTACGCCCAGGCCGTCTCCGCGCACCGCGACCCGAGCGCCGCCCGCACCGCACGCACCCGGGCCGTCGCCCTGGCCCGCCGCTGCCCCGGCGCGCGCACGCCCGCCCTGTCGGGACTGGTGCTCGGTGAACTGACCACCCGGCAGCGGCAGATCGTGACCCTGGCCGCCGCCGGGCTGAGCAACCGGCAGATCGCCGAACGGCTCACCCTCTCCGTCCGCACCGTCGGCAACCACCTCTACAGCGCGTACGCCCGCCTCGGCGCGAGCGACCGCGGCGCGCTGCCGTGGCTCGTGCAGCAGCCCGAGACCCGGTCCGCGTGACCGCGCGCCGGCCCCCGGGGCATGACACCACCCCGGGGCCCGGCACGTCACGGCCGGCGCGTCACCACCGCACGGGCAGCCGCTCCGGGACGCGCTTCATGAACCCGGTCCGCCACACCAGTTGCTCGACGGGCACGGCCAGGTCCAGCCACGGCGTGCGCTCCAGCAGGACGCGCAGCGCGACCTCGGCGTGCTGCTTGCCGAGCGCGGTCGCGGGCCAGTAGTGGCCGCCGGCGCCGAACGACAGGTAGGTGCCCGCGTTGGGCCGGTCCAGGCGGATCGCGTGCGGGTCGTCGTACTGGGCCGGGTCGTGGTTGGCGGCCTCGACCAGGACCAGGACCAGCTCGCCCCGGCGCACGGTGACGTCACCGAGCCGTACGTCGTCGAGCGCGATCCGCGGCAGCCCGTCGGCGATGGACAGGTTGACGCGCAGCAGCTCGTCGACGGCGGTGGGGACCAGGCCGGGCTCGGCGGCCAGCCGGTCCCGGACCTCCGGGTCGAGCAGCAGCGTCACGCACATCATCGTCAGCGCGCCCATGACCGAGATCACCCCGGCGCCGAACAGGGTCACGCCGACGGTGGCGAACATCCCGCCCGACACGTGCGCATGCTCAGGGGTGCCGCGCAGCCCGGCGAGTTCACCCATCGATGACCCGGCAGTGAGAGGTGTACGGCCGCACGGTGAACATGTGGGTCGCGATGGTCGTCAAGAGGACGATCCCCTTGTCGAGCCACTAGTCCCATGGGGCCCCGTGCCCCAGGTGTGGCGGCTCAGGGGGAGAACTCAGCAAAGCTCCGGGCGTGACGCAGCATGATCGGCAAGTGACTCAGCGATAGATATGGACGGTTGAACTCCGCACGGTTTCGGCCAAAGGGCGCGGCCCGCGGTCACGCCGCCCCGAACGCCGTGAACGCCCACCCCGTCGCCTGGTGCAGCGCGTCCCCCGGCAGGGCGGCACGCGCGTCGCGCAGCGCCTCCGCCAGCGACAGACCCGCCCCGAGGCCCTTGTGCAGGGCCAGCATCAACGGCACCACCGCGGCGTCGTTCACCGGCGCGCTGCTCGCCACCACCCCCGCCGTGCCCAGCGGCAGCAACGCGGTGACCAGACCCAGCAGTTCGTCCGCGCCGACCGACGCCAGCCGGGCGGTGTCACAGCTGGACAGGATGATCCGGTACGGGCTGCGGGCCAGGCGCTCGAAGTCGTGGACGATCAGCGGCCCGTCCGCCATCCGCAGCGACGAGAACATCGGGCTGTCCGCGCGGAACGTGCCGTGCGCGGCGATATGGGCCAGCGCCGCCCCGTCCAGCTCCTGAAGGACACGCGGCACCCGCGCCTCCTCGTCCTCCAGCACCCGCGCCTCGGCGTACCGGTCGGCGACCTCCGGCACCTCCGCGCCACCGGTCGCCAGACCCGGCCCGCGCACCAGCACCTGGCGCCCGCCCGGCGGCGGCTCGGTCTCGCGGGCCCGCAGCCAGCTGCTCGCCGACGGCGACACGCTCACCACCCGCTCCCGCAGCGACGGCAGCAGCGCCCACGGCACCCGGTGCAGCCGCGCGGGCGGCACGATCACCACCGGCCCGGCACCCAGGTGGGCGGCGGCCGGACCGAGCA
The DNA here is from genome assembly GCF_011193355.1 of Streptomyces sp. JB150. Taxonomy (GTDB): domain Bacteria; phylum Actinomycetota; class Actinomycetes; order Streptomycetales; family Streptomycetaceae; genus Streptomyces. The sequence continues at coordinate 6,726,821 of NZ_CP049780.1, forward strand.
GCAGCTCCTCCAGCCGCCGGCCCGCCGCCTCCACCACCGGCAGCCGCCCCTCGGCCCCCGGATGGGCCAGCCGCCGCAGCCCGGCCTGCACGTGCTCGGCCTCGACCTCCGCCTCCGCCAGCAGCCCCGCCTCGAACCGCCGCACCCGGCCCCGCCCGCACAGCAGCACCTGCACCCGCCCGTCCAGCACCGCCAGCTCCACCAGCCGCGTCCCGCCCAGCCGGTCCAGCAGCCGGCCCACGTCGAACCGGTGCCCGTCACCCGGCGCGTCGCCCCGCATGTGCAGCGTCCGCGACCGCACCTCCCGCTCCAGCCGCCGCTGCTCACGCTCCAGCGCCGGGATCGGCCGGCCCTCCCAGCGGGCCGCCTCCGCGCGGGCCGCGATCTCACGGAACGCGGTCAGCCCGCTCATCAGCGCCGGATCGGCGGGCGGCCGGGTCGGCGGCGCCGACAGCACCGTCGCCCGCCAGCGCTCGCTCCACTCCAGCAGCCGCCGCGGCCCGCCCTCGTCCAGGCTCACCCGCTGCGCCAGCGCCGCCAGTTCGGCGCCCTGCGCGGTGGCCCGCGCCCGCAGCTCCGACGCGCCCAGTGTCATCCGGTGGTCGTCCAGCACGTCCAGACCGCGCCGGCACGCCTCCAGCACCCCGCGCGCCGAACCCGCCGCCCGTGCCCGCAGCGCCTGCGCCGCCCACCCCGTCATCCGCGCCAGCGGCGGCCCGCCGCGCCGGCTGCGCGCGGCCACCGCCAGATGCCGTTCCGCGTCCGCCGTCCAGCCCAGGGCCAGCGCGATCCGGCCCGCCAGCAGCGACGCCTCCGGCGCGGCCGGCGCCCCGAACGACGCCAGCCGCTCGGCCACCGCGGCGGCGTCCGCGACCAGCCGCCCCGAGCTGCGCCCGGCGGCCACCCGCGCCTCGATCAGCACCAGCCGGGCATGCGCCTCCCACCAGGTGCGCCGCTGCCCCGAGAACAGCCGCACCGCCACCGCCGCGCGAGCGATCGCGGTGTGCGGATCCCCCGCGAGCCGCGCCGCGCGCGCCGCCGCCAGCAGCAGCTCCGCCTTGCGCGTGGACTGCCCGCCCATTCCGTCCAGCACCGCTATCGCCGCGTCCGCCTCCGCCAGCGCCTCCGGCGCCAGCCCCGCCGCCATCAGCACCTCGCAGCGGCGGATGTTCAGCATGAACGTCGGCGTGCCCAGCTTGGCGTACCGCTCCTCCGCCTCGTCCAGCAGCCGCAGCGCCGCCGGGATGTCCCCGGACCGGAACGCCGCCAGCCCCCGGCTCTCCACCGCGTCCGCCTTGTCGTGCTCCTGGCCGGTGGTCTCCCACAGCTTCTCCGCCGCCGTGAAGTCGGCGTCCGCCCGCTCCACCGCGCCCAGCGCCAGATGCACCGTCGCCCGCAGCGTCAGCGCCCGCGCCGTCCAGATCACGTCGTCCGCCTGCCGCAGCACGGGAATCGCCCGTCGCACGTCCTCCAGCGCCTCGCGGTGATGGCCGAGCACCCACCAGACGTACGCCCTGCGGTACCGCACCCGCGCCCGGGTGTGCCCCGTACCGCGCGCCACCCCGCGCTCGAACGCCGCGAGCCCCTGCCGGGTGCGCCCCGCGTGCACCAGTGCGACCCCGAGCGTGCCGAGGACGTCCGCCTCCCGCTCCGCCGAATCCGCGCGCGCCGCCAGATCGCGGGCACGCCGCAGGTGGTGCAGGGCGATCCGCAGATCGCCGAAGTCCCGCTGCCAGATGCCGATCACCTGGTGCGCCACGGATGCGTGCAGCGGTGCCGGGTCGGCGGCGAGCACCTCCCGCGCCCGGTCCAGCGCCTCGTTCGGGGCGGCGAACACCATCGGCAGCAGTTCGAGAACCGAGTCGCTTCCCGCTCTCACCCCACGGATGGTAGTGGCCCCCGTCCTGCGGAACCACGGGTTACCGATTCGTCTCTGTATCAATCAGCGGCAGCACGGCTCTACTTGACGACCGTCGCCTCGAGGGGGAGGACACACCATGGCTCCACACCGATTCCGCGAGCAGTTCGACCAGATCCAGCGCGCGATGCCCGACGTCCCGCTCGCCATGGGACCGGACGACTCCGCCGAGTTCCTGTACGAGAAGGGAGTCGTCCTCGCCCGCGACGGCGAGGAGGCCCAGGTCGTCGAGGACACCGTCCGCACCTTCTTCACCGAGGCGCCCGACCTGACCCCCGACACGGTGCGGCGGGCGGGCCCGCCGCGCAACCGCTCCGGCATCACCCGCATCCAGGTCGGCGACCCCGGCGAGGGCGCGCCCGGCGCGGACCGCGCGGTCGCGAGCGCGTTGCGGGCGCTGCGGCAGACGGAGGGACGCGCGGGCCGCCGGCTGGTCAGCCGCAACCACGTGGTGTCGATCGCGGTCAACGCCTGCCCCGGCGACGAACCCGCGCCCGCCCCGCAGAACGAGCCGCCGAACCCGGCCGCCGCCGAGGGCCGCTACGACCCGGAGACCTCCGTCGGCGTCCTCGTCGTCGACACCGGCCTCATGAGCGACTACCGGGCCTACCCGCTGCTCGCCCACACCCGCGGCGACCTCCAGCTCCGGGAGACCGACGAGGCGGGCGTCCTCCAGCAGTACGTCGGGCACGGCACGTTCATCGCCGGCCTCGTCGCCGCCGTCGCCCCCAACACCGACGTCACCGTACGCAACTCGCTCAACGACGCCGGGGCCGTCCTGGAGTCCGAGTTCGGCGAGCGGCTGTTCGAGGCGGTCGACGCGAGCGGCTGGCCGGACATCATCAGCCTCTCCGCGGGCACCTCCAACGGCCGCACCGACGGACTCCTCGGCGTGCAGGCGTTCATGGAGGAACTGCGCGAGCAGCGCACCCTGCTGGTCGCCTGCGCCGGCAACAACGCCAGCGCCACCCCCTTCTGGCCCGCCGCCTACGCCGACCTGCCCGACTGGGGCGACAGCGTCCTCTCGGTCGGCGCGCTGCGCGGCGACGGCGAGTTCGGCGCCTGCTTCTCCAACCACGGCGCGTGGGTCAAGGTCTACGCCCCCGGCGAGCGGCTCACCAGCGCCCTGACCGGCTGGGGCGCCCCCGTGCCGTACGTCTACCAGCACTCCACCTACGACGCCTGCCGCTACGGCTTCGGCTACGGCTGCACCTGCCAGTTCCCCCGCCACACCGGCCTGCTCAGCGAGGACAGCACCGAGGGCAAGCCGGACCAGGTGATGTTCCAGGGGCTCGCGCAGTGGAGCGGCACCTCGTTCGCCGCCCCCGTGGTCGCCGGACTGGTCGCCGCCCACATGACGGCGCACAAGGAGCGCGACCCGCGCGCCGCCGCCCGCCGGCTCCTCGCGGACAACACCGAGTTCGCGGAGGTGCGCGGGGCGCACGTACCGGCGCTGGTGCCGCCCACCTGGCGCCCCGTCCCGGTCGCCGCGCCGGTCGCCGCCGTATGAGCGCCGGAGCAGTCCCCGCCACGGCGTACGATGACTTGCCGTACACGAGGGGTGGGGCCGTGGACCGTGCAGATGTCGGCGCGCTCGTCCAGTCCGCCGTCGACGGTGACGCGGCGGCCTGGAAGGCGCTCGTGGAAGGGCTGAGCCCCCTGGTGTGGTCCGTGGTGCGCGCGCACCGGCTCTCCGACGCCGACGCCCACGAGGTCTACCAGACGGTCTGGTTCCGCTTCGCCCAGCACCTCGGGCGGATCCGCGAACCGCACAAGGCGGGATCCTGGCTCGCGACCACCGCGCGGAACGAGTCGCTGAAGGTGATCCGCGGCTGGCAGCGGCTGACACCGACCGACGACCCGCAGCTCCTGGACCGGGTCAGCGAGGACCGCACGCCGGAGCAGTCCCTGCTCGACTCCGAGGAGGCGGCCGCGCAGAGCGAGCGGGTCCGGCGGCTGTGGCAGGAGTTCGAGGCACTGGGGGAGCGGTGCCGGCAGCTGCTGCGGGTGCTGATGGCCTCGCCGCCGCCCAGCTATCAGGAGGTGTCCGCCGCTCTGGGCATCGCCGTCGGCAGCATCGGACCCCTGCGCCAGCGCTGTCTGCGCCGGCTGCGCGCCCGACTCGACGCACGGGGAGCATCGTGAACGACATGACCAACGGCGCCGGCGGCGCCGACGACGGCTTCGGCCCCCACGACAGCGGCGACGAGACCGCCCTGGACGACGCGGAGTTCGGCGCCGGGCTGCTGGAGGAGGAGCTGCGGCAGGCCGCCGCGATCCTCGACCCGGTCCCGCCGGAGCTGTGGCGGATCGCGGTGGACGCCTACGCCCTGCACGACCTCGACGCGCGCCTCGCCGAGCTGACCTTCGACTCGCTGGTGGACGCCATCCCGGTGCGCGGCGCCGGGGACGTACCGCGGATGCTGACCTTCCGCACCGGTGAGCTGAGCGTGGACGTCGAGGTGACCGCGCACGGGCTGATCGGGCAGGTGCTGCCGCCGCAGCCCGCCCGCATCGAGGTCCTCGGCGGTCCGCACCCGGCCGTCCCCGACACCCTCACCGCCGACGCCATGGGCCGCTTCACCAGCGATCTGCCGCCCACCGGCCCGTTCGCCCTGCGGCTGCGGACCGGTGGGGAGGTGGTCGTGACGGAGTGGCTGCGGGCCTGACCGCGCGGGGCGGGGGCGTCAGCGCGACACGGCGGAGACCAGCGCGGCGAGCGCCTCCGCCAGCCGCCCCAGCCCCGGCCCCGCCGGGCCGCCCGGCTCGGCCATGTAGGTGTCCCGGCGGATCTCCACCATCAGCGCGGACACCCGCGGGTCCGTCCCGTAGAACTCCAGCGGCACGTACGTCCCGCTGAACGGGCTGTCCAGCCCGGTCTGCTCGCCGAACGCGGCGCGGGCGGCGGCGAGCAGTTGCGGCGGCGTGTGGAAGGCGTCGGTGCCCAGGCACACGGGCGGCCGGGGACCGTCCCCGTGCAGCTCGTACGGCAGCCGCTCGGTGGGGTACGAGTGCACGTCGATGATCACCGCCCGCCCGGTCGCGGCCAGCCGCGCGGCCACGGCCTTGGTCATGGCCCGCGCGTACGGCCGGAAGTAGCGCTCGATCAGAGGCTCGGGGTCGCTGTCCGCGGGCCGCAGCGCCTCCCGGTGCGTGGTCCGCGTGTACACCGCCCCCATGCCCACGGCGAGCATCTCCTCCCGCTCGTCGGGGAACCGCTCCGGATCCACGACCAGCCGCGACAGCCGGTTCACGAACCTCCAGGGCGTGACGGGCGCGAGTTCGGCCGCCTCGGCGGCGATCCGGTCGGTGTGCGCGTCGACGATGTGGTCCAGCTCCCGCCGGAGCGCCTCGTCGTCCAGCACGATGCCGGCGCGGACGTCCGCCGGTATCTCCCGCGAGGAGTGCGGGACATGGAGGATCACCGGGGAGTCGTCGTCGCCGGGCAGCAGGTCGAAGGACGGACGGGACACGGGCGGCTCCGAAGGGCGTGGGACGCGGGAACGGACGAGACGGGTCCGCCCCGGTCGGGCAGTGCGCCGACCGGGGCGGATACGGAAAACCCCTGGACGGGGTGAGCGTCAGCTCAGGGAGGCCAGGGCCTCGTTCCAGGTGGCGGACGGACGCATGACCGCGGCGGCCTTGGCCGGATCGGGCTGGTAGTAGCCGCCGATGTCGACCGGCTTGCCCTGGACGGCGTTCAGCTCGTCGACGATCTTCTGCTCGTTCGCGGCGAGCGTCTCGGCCAGCGGCTGGAAGGCCTTGGCCAGCTCGGCGTCGTCGGTCTGCCTGGCCAGCTCCTGCGCCCAGTACAGGGACAGGTAGAAGTGGCTGCCGCGGTTGTCGATGCCGCCGACGCGACGGGTCGGGGACTTGTCCTCGTTGAGGAAGGTCGCCGTGGCACGGTCGAGGGTGTCGGCGAGGACCTTGGCCTTCGCGTTGCCGGTGGCCGTCGCGTACTGCTCCAGCGACGGGACCAGGGCGAAGAACTCGCCCAGGGAGTCCCAGCGCAGGTAGTTCTCCTTGACCAGCTGCTGGACGTGCTTGGGCGCGGAGCCGCCGGCGCCCGTCTCGAACAGGCCGCCGCCCGCCATCAGCGGGACGACCGACAGCATCTTGGCGCTGGTGCCCAGCTCCAGGATCGGGAAGAGGTCGGTCAGGTAGTCACGCAGCACGTTGCCGGTCACCGAGATGGTGTTCTCGCCGCGGCGGATGCGCTCCACCGACAGCTTGGTGGCCTCGACCGGGCTGAGGATCCGGATGTCCAGGCCCTCGGTGTCGTGCTCCGGCAGGTACTGCTTCACCTTCGCGATCAGGTTCGCGTCGTGGGCGCGGGTCTCGTCCAGCCAGAACACGGCCGGGTCGCCGGTGGCGCGGGCGCGGGTGACGGCCAGCTTGACCCAGTCGCGGATCGCGGCGTCCTTGGTCTGGCAGGCGCGGAAGATGTCGCCCTGCGAGACCGGCTGCTCGATCAGGACGTTGCCGGCCTGGTCGACCAGGCGGACGGTGCCCGCGGCCGGGATCTCGAAGGTCTTGTCGTGGGAGCCGTACTCCTCGGCCTTCTGCGCCATCAGGCCGACGTTCGGCACCGAGCCCATGGTGGCCGGGTCGTAGGCGCCGTTGGCCTTGCAGTCCTCGATGACGGTCTGGTAGACGCCCGCGTAGGAGGAGTCCGGGATGACCGCGATGGTGTCGGCCTCCTGGCCGTCCGGGCCCCACATGTGGCCCGAGGTGCGAATCATGGCCGGCATGGAGGCGTCGACGATGACGTCCGACGGCACGTGCAGGTTGGTGATGCCCTTGTCGGAGTCGACCATCGCCAGGGCCGGGCCCTCGGCCAGCTCGGCGTCGAAGGAGGCCTTGATCTCGGCGCCCTCCGGCAGGGACTCCAGGCCCTTGAAGATGCCGCCGAGGCCGTCGTTCGGGGACAGGCCCGCGGCCGCCAGCGTCGCGCCGTAGCGCTCGAAGGTCTTCGGGAAGAAGGCGCGGACCACGTGGCCGAAGATGATCGGGTCGGAGACCTTCATCATCGTCGCCTTCAGGTGCACGGAGAACAGCACGCCCTCCGCCTTGGCGCGGGCGACCTGGGAGGCCAGGAACTCGCGCAGGTGGGCGACGCGCATCACGGAGGCGTCGACGACCTCACCGGCGACGACCGGTACGGACTCGCGCAGCACGGTGGTCGTGCCGTCCTCGGCGGCCAGCTCGATCCTCAGCGTGCCGTCCTCGGCGATGACGATCGACTTCTCGGTGGAGCGGAAGTCGTTCTGGCCCATGGTGGCCACACCGGTCTTGGAGTCGGCGGACCAGGCGCCCATGCGGTGCGGGTGGGTCTTGGCGTAGTTCTTCACCGAGGCCGGGGCGCGGCGGTCGGAGTTGCCCTCGCGCAGGACCGGGTTCACGGCGGAGCCCTTGACCTTGTCGTAGCGGGCCTTGATCTCCCGCTCCTCGTCGGTCTTCGGGTCGTCCGGGTAGTCCGGCAGCGCGTAGCCCTGGCCCTGGAGCTCGGCGACGGCGGCCTTCAGCTGCGGGATGGACGCCGAGATGTTCGGCAGCTTGATGATGTTGGCCGCGGGCGTCTTGGCCAGCTCGCCCAGCTCGGCGAGGGCGTCCGGGATGCGCTGGTCCTCGGTCAGGTACTCCGGGAACACGGCGATGATGCGGCCGGCCAGCGAGATGTCCCGCGTCTCCACGGCGACACCCGCCTGCGAGGCGTACGCCTTGACCACCGGCAGGAAGGAATACGTCGCCAGGGCCGGGGCCTCGTCAGTGTGCGTATAGATGATGGTCGAGTCAGTCACCGGGTGCTCCGCTCCACGTCTGCAACATTGCTCGACATCAAGATATCTCGTGATCGCCTCCGTCTCGACAGGGGTCCGGCCACGGTTCTCGGCCACATCGCGTGCCCGTGTCCGTCGGTCCCGCCGCGTGCCGGTGTCCGTGGCCGGTCCGTCAGCCGCCCGAGTGGGAGTGGGGCGGGCGGGGCGCGCCGGTCAGGTCATGCGGTGGGTGTCGGGATACCGGGCGGCCTCCGCGCCGAGCAGGGCGCCGGCCGGCCCGAGTGACTACGGCGGGTGACCGCAGAGGCGGGCTCAGCGGTGCGACGCACAGTGCGCCGCACCGCTTTCACCTCTCCGGTTCCGCCCGTCCCCGCGCGCCCGCCCTCACTCGACCCCCGCGGCCGGGGCCTCGGCCGGCTCGCTTTCCGTGCTGCGCTGGTGCGGGATCACCGGCGCTCCCGGGCGCAGGGTGACCGTGCGGGCCGGGGCCGGGATGCTGATGCCCTCCGCGCGGTAGCGGCGGTGCAGGCGCTTGATGAACTCGTGCTTGATCCGGTACTGGTCGCTGAACTCGCCGACGCCGAGGATCACCGTGAAACCGATCCGCGAGTCGCCGAAGGTGTGGAAGCGGACGGCGGGCTCGTGGTCCGGGACGGCGCCCGTGACCTCGGTCATCACCTCGGTGACCACCTCGCAGGTCACCCGCTCCACGTGCTCCAGGTCGCTGTCGTAGCCGACCCCGGCCTGGACCATGATGGTCAGCTCCTGCTCGGGCCGGTTGTAGTTGGTCATGTTCGTCCCCGCGAGCTGCCCGTTGGGGATGATGACCAGGTTGTTGGAGAGGTTGCGGATGGTGGTCTGCCGCCAGTTGATGTCGGTGACGTAACCCTCCTCGCCGCTGCTCAGCCGGATGTAGTCGCCCGGCTGCACGGTCTTCGACGCGAGGATGTGGATGCCCGCGAAGAGGTTGGCGAGGGTGTCCTGGAGGGCCAGCGCGACCGCCAGACCACCCACGCCGAGCGCGGTGAGCATCGGGGCTATGGAGATGCCCAGGGTCTGGAGCACCACCAGGAAGCCGAGCGCCAGCACCATCACGCGGGTGATGTTCACGAAGATCGTGGCCGACGCGGCGACGCCCGAGCGGGACTGGGCCACCGACCGGACCAGATCGGCCACGACCCGCGCCGCCGCCAGCGTCACCACGAAGATCAGCAGCACCGTGAGGGCCTGGTTGGTGTGGTGCTGCACCGTCCGGGTCAGCGGCAGCACCGCCGCCGCGGCCGCCGCGCCGCCGACGACCGCCGCCCACGGCACCACCGTGCGCAGCGCGTCCACGATGACGTCGTCGCCGCTCCAGCGGGTGCGGTCGGCCTGCTTGCCCAGCCAGCGCAGCAGCAGCCGCAGCGCGAACGCCGCCAGCAGGCCCGCGGCCAGCGCGATGCCGGCGAGCATGAAGTCGTCCAGGGTCAGCGCGCGGGTCATCGGTCACCTCCGGAGGGACGATCCGCGGCAAACGGGGCCGCCGACGGCCGGATGTGAAGTGTCGTCACGTTGTCACCTGCTCGAATTCCGGGATGTGCGAGCGCTCATCCTGCCGTACCCGGCACGCGTGTTCGCACCGGGGAGGTGAAGTCCCGGCCGCTGCCGGACGGGGGCGGTGGAGTGCCGCCGACGCGTTCCCGGTCGCCGGTCCGGCGTCGCACACGCGGAGTCGGACGAGCGCCCGCGGCGCGGGCGCTCAGCGCCACGACGCGCGGCGACCTGGCGCCGGCGCCGGCCGCGCCTTCGGGAACGACCCCCGTACACCGCTGCGACGATCGCCGCCGCCGGCGGACGGATCGCATGGCGCGGCGCGTGGCGCTCCCGTGAAACCTGAAGGGCGGGGCGGAGGGACCTGCGCGGCGAGGCCCGGCGGCCTTCCTGCCCTGGTGGGCCGGATCGCCGCGTCTCGGGGTCCATGGGTTTGGGCCGTCTTGGGGGTCGTGGGTCTCGGCCGGCTGGAAGTCCGCCACGCCCGGCGGTGAGGCACCGTGCCGGGGGAGCGGGGCACCGGCCTGCCGGACGCCGGCCTGCCGGACACCGCCCCCTGCCGGATCGACCCGGGGGCCGGACCCGGAAAGTTCCGCCCGACACCGCGGCACCGGCCGATACCGCAGCACCGGCCGGCACCGCGGCACCGCGGCACCGCGGCACCGCGGCACCGGCGGGCGCCGCAGCGGGGCCAGGTCCGGCAGGCGCCGCGGCGCGGGCAGGTGCCGCGGGCGCCGTGGCGCGAGTACGGCTCAGACGATGCCCTCGGCCAGCTCCGCCTGTTCGTGGTCGGTGCCGTACGCGGCGGTCGTCGGGGTGCCGTACGAGCGGCGGGCGACGAACCACCACACGGTGGCCAGGACGAGGACGACGGCGAGCGCGACGGACGCGTAGTTCATCGTGTCGACCGTCACCGGCGAGGACTGCGGCAGACAGAACAGCACGGTCACGAACGCCACCCACACCACCGCGATCCAGCCGATCGGCCTGCTCCAGCGGCCCAGGTGCCAGGGGCCCGGCGTGAAGCGGTCACCGGCGCGCAGCCGCAGGTAGACGGGGATGGCGTACGCGGGGGTGATGCCGATGACGTTGATCGCGGTGACCGCGCCGTACGCCGTCGCCGAGTACAGGGACGGCAGGGCCAGGACGCAGGCCACCGCCACCGACAGCCAGACGGCGGCGACCGGGGTCTGGGTGCGCACGCTCACCTTGCGCCACAGCTGCGAGCCGGGCAGCGCCCGGTCCCGGCTGAACGCGAACACCATCCGGCTCGCCGCGGCGACCTCGGCGTTGCCGCAGAACAGCTGGGCCACGATGACCACCAGCAGCAGCGCGCTCGCGCCGTCGGTGCCGAGCCCGTCGAGCAGGATCTGCGCGGGCGGCACCCCGGTCTCGCTGGCGCGCGTCGCGTCGTAGTCCCGGATGGCGAAGGTCAGACCGGCGAGCAGTACGAAACCGGCGACCCACGACACCCAGATGGCGCGCACGATGCCGCGTGCCGCCGCCACCGAGGCGCCCGCGGTCTCCTCGGACAGGTGCGCGGAGGCGTCGTAGCCGGAGAACGTGTACTGGGCGAGCAGCAGGCCGATCGCGGCGACGTACAGCGGGTTGGACCAGCCGGTGTCGTTGACGAACTCGGTGAAGACGAAGGACGGCGACTGGTGGTGGTCGGGGACGATCGCCAGCGCGCCGACGATCAGCGCGACACCGCCGAGGTGCCACCACACGCTGATGGAGTTGAGCACGCTGACCAGGCGCACGCCGAACAGGTTCAGCACGGCGTGCAGCAGCAGGATGACGACGAAGATCAGCATCGTCTTCTCCGGTGTCGGCTGGAACCCCCACTGCAGGTTCAGGAACGCCCCGGTGAACAGGGCCGCGCCGTAGTCGATGCCGGCGATGGCGCCGAGCAGGCCGAGCAGGTTCAGCCAGCCCGTGTACCAGCCCCAGCGCCGCCCGCCGAGCCGGTCGGCCATGTAGTACAGCGCGCCGGAGGTGGGGTACGCGCTGGTGACCTCCGCCAGCGCGAGCCCCACGCACAGCACGAACAGGCCCACGCCGGCCCAGCCCCACAGCATCACCGCGGGGCCGCCCGCGCCCATGCCGAAGCCGTACAGCGTCATGCAGCCGGACAGGATCGAAATCACCGAGAAGCTGATCGCGAAGTTGCCGAAGCCGCCCATCCGGCGGGCGAGCACCGGCCGGTAGCCCAGTTCGCGCAGGCGTTGCTCCTCGTCCGGGAGCGGGGCGCCTTGGGGGGTGCGGGGCATGCGGGACCTCCTGGGAGACGGAACGGGGGACGTCAGGGGTGGCGGTGCGCTCCGGACCTGCTGCGGGTGCGGGCCAGCAGGAACACCTCCATGGCCTGGGCGTGGTCGCCCGGCGTGGCGGTGCGGTGCGCCCAGGGCAGCGGTGTCCAGTACGGGCCGAGCGCGTCGAACACCCGGTCCGCCTCGGTGAACTGGAGCGCGCCCCACAGGGCGTGGGCGAGGTGGTTCAGGTCGAGCGGAGCGCGCTCGGCGGCCGTGGTGTGCTCGAACCAGCCGTGGAACGCGCGCCGGGCCTCCCGGCAGGCGTCCTCGGCGACCCAGTGCAGATCGAGCGCGGCCTCACGTCCGCCGCCGCGCCGGTAGCGCTCCACCCGGACGTACAGCGGCAGCAGATGCAGCGGCGAGCCCGGCGGCGCCGCGTCGGCCGCCCAGTGCGCGAAACCGACCGCCTCGGCCAGCCGCCCGGACGCCGAACGGCCGTACAGGAACTGGAGCATGCGGTGGTAGGCCTCGCGGTTGTACGGGTCGCGCTTGTCGGCCTCGGCGAGCAGACCCCAGGGCCCCGGCGGAAGCATCGGCTCCGGGGGCGCCACGCGGTGTTCCGTCCAGCGCTGGTCCTCGTCCAGCCGGGCCAGCGCCAGCAGGCACACCCAGGGCACCGGGTCGTTGGGCGCGGCACGCGTGAGCGCGTCGCACGCCCGCCACGCCTCGTGCCACAACTCCACGGTCCTCCCGTGCCGTTCGCGGTGCGCGCGCAGGGCACGCTCGACGGCCACCCGGGCGTGCATCAGGGCGGCCGGCCCGCTGTGCGGCTCCTCGGCGAGCCAGGCCCGCACCACGTCGGTGCCGGCCGCGGCGGCGGCGAGCACCTGGGTGCGCTGCGTCCACTGCCCCCACGAGGCGGTGTCGGCGAGCAGGGCGCGCATCGACATCCAGCGCCCGGCGCGCAGCTCCTGGAGGGCGGCGCGCAGCGCGGTGTCGGGTCCGGCGGGATCGTAGGCGGGGCGTGCTCCGTCTTTGGCCATCACCCTCCCGCCCCGGTCAACGGGCGGGACATGACGGCAGGGTGGTGTGACAACAGCCCTCCCCCGAGCGGCGGTTGAGGAGATCGTGTTCGGTCGGCCGTCACTATAGAGGCGTGTGATCCGGACGAGTCGTCTGTTTCGCCATCCGGGAAACCCACCGTGCCCGTCACGGGGTTGACAGCGGGTCAGCGGCGCTTGACGCCGTGTGGCCGTCGACGGCAGGCTGTCCGTCCGTGATCACCACGGCCCGGGAGGCGCGATGACAGGACCGGTACTCGCCGTCGACCAGGGCACTTCCGGCACCAAGGCGCTGGTGATCTGCCCCGAGCGCGGCGTCCTCGGCACCGGCTTCACGCCCGTGCGCCCCCGCTTCCTGCCCGGCGGCCTGGTCGAAGTGGACCCCGCCGAGCTGTACGACTCGGTGGTCGACGCCGGACGCCGGGCGCTCGCCGAGGCCGGCGAACCGGTCACCGCCCTCGGGCTCGCCAACCAGGGCGAGACCGTCCTGGCCTGGGACCCGGCCACCGGCCGCCCGCTCACCGACGCCCTCGTCTGGCAGGACCGCCGCGCCGAGACCGTCTGCGCGGAACTCGCCGACCACGCCGATGAGTTACGCGAACTGACCGGTCTGCCGCTGGACCCGTACTTCGCCGCACCGAAAATGGCCTGGATTCGACGGAACGTGACCACCGAGGGGGTGGTGACGACCAGCGACGCCTGGCTGGTCCACCGGCTCACCGGCGCCCTGGTCACCGACACCGCCACCGCCGGCCGCACCCAGCTCCTCGACCTCGACCGCGCGGTCTGGTCACCGCGCGCGCTGGACCTGTACGGCCTCTCCGGCGAACGGCTCCCCGAGGTCGTCGACACCGCCGGCCCCGTCGGCACCACCACCGCCTTCGGCCCCGGGATCCCCCTCACCGGCCTCGTCGTCGACCAGCAGGCCGCCCTGCTCGCCCAGCGCGTCACCGCCCCCGGCGGCGCCAAGTGCACCTACGGCACCGGCGCCTTCCTCCTCGCCCACACCGGCGACCGCCCGCGCCGCGGCCCCTCCGGACTGGTCAGCTGTGTCGCCTGGCGGCTCGCCGGACACACCAGCTACTGCCTCGACGGCCAGGTCTACACCGCCGCCTCCGCCGTCCGCTGGCTCACCGGCCTCGGCGTCATCAAGGGCCCCGCCGACCTCGACACCGTCGGCGCGACCGTGCCCGACAGCGGCGGCGTCACCTTCGTCCCCGCCCTCGCCGGGCTCGCCGCCCCCTGGTGGCGCGGCGACCTGCGCGGCTCGCTCACCGGACTCGGCCTCGACACCGGCCCCGGACACCTCGTGCGCGCCCTGTGCGAGGGCCTGGCCGCCCAGGTCGCCGAACTCGCCGACGCCGCCGCCGACGACCTCGGCACCCCGCTCGGCACCCTGCGCGTCGACGGCGGCCTCACCCGCTCCGCCCTCCTCATGCAGACCCAGGCCGACCTCCTGCAACGCCCCGTCGAGGTGTCCGCCCTGCCCGACGCCACCGCCCTCGGCGCGGGCGCCCTGGCCCGCCTCGGCGCCACGCCCGGCCTCACCCTCGCGGACGCCCTGCCCGACGGGAAACCGTCCGCCGTCTACGAGCCCCGCGTCACCCCGGACGAGGCGGCCGAACGCCGGGCGGCATTCCGCACGGCGGTCGCCGCGCTGCTGGACGGGGAGCCGGCGTGACGGTCACCTTCGAAGGACCCCTGCCCGGCGAACCGTACGACGTGGCCGTGGTCGGCGCGGGAGTGGTCGGCGCCGCGATCGCCCGCGCGCTCGCCCGCCACCCCCGGCTGCGGGTGGCGCTGGTCGAGGCGCAGGACGACGTCGGCCAGGGCACCTCCAAGGCCAACACCGCCATCCTGCACACCGGTTTCGACGCCGTGCCCGGCTCCCTGGAGGCCCGGCTGGTCCGCGAGGGCGCCCGGCTGCTCGCCGCGTACGCCGCCGAGTCCGGCATCCCCGTCGAACGGGTCGGCGCCCTCCTCGTCGCCTGGGACGAGGACCAGCTCGCCGCCCTGCCCCGGCTCGCCGCGAAAGCCGCCGCGAACGACTGCCACGACACCCGCCTCCTCGACGCCGCCGAACTGTACGCCCGCGAACCGCACCTCGGACCCGGCGCGCTCGGCGCCCTGCACATCCCCGGCGAGAGCGTCATCTGCCCCTGGACGACCCCCCTCGCCTACGCCACCCAGGCCGTCCGCCACGGCGTCCACCTGCACCTGAACTGCCGGGTCGAACAGGCCGGCCGACGGGACGGCCGGCACGAGCTGACCACCACCCGCGGCACCCTGCGCGCCCGCCGCCTCGTCAACGCCGCCGGACTGCACGCCGACACCCTCGACCGCCTGCTCGGCCACGACGACTTCACCGTCACCCCGCGCCGCGGCCAGCTCCTCGTCTACGACAAGTTCGCCCGCCCCCTCGTCCGGCACATCCTGCTGCCCGTCCCCACCGCGCTCGGCAAGGGCGTCCTGGTCGCCCCCACCGTCCACGGCAACGTCCTGCTCGGCCCCACCGCCGAGGACCTGGACGACAGGCACGCCACCGGCTCCACCGCCGACGGCCTGCGCACCCTGCGCGCCCAGGGCCGCCGTATCCTGCCCGCCCTGCTCGACGAGGAGGTCACCGCCGTCTACGCCGGACTGCGCGCCGCCACCGAGCACGACGACTACCAGGTCCGCGCCCACCCCGGACAGGGATACGTCACCGTCGGCGGCATCCGCTCCACCGGACTCACCTCCTCCCTCGCCCTCGCCGACCACGTCCTCGGCCTGCTCACCGAGACCGGACTCGACCCCGGCCCCGCCCGCGACCTCGAACCGGTGCGCATGCCCAACCTCGGCGAGGCCTTCCCCCGCCCCTACCAGCGGCCCGACCTCATCGCCGCCGACCCCCGCTACGGCACCCTCGTCTGCCACTGCGAACGCGTCACCCTCGGCGAGATCCACGACGCCCTCACCTCCACCCTCCCGCCGCGCTCCCTCGACGGGCTGCGCCGCCGCACCCGCGCCCGCGCGGGCCGCTGCCAGGGCTTCCACTGCGGGGCCGCCGTCCGCGCGCTGTTCGAACAGGCCCGCCCATGACGGCCGTACGACACGTCGACGTGCTCGTCGTCGGCGCCGGACCCGCCGGACTCACCGCCGCCGCGGCCCTGGCCGCGCGCGGCGTCGGCCGGGTGGAGGTGCTGGAACGGCAGCGGACGCCCGGAGGAATGCCCCGCAGCTGCGCGCACGGCGGCTTCGGCACCTGGCACCGCCCGCTCACCGGCCCGCGCTACGCCCGCGGCCTGGTGGAGGCCGCCGCCCGCGCGGGGGCGGTCCTGCGCACCGGCGTGACCGCCCTCGACTGGACGGGCCCGCTCGACCTGGCCACGGTCGGCCCCGAGGGGCATCGGACGATCCGCGCGCGGGCCGTCGTGCTGGCCACCGGCGCCCGCGAACGCCCCCGCACGGCCCGGCTCGTGCCCGGCACCCGCCCCGCCGGCGTCTACACCACCGGCGAACTCCAGCAGGCCGTCCACCTCTACGGGCAGCCGGTCGGCACCCGCGCGGTGATCGTCGGCGTGGAGGACGTCTCGTACGCCGCCGCCGGCACCCTGCGCCGCGCCGGCACCGCGGTCGTCGCCCTGGTCACCGACCTGCCCGGCCACCGCACCGCACCCGCGCGGGCCCTCGACACCCGGCTGCGCCGCGGCGTCCCGCTGCTCACCGGCACCACCGTCACCGAACTCCTCGGCCACGGCCGCCTGTCGGGCGTCCGCGTCCGCCACCACGACGGCCGTACGGCCGTCCTGCCCTGCGACACCGTCGTGTTCACCGGCGACTTCGTCCCCGACCACGAACTGGCCCGGCGCGGCGCCCTCACCCTCGACCCCCGCACCCGCGGCCCCGCCGTCGACGGCGCCCTGCGCACCTCCCGCCCCGGCGTGTTCGCCGCCGGCAACGTGCTGCACGCGGTGGAACGGGCGGCGACGGCGGCCAGGGAAGGGACGTACGTGGCCGCATCGGTGGCCGCGTCGCTCGCCGGAGGCGACTGGCCCGCCGGGGTGCCGCTGACCGTGGATCCGCCGCTGCGCTGGATCACCCCCGGCCGCGTCACCCCGGCCGACGCCCTGCCGTACACCCTGCGCACGGCGGCCCGTCTGACCCGCCCGCTCGTCGAGGTCGGCCAGGACGGCCGTGTCCTGCACCGGGAGCGGGTGCACGGCGCCGCCGCCGGACGGTCCCTGACGCTGACCGCCCGCTGGACCGTCCGGGTCGACCCGGACGGCGGGCCGGTGCGGGTGAGGGTCGTCTGACCCTCCGCGCGAAGGCCCGCAACCGGGTACCCGATCACGCCTCCGGGCACGGACGCGCGGGAACGCGGAACCGGTCCGGCACGCGGGGGACGTCGTGCCGGACCGGGGTTTCGCGGGGGCCGTGCGGTCAGGAGCCGCGCTTGGCCGGGAAGGCGTGGGCGCGGGCGCCCACGACCACGAGCAGGACCGGGACCAGGAGGATCACGACGCTCCACGGGAAGGACGTGGGGCCGAGGGCGTCGAGGAGGACACCGCCGGCCACACCTCCGGCGGCCATGAAGCTGTTCCAGATCGTCACCAGCAGGGCCTGGCCGCGGTCGCCGCCGGCGTCGGTGACGGCCGTCTGCAGCAGGGTGGCCAGACCGCCCCAGCCGAGACCCCACAGGACCATGGCGCCGTAGACCGCGAACGAGCTGTCGGCGAGCAGGGCCAGCAGGACCGACGCCACCAGGAACAGCACGGCGCTGGCGATGGTCAGCTGGCGCAGCTTGCGGTCGATCAGGGCGCCGGTGATGAAGATGCTGACCATGGAGGCGATGCCGAACACCAGCAGCACGGTGTCGCGGTCGCCGCCCATGTCGTACTCGTCGAGGAAGGTGGCGATGTAGGTGTAGAAGGTGTTGTGGGCCAGGACGTACGCGGCGACCACGAACAGGATCGCGGCGACGCCGGGGAGGCGGAAGGCCTGGAGGATCGGTTCACGGTGGCCGGGCTTCTGGCCGGGGTGGTCCGGGACCGACGCGAGGATCCACACCACCAGCAGCAGCGAGACCAGCGCGATCAGACCGAACGTCAGCCGCCAGCCGAACAGCGAACCGAGGAAGGTGCCCGCCGGGATGCCCAGCGACAGGGCGAGCGGAATACCGAACATGGCGATCGCGATCGCCCGGCCCGCCAGGTGAGGCGGCGCCAGCCGACGGGCGTAGATGACGAGTTCGCCCCACACCGCGGCCGCGGCGACACCGGCGATCAGCCGGAACGTCATCGTGAGGGCGTAGTTGGAGGAGACGGCCGTCACCAGGTTGGCGACGACGAACGCCAGCACGGACACCACCATCAGCCGCTTGCGCTGCCAGGTCGCGGTCGCCGCGGCCAGCGGGACGGCGGCCACACCGGTGGCGATCGCGTAGACGGTCAGTGTCTGCCCCGCAGCGGACTCACTGACCGAGAGGTCGCGGGCCATCTCGGGCAGCACACCCGCGGGCAGCGCCTCGGTCAGGACCATCATGAAGGCCGCGGTGGCGAGCGCGAGCAGGGGGGAGAGGGGGAGCTTGCGGTCTTCCGCTGCCGGAACTGACTCCTCCGGCAGGTGAGTCGGGGACGTAGACGTTGACATGCTTGTATCCTCAAAGGGTCACATTGATGTGAAGGTCAAGGCGCTGAGTTGTGAGGTGGGTCATATGCGGATCGGGGAGCTGGCGGACCGTACCGGAACGCCCCGCAGACTGCTGCGTTACTACGAGGAGCAGGGGCTGATCGTCCCCAGCCGCTCGCCGAACGGCTACCGCGACTACCACGAGGGTTACGTGGACCGGGTGTTGCAGATCCGGGGCCTGCTCGACTCCGGGCTGCCGACCCGCGTCATCAAGCAGCTGCTGCCGTGCCTGCACAGCAAGCCCCGGGCGATCCACATCACCGATCCCACCCCGGAGACGATCGCCACGCTGGAGCGTGAACTCGAGCGCATCTCCGAGCGGATCCAGTGCCTGGTCCGCAGCCGGGACGCCATCGCCGACTACCTCGAGACCACCCGCCGTTCCCAGCAGCCGGCCGCCGTGGCGGCGGCCGGCTCCGGCGCGGCCCCGCGTTACGAGACCGCGGGCGTCTGAACGTACTGCACGGCGTTGTCGAGCACGATGCCGTGGCTCTTGACGTCGATGACGATGCGGTCGCCGTCGGCGATGCGGAACCCGTCGTGGTAGCTGGCCTTGTCCGCGCCCAGCAGCACGTAGTTGACCATCTCGGGCCGCCGCACCGCCGGGAAGGTGAACAGGTGGTCCATCATCTCCCGGACCGTGAAGTAGAGGGCGTCCTCACCGCAGTCGAACGGGCCCTCCCACGCGGTGACGCCGTCGCGCTCGATGGTGACCCGGCCGGTCACCGACGCCGGCGGCGCGCCGAGGAACAGCCACGGCGCGATCGAGGTGTCGCACAGCTTGCAGTACGGGTTCCAGCCCGGGTTCTCGATGTGCAGGCCGATGTCGCACAGGTCGTTGGCGATGGTGTAGCCCGCGTAGTGCGGGGTGCCGTCGGCGTCGTTGACGTAGACGAGCGCGACCTCCGGCTCCTCGATCAGGGCGCGGACGTTCTGCGGGACGACCAGCGGGTCGCCGGGCATGCGCAGCCAGGAGCCGAAGCCCTTGAAGAACCAGTTCGGCGGGACGAACTCCTCGCCCTCGGTCGGCTCTCCCTCGAACTTCGACTTGTGGGTGCGCATGAAGCCGCTCAGCAGGGCGTTGCCGGTGGCCTGGGGCAGCAGCGGCGGCAGGTAGCGCAGCTCCTCCTCGCCGCCCTCCACCGTGACCGACTCGGCGTCGGCCGTGATGGCGTCGACGACCTGCTCGGGCCGCTCGGCGGCGATGAACTCGGCCTGGAGACGGCCGTCGGAGACCTTGTACAGCGTCACGGGCCGGCCGGGCTCGGGCTTCTCGAAGCCCACCCACCGGGCGTCCTGGTACTCGCATTCGAAGAGGATGGTCATGGCTGGGGCCCTCCTAGGCCCGTGATCGGGGTCGGTCCGACGCGACCGGGGCATCGGACGGGTGGACGTCGGTCGGGTGGACGAGGTCGGTCAGGACGTCGTGGATGCGGTCGACGGCCGCGCGGATCCAGGGCAGTCCGAGCGGGTCGGCGGTGGCGAGCGCGGCGGCGCGCTGCTCGTCGGTGTCGCCGTACAGGCGGCTGGTGGCCGCCCGCAGCCGCAGCGGCTCCGGCGACTCGCCGAAGGCGGAGGCGGGCAGCACGCCCACGCCGTACCGGTCGGTGAACAGCCGGGCCAGCTCGTCCCCGGTGCGCACGCCGTGCGCGAGGGCGAGCCGGTCCCGCAGCGGCTCGAAGTCCGGGTACAGGTAGCAGGTGGCCACCACCGGGGCCAGCAGGGCGCCGGACGCGGTGAACCGCTCCGCGACCGCCCGGGCGACCGTGGCGTGCAGCCGCCGCGCGGCGACCACATAGGCGGTGATCTCCGGCGGCTCGGCGAAGGCGCGGGCCGCCGCCGCCTGGATGGGCGCGGGCGGGCTGGACCAGATCTGGCTGGCGACGGCCACCAGCCGGGTGCGCAGCTCCCGCCCGGCCAGGCTGTCGGGCAGCCGGGCGACACCGGTGCGCCAGCCGCCCACGGCCAGGTTCTTGGTCAGCCCGGTCGTCACCACCGTCCGCTCGGGGGCGAACACCGCCGGGGAGACCACGGGCGTGGCCGGGTCGAAGACGAGGTCGCAGTAGATCTCGTCGGAGATGACGAAGAGATCCAGCTCACGGGCGACCTCGCCGAGCCGCCGGACCGTGTCGGGCGAGGCGACGGTGCCGGTGGGGTTGTCCGGCACCGTCACCACGACCGCCCGCGGGTCGCGCCCCGCGGCCCGCGCCGCGCCGACGGCCTGCCGCAGCCGGTCCGGATCGGGCACCCCGCCCTGCCCGGGCAGGACCGGCACGTCGATGGCCCGCGCACCGACGAGCCGCGCCTGCGCGGCGTAACTGACCCAGCTGGGCCGGGGGATGACGACGTCCCCGCCGACCGCCATGAGCAGGGCGAACAGCAGCGGCTTGCTGCCCGGCCCGGCGACCACCAGCTCCGGGTCGGCCGCGAGGCCGCGCCGCTGCCAGTAGCCGGCCGCCGCCTCGCGCAGCGGCGCACCGCCGGCCACGGAGCCGTAGGCCCCCTCGTGCGCGGCCTCGGCGAGCCAGACCCGCATCCCCTCGGGGACGGGCAGGCCGATCTCGCCGCTGGCCATGGACAGGACCTGTTCGCCGGCTTGGCGTCTGCGGGCGAGGGCTTCGTCGGCGGCGAGCGTCGCCGACGCGGTCACCTGTGCGGGAACGGGCATGGGGGGCTCCACGGGTCGCAGGGTGGTGGTTCGGTGGTGCGCGGCGGGGTCACGCCTCGGCGTAACGCCGCCGCAGTTCGGCCTTGCGGACCTTGCCGGTGAGCGTCTTCGGCAGCGCCTCGATGACCTCCACACGCTCGGGCCAGAACCGCGGGTCCTGGTCGGCCGCGCGCAGCTGGGCGCGTACGTCCTCCAGCGTCGGGCGGACGTCGCCGCTGGGTACGACGACCGCGACGATCACGTCGTCGACCTGCCCGCTCGGCCCGATCAGCGCCGCCTCGGTGACCAGCGGGTGGCTCGCGATGATCGCCTCCAGCTCGGTCATCGGCACGACGATGCCGTCGCGCATGATGGCGTCCTTGGCGCGGCCCAGGATGCGGATGCCGCCGCGTCCGTCCTCGCGGGCCACGTCACCGGTGTCGAACCAGCCGTCGGCGGTCAGTTCGGCCGCGAAGACGTCCTCGCGCTTGTAGTAGCCGAGCGCCTGGGAGGCGCCGCGCACCCGCAGCCGGCCCACCGCGGCCCGCCGGCCCGGGTCGTGGCAGGCGTCGATGCGGATCTCCATGGAGTCGATCGCCTGCCCGTTGCTGTGCGCCGCCCAGTCCTGGTTGTAGTCGAGGCGGGTGATGGTGACGGGCCCGTACTCGGACATGCCCCACACCGAGTAGGTGCGCGCGCCGAGCGTCTCGCGCAACTCGTCGACCAGCGGCTGGAGTACGGGCGCGGAGCCGGTGACCACGTGCCGCAGGGTCGTGACGTCGCGCGGGACGGCCCGCTGGGAGGCAGCGACGTCGGTCAGCGTCGGCGGCGGCCCGTACAGCAGGTTCGCGCCGTAGCGTTCCACCAGGTCCAGCAGCGTGGCGTTGTCCTTCACGTCCTGGAAGGCCACCGTGCCGCCGAGCATCACCCCGGCGAGCACGCCCTGGGCGAAGCCGGAGTAGTGGACCAGCGGGGTGGTGACGGCGGCGACGAGACCGTCGTCCAGCAGGAAGTGGTCGACATAGCCCCGCACCGCCGAGTGCACCGTGTTCTGGCTGTGCAGGACACCCTTGGACTCGCCCGTGGTCCCGGAGGTGAACAGCACCACGAACGGGTCGTCCGCGCCGAGTTCACGGACCTCCGGGTCGTCCGCGAGCCGCTCCTCCCAGGGCTGGGCGACGAAGTGGTCGTGGAAGCCGAGCGTGCCCTCGGGGCCGTGCCCGTCGACCACCACCACGTGCTCCAGCGGCAGTTCGGACCGCAGCGCGGCGACCGTGCCGGCGAGCGGGTAGCCGTCCCACTCCGGCACCGTGACACACACCCGCGCCTCCGTCAGCGCCAGGCGGTGCCGCAGCTCGTCCTCCCGGCAGTCGGGGGCGATCGGGCAGATCACCGCGCCGACCCGGATGCAGGCGAACATCAGCGGCACCATCTCCCACCGGTTGGGGAGCTGCACGGCGACGAAGTCTCCGTGCCCGACGCCCAGTTCGCGCAGCGCGCCGGCGAACCGCTCGGTGAGCCGGGCCAGGTCCGCGTAGCCCAGGGTGTCGGTGCGCGCCTCGCGCAGTCGGCGGCCGGCGATCGCCAGCTTGTGCGGCCGCTCGCGGGCCTGCCGGCGCAGGTCGTCCAGGAAGGTCTCGTCCCGCCACCAGCCGCGGCGCCGGTACTCCGCCGCCCGGTCGTCGGCGGAGGCGCCGGCCAGGCCGGTGTGCGTGGCCGTGGTCATCACAGCTCCTTTCGGCGGGCGGCCAGCAGTTCGGGCAGCGGGTTGCCGGCGCGGGCGGCGGAGATCTCCAGCAGGTCCCGGGTGTTCTGCCGGACGCGGTCGGCGACCCAGTCGAAGACCCACTGCTTGCGGGCGTCCGCCGGCAGCTCGAAGGGGACGACGCGGGTGACGGCGAGCGCGGCCGAGCCGGCCCCGCCGATGTTGGCGATCACGCCCGGCACCAGGTCCGCGCCGGAGGCGGCGACCTTCTCGCGGGCTTCGTCGGTCGAGGCGAGGTTGGCGCCCTCCACGACCAGCCGGGCCCGCAGCCGGTGCGCGTTCTCGGTGTTCAGGGCGTGCTTCTGCGCGGCGAGGATCAGCAGGTCGGCGTCGACGTCCAGCCAGGCGTCCGGCTCGGACGAGAGCGTGACGTGCTGCGGCAGCCGGGTGCGGTCGATGTGCCCGAACTCGTCGGTGACGGCGATCAGGTCGGCCACCGGGAGGCGGTCGGCGCTGATGGTGCCCCGCACGTCGGCGACGCCCACCACGACGTGGCCGCGGTCCTCCAGGAACCGGGCGACCGCGCGGCCCACCGCGCCGAAGCCCTGCACCACCACCCGGGCCGGCCCGGTGTGCCCCCTGGCCTCCAGCGCGGTGACCGCGGCGACGCCCACGCCGTGACCGGTGGCGTCGATCAGCGGCTCGTAGTAGGTGCGCCAGTCGATGGGCATGTCGGGGGCGCCCAGCCGGTAGCGCGGGTCGTAGCCGGCCTCGGCGAAGAAGACGGCCCGGTCGGCCGGGGTGACGCCCATGTCGATGCCGAGGTGGATACCGCCGTGCAGCAGCGGCTTGACGGTCCGGCCGAAGGTGCGGAACGTCTCCTCACGGTTGGTGCCGTCGGAGACGATGCCGCCCTTGGCGCCGCCGATGCGCAGGCCGGCGAGGGTGAACTTGTGGGTCATGTCGCGCGCCAGCCCGCGCACTTCCTCCTCGGTGACCCCGGGGGTCATGCGGACGCCGCCCATCGCCAGCCCGTCGACGAGGGAGTCGACGACGACCCAGCCCTTGACGGCGCCGCCGCTGCCGTACAGATGGGTGACGAACGCCGGGTCCTGCGGTTCTTCCAGAACGCTCATGGTCAATTCCTCAGTGGGTCGGTGAGTCGGTGGATCGGTGGAGCGGTGGAGTGGTGGAGTGGTCGAGCGGTGGAGTCGTCGAGCGTGGAGCGGTGGAGTGAGGGGAGGGCGGTCACTGGTAGAGCTGCGCGAAGCCGCGCAGGATCTCCAGGCCGTCGCTGCGGAACTCCAGGTGGGCCTGCGCGCCGAAGATGCGGCCGTCGTCGGAGCGCAGGAACTCCACGGGCGCGTGCTCGGAGCGGCCGATGGAGCGGAAGCCCTTCGGGGCCTCCTGCAGATACAGGGTGTGCCGGTGGAACACCGTCACCGTCGGCTTGACGTGGGTGAACAGGGCCTCTTCCTTGTCCACCTGCACCTCGTAGCCGCCGACCCGCTGCGGGCCCTCGGCGAGGCGCCCGCCGGCCGACACCGCGAGGATCTGCATGCCGCCGCAGATGCCGAACACCGGGACGTCGGCGTTCATCACCAGATCGACGAGCGGCTTGTAGTAGTCGCGGTCGTACGCCCGCACCTTGGTGCCGCTCAGCACGACGGCCTGGTAGCGGCCGTCGAGCCGGGCGGGCACCGAGGCGGCGTCCACCGCGTCGGTCTCGGAGCCCAGCTGTTCGAACCGCGCCCGCAGTTGCCTCAGCGACAGGGTTCCGTTGTTGACCACCAGGACACGGGATTTCGCCACGTGTTCGCTCCTCAGTCTCGCGTGATGACGGTGCCGGTGCGGGCGGCGAGCAGCTCACTGACGGGCGCGCTGCCGATGACGACCCGCGCCACGCCCTGGTCCAGCGCCTCGCCGGCCGCGCGCAGCTTCTTGCGCATGCCGCCGGTGGCGCCGTTGTCCCGGAACCGGGCGGCCGCCTCGGCCGTGATCCGGGGCACCGGCTCGCCGTCGATCAGCAGGTGGGCGACGTCGGTGACCAGGACCAGGTCCCGGGCCCCGGTGGCGCCCGCGATGGCCGCCGCGGCCCGGTCGGCGTCGGTGTTCACCTCCCGGCCCGCACCGTTCCTGGCCAGCGGGGTGACCAGGTAGGCGTGGCCCGGCTGGAGGTTCTTCAGCGGGGCCGGGTCCACCCCGGTGATCGGGCCGACCAGGTTCTCCAGCTCGACCAGCTGCTTGCCCTGCCACCACCAGCGCTCGGCCTCGCCCGCGCTGACCAGGCCGTCGCTGCCCAGCAGCCGCTCGGCGGTGATGCCGCGCCGGCTCAGCCGGTCGAACACGTCCTCGGCCAGCTGGGCGCTGACGGTCTTGATGTCGGCGATGACCTCCGGCGTGGTCCAGCGGCTCTGGTTGCCGTACCGGTCGCGCAGGATCGCCGACGGTTCGCTGTAGCGGGGGCGCAGCTTCTTGAGCGGCTTGGACCAGCCGTGCACCAGGACCAGCGGGTGTTCCCGGCCGTGCCTGGCCAGGTCGTCCCACCAGTCACCGGCGAGGTCGTCCAGGCAGCTGCCGCCGAGCTTGACGACGGTCGGGGCCGCCTCGTTCGCGAAGGCGCTCATGCGGGCACCACCGGCTGCATCGTCAGCCCTGTCTCCTCGGGCAGGCCGAACCGCAGGTTGGCCGCCTGAAGGGCCTGGCCCGCCGCGCCCTTGACGATGTTGTCCAGGGCGGCGAGGACGACGATCCGTCCACGCGCGTCCGGCTCCTCGTCCAGCAGGACCGTCACATCGACGTAGTTGGAGCCGAGCACGGCCTGCGGGTCCGGCACCGGGATCAGCGTCTCGGTGTGCCGGCGCACCCGCACGAACCGGTGCCCCTTGTAGAAGCGCAGGTAGGCGCGCTGCAGCTCACGCTGGTCGAGCTGCTCGTCGGTGAAGACGTAGCTGCTGGTGAGCAGACCGCGCACATGCGAGACGCCGTAGGCGGACATGCTCAGCGACTCGACCGTGCCGGGCTTGCCGCGTTCCAGGAAGTCCTTGACCTCGGCGGCGTGCCGGTGCCCGGTCGGGGCGTACGGGGCGATCGCCCCGCTGCGGAACGGGTGCAGGTCGGCGGTGCGCAGCTGCAGACCGCCGCCGCTGGAACCGCTCTTGCCGTCCACCACGACCGTCTTCAGGTTCAGGCCGAGACCCAGGGTGAGCGGTGCGAGGCCCACGGTGATGGCGGTGGCGTAGCAGCCGGGGAGCGAGATCAGCGCCGCGTCCTGCAACTGGTCGCCGATCAGCTCCGGTACGCCGTAGACGAAGCGGTCGGCCAGTTCGGTGCGCCGCCTGACCTTCGGGTACCAGCGGTCGTGCAGCTCCGGGGTGCGGATGCGGAAGGCGCCGCTGAGGTCGACGACGGCCGCGACCCGGTCGGCGAACATCTCCGCCAGCTCGGCCGACACCGGCGCCGGGGTGGCCAGGAAGAGGACGTCCACGCGGTCGGCGATGTCCTCGGTGACCGGCTGGACGGTCAGCCCGCCCAGGTCCAGGCGCAGGCCGGGGTGCAGCTCGGCCGGGCGGCGGCCGGCGCTGGACGAGCCGCCCAGGTAGGTGAGTTCCAGCTCGGGGTGCTGGGTGATCAGACGGATGAGTTCTCCGCCGGCGATGCCCGAGGCGCCGACGACTCCTGCACGGATCATGCGAGCAGCTCCTGCAGATGGCGGCCGATGGCCGAGGGGACGTCCGCACCGGTCGCCGAGGACACCGCCCGGAAGGCGGGCGCGTGGTTCACCTCGTTGACGACATAACCGTCCTCGGTGCGGAAGAGGTCTACTCCGTAGATGCCGGGACCGAGAACGCCCAGGACGGCGTCGATGATCTTCAGCGTCTCGGGGTCGTGGTCGACGGCGCGGTTCTTGTTGCCGAGCGCCGCGTTGTTGCGCCAGTCGGTGCCGGCGCTCTCGAACTCGGCCGCGCCCACCAGCTGTTCGCCGACCACCAGGCAGCGCACGGAGCTGCCGCCCAGGTACGGCTCCACCAGGCAGGCCTGCTCGAAGGCGTGCCCCAGGTCCTCGACGTAGTCGTACACGGAGTGGGCCGTGTCGGGGTGCCGCAGCAGCGTGACCCGCTTGCCCATGCCGCCGAAGACCGGCTTGAGGACCAGCGGCGCCGGCAGTTCCTCCAGCGCCTTCTCGAAGTCCTTGCGGGAGAGGACCAGCCGGAAGTCCGGCACGGGCACGCCGGCGGCGCGCAGCCGGGCGCGCAGCTCGGCCTTGTTCTCGCAGGCGTGGATCGCCGCGGCGGAGTTGATGGTGAGCACGCCCGCCTCCTCGGCGAGCGTGGCGACCAGCCCGCCGCGGGTGTAACTGCGGCTGCGCACCAGTACGGCGTCCAGGCCCTTGAGGGAGGGCGCGCCGGCCCCGCCGAGGCACAGCGACTCGTCGTTGACCCACTCGATCCGCAGACCGAAGTCGGGTGCGGTCTCGATCAGCCGGCGTTCCTCCCAGCTGATCCGGTCCGCGATGACGGCAACGGTGTTGCCCATGAGGGGTGTCTCCTTAGTAGAGAGGCTCCGGGGGAGGGGCGGCTGTCACTGGCCCCAGTCACGGAGCTGCACCTGGACCATCTGCAGGACCAGCCGGCCGTCCTGGATGTCCTCGACGCGGAGGGTGAGCATGCACTCGGGGCAGGAGAGGGTCTCGCCCTGGACGACCGGGGGCACGGTCAGGTCGGTCTCGCACTCGGGGCAGGCACCGGTCAGCATGGCGGCGGTGGACATGAGGTAACTCCGTTCTCGTGCAGTGGTGTTGATGGCAGTGGTGTCGATCGCAGTGATGGGACTGCGGTGGTGAGGGACCGAGAGCGGGCCGTCGGCGCGCCCGGACTCACTCGGACTGGAAGTCGATGGCGGCCTTGCGGATGGCGTCCCGGTCGAGCAGCGGCGCGCCGTTCCGCTCCTGGCGCTCGATGAGCCACGGGGTGAAGGCCTCGACGTCGACGAACACACCCGACTCGGTGAGCGCCCAGGCGACCAGGGCCGGCGTCAGCCGGGTGCGGACCCGCAGCTCGCGGGAGTTGCCGACGAGTTCGGCGGGCAGCGTCTCGTAGGCCTCGGGGTGGGTCAGCTGGCCGGGCAGCTCGTACGCGAAGGCGTGCGGCGTGGTCGGACCGGACTGGAAGGCCTCGCCCAGGCCGGCGCCCTTCAGGGCGATCCTGGACAGCTCGGTGAGGTGGGAGAGGTCGAAGCGGGTGTCACCGTGGATGACCCGCAGCGAGGTGAGCAGCTCCGCCAGCGGGGCGTTGCCGCCGCGCTCGCCGATCCCGCCGACCGTCGCCGAGATCCACTGCGCGCCGGCCCGGACCGCCGCGAGCGAGTTCGCCACGGCCATGCCCAGCATGTTGTGGGAGTGGATCTCGATCTCCGCACCGTCGATCGCGGTGAGGTCGCCGATCACCTCCTCCATCTGCCAGGGCGAGAGGTAGGCGACGGTCTCCGCGAGGCGGAACCGGTCCGCGCCGGCCTCGAAGCCCGCGGTGACGTACGGGACGAGCCGCTCCTTGGGGGTGCGGGCGCCGTCCTCGCCGCTGAAGGTGACGTGGAAACCCCGCTCCTTGGCCTGCTGGATCGCCGAACGGGCGAGCGTGTTCAGGAACTTGGCGCTGGGCGAGCCGAGCTTCAGCTTGGCGTGCTGCTCGGACGTCGGGATCGAGTACATGATGTGGCGCACGCCCAGCCGCTCGGCCTCGTCGAGCGCCGTGGCCACCTGCTGGCGGTCCCGCACGACCAGGAGGGTCATGCTGCGCTCGGGGCCGACGGCCTCGTGGGTGGCGAGGACGAGGTCGGCGTCCTTGGAGTTCGGACCGGACACCATGCCGACCTCGACCAGTTCGATCCCGGTCTTGACCAGCAGCTCCGCGATACGGGCCGCGTCCTTGGGGCCGAACTCGACGCCCGCCATGTGCGCGGAGTCCCGCAGGGTGGCGTCGGACAGGCGGGGCAGCCCCGTCACGGGCTCGGACCCCTGCACTGCTGCTGACATTTGCGTTCCTTCCTCGTCGAATTTCGGTGGAGCGCTGCGGAATATGCTGGCCGACCCTCTGTCAGGGAACAACGACGCCTGTGTCAGAGGATTGTCAAGGAGTGTGGCGCAACGTTATGGAACGTCGAGAGCGCGAATTTCCCTCGAATCCACCGACAAATTTCTGCCCGATCCGGCCCGCCCGAAAATGGGGCGGCTAGGGTGCGCAGGACCCGATGAATTGGGGAGAAGGGAAATCCCATGGTGATGTCGAATTCCCTCGCCGGTGCCGGTCTCGGCGCCGAAGGGGACGAGCGGTCCGTGGCCGAACGCGTCCGCAAGCTCGCCGACCGGCTGGTACGGCCGACCGCCCCCGCACGCGACCGCGAGCGCCGCTGGGATCCGGAACTGTTCCGGGAACTCGCCGAGGCCGGTCTCGCCGGCGCTCTGATACCCCCCGAACTGGGCGGTGCCGGTCTGACCGCCCGGGAGACGTTCGCGCTGCTCGAAGGGCTGGGCGAGGGTGCCCGCGACCCTGGCCTCGCCCTCGCCGTCACAGTGCACGCGGTCCTCACCGCCGTACCGCTGCGCGCCTTCGGCACCGCGGCGCAGCGGGAGCGCTACCTGCCCGGGATGGCCGACGGCAGCCGGCTCGGCGCCCTGTCGCTGCGCCAGACCCAGCACACGGGCCTCGCCCCCACCGTCACCGCCCGGCCCGCCCCGGTGGACGGCGACGGCTGGGTGCTCACCGGTGAACTCGACCTGGTGGCGGTCGCCCCCGAGGCGCACCACTTCCTGGTCGTCGCCGGGCACGACGGCCGCGGTGGACGCACCGCGTTCGTGGTCGACCGCGAGACGCCCGGTCTGCAGATCACCGACGCCGGTCCGGCCGCGATGGCCACCTGCCCGTGGGGGCGGCTGGTGCTGCACGGCTGCCCGGTGCCGGAGACCGCCGTGCTCGGCACCGTCGGCGGCGCCGCCGACGAGGTGGAACCGCTGCTGGCCGGGCTTGACTGGGTGTTCACCGGCGCGCCCTGGCTGGGGGTCATGCGCGCGCTGACCCGGGACGCCGTCGGCGAGGTTCGCGAGCGTCTGCTCTTCGGGCGGCCGGTCGCCCACGACCAGTCGGCCCGGTTCACGCTGGCGGACCTCGCGGCCCGCTGTGAACTGGCGGCCGGGCTGCTGTACGGGGCCGCCGAGCGGTTCGACGGCGCCGGCGGGCCCGCGCCCCGGGACGCGGCCGCCGCCCGGCTGTTCACGGCGAGCGCCGCCCGGGCGGTCACCGAGGAGGCGGCGCGGCTGTCCGGGCCGTTCGCCCTGACCGGCGACCACCTGATCGAGCGGGCGCACCGCGACGCGCTGTTCTTCGCCGAGACCGGCGGTGGCAGCGGCGTGCTGCGGCCGGTGGTCGCGGCGTCCCTGCTGGGCGTCGGCTGAGCATGCCGTCCGGACCTCGGCTGAACGTGACTTCCTGAACTCGGCTGAACGTGAGGAGTGCAACCGACATGACCGGCACCCAGCGTGGCACCGGCACCGCACCGAGCTTCCCGGGCGTGGCCGCCCGGGCCCACGAGACCGACGCGGCCGGCCGGATCCATCCGGCCAGCTGGCAGGAGACCGCCGACAGCGGCTACCTGAGAATGTTCCACGCCCCCGAACTGGGCGGCACCGGCGCCGATGTCCTCGCCCAGCTGGAGGCCATGGAATCCCTGGCCCGGGCCTGCCCGGCCACCTACTGGACGGCCACCGTCTCGGCGCTGCTGTGCGCCAAGCTCATCGCCCGCTACAGCCCCGCGAGCGAACACGCCCGGCTGCTGGAGCCGGTGCTGTCCGGGGAGAAGCTGGCCTGCTTCGCGATCGTGGAGCGCGGCGCGGGCAGCGACGCGGCCACCCTGCAGACCCTGGTGCGCCCGGCGGGGGCACCGGGGGAGGGGTACCTGATCAGCGGCGAGAAGAGCAGGATCGCCAACGCCGCCGAGGCCGATGTGGCGGTCACGGTCGTCAGGCGCCACCGGCCCGCCGAGGAGGGCGGCCCGGAGTGGTGCCTGGCCTTCGTGGACCTGCACGGGCCCGGGGTGCGCCGTTACGACATCCCGCGGATGGGCCTGCGCGGCATGCCGTGGGGCGGCATCGTCTTCACCGACGCCCATGTCGCCGAGACCGACGTCGTGCCGGTGCCGTTCGGCGAGCTGGGCGGGGAGCTGTCCGAGAGCATGGCGTGGGGCTGGCTGCTGATCGCCGTCGCGGCCGTCGGCATCGCCGAGTCCGCGCTGGACGCCTCGGTGCGGCACGCCCGCGAGCGGGTCTCCTTCGGCCGTCCGCTGATGCACATGGAGGGCGTCCAGGCCCAGCTCGCCGACGCCCGCGTACGGATCGACGCGGCCCGGTCACTGGCCCGGCGGGCCCTGGTCGAGAAGGCGGCCGGCCGGCCCGCCCGGGACCTGATCGCCATGCTGAAAATCTACGCCACCGAGATGGCCGTGGACGTCACCGCCACGGCCGTGCAGATCCACGGGGCGAGCGGGGTGACCCAGGGCCATGAGGTCGAACGCCTCTACCGGGACGCGCAGATGAACGTCATCGGCGGCTTCACCTCCAACCGCCTGCGCGAGGTGGTCGCCGAAGGGCTGGGGCTGGGGCCGGCGGTCTACAGCCCCTTCGACTGGCTGAGGCCGACCGGGCTCGGCAAGGACCCGGTGGGCCTCGACGGGCTCCGGGAGCCGGTCGGCTCCCCGTCCTGACCCTCCGGCCCCCGGTGCCGGGCGATGGCGCGGGCCGCCCCGCCGCCGCCCGGCACGGGAGGCCGTTCGACCCGGCGCACGACGGACGGGCCCGCCTCGGGCCCGTCCGTCGTCTGTGCGTGCGTCTGTGCCTGTGCGTGTGTTTCGTGCGTGCGTGGGTGTACGTGAGTCATGAGTACGTGCGTTGTGCGGGACGCGGGGTCCGCGGGCGGCCGGTCAGTCGTGCGCGGGGCGGCGATGCACAGTGCACGGGGGTCGGGAGCGGAACGTCAGCCGTGGCCGATGCGGTAGCCGACACCCCTGACCGTGATGATCCAGCCGGGGGCGCCCAGTTTCGCCCGCAGGCTGCTCACATGGGTGTCGATGGTCCGGCTGGAATCCGTCCACTGCGTGTCCCAGACCCGGGCCATCAATTCCCGGCGGGAGATGACACTTTCCGGATTCGCGGCCAGCAGGTGCAGCAACTCGAATTCCTTGGCGGTGAGATTCACCGGCTCGTCGTGCACCCGGACCTCCCGGGTCCGGCCGTCGATATGGAGTGGCCCGCGCGTGATGGTGCGGGCTGATTCCGGCTGCGGATAGACCCGCCGCAGTAATGCCTCTATACGGGCCGTCATCTCCCGCACACCGCAGGAGGCGACGACGCAGTCGTCCGCGCCCGCCTGCAGGGCGAGCACCCGGTCCACCTCGTCCGCGTCGCGGGCGGTGACGGAGATGATCGGCTTGTTCCCGGCCGCCCTCATCCGCCGGCACACTTCCAGGCCGTCGATGTCCGGAAGGCTCAGGTCGAGCAGGACCAGATCGGCGTTCCGATGGGACTTCAGCGCGGCCGCGCCGGTGTCCACGCAGTGCGCCACGTATCCGTGTCGGCGCAGCTCGGAGACGCGTGCCTCCGCGGCGGTGGGATCGTCCTCGACCACCAGGACGCGGATCGTGCCGATCTCGCTCAGTCGGGTGAAGTGTGCGCGGGCCGCCGGCGGCGGGACGCGCACCACAGTGAAGTCTCTCGTCCGTGCGGTGATACCCCCAGCTGCCTCTGTGGCATGCAGTGTCATCGCTCCCCCTATCGCCTGCGCCACCTAAAGAAACACACGTCCTGTTTTTTGTACAGCCGGAAACGAGCGCCAAGAGTCAGGCAAAACAGGGCAAACTACCGCTACAGCACGGCAGTCTTGAAGGAAACTTGACATCGAGACCACTACTTGAGATGCGTGATCTTCAAGGAAACCGAACGCTGTGTAAACAGAACCTGTCATGTCCACCGAGAGTTGCGGCTCCGTAAGGGAATAATGCATTCCGTATTTCTGGCCGCCCCGGACGGCCGAGCGGCCGTCCGGGGCGGCCCGCTCGTTGCCCATGTCTTCCAAAACGCAAAGACTCCGGGTGGTGAGCCCGGAGTCAGGATGTCCGTCCCGGTGTCACGCCAGCAGTCGCTCGGCCCGGTAGGGGGACATGTCGATCTTGGCCAGTACGCCGGGGCTGACGATGCTGGGCAGCAGCATCTGATAGAGGGACGACACCTCCTCCGTGAGGTCGAGTGCCTCCCCGAGGCTCTCCGTCAGCAACTGGACGCCGGTCCAGGAGCCCACGACGGCACGGGAGACGGCGGACGGGCTGGCGTGCTGGAGCAGTTCGCCGCGCTTCTGGGCCTCGGTGAGCAGGTCACGCCCCACGCTCACCCAGTCCCCCCAGCGTGTTCCGAACAGCCGGCGCGCCTTGGGGTCGACGGAGAGCCGGATGGCCGCGCGCAGTATCGGCTCCCGGGGCACCCGGTAGGCGAGGACGAGACCCAGGTCCACCCACTCCTGCATCTTGAACTGCTGTGGGGTGATGCCCTCGAGGGTCACGGCCTCGTCCAGCACCGCCCGCGCCATGTCTTCCTTGGAAGCGAAATGGAAGTACAGGGCGCCGCGTGTCAGGCCCGTGCGTTCGACGAGCGCGGCGATGGTCGCGGCGTCGTACCCGACTTCGTTGAAGAGACCGGCCATTGACTCAAGAATGTGCTTGCGAGTGCGAATCGCACGATCCTGCCTCACCATGACGCACCTCCCGCCCGCTTGATTCCCCGCAGTTGAACTCTCACAAAAGCCCCTTGCAAGTGACTGAAGAGTCGGTATGTTATCAATCTGCGGCACAGCGAACAGACGTCCGAGTAACGGTTCAACCGGGGGAAGCCTTGCCCAGGACCACTCAGCCCTCCCATGCCCACCGCGACGACGCCGGCACCTCCCTTCCGGCACGGTTGGGCGAGTACACCCATCTCCGGCACGACGAGTCGGTCCTCGTGCGGGACTGGCGTCAGGAGAGCGCCAACGCCTTCACCGTCCGGGTCCAGTGGCCCGCCCGCGGCGGTGCCCACCCGTACGACCCCCGGTTGCTGACGCAGACCATCCGTCAGTCCGGCCTCCTCGTCGCGCACGCGGCGTACGACGTCCCGACGCGGCATCAGACCCTGCTCAACACGCTGAACATCACGGTGGAACCCGGTTTCGAGGCGCGGGCCGGCGCCGACCTCCAGGTGGACGTCGCCGTCACCCGGACCGGCGGGCGCGCCGCCAGCCTCGGCATGGAGTTCCGCATCCGGCGGGGCGAGGAGACGGTGTGCCTGGCCGACACCGAGTTCGGCTGGGTGTCGCCCGTGGCGTACCGCAGGCTGCGCGGCCGTATGTTCCACGACTGCGACTGGGGCAGGTGGCCGCTCCCGCGGCCCGTCGCCCCGGACCTGGTCGGCAGACGCGAGGACAACGACGTACTCCTCACCCCCGGCGGTGCCGGGAGCCGCTGGCGGCTGCGCTGCGACATCTCGAACATCCTCCTCTTCGACCACCCGGTCGACCACGTGCCGGGCCTGGTGCTGCTCGAAGCCGCCGAGCAGGCGGCACGGGCCGCCTCCGGCTCCCAGCCCGTCGAGATCACCGACCTGAGCATCAGCTTCCAGCGGTATGTGGAGTTCGACGAGCCCTGCCTGATCCAGGCCCAGCCGCTGCCCACGCTGCTGCCCGGCTGGCTCGCCTTCGAGATCACCGGCTCACAGCGCGACCAGCCCGCCTTCCGGGCCCGCCTGCGCGGCCTGCGGCACCGGGCATAGCACGCACCGGTCACCCGGCGGCGCACCCCGACTCCCAGAAGTCGAGCCCCCGCCGCCGGGCCACCGACCGCACATACGGCAGAGCGCCCCGGCCGGACGACCGGCAGACGACCACCGGCCGGAAGAGGGGCAAGGCGGACACGGCCGGCCCTCCTCAGATCACCTTCAGCCGCACCAGCACCCCCAGCGTCAGCGCCCCCGGCAGCAGTGGCAGCCACACCGTGAGAATGCGGAAGGCCAGTACCACCGCCGTCGCCACCGCGGCCGGTCCGCCCGCTGCCACCAGGGCCACGATCAGCGCGGCCTCGACCGAGCCGACCCCGCCCGGCGTGGGGATCAGCGCGACGGCGACCGTCGCCGCCAGATACGCGACCGCCATGTGCCACGGCGACACCCCCAGCCCCAGCGCCCGCCCCACCGCGACCAGGACGGACGCCTGCAGCGCGGGAAAGGCGAACGAGCCGCCCCACAGCGCGAACGCCCGCGCCGGCCGGCGGTGGACCGAGCGGGCCTCGCCGAGCGCGGTGCGCAGGAACGAACCCACGGACGCCCGCAGCCGCCGTACGCACAGCAGGGCCGCCACCACCCCGACGGCCACCGCGCCGGTCACGAGCAACAGCGGCCCGGCGGCCCCCGCGGGCAGCAGCGGCCCGAGCCGCAGCGCCCCCGGGAAGGCGAGCAGCAGGGCGGCCAGCAGCCCCACCCGGCCGACGCCCTCCGCCAGCAGGTAGAGCGCCAGCGCGGCGGAGGAGCGGGCGAGCGGCAGCCCGCACACCGTCATGAACCGCAGATTCACCGCGCTCGCGCCCAGCCCGCCGGGCAGCAGATGGTTGGCCGCGCCCGCCGCGAACTGGGTGGCGAGCAAGCGGCACGCGGGCAGCCGCTCGACGACCGCGCCCTGCCGGGTGAGGGCCGCCGCCACCCAGGTCAGACACGTCGCGCCGGCGGCCGCCAGCAGCCAGGCCGGCCGGGCCGTCGCCAGGTGCCCGAACCCCTCGGCGAGCACCTCCCGGTGGCGCACCGCCGCCACGGCGACCAACGCGAGCGGAAGCAGGCACACAGCCGTGCGGAGCGGGACGCGCCGGGGGAGCCGTAGTGGGACGCGCCGGGGGAGCCGTATCGCTGTCACACCCGCAGAGAGTCGCCGCGCCGCCCCAACCGGGGGTTGCGCACGCGGGGACGCCGGATGACGGACACCCGACCGGCGACCCTTGACCTCAACATTGGTCGAGGTTCTACGGTCGGCACATGAGCATGGAGACCACGGCCTGGACGCAGCTGCACAGCGTCCTCAACGCCCAAGAGGAACGCCGCCCCTTCGCCCGCGCCACCCTGCGCCGCATCGGCGCCTTCGCCCGCCCGCACCGCCGCAGGATCGCGCTGTTCGTGCTGCTCGGCGTGGCCACCGCACTGCTCGCCGTCGCCACCCCGCTGCTCGCCGGCCGGGTCGTCGACGCGATCGTGTCGGGCGGCGACCGGGCCACCGTCGTACGGCTCGCCCTGCTCATCGCGGTCATCGCCGTCGTCGAGGCCGGGCTCGGCATCCTCGCCCGCCGGCTGTCGGCGACACTCGGCGAGGGCCTGATCCTCGACCTGCGCACGGCCGTCTTCGACCATGTGCAGCGCATGCCGGTCGCGTTCTTCACCCGCACGCGCACCGGAGCGCTCGTCAGCCGGCTCAACAACGACGTCATCGGCGCGCAGCGGGCGTTCAGCAACACCCTCTCCGGCGTGGTCAGCAACCTGGTCACCCTGGTGCTCACCCTCGCCGTCATGCTCACCCTGTCCTGGCAGGTCACCCTCCTGGCGCTGGTGCTGCTGCCGGTGTTCGTGATCCCGGCGCGCCGGATGGGCCGCCGGATGGCCCGGATGCAGCGCGAGGCCGCCACCCTCAACGCGGCGATGGGCACCCGCATGACCGAGCGGTTCTCCGCGCCCGGCGCCACCCTCGTCAAACTGTTCGGCCGCCCCGAGGAGGAGTCCCGCGAGTTCGCCGAACGGGCCCGCCGGGTCGCGGCCATCGGCATCCGCACCGCGACCGCCCAGTCCGCGTTCATCACCGCCCTCACCCTGGTCTCCGCCCTCGCCCTCGCCCTCGTCTACGGCCTCGGCGGCGCCCTCGCCCTGCGCGGCACCCTGGAACCCGGCGCCGTCGTCGCCCTCGCGCTGCTCCTCACCCGGCTCTACGCTCCCCTCACCGCGCTCGCGGGCGCCCGCGTGGAGGTGATGAGCGCCCTCGTCAGCTTCGAGCGGGTCTTCGAGGTGCTGGACCTGAAACCCCTCATCGAGGACCGCCCCGACGCCCGGTCCGTGCCCGACGGCCCCGTCGCGGTCGAGTTCGACGACGTCCGCTTCGGCTACCCGGCCGCCGACAAGGTCTCCCTCGCCTCCCTGGAGGAGGTGGCCACCCTCGACACCCGGGGCGGCGCCGAGGTCCTGTACGGCATCTCCTTCCGCGCCGAACCCGGCCGGACCATCGCGCTCGTCGGCTCCTCCGGCGCCGGCAAGTCCACCATCGCGCAGCTCCTGCCGCGGCTCTACGACGTCGACGCGGGCGCCGTGCGCGTCGGCGGCGTGGACGTACGCGACCTGCGCGCCGCCTCGCTGCGCGCCACCGTCGGCATGGTCACCCAGGACGGCCACCTCTTCCACGACACGGTCCGCGCCAACCTCCTGCTCGCCCGCCCCGACGCCACTGACGACGACCTGTGGGACGCCCTGCGCCGCGCCCGCCTCGACACCCTCGTGCGCGCCCTGCCCGACGGCCTGGACACGGTCGTCGGCGAACGCGGCTACCGCCTGTCCGGCGGCGAACGCCAGCGCATGACCATCGCCCGGCTGCTGCTGGCCCGCCAGCGGGTCGTCGTCCTCGACGAGGCCACCGCCCACCTCGACAACACCTCCGAGGCGGCCGTCCAGGAGGCGCTGACCGAGGCGCTGCGCGACCGCACCGCCCTCGTGATCGCCCACCGGCTCTCCACGGTCCGCGCCGCCGACCGGATCCTCGTCCTGGAGGACGGCCGGATCGTCGAGCAGGGCACCCACGAGGAGCTGATCGCGGCGGACGGCCGGTACGCCGAGCTGTACCGCACCCAGTTCGAGGAACGCCACCGGTTCGACGAGCACCGCCCCGGCGAGGAACGCGCCGGGTACGGGGAAGGTGCCGGAGCCGGGGAAGGCACCGGGTACGGGGAACCCGCCGGGCTGGAGGAACGTACCGGGTCCGCGGGCCGCACGGGGTCCGGGGGGCGCACCGGGTCCGAGGGCCCTACGAGGGCCGGGGAACGCGGCCCGGTCGGCGCGGCCACGGCCTGAACGGGACACCGGCGCGCCGTCACGAACGGCAGCAGGGAGGACGTCGCGGGCGGCTGGAGAGCCGTCGCGGGCGGAGGACCGTCGCGGGCCGGGGAGGGCCCGCCGAGCGGGTCGCGGTGATCATCCGTGGCCCGTCACGGGCGTCTACCGCCGACCCGCGGCGGGTGTCTCGCGCCGCCCCCTCGCGGGTGTCTCGCGCCGCCCCCTCGCGGGCGTCTCCCGTCGCCCGCGACAGGCGTACTCGGCGCAGGAACACCGGCGGGGCCACCCCCACCCGCCCGCAACACGTGCCGATACCGGTCCGCGGGCGTAACGTCCGGGTATGGGCGGCAGCACGGACGAACCGGCCACGCGCGACGACCTGGATACCGCGTTCGCGGAGACGGTGCGCCACATCGGCGCGTCCATCGGCGCCCTCTACCTCCTCGAACCCGGCGAGGAGGTGCTCCGCCTGGAGCTGCTGTCCGGGGCGTCGGCCGAGCTGGCCGCCCCGTGGGCGCGGGTGGCGCTCGCCGCGCCCGCCCCCGTCGCCGACGCCGTCCGCCTGCACCGCCTCGTGTGGATCGGCGGTCAGGAGGAGATGACCCACTCCTACCCGCGCACCGCGATGGCCCTGCCCTACCCGCTGGCGCTCGCCGCCGCACCGGTCGACGGCGTCCGCCACTGGGGGGCCCTGCTGCTGATGTGGCCGGCCAACCGGCCCGCGTTCATGACCGGCCGGGAGCGCCGCTACATCCAGTCCAGCTGCCGCCGGCTGGCCCGCCTGCTGGACGAAGGGGCCGCGCACGGCCGGGCCCCGGCGCGCGACGGCGGCCCCCACGTCGTGCCCGCCGCCGTGGGCCGCGACTCCGCCGGCCCCACCATGGCCGCCGCCGACTTCATCGAACGGCTGCCCGGCGGCAGCTGCTCCCTCGACCTCGAGGGGCGCTTCACCTACCTCAGCTCCGGCGCCTGCGAACTGCTGGGCCGCGGCGCCGACCAGCTCCTCGGCACCCGGCCCTGGCAGTCCCTGCGCTGGCTCGACGACCCCACCTACGAGGACCGCTACCGGGCTGCCGTGCTCAGCCGTGAACCCGTCTCCTTCACCGCCTGCCGCCCACCCGACACCTGGCTGGAACTGCACCTCTACCCGGACGCCAGCGGCATCAGCGTCCGGATCGTGCCCAGCGGCGCCCAGCCCCCGCCCGCCCCGGCGCCCCGCGGCTCCACCCGCAGCGTGAATCCGACCCGCGCCGGCCGGCTGTACCAGCTGATGCACCTCGCCGCCGCGCTCACCGAGGTCGTGGGCGTCCAGGACGTCATCGACCTGATCGCCGACCAGATCATGCCCGCCTTCGGCGCCCAGGGCCTGGTGCTGTCCGCCGCCGACGCCGGCCGGCTGCGCATCACCGGCTACCGCGGCTACACCCCGGAGGCGATCCGGCAGCTCGACGCGCTGCCCCTCGACACCCGGCTGACCCCGGCCGGGCGGGCCATCGCCTCCGGCATCCCCGCCTTCTTCGCCAGCCAGCAGGAGATGCGGCGGATCTACCCCGACGCCCCCATGATCAGCGGCAAGAACGCCTGGGCCTTCCTGCCGCTGGTGATCTCCGGCCGGCCGGTCGGCTGCTGGGTGCTGTCGTACGACGACCCGCACGAGTTCACGGCCGAGGAACGCGCCGTCATGACCTCACTCGCCGGACTCGTCGCCCACGCCCTGGACCGGGCCCGCCTCTACGACACCAAGCACGAACTCGCCCACGGCCTCCAGCAGGCGCTGCTGCCGCGCACACTGCCCACGGTGCGAGGTCTGGGGGTGGCCGCCCGCTATCTGCCCACCACCCGCGGCATGGACATCGGCGGCGACTTCTACGACCTGATGCGGCTCGGCGACACCACCGCGGCCGCCGTCATCGGGGACGTCCAGGGCCACAACGTCGCCGCCGCCGCGCTCATGGGCCAGGTCCGCACCGCCGTCCACGTCCACGCGGCCGCCGGCAGCGCCCCGGACCAGGTCCTCGCCGGAACCAACCGGCTCCTCATCGACCTCGCCCCCGACCTGTTCACCAGCTGCCTCTACGCCCACCTCGACCTGGCCGCCGGGCGGGTCACCCTGGCCGCCGCGGGCCACCCGCCCCCGCTGCTGCGCCTGCCCGACCGCACCACCCGCCCCGTCGCCGTCCGGCCAGGACCGCTGCTCGGCATCGACCCCGACGCCGTCTACCCGGTGACCGAGATCCCGTTCACCCCCGGTCTGACCCTGCTCTTCTACACCGACGGCCTCATCGAGACGCCCGGCACCGACCTCGACGACGCCATCGCCCGCCTCGCCCGCCATCTCGCCGAGGCGGAGGCCGAGGACCAGGACCTGGACGCCCTCATCGACGAGCTGCTGCGCAGAGAGGGCACCACCGGCCAGCGGGCCGACGACATCGCCCTCCTCGCCCTGCGGCACGACACCCCCTGACCGCTGACCACAGATCGCGGGCCGCCGACGACCGCAGGCCGCCGACGACCTTAGACCGCAGGCCGCTGACGATCGCAAGACCGCAGAGCGGCCACCCGCTCACGGACGCGGATTCACCCGCCGCCACCGCGGGCGCGCGTCACCGCCACGCCGCCCCGCCACGGACGCGCAGCGCGGGCACACCCGCCGCACCTCGTCGGCCGCCCCGCCGGACTCCGGGAGGACGTCCGGCCAGGTGACGTGCGGAAAACGGCCCAGCCGGGACCGGCTGAGGGACAGCCCGCACACCGTCTCGTTGCGGCCGGGCTCCCAGGCGTGGACCTCCCCGGCCGGCAGCCGGCGGCGGCCCTCCTCCTCGTCCGTCCACTGACCGGAGGCGGCGACGGCGTACGACGTGGCGCGTGGCATGACGACGGTCCTCCGATCAGCCGGCGGGGTTGTCGACCCGCAGCCGCACCTGCTCCTCCAGCCGCCGCAGGCTGCCGTCGAGGGCGTCGGTCACGGCCTGCTCGCCGGGGTCGTGGCTGTTGTCGAAGAAGGACAGGTGCACGGTCACCTCGCTGGCCCCGCTGCCGATCCCCGCGACCTGGAGCCAGCCCGCGTAGTTGCCCTGGTCCCGGGTGCCCCACTCCAGCCGCATCTGTTCCGGCCGCTTGCGCAGCAGGGCGGAGGTGTCCTCGTCGGTGCGGTCCTCGTGGACCGTGACGGCGGGCAGCTCATCCGCCCGGACATGCAGCTCGGACGGCAGCCAGGTGTCGAGCTGACCGACGTTGGCGGCCTGGTCGAACACCTGCTCCGGCTGCGCGGGCATCGTGCGGGAACGTTCGTACTCGGTCATCGGCGGCACCGTCCTCGGATCGGGGTGGTACAGCCCACCGCGTGCCCGTGTTGCCCGTGAATAAGCGTGCGACCGGGCGCCGAGCGGACCGAAGGCGCGCAGCCGGGCCCGGTCCCCGAACGCGGCGCGGG
Organism: Streptomyces sp. JB150; assembly: GCF_011193355.1. Classification (GTDB taxonomy): domain Bacteria; phylum Actinomycetota; class Actinomycetes; order Streptomycetales; family Streptomycetaceae; genus Streptomyces. The sequence continues at coordinate 6,767,953 of NZ_CP049780.1, forward strand.
AAGGTCGCAGCGGGGGAGGCCGCGGCGGGCAAGGCTCCAGTGGGCAAGGCTCCAGCGGGGGAGGACCCAGTGGCGGAGGGCGGCTCAGCGACCGTCCGCGGGCTCCAGCGCAACCGTCGCGGTGACGTCCTTCCCCCTCGCCCGCGGGGTGGCCTCCAGCCGCAGGCTCAGGGACCGCACCAGATGCAGTCCGTGTCCGCCGATCCGGGCCGGATCGCGGGGCTGCAGCCGGGGCAGCCGGCGGGAGGTGTCCCGCACGGTGATCCGCAGCGCCCGGCCGTCGGGGCCGGCGTCCAGCTCCAGGGTGCAGGGGCCGGGGGCGTGCCGGACGGCGTTGGTGACCAGTTCGCTCACGACCAGGCAGGCGTCCTGGACCGACCGGCCGCACGGCGGCTGGTCGAGACGTTCCAGCAGGTCGATGACGGCACGGCGTGCCTCTGCGATGTCGGGGACCGTGAAATCCCAGGTGCGGGTCAGGCAGGAGCGGGTGCTGTGGTCCGCCGTCCGGATGTCCCTCGCCTGGTACTTGAGCGAGTTCTCCATGCAGGGTTCCTCGTGTGCGGGTGATGGCTCATTCGTCTGCGCGATCGCTGTGCCGTTCCTTCCGCATACCCAGGACTGCGCGACCCACAGGTCCCGGGCGGGGAATCGCGCCTCGTCTCCCCCGTCCGGGCGGCACGGCGGGGGCCGCACGGCACGGCCGGAAAAGTCGGGGGCATGACTCGGGAAGTTGCGGGTAGGCGCCGACGAGGACTGCCGGTATCACGGGAATGGGCGGACGATGACGACGTCGGTGACGACTGACACGGGTACGGATGCGACCACGCTTCCGGAGCTGGACGACCCCGCCCAGGTGGCGCCGGGGGACGCCAGGCAGCTCACCCGGCTGTTCCTGCAGCGGCTGGCCGAACTCGAGGAAGGCACCGCCGAGTACCAGTACGCGCGCAACACGCTCATCGAGATGAACCTGTCGCTCGTGCGGTTCGCGGCCGGCCGGTTCCGCGGCCGCGCCAAGGACGACATGGAGGACATCGTCCAGGTCGGCGTCATCGGGCTCATCAAGGCCATCGACCGCTTCGAGGTCTCCCGCGAGGTCGAGTTCACCACCTTCGCGATCCCCTACATCGTCGGCGAGATCAAGCGGTTCTTCCGTGACACCACCTGGGCCGTGCACGTGCCCCGCCGCCTGCAGGAGGCCCGCGTCCACCTCGCCCGCGCCACCGAGGAACTCACCGGCCGGCTGGGCCGCACCCCCACGGTCCGCGAACTCGCCCAGCTGATGAGCCTGCCCGAGGACGAGGTCGTCGAGGCGATGCTGGCCTCCAACGGCCACACCTGCGCTTCGCTCGACGCGGCCATAGGGCAGAGCGAGGACGGGGAGTCCGCCCTGGCCGACTTCGTCGGCAGCGAGGACGCGGCCTTCGACCTCGTGGAGGACCTGCACGCCCTGGCACCGCGCATCACCGAACTGGACGAACGTGAACGTCTCCTGCTGCACCTGCGCTTCGTGGAGGAACGGACGCAGGCGGAGATCGGCGAGCGCCTGGGCGTCTCCCAGATGCACGTCTCGCGTCTGCTCAGCAGGCTGCTCGCGCGCCTGCGCGCGGACCTGCTGCCCGCGCCGTGACGGACGCGCCCGCCCGGCCCGGGCGGCCCGCCGGCTCCGGCGGGCCGCCGCCGCACAGAGGGGTACGCCGGGATCCCCGCCGCCGGCCCCCGCCGGGTCCGCGACCTCGTCGCCCGGACCCCGGCTGCGAACAGGTGAGGGTCCTTGGGGCATCCTGCGGGTGAATGGTGAAGATCCGGAAGCCGCCGCGCCCACGGCCGACCGCCGTGGCCCGGTGACGCGCGGACGGCGGACGGCGGATACGGGGCGGGGAAGGTCGGAACGATGGTGACGTCGCAGGCTCGCGCTGCCGAGCTGATCAGAGCGGCCCGGGCGGGAGCCGAGGCGGAATGGGAACGGCCCGAGCCGTCCGTCCTCCTCGTGGAGGACGACCCGGGTGACGCGCTGCTCGTCGAGGAACTGGTCGCCGACAGCGCCCTGAAGATACGGCTGCGCTGGGTCCGGTCGCTGACCGAGGCCGCCGAGCTGCTCTCCACCGAGACGCCCGACTGCGTCCTGCTCGACCTGCATCTGTCGGACGCCCACGGCCTGGAGGCCGTCTCCCTGCTGCGGGCCCGCGCCGAGCAGGTCGCGATCGTCGTCCTCACCGGGCTCGCCGAGGAGGAGACCGGCCTTGCCGCGGTCGCGGCCGGCGCACAGGACTACCTGGTCAAGGGCCGCGTCGAGCCCGAACTCTTCGGCCGGGCGGTGCGGTACGCGATCCAGCGCAAGCAGGCGGAGCAGGCGGCCGTCGCCCTCCAGGCCAGCCAGATGCAGGCCCAGGAGAACGCCCGTCTGGAACGCGGCCTGCTGCCCCGCCCGCTGCTGCGCGGCGAGGGCGTCCACGTCGTGGCCCGCTACCGCCCCGGCCGGGCCCAGGCGCTGCTCGGCGGCGACTTCTACGACATCGTCCAGGACGCGGACGGCACCGTGCACGCGCTCGTCGGCGACGTCTCCGGACACGGCCCCGACGAGGCGGCGCTCGGCGTCGCCCTGCGGATCGCCTGGCGCACCCTGGTGCTCAGCGGTGTCGCCGGCTCCGAGCAGATGAGCCGGCTGGAGGAACTGCTGGTCGCCGAACGGGCTCGCGAGGAGGTCTTCGCGACCCTCGTGAGCCTCGCCGCCGTACCGGGCGAACAGCGGGCCCACGTCGTCCGCGCCGGTCACCACGGGCTGCTCCGGCGCGGCCGTGAGCACGTCGAGTGGATCGAGGTGCCCGGCGGGCCGGCGCTCGGCATGCTCCCCGGCGGCGCGACCTGGCCGATCGCGGAACTGCCGGTGCCCAAGGGCGACTCGGTGGTCCTGTTCACCGACGGGCTGTTCGAGGGACACGTCAGCCGCGGCCCGCAGCGCCTGGGCGAGGAGGGCCTGCTGGCCCTCGCCCGCAGCGCGGCCGGCCTGCCGTCCGAGGCCTTCGTGGACCGTCTGATCGGCAAGGCCGAGGAACTCGCCGAGGAGCAGGGCGGTCTGGCCGACGACGTGGCCGTTGTCCATCTGAGCTGGAACTGAACAAGTGAGACGAGTGGGACGAGTGTCGACCTGGAACACGGTGACGGAACGCAGAGCCGATGTGTGGAGCGGCCGCAAACTGACGGTGCAGGGCTGGTTCTACCTCGTGCTGGCCCTCATGGCGCTGCTGGTCCTGCTCGGCACCGTGGTCGGCACCAACCTGCTGGACCGCACCGCCGACGTGTCCGACCGGCTGCTCCAGCGCGTCCAGCCGGCCCAGACCGAGGCCTACCGGCTGCAGGCCGCCCTCGTCGACCAGGAGAGCGGCATCCGCGGCTACGCCATCACCGCCGACGAGCAGTTCCTCCTCCCCTACACCGAGGGCAAAAGGGACGAGGCGGCCGCCGCCGCCCGGCTGCGCACGCTCCTCGGCGACCGGCCCGAACTCCTCGCCGACCTGCGCGCCGTGGAGCGGCAGGCGGCCGCCTGGCGCCGCGGCTACGCCGAACCCCTCGCCGCCTCCGTCCGGCCCGGCGAGCCCCGGCGGATCGACCCGCGGGCGGCCGAGCGCGGCAAGCAGCAGTTCGACGAGGTGCGCGCCCGGCTGGCCGAGCAGAGCGCCCGGCTGGCCGAGACGGTCCGCGACGGCCGGGACCTCCTCGCCCACGAGCGCACGGTCCGCGACTCCGTACTGGTCGGCATGGTGGTCGTCTTCCTGCTGACCGGAGTGGCGCTCGCCGTCCTGGTCAGGCTCCTCGTGACCCGTCCCCTGGAGGCGCTGCGCACCGCGTCGCGCCGCGTGGCCGGCGGCGAGTTCTCGTACGTCATCACCGGCGGCGGCCCCGTCGACGTGACGGCGCTGGCCGGCGACGTCGAGGGCATGCGCAGGCGCATCGTCACCGAACTCGACGCCTCCCGCCAGCAGCAGCAGATGCTCACCCGGCAGGCCGCCGACCTCAACGCGCAGGCCGTCGAACTGCGCCGCTCCAACGTCGAACTGGAACAGTTCGCCTACGTCGCCTCCCACGACCTCCAGGAGCCGCTGCGCAAGGTCGCCTCGTTCTGCCAGCTGCTGGAGAAGCGGTACGGGGACGCACTGGACGAGCGCGGACGGCAGTACATCGACTTCGCCGTCGACGGCGCGAAGCGGATGCAGGTGCTCATCAACGACCTGCTGACCTTCTCCCGGGTCGGCCGCCTCAACGACGCGCGCGTGCCCGTCTCCCTGGACCAGGCGCTGGACAAGGCCCTGGCGAACCTGGCCGGCGCCGTGGAGGACACCGGCGCCCGCATCGACCGCCCCGAGCGGATGCCCGAGATCGTCGGCGACCCGACCCTGCTCACCATGCTCTGGCAGAACCTGGTGGGCAACGCCCTGAAGTTCCGCCGCCCCGAGACGGCCCCGCACGTGACCGTCACCTGCGATCTTGACCCGGAGGAGGCGGACAGCCTGCGGCTGACCGTCACGGACAACGGCATCGGCATCCCGGAGGAGTTCGCCGAGAAGGTCTTCGTCATCTTCCAGCGGCTGCACAGCCGGGACGCCTACGGTGGTACGGGCATCGGTCTGGCCCTGTGCAAGAAGATCGCCGAACACCATGGTGGCAGGATCTGGATCGACACCGCCTACACGGGCGGTACCCGCTTCTGCTTGACTCTGCGGGTCACCGCCGACACGCCGGTCCCGGCCGGCACGCGCACCGAGGAAAAGGCCCTGACATGAGCACCCCCGCCGCCACCCCCATCGACGTCCTCCTCGTCGAGGACGACCCGGGCGACGAGCTGATGACCCGTGAGGCGTTCGAGGACAACAAGATCGGCAACACGCTGCACGTGGTCCGCGACGGCGAGGAGGCCCTGGACTTCCTCTACCGCCGCGGCGACCACACCGACGCGCCGCGGCCCGACCTGATCCTGCTCGATCTGAACCTGCCGAAGTACGACGGCCGCCAGGTGCTGGAGCGGATCAAGTCCGACCCCGATCTGTCCCTCATCCCCGTGGTCGTCCTCACCACCTCCGCGGCCGAGGAGGACATCCTGCGCAGCTACAAGCTGCACGCCAACGCCTATGTCACCAAGCCGGTGGACCTGGACCAGTTCATCGCCGCCGTCCGTCAGATCGACGACTTCTTCGTCCAGGTCGTCCGGCTGCCCGGCCGCACCGGCTGACCCGGCGCCCCGGCGGGGCGGGGACGCCTCAGTCGCCCCCGCCCCCGCAGGAGGACCCGCCGCCGCAGGACGATCCGCCGCCGCAGGACCAGCCACCGCCGCTTCCGCCGTGGCCGCCGTCCCACCAGGACCCGCCCCGCCGCGAGGACCGGCGCCCGCCCCGGCCAAAGACGGCGATCACCGCGATCAGGACGACGATCGCGATCGTCAGGAACTCCATGGGTCGCACCCCCGTGTGCCGTGCCGATGTGCATGTGCGTGGGGGATGCCCCTGATGATCACCTCGCCAATCGTCACTTGAGCGACTTCAGAGCTTGACCGGCGGATCCGGGCGCGCGGCCGCTCAGCCGTGGGCGCCCGCCGGGCCGACCGGGACGTCCCCGCGCAGTGTGATGCGGTGCATGACACGGTGGTGGTCGCCGTAGTCGCGGTTGGCGTAGTGGGCCGTGCTGCGGTTGTCCCACAGCGCGACGTCACCCGGCCGCCACCGGTGCCGTACGACGTGCTCCGGCTTGGTGAGGTGGGCGTACAGGATGTCGAGGAGGCCCCGGCTCTCGTGCTCCGAGACACCCACGATGTGGGAGGTGAAGCCGGGGTTCACGAACAGGCCCTTGCGGCCGGTCTCCGGGTGCACCCGCACCACCGGGTGCTCCACCGGCTGCAGCTCCATGAACACCTCGCCCTCCCACAGGTTGCCCCGGCCCTGCCGGCGCTGGGCGAGGTAGTAGCCGAACTCGCGGCTGCCGTCGTGGACGGCGGTGAGCGTGTCGACGTGGGCGCGCAGGCCCGGCGACAGCGACTCGTAGGCGAGCTGGCTGTCGGCCCAGCTGGTGTCGCCGCCGTTGGGCGGCAGCACCACGGCACGCAGGACCGAGATGGCCGGCGGGCGCCGTACGAACGTCACGTCGGTGTGCCAGACGTCGGCGAACCCGTTGTCCTGGCTGTCCAGGGAGTACACCTCGGGTGCCACGTCACCGGAGTCGTGGACGGGATGTCCGACGGTCACTTCGCCGAGGCGCCTGCCGAACTCGATCTGCGCCGCGTCGTCGAGGCCGTGCTGACCGCGCACGAAGAGCACCTTGTATGTCACCAGTGCCTCGCGCAGCGCGAGGACCTGGTCGTCGTCGAGGCGCCCGAGGTCCAGACCGTCGATCTCCGCGCCGAAGCGGGGGCCGAGCGGGGTGAGGGGCAGCCGGGTCAGGGCGGGCCGCTCGCTGAGAACGCTCACGTGAATTTCCTCTCCTGGGTGTGCGGGTGGGGGTGAGGTGGGGGGTGAGGGGTTAGGCCGCCGCGGCGGCCTTGACCGCGTGGGACACCTGCGCGCGCAACTCGGCGAACCGCTCGGAGCGACGCAGCTCCTCGGGGTCCGTCTCGCCGCGCGGCAGCGGAACCGGCAGATCGAGGGCCACGGTCCCGGGGCCCTTGGTCAGCACCACGATGCGGGAACCGAGGAACACCGCCTCGTCCGCGGAGTGCGTCACGAACACCGCCGTGCGCCCGGTCCGGTCGGTCATGCGGCGCAGGTCCTGCTGGAGCCGCTCCCGGGTCAGCGCGTCCAGCGCCGCGAACGGCTCGTCGAGCAGGAGGAGCGGATTCTTGGCCGCCAGCGCGCGGGCGATCGCGACACGTTGCTGCTGGCCGCCGGAGATCTCCCAGACGCGCCGCTTCTCCGAGCCCTCCAGACCGACCCGGGCCAGCAGCTCCGCGCGCCGCTCCGGCCGGCGGGCGCGGTCCACTCCCGCGTACCGCAGCGCCAGGTCGATGTTGCCTCCCACGGTCCGCCACGGGAACAGCCGCGGAGTCTGGAACACCACCCCCGCCGCCCGGCCGGGCCGCGGCTCCGCGCCGGACACCCGCACCGAGCCGCGCGTGGGCCGCTCGAAACCGGCGATCAGCCGCAGCAGGGTGCTCTTGCCGCAGCCGGAGGCACCCACGAGGACCAGGAACTCCCCGGCCGGTACGGTCAGGTCGACCGGCCCGACGGCGGTGAAGGTCTCGCCGCCCCGGCCGTAGCGGTGGACGACGTCGTCGAGGCGGACGGATCCCTCCGCCGCCGCGCCCGCTCCGGCGGGGGTCACCACGGTCTCACTCGACGACATCGGGCAGCCCCTTCAGGTAGAACGCCTTGCGGACGACGTCCTCGGACGGCGCGGCGGCGATCTGCCGCTGGCCGGCCAGGAACCGCCCGGTGTCGGTGACGTAACCGAGCAGCTTGCCCGGACGGCCCTCGGTGCCCAGCCAGTCGGCGGAGACCACCTGCTCCGGCGTGAGGAAAACGCCCTGCGACAGCTGCGCCCTGGCGTCCGCCGCGCCGATGCCGAGTTCCGCCGCGACCGCCCGCACCGCGCCGTCCGTGTCGGACTTGAGCAGGCGCAGCGCCTCGGCCTGCGTCTTGCGCCAGACGTCGATGGCCTTCGGGTCCCGTGCGATCAGGTCGTCCGACACGACGGCCAGGTCGAGGGTCGGCCGGCCCGCCGCGCCGATCTCCTTGCTGCTGGTGAGCCGGGTGCCGGTCGCGCGCAGTTCGTCGAGGGTCGGCAGCCAGACGTACGCGGCGTCGATGTCCCCGCGCTGCCACGCGGCCAGGATCGGCTGCGGCTGCAGGTCGATGAGCTGCACGTCCGACGGTCGCAGGCCCGCCTTCTCCAGCGCCGCCAGCAGGCTGTAGTGCGAGGTGGAGGCGAAGGGCGTGGCTATCTTCCTGCCCTTCAGCCCGGCGACGTCGGTGATGCCGGTGGCCTTGCGCACCACCAGGGCCTCGTTCTCGCCCGCCACGTCGAGGATCCACGCGACCTTGTACGGGATGGGCGAGTCGCCGGACACCCCGCGGGCGAACGGACTGGAGCCGAGCGCGGCGATGTCGAGGGACCCGCCGATGAAGGCCTGGTTGACCCCGGCACCGGAGTCGAACTTGATCCAGGTGATCTCGTGGTCCGGCAGGGCCTTCTCCAGCAGCTTCCCGTTCTTCACGAGCAGGTCGCCGCTGGGGAAGGCGAAGTAGCCGATGCGCAGCCGTTTGGAGCCGCCGGACGCCGACGCCTCGCCGTCGGACGAGCAGCCGGTGACGGCCGCGGACACGGTCGCCAGGGCGCCGGCGAGGAGGAGACGACGAGACGGGCCTCGTGAGGCAGGGGACATGGTGGAACCGTTTCTGTGCGGGTGAGGAATGGGGTGAGGCAAGAGGGGATGGGAGACGGGGGAACGGGAGACGGGGGAACGGGAGACGGGGAACGGGAGACGGGGGAACGGGAGAGGTCGGGGTGAGGGCTACGCGCGACCGCGCCACGGAACGACCGCGCGTTCCAGCCGCAGCAGCAGGCCGTCGATGACCAGCCCGGAGACGCCGATGGCGATGATCCCGACGAGCACCACCGGCGTGTTGTTGTAGTTGGCGGCGTCCTTGACCATGCCGCCGATCCCGGGCAGACCGTTGACCAGCTCGGCGGCGACCAGGGAGGAGTAGGCCACACCGACGGCCAGCCGGATCCCGGTGAGCGTCTCCGGCAGCGCGGACGGCACGACGACGTCCCGGACGACGTCCCACCGCGAGCCGCCGAGCGCGCGGGCGGCCTCGATCAGGCTCTTCGGTACGGCGGTGACGGCCGTGGTGGTGGACACCGCCACCGGCGGGAACGCGGCCACGGCCAGCAGCGTGACCTTCGGCGCCTCGTCGATGCCCAGCCAGATGATCAGCAGCGAGAAGTACGCCAGCGGCGGCAGGGTGCGCAGGAACGTGATCCACGGCTCGAACAGGGCGCGCAGCCGGCCGACGGTGCCCATGAGCAGCCCGAACACCACCCCGGCGGCGACACCGATGCCGGCGCCGATGGTGATGCGCCGCAGGCTGATGCCCAGGTGCTCGACGAGCGTGGTGCCGTTGTAGCCCCGTACGCCGTCGTGCGTGGTGGACAGGTCGACGAACGCGTCCCACACCGCGGCCGGCGGCGGGACCAGGGTCTCGCTCCACGTCCCGCTCGCCGCCAGCAGCTGCCACAGGACGAGGAAGCACAGGAGCGAGCCGAGCGGCAGCGCGGCACGGCGCACGCGCGCCGCCGCCTTTCGGGCCCGCCGCGGGGGTTCGGGCGGCGCGCCGGCCGGGTCGGCGGATTCGAGCAGAATGGGAGTCAGGGACACGGACGTCCTCCAGGGGCGCCGGAACGTGAGCGGCCGCCGCGGTCAGGGGGCGGCCCGTCCCGGCCGGAAGTCATGCCGGTCGGAGAGACCGGGGAAAGCCGAAGGGGAAGGGGAGAACCGAAGCAAGAAAGGGGGGAAGCGCGCGCCGTGGTGACAGGGCGCGGGCCGACCGCCCGGTGCGGGTGATGTCACCGCACGGCAGGGCGCGTCAGGAGAAAGGGGTCAGCGACAACACGAACCCGGGCGCCGGCACAGGTCGATGACCAGGCGTCGCACCAAGGGCTCGGAAGTCATGAGTCCTATTCCTACCTCAGTCCCGGCTCCGCACCAACGGGCGTCCACTCTCCGGAACGCGGCGCGCAGGCCCGGCGTGCTCACGCGACGCCGCCGTACGCGCGGGCGTTGCGCACGAACAGGGCGTGCAGCGCGCGGACGGCCCGGGGAACCCGCCCGGAGGGACGGCTCTGCAGGACCAGCAGCACATCGGTCGCGTCACCCGCGAGCGGCCGCACGGTGATCGCGCCGCGGCGCTCCAGCGGGTCACCGATGACGCTGAAGTCGGGCAGCACGGTCGCCCCCAGCCCTTCGGCGACCATCAGCTTGCCCATCTCGGCGCCGTCGGTGGAGTACGAGAAGGACGGCGTACGGCCGCCCAGCAGCCGGTGCACGAACCGGTGCATCACATAACCGGACCGCATCACGATCAGCGGCTGCGCCAGCAGGTCGTCCACGTCCACCGCCTCCCGGGCGGCGAGCGGACTGTCCGCGTGCACGCACACCACCGGGCGGCCGCGCAGCAGTTCCGTCGTCTCGAAGCCGGGCGGCATGTCGTCGCCCCCGAGGTAGTTCACCAGCCCCAGGTCGAACGCGCCCTCCAGCAGCCCGCGGTGGATCTCGGACTGCTGCGCGCCGACCAGTTCCACCTGGGTGCGCGGGTGGGCGGACCGGAACTCCCGCACGGTCGGGATCACCAGCGGCACCGTGGCGGTGTTGACCGTGCCGAGCCGGACCATACGGCTGATGCGATGCTGGTCACCGGCCGCGCCGCGCAGCCGGTCGACGGCGTCCAGCACGCTCATGATGTACGGCAGCAGCTCCCGGCCCTCGTCGCTGACCTTCGCCCCGGACCGCTTGCGCTCCAGCAGGTCCACGCCCAGCTCCCGCTCAAGATTGCGCACGGTCTCGCTCAACGCCGGCTGGGACAGGTGCAGCTCCTCGGCGGCCCGCCGCAGCGACCCCGAGCGCGTGACGGCCGCGATGTATTCGAGCTGTTCGATACGCACGACCGTGAGACTGCCGCCGGCCGCCGGGCGGGTTCAAGGGAATCCCTGTCACAACCTCGTGAATAACTTCTGTCAGTACGCGGAAACGGCTCCGGGCATTCTTGACCCGCCCGACGTGCCGCTGCTTTGATCGATGACATGAAGCGACAGGACCTCACGCGGCGACGCCACGTCGACCTCGCGCGTGTCTCCAGCTCCTGCTGTCGCCGCCGGGTCTGAGGCCACCGAGCCCACCCGAGGGAAACCCTCGCACTCGCGCCGGTCTCCTTTCGAGTCCGCCCTCGTGAATTCCCCCGTGAGCCGTCTGCCGTAACGCTCGCGGCTTTCCCGGGAACGCCGTCCCCGCACGCCCGTTGTCCCGGCCACCGCACACCTTTCCTTCTCACGCCTGCGTGCCTTTTCCCGCGGGCGTTCTCATGCCAGGAGTTCCCCATGTCCGTACCGCCCGGATCCGATCCCGTCCGCTTCGCCTACTGGGTGCCGAACGTCAGCGGCGGCCTGGTCACCAGCACCATCGAGCAGCGCACCGACTGGGGCTACGACTACAACCGCGAACTGGCCGTCCTCGCCGAGAACAGCGGCTTCGACTACGCCCTCAGCCAGGTCCGCTACATGGCCGGCTACGGCGCCGAGTTCCAGCACGAGTCGACCAGTTTCAGCCTGGCCCTGCTGCTGGCCACCCAGCGGCTGAAGGTGATCGCCGCCGTCCACCCCGGTCTGTGGCACCCCGCAGTCCTCGCGAAACTCGGCGCCACCGCCGACCACCTGTCGGGCGGCCGGTTCGCCGTGAACGTCGTCAGCGGCTGGTTCAAGGGCGAGTTCACCGCCCTCGGGGAACCCTGGCTCGAGCACGACGAGCGCTACCGCCGCTCCGAGGAGTTCATCCGCGCCCTGCGCCAGATCTGGACCGAGGACCACACCGAACTCGCCGGGGACTTCTACCGGTTGCGTGACTTCACGCTCAAGCCCAAGCCCGTCGCCGTCCCCGGGCGCCCGCACCCGGAGATCTTCCAGGGCGGCAACTCCACCGCCGCCCGCGCCATGGCGGGCCGCGTCTCCGACTGGTACTTCAGCAACGGCAAGGACTTCGACGGCGTCACCGAACAGCTCGGCGACATCCGCGCGTCCGCCGCCCGGGCCGGCCGCACGCCGCCGAAGTTCGGCCTCAACGGCTTCCTCATCGCCCGCGACACCGAGGCCGAGGCCCGCGACACGCTCCGCGAGATCGTCGCCAAGGCCGACACCCCGGCCGTCCACGGCTTCCGGGACGCCGTCCGGCAGGCCGGCCCGTCCACCGCCGACGGCAAGGGCATGTGGCAGGACTCGAGCTTCGAGGACCTCGTCCAGTACAACGACGGCTTCCGCACCGGCCTGATCGGCACCCCCGAGCAGATCGCCGAGCGGATCGTCGCCTACAAGCGGCTCGGCGTGGATCTCTTCCTCCTCGGCTTCCTGCACTACCTGGAGGAGGTCGAGTACTTCGGCAAGCGCGTCCTGCCCCTGGTCCGCGAGCTGGAGGCGCAGCAGCCGCAGTCCGAGCCCGTCCCCGCCCACTCCTGACCGGCCGGCCCGTGCGCCCGCGACGCGCCTCCGCCCGCGACGCGCCGGCGCACGCCTCCCCACCGTCCCCACCGGCACCGCACCCGCACCCGCACCCCCACGCGACCGCACCCGCACCCCGCACGCGACCGCACCCGCACGCGGCGCGAACCGCACCGAGAGGAAACCCCATGAGCATCACCGCACCGGCCGACTGGAAGTCCGTCCCCGCCCCGAGCGACGCCGAGGGCTGGATCGCCCGCGCCGCCGAGGTCGCCGCCGTCCTCGCCTCCGACGCCGCGGCCCGCGACAAGGCGGGCGCCACCCCGCACGCCGAGGTCCGGCTGCTGAAGGAGGCCGGCCTGGTCACCCTCCTCGGGCCCGTCGAGCACGGCGGCGCCGGCCAGGACTGGACCACCGCCTACCGCGTCGTCCGCGAGGTCGCCAAGGCCGACGGCTCGATCGGCCAGCTGCTCGGCTACCACTACCTGTGGAACTGGGCCGCCCGCCTCGTCGGCACCCGCGAACAGTGGGAGCACGTCGAGGCCGAGGCCGCCCGCAACCAGTGGTTCTTCGGCGGCGCGGTCAACCCCCGCGACGACGACGTGGTGGTGCGCGACGAGGGCGACACCCTCACCTTCACCGGCCGCAAGTCCTTCTCCACCGGCAGCAAGGTCTCCGACGTCACCGTCCTGGAAGGCGTCCTGGAGGGCACCGACGACCACGTCTTCGCCATCGTCCCGTCCGACAGCGAGGGCCTCACCTTCCACGACGACTGGGACAACATCGGCCAGCGCCTCACCGAGAGCGGCGGCGTCACCCTCGACGCCGTCCGCGTCCCCTGGTCGGCCGCGGCCGGCTACGTCGACAAGCGGTTCCGGCCGCGCGTCTACAACACCCTCAACGTGCCCACCATCCAGCTGGTCTTCGTCAACTTCTACCTCGGCATCGCCGCCGGCGCCCTGGAGACCGCCGCGGCCTACACCCGCACCAAGTCCCGGCCCTGGCTGCACGGCGGCCACGAGCGCGCCGTGGACGAGCCGTACGTCATCGACATCTACGGCGACCTCACCGCCAAGCTCTGGGCCGTCGAGGCCCTCGCCGACGCCGTGGCCGCCGAGGGCCAGAAGCTGCACGACGACCCCGACGCCGTCACCGAGAAGGCCCGCGGCGAGTTCGAGGTCCGGGTGGCCGCCGTGAAGGCCCGCGCCACCGACGTGGCCCTGGAGGTCACCAACCGCATCTTCGAGGTGACCGGCGCACGGGCCACCGCCTCCGCGGAGGGCCTCGACCGCTTCTGGCGCAACGTCCGCACCCACACCCTGCACGACCCGGTCGCCTACAAGCGGCGCGAGGTCGGCCGCCACGTCCTCACCGGCGAACTGCCGCAGCCCACCTGGTACTCCTGAAAGGTCCACGCTCCGATGGCCACCGTCCTCTCCGTCTCCGGCAGCCCCTCCGCCACCTCCCGCACCGCACGCCTGCTGCGCCACCTGGACGACCGGCTCGTCGCCCAGGGGCACCAGGTCGTCCCCCTCGACGTCCGCACCCTCCCGCCCGAGGCCCTGCTGCACGCGCACCTCGGCCACCCGGCGATCGCCGAGGCCACCGCGCTCTTCGCCCAGGCGGACGGCGTGGTGATCGGCACCCCGGTCTACAAGGCCGCCTACTCCGGGCTGCTGAAGTCACTGCTGGACCTCCTCCCGCAGTACGCCCTGGCCGGCAAGACCGTGCTGCCGCTCGCCACGGGCGGCACCACCGCCCACGTCCTGGCCATCGACTACGCCCTGCGCCCGGTCCTCGCCTCCCTGGGAGCAGCGCACATCACCCCCGGCTGGTTCACCCTCGACAAGGACATCACGGTCGCCGACGACGGCTCGCTGACCGTCGCGCCCGCCTCCGCCGAGGCCCTCGCCCAGGTCACGGACCAGTTCTCGCTCGCCCTGGGCGGCCGTACGACCCTGCTGGCGGCCGCCGGATGAGCGCCCCGCACGTGATCGCCGGCGACGCCGAGGCCCTCGACGTCGCCGGCGAGCTGGCCGGGGACTTCCGCAAGGGCGCCGCGGAGCGCGACGCGCTGCGCCGGCTGCCGCGCGCGGAGCTGGAACGGCTGTCAGCCTCCGGGCTGCTCGGGGTGACGGTGCCCGCCGGGTTCGGCGGCGCCGACGTCCGCACCGAGACCCTCGCCGAAATCTTCCGGCGGCTGGCCGCCGCCGACGCCAGCCTCGCCCAGATCCCGCAGAGCCACTTCGTGTACGTCAACGTGCTGCGCCGGCAGGGAACACCCGACCAGCAACGGTTCCTCTTCGGCGAGGTGCTGCGCGGCAAGCGCTTCGGCAACGCCCAGTCCGAGGCGGGGACCCGGCACGTGCAGGACATCCGCACCCGCCTCACCCGCCGGCCGGACGGCTCGTACCTCCTCGACGGCGTCAAGCACTACTCCACCGGCGCCCTCTTCGCCCACTGGATCCCCGTCCTCGCCCGCGCCGACGACGACAACCTGCACGTGGCGTTCGTCCCGCGGGAGGCGCCGGGGCTCACGGTCGTCGACGACTGGGACGGCATGGGCCAGCGCACCACCGCCAGCGGGACCGTCCGCCTGGAGTCGGTGCCCGTCCCCGCCGACCGGGTCGTACCGCACCACCTCACCTTCCGCGGACCGCAACTGCATGGCGCGGTCGCCCAGTTGCTGCACGCCGCCATCGACGCCGGGATCGCCTCCGGCGCACTGGCGGAGGCGGCCGACTTCGTCCGCACCAGGAGCCGCCCCTGGTTCGAGAGCGTCGACGAGGGACACCCGACCGCCGCCGACGACCCGCTGCTGATCCAGCGGTTCGGCGAACTGGCGATCAGGGTGCGGGCCGCCGAGGCGCTGCTCGCCGCGGCGGCGCGGTCCGTGGACGCCGCCCGTGCCGACCTGACCGACGACACGGCCGCCGAGGCCTCGATCGCGGTCGCCGCGGCCAAGGTGACGGCGGCCGAGGCCGCGGTGGAGGCGGGCAGCGCCCTCTTCGAGGTGGCCGGCACCCGCGCCGCGCTCGACTCCCTGAACCTGCACCGCCACTGGCGGGACGCCCGCACCCACACCCTGCACGACCCGGCCCGCTGGAAGGTGCAGCACATCGGCCGGTACACCCTCAACGGCACCCGCCCGCCCCGGCACGGACTGCTGTAGACGCCCGCCCCCGAACGGAGACCCCCATGTCCCTCACCTTCCACTGGTTCCTGCCCACCAACGGCGACAGCCGGCACGTCGTCGGCGGCGGCCACGGCACCCCCGCCGGCGCCGCCGGCCGCGACCGGCCCCCGACGGTCGCCTACCTCAGCCAGATCGCCCGCGCCGCCGAGGACCTGGGCTTCACGGGCGCCCTCACCCCGACCGGCGCCTGGTGCGAGGACGCCTGGCTGACCACCGCGATGGTCAGCCGCCACACCGAGCGGCTGAAGTTCCTGGTCGCCTTCCGGCCCGGCTTCGTCTCCCCGACGCTGGCCGCGCAGATGGCGTCCACCTTCCAGCGGCACAGCGGCGGACGGCTGCTGCTCAACGTCGTCACCGGCGGGGAGAGCCACGAACAGCGCGCCTACGGCGACTTCCTCGACAAGGACGCCCGCTACCGCCGCACCGGCGAGTTCCTGGAGGTGGTGCGGCAGTTGTGGCAGGGCGGGACGGTGGACCTGACCGGCGAGCACCTGCGGGTCGAGGGCGCCACGCTGGCCCGCGTCCCCGACCCGGTCCCGGAGGTGTACTTCGGCGGCTCGTCGCCGATCGCCGGCGAGGTCGCCGCCCGCCACGCGGACGTCTACCTCACCTGGGGCGAACCGCCCGCCGCCGTCGCCGAGAAGATCGCGTGGATCCGCGCGCTGGCCGAGAAGGAGGGGCGCACCCTCCGCTTCGGCGTCCGGCTGCACGTCATCACCCGCGACACCGCCGAGCAGGCCTGGGCCGAGGCACGGCGGCTGCTCGACGGCTTCGACCCCGAGGCCGTCAAGGCCGTCCAGACGGGCCTGGCCCGCAGCGAGTCCGAGGGCCAGCGCCGCATGCTCGCCCTGCACGGCGGCAGCCGCGACAACCTGGAGATCCACCCCAACCTGTGGGCCGGCATCGGACTGGTGCGCGGCGGCGCGGGCACGGCCCTGGTCGGCAGCCATGAGGAGGTCGCCGACCGGATCGCCGAGTACCACGCGCTCGGCATCGACGAGTTCGTCCTCTCCGGCTACCCGCACCTGGAGGAGGCGTACTGGTTCGGCGAGGGAGTCCTGCCCAGGCTCGAAGCGCGAGGACTGTGGACCCACCCGTTCCGCGACCCCGCCGACGCACGCCCCGCCGCCCAGGTCCCCTTCGCCGGCGCCGGCGGCACCGCCCGGCACTGACGCGGGGACGCGGTCGCGCCGAAGCCGGACGCGGGGTAGCGATGGGCCCCGAAGCCGGACGTGGGGTCGCGGTGGGCCCCGAAGCCGGACGCGGGGACGCGGTGGGATCCGAAGCCCGAAGCGGGGCGGTCGCGCCGAAGCCCGTCACACGCCCGCCACGAACTCGTCATACACCACCCGGAATGCCGGTCCCGGGCACGCCGGTTGGTGTGGGTATGACTCTCGGATTAGCGCTCGCCCTCGAACAGGACATCGACCGCACGGTGCTGCTGGCACGGGAGGCCCACGACGCCGGACTGCGTTCCGTCTGGTTCGGGCAGACCCTCTCCTACGACTCTCCCACGCTCGCCGCGGTCGTCGGCCGTGAGGTCCCCGGGCTGCACGTCGGGACCGCCGCGATCCCCGTCTTCGGCCGCCATCCGCTGCTCGTCTCCAGCCAGGCGCAGACCGCGCAGGCGGCGACCGGCGGCCGGTACCACCTCGGACTCGCCCTGGGCACCAAGTACGTCACGGAGACGGCTTTCGGCCTCCCGCACGAGCGCCCCGTCCGGCTGCTCCGCGAATTCCTCACCGCCCTGCGCCAACTCCTCGAGACCGGCAGCGCCGACTTCCACGGCGAACTGCTCACCGCCCGCACGCCGTTGCCCGCCGCGGTCCCGGGCGCCGTACCGCCCGTGCCGATCCTGGTCGCCGCCATGGGACCGCAGGCGCTGCGCGTCTCCGGGGAACTCGCGGACGGCATCCTTCCCTACCTGGCCGGCCCGCGCGCCCTGGCCGAACACATCGTCCCGGCCGTCACCGCCGCCGCCGAGGCGGCGGGCCGGCCGGCACCCCGCATCGTGGCGTTCGTGCCCGGCGTGGTCACCGCCGACGTCGAAGCCGCCCGGGAGAAGGCCGTCGAAGCACTCGGGTTCTACGAGCGGTTCCCCTCCTACGAGCGGGTCATCCACCTGTCCGGCGGCACCCGCGCCGCCGACCTGGCGGTGATCGGCGACGAGGAGACCGTCGCCGCCGAGGTCGCGCGCTACCGGGCGGCCGGGGCGACGGACGTGGTGTTCACGACGACCGACCTGACCGGCGACGCCGACCGGCGCCGCACCTGGAAACTCCTCGGAGAACTGGCGACCGGCTGAGCCGGGGGGCGTCCGGCCGGCGTGATCCGCGGCCTCCGGCCGACGTGAGCCGCGAGACACCGGGCGAGCGCCGACCGGACGCGCCCACGGTTGTACCCTGCCGAGGACCGCCCTTGACCTGGCCTAAGCAGGCAGGGAGCAGACACCTCGGGAGACTCCGTGTTCCGTACCATGTTCAAGTCCAAGATCCACCGCGCCACCGTCACCCAGGCCGACCTGCACTACGTGGGATCGGTGACCATCGACGCGGATCTGCTCGACGCCGCCGATCTGCTGCCCGGTGAGCTGGTGCACATCGTCGACATCACCAACGGCGCCCGGCTGGAGACGTACGTCATCGAGGGGGAGCGCGGGTCCGGGGTCGTCGGGATCAACGGGGCGGCCGCGCACCTCGTGCACCCAGGAGACCTGGTGATCATCATCAGTTACGCTCAGGTGACCGACGCCGAGGCGCGGGCGCTCAGGCCCCGGGTGGTGCACGTGGACCGCGACAACCGGATCGTGGACCTCGGCAGCGACCCCGGGGAGCCGGTGCCGGGCTCGGGCCAGCAGCGCAGCCCGCAGGCCGTACGGGCCTGACCGACGGACCAGGAGCGTGCCCATGAGCGAGATCGCGATCGAGATCCGCGACGACCGGGCGGCGGGCCGCCTGGAAGCCCTCGCGGAGGGCGAGGTCGTCGGACGCATCGAGTACTTCGTCCTCGACGACCCGGCGCGCGCCCTGGTCCCCGTCCACACGATCGTGGAGCCGGCCCACGAGGGGAAGGGCATCGCGGGCTCCCTGGCCCGTGAGCTGTACACCCTCGCCGCCCGTGAGGGCGACCCCGTCGCCCCGCTGTGCCCGTACGTCGTCAAGTGGGCCGAACGCCACCCCGACGAGGCACCCGCGGCCGACCCCGAGCTGCTGCGCGCGGCGAAGCAGTGGCTGGTCGCGCACCCCGACCGGTTCTGAGCCGGACCGCGGGGCCGGACGGTCACTACGACCGGGGTGCCGGTGTGGTCCAGCCCGCCGCGGCCGGGCACCGACGCCCCGCGGGCGCCACAGCGGCGGTGGGCGCCGCGCGCTCGCCGGGTGAGGCCACCTGGACCGCCGTATTGACGCCCGCGGGTGAGTGCCGGACGGGACGCCGGGTACGCGGGGGAGTAGTCCAGAGCCACCGTTCACCGACTGGCCGGAGGACACCGTGACCAACCCCTACCCGGATCCCGTACAGCCGCCCCCGACCCCGGGCCCCGACCCGGCGCACCCCGAGCCGCCCCCGAACCCGGTGCCGACGCCGGAGCCCCCGGCTCCCGAGCCGACCCCGGGTCCCGAGCCGACCCCGCCGCCCCCGCACCCGGGGCCTTACGGTCCCGGGCCCGACCCGTCACCGGTCCCGCCGGGCCCCGACCCGTCGCCCATTCCGCCGGGCCCCGAGCCGGTCCCGAACCCGGAGCCCGGCCCGCCCCTGAGCTGAGAGGGCAGAGGCAAGCGACGAGCGACGAGCGGCATAGCGGAAGGCGGTGGGCGTGTCCCGCGGGGCACGTCCACCGCCTTCGTGTCCGGGGCGCGAGGCTCAGGCGGTCACCTCCGACCGGTCCCCGCCCCACAGCGTGTGGAACGACCCGTCCCGGTCCGTCCGCCGGTACGTGTGCGCCCCGAAGAAGTCCCGCTGCCCCTGCGTCAGCGCCGCCGGCAGCCGCTCGGCGCGCAGCGCGTCGTAGTACGCCAGCGCCGCCGCGAACCCCGGTGTCGGCACGCCCTGCCGCACCGCCGCGACCAGCACGTCCCGCCAGTCGTCCTGCGCCGCCGCGATCTCCCGCGCGAACGTCTCGTCGGAGAGCAGGCTCGGCAGGTCGGGACGGGCGTCGTAGGCGGCGCGGATCCGGTCGAGGAACGCCGCGCGGATGATGCAGCCGCCGCGCCACAGGGACGCGACCCCGCCGAGGTCGATGTCCCAGCCGTACTCCTCGCTGCCCGCCGCGATCTCGTGGAAACCCTGCGTGTACGACACGATCTTCGAGGCGTACAGCGCCTGCTCCACCCGGTCCGCGAAGGCCGCCGCCTCCGCCTCGCCCAGCGGCGACGGCGCCGGGCCCGCCAGCCCGCGCGAGGCCTCGCGCAGCGCGGCGTGCCCGGAGAGGGACCGCGCGAACACCGCCTCCGCGATGCCCGATACCGGGACGCCCAGGTCGAGGGCGATCTGGACGGTCCAGCGGCCGGTGCCCTTCTGCTCCGCCCGGTCCACGACCACGTCCACGAACGGCTCGCCCGTCGCGGCGTCCACGTGGGACAGCACCTCGGCGGTGATCTCGATCAGGTACGAGTCGAGGCGGCCGGTGTTCCACGTCCGGAAGATCTCCGCGATCCGCGCGGGCTCGTACCCGGCGACGTCGCGCAGCAGCTGGTACGCCTCGCCGATCAGCTGCATGTCGGCGTACTCGATGCCGTTGTGCACCATCTTCACGAAGTGTCCGGCGCCGTCGGGGCCGACGTGCGTCACACAGGGCGTCCCGTCGGCCGCCTTCGCGGAGATCCGCTCCAGCATCGGGCCCAGCGACTCGTACGACTCCTTCGAGCCGCCCGGCATGATGCTCGGGCCGTTGAGCGCGCCCTCCTCGCCGCCGGAGATGCCGGTGCCGACGAAGTGGATGCCCTTCTCGCGCAGTTCGCGCTCCCGGCGCCGGGTGTCGGCGAAGTGCGCGTTGCCGCCGTCGATGATCATGTCGCCCGGCTCCAGCAGCGGGGCGAACTCGTGGATCACGGCGTCGGTCGGCTCACCGGCCTTCACCATGACGACGAGCCGGCGGGGCCGCTCCAGCGCCGCCACGAACTCCTTCGCGGTCTCGGCCGCCACGAACTCGCCCTCGTGTCCGAACTCCTCCACCAGCGCGCGCGTGCGCGCCGCCGTCCGGTTGTGCACGGCGACCGTGTAGCCGTTGCGGGCGAAGTTGCGGGCGAGGTTGCGGCCCATGACCGCGAGTCCCGTGACGCCGATCTGGGCTGACGTGCTCATACGCTGGGCTCCTAGCTGTCCGGTATCGGGTGGTGCCGGTCGTGCTCGACGTGCTTCCGCGCTCAATGTGCTGCCTCGGGCCATCCTGACGCGCCCGTTCCCCGAGCGCACACCGGGCTCCTTCCGCGGGGGCGTCGGCTGATACGGATGCGGCGGCCGGGGGTACTCAGTCCCCCCGGCAGGTCACACCGGCCACTCCCGCGTGACGGGTCGTCAACCGAGCCCGCCACGCGGTGACGAGGCGTGCGCAAGGCGGCCGATAGCTGTCTTGTCATGGCCTGTTACGGCCGCCTACTTTTGGCCCTCCTGACGCTCGTCGAGGGGGCACTCCATGGCCGTACGCGGCCGGCACCGCCGGTATCAGCCGAACAGGATCAACCGCGCCTCACTCACCGTCACGGCGGGCGGGGCCGGGATGGCCCTCCCGTTCGTGGGTGCCGGCGCCGCTCAGGCCGCCGACGTGGGGACCTGGGACAAGGTCGCCGCCTGCGAGTCGAGCAACGACTGGAACATCAACTCCGGCAACGGCTACTACGGCGGACTCCAGTTCAGCCAGTCCACCTGGGAGGCCTACGGCGGCACGGCGTACGCGGCGCGCGCCGATCTGGCCACCAAGGACCAGCAGATCGCCGTCGCCGAGAAGGTGCTCGACGGGCAGGGCCCCGGCGCCTGGCCCACCTGCTCGCGGGAGGCCGGGCTGACGCGCGGCGGCGGGAGCCCGGACATCCGGCCCGACGGCGGCACGTCGGCACGGCCCGCCACGCGGCCGGTGGCGGACGTCCGGCCGCAGACCACCCCCCAGTCCCGGGCGGGCCGCGCCGAGATGTACACGGTGGTGCGCGGCGACACGCTCTCCGCCATCGCCGACGAACAGCGCGTCCGGGGCGGCTGGCAGGGCCTGTACGCCGCGAACCGCTCGACCATCGGCACCGACCCCGACCTCATCGTCCCCGGCCAGCGCCTCAGCCTGCGCGCCAAGGCGTCCGGCGCCCCGGCGACGGTCGCGCCCCGGCCGAAGGAGCAGGCGCGGAAGGCACCGAAGAGGGAGCCCGAGAGGCAGTCCCGGGAGCGGACCAGGGAGGCGTCGCCGGAGAAGAAGACCTCCGGCTCCCTCGTCGCCCCCGTGAGCGGCGCGCTCGGCACGCCGTACCGGGCGACGGGTTCCAGCTGGTCGAAGGGCTACCACACGGGCGTCGACTTCCCGGTGCCGACCGGGACCTCGGTGCAGGCCGTCGGGGCGGGCCGGGTGGTGAGCGCGGGCTGGGGCGGTTCCTTCGGCTACGAGGTGGTCATCCGGCACGGCGACGGCCGCTACACCCAGTACGCGCACCTGTCCGCGATCTCCGTGAAGGCCGGGCAGCCGGTGGGCGCCGGCCAGCGCATCGGCCGCGCGGGCTCCACCGGGAACAGCTCGGGCCCGCACCTGCACTTCGAGGTGCGGACCGGGCCCGGGTTCGGCTCGGACGTCGACCCGATCGCCTATCTCCGGGCCGGCGGGGTCAGGATGTGAGGCGTGTGCGGTGCCGGTCGGCGAGAGCCGGCAGCGGTACGTAGGACACGCCGCACAGGAGGTTCCGGTACGGCGTCCGGCGCAGCGGGACGGCGCCGGACGGCGCCCGGCTCTCGTACGCGCCGTCCGGGCCGGCTTCCGGCGCGGAGGGCACGGACGGCGTGGACTGGGCGAACTGCGTGGACGGCGTTGCGCGCGCGGACGGCGCGGCGGTCACGGGGACCGGTTCCCGCCGCCGGGCGGCGGGCACGGCGGCCGTCCGGCCGGATGCGGGGACTGCGCCGCGGGCGGTGACAGGATCCGGGCCCACCGGGCCGGCGGCCGGGGCAGCGGGCACCGCGACGGCCGCCCGAGGAGGGCCGTCGGCCACCGCGACGGCTGTCCGGGGTGGGCCGTCGGCCACCGCGACGGCTGTCCGGGGTGGGCCGTCGGCCACCGCGACGGCTGTCCGGGGTAGGCCCGCGGTCACCGCGGCGGCTGCCCGAGAGGGGCCGGCGGCCATCGCCAGGGCCGCCCCCGACGAGGCGGAGACCGGCACGGCCTTCGCCGACGGGACAGGGGCGAGTACGGCCGTCCCGGACCCGGCGCGGGCAGGCACCGTGACCGGCACCGGCACCGTCACACCGGAGCCCGCCGCCGGGGCGGGCAGTCCCGGCTGAGCCGGTTCCGGCCGCGTCCGGGTCTCGTCGCGGGCGATGCGCTCCGTGGTCAGCAGGATCAGGCCGCCCGCCGCGACCACCGCGCAGCCCAGCGCGAGGACGGTGCCGGTGGTGCCGTAGCGGAAGCTCTCGCCGAACATCGTGATGCCGACGGCCGCCGCGACCACCGGGTTGGCCACCGTCAGCGTGGCCAGCGGGGCGGCGAGCCCGGCGCCCCGGTAAGAGGCCTGGGACAGCATCAGCCCGGCCGTGGCGAGGACGCCGATGGCGGCCAGGGGCGGGAGATCGACCGCCGACACCCCGCCGGTCCAGTCGGCCGCGACCGTCTTGGTGAAGACGGAGGACATGCCGAACGCGACACCGGACGCGGTCGCCAGCAGCAGGGCGCGCACCGCCGGGTGCCGGTGGGCGGCGCGGCCCGCGATCATCAGGGCGGTCACCGCGCCGGCCGTGACCAGGAAGACGGTGATCTGCTGCGGTCCGCGCAGCGACTGGGTGTCGGCCGCGCCGACGAGCGACAGCAGTCCGGCCAGGCCCACGGTCGCCATGAGCGCGCCGCGCCAGGCGGCCGCCCCGGCCTTGCGGCGCACGAACAGCGCGGCCATGGGCAGGGCGAAGACGATGGTGAGGGCGCCGAGCGGCTGGACCAGGCTCAGCGGGCCGTAGGCCAGCGCGACCACGTGCAGCAGTCCGCCCAGGCCGTTCAGCGCCACCGCCGCCCACCAGATCGGCCGGCGCAGCGGCGCGTACTGCCTTCCGTCCGGCGAGGACACCGCGACGCGCTCCTGCACGATCGCCCCGCCGGCGTACGCGACGGCGGACACGAGGGACAGGAGGACGGACAACGCGAGGGCGCTCATCGGCTGCTCCTCTGCGTGAGGCGGGGGCGCGCGGCCCGGCGCGGCGAGCGGTCGGCTTCCATGCCAACACGATGCCGCGCCGACCTGTTCCCCGTCGTCGTCCTTGAGCACACACTGCGTCCTACTGCCGATGGAGTACGGCAGGGACGGGGTCATCCCCAAGGCGGGCGCCGACCGGTCCAGCCCCCCGAGGCCGTCCCCTAGGGGGCTTGGTACTACTGCTCTTCGTGGACCTCGACCCCGAACTCGCCGCACTCCGCCCGCTCGGCGGCTTCTTCCCGCTGCGCACGGGTGCGCCGCCGCGCGGCCCCCTGCCGACTCTCGCCCACGCGTACGCCGGTCACGCGCGGGAGGCGTCCGGCGGTGACCCGATGGAGGCGTCCGGCGGCGACCCGCTGGACGTCCGGATCCGCAAGGTCACGGACGCCCTGCGCGCCCCCGAGCCGCGGATCGCCGCCTCCGTGGCCCACCTGGGCCTCGCCGCCCGGCTGTGGTCCGCCGCCCTGGGCTGCGCCGCGCTGTACGGCCGTGTCCCCGACCTCGATCCGGGACTGCTGTGCTGGGACCCCGACGGGAGCGCCCCCGACGACCTGTGGCTGACCGCGGTGCGCCCGCCGGGCCGGGAGGGCGACGCGGCGGCCCTCGCCGGCGCCGTGCTGCACGGCCACCTCGTCCCGCTGGCCGCCGCCCTGCGCGCCCGCTACCGCCTCGCGCCCGGTCTGCTGCGAGGCAACGCCGCCTCCGCGCTGGCCGGCACCGCGCGCACCCTGGACACCTGGGCGCGCACGCACGGCCGCCCGGACGCCGCAGACCGGGCCCGCTCCCTGACCGCCGCCCTGCTCGCCCACCCCCTCCTCGCGGACACCGGCACCCTCACCGGCACCGCGTTCCGGCGCCGCAGCTGCTGCCTCTACTACCGGGTGCCCGGCGGGGGAGTGTGCGGCGACTGCTGCTTCACCCGCCCCCCGCGGTCTTCCCCGCGCGCCGCATCCGGGAGACCATGAGGAGATCAGTCACCGAGACAGGGAGCCGCGGGTGCGCGTGGGACTGCTGACCCGGGAGTACCCGCCGGACGTGTACGGCGGCGCGGGGGTCCATGTGGAGTTCCTGGCCCGGGAGTTGCGCTCCCTGGTCGACCTCCGGGTGCACTGCTGGGGCGAGGTCTCCTCGGCCGAGCGCGCCGCGGGCGTCGTACGCCACCGCCCCTGGTCGACCCTGGACGGCGCCAACGACGCGCTGCGCACCTTCTCCGTGGACCTCGCCATGGCCGCCGCCCTGGAGGGCCGCGACCTCATCCACTCCCACACCTGGTACGCCAACCTGGCCGGTCACCTCGCCAAGCTGCTGTACGGCGTCCCGCACGTGCTCACCGCCCATTCGCTGGAGCCGCTGCGGCCGTGGAAGGCCGAGCAACTGGGCGGCGGCTACGCCCTGTCGGGTTGGGCGGAGCGCACCGCCGTCGAGGCCGCCGACGCGGTGATCGCCGTCTCCGGCGCCATGCGCGAGGACATCCTCGCCTGCTATCCGGCGCTGGACCCGGCCCGCGTGCACGTCGTCCACAACGGCATCGACACCGAGCTGTACCGGCCCGATCCGGCCACCGACGTCCTGCACCGCCTCGGCGTCGACCCGGCCCGCCCCTACGTGCTGTTCGTCGGCCGCATCACCCGCCAGAAGGGCGTGCCCCACCTGCTGCGCGCGGCCCGGCACATCGACCCGGCCGCCCAGGTCGTACTGTGCGCGGGCGCGCCCGACACCCCGGAGATCGACCGGGAGTTCCGCGAGCTGTACCAGGAGCTGAGCCGGGTGCGCGAGGGCGTGCACTGGATCCCGCGGATGCTGCCGCGTCCCGAGGTGGTCCAACTCCTCACGCACGCGGCCGTGTTCGTCTGCCCGTCGGTGTACGAGCCGCTCGGCATCGTCAACCTGGAGGCGATGGCCTGCGGCACGCCCGTCGTGGCCTCGCGGGTCGGCGGCATCCCGGAGGTCGTGGCGGACGGCAAGACGGGCCTCCTGGTGCCGGCGGACGACGACTTCGAACGCGGCCTCGCCCGGGCCCTGGACGCGCTGCTCGGGGACCCGGAGGGCGCCCGGCGGATGGGGGAGGCGGGACGCGAGCGGGCAGTCGGTGAGTTCGGCTGGGACACGGTCGCCCGGCGGACGGTCCGGCTCTACGAACACGTCGTCAAGGGGACGTAGCGCGGCGAGCCGTGCGGCGGGCCGCACACCGCCGCGGTCCTCGAACAGGATTGTTCCGCGAATGCACGGGCAGGTTCTTCGGCAACCAGCGTGAGGGGAGCGGCCATGCGTCGTGGGGGTCCTTCGGTGCTCGGAATCGTCCTGGCGGGAGGCGAGGGCAAACGCCTGATGCCCCTGACCGCCGACCGCGCGAAACCCGCGGTCACCTTCGGCGGCACCTACCGCCTCGTCGACTTCGTCCTGTCCAACCTGGTCAACGCCGACATCCTGCGCATCTGCGTGCTGACCCAGTACAAGTCGCACTCCCTGGACCGGCACATCACCACCACCTGGCGGATGTCCAGCCTGCTCGGCAACTACGTCACCCCGGTCCCGGCCCAGCAGCGCCTCGGCCCGCGCTGGTACCTGGGCAGCGCGGACGCCATCCTCCAGTCCCTGAACCTGATCTACGACGAACGGCCCGAGTACGTCGCGGTGTTCGGCGCCGACCACGTGTACCGCATGGACCCGCGGCAGATGCTCGCCCAGCACATCGAGTCCGGCGCCGGGGTGACCGTCGCCGGGATCCGCGTCCCGCGCGCCGAGTCGTCGTCCTTCGGCGTGATCACCCCCGGCTCGGACGGCCGGACGGTGGAACGCTTCCTGGAGAAGCCGGCCGACCCTCCCGGACTGCCGGACCGGCCCGACTGCGTCTTCGCCTCGATGGGCAACTACATCTTCACCACCAAGGCCCTGATCGAGGCCCTGCACCGGGACGCCGAGGACGAGAACTCCGCGCACGACATGGGCGGTTCGATCCTGCCCCAGCTCACCGACCGCGGCGAGGCGCAGCTGTACGACTTCGGCGACAACCACGTGCCCGGCGAGACCAGCCGCGACCAGGGGTACTGGCGGGACGTCGGCACCCTCGACGCGTACTACGACGCCCACATGGACCTCATCGCCGAGCGCCCCGCCTTCAACCTCTACAACCGCAGCTGGCCCATCTACACCCACTCCGGCCAGCTCTCCCCGGCCCGCTTCAACGCGGGCGGCATCGCCGGCGAGTCGATCATCAGCGCCGGGTGCCTGATCCGGGGGCAGGTCACCCGGTCGGTGCTCTCGCCCGGGGTGGTGGTCGACCCCGGCGCGGTGGTGCAGGGCTCGGTGCTGCACGACAACGTGCACATCGGCCGGGGCGCGGTGGTGCGGGGCGCCGTACTGGACAAGAACGTCGAGGTGCCGCCGGGCGCCACCATCGGCGTCAACCCGGAGCGCGACGCCGAGCTGTACACCGTCTCCAAGAACGGGGTGATCGCCCTCGGGAAGGGCCAGCGCGTGCCCTAGGGGGCGCCTCGCCGATCATGCCGGGCTCCCGGCGTCTGGCACCGTGCCTCGCCGCGTTGTCGTCGGTCGCCGACTCCCCCACGCTCGGCTGCGCTCGCGCGGGGGCACCCCCATCGCGTCGACTCCCTCCTCCGCCTTGCGATGCGCGGCACCAGACGCCGCTCGCTGATCCGGCCTGATCGACGAGACACCCCCCAGCGCCCCGGCGAGCCGGGTCCCCGCCTCGTGATCATGGCCCGTACGCCCTGATCATGACGGGTTTGGCGAGGCGGCCCGGTGCTCCGTAAAATCTGCCGTTCGAATGCGGGCGCGAGTCGGAGCGCCGCCAGGGCAGAAACAGGGAACGCAGCGGCGATGACGGTCACAGAGGACGGCACCCAGACCCCGGACGAGGTGGTCTACGGGCCCGGCATCGACCCCGAGCGCCTGGCGATCTGCCTCAGCGTGCTCGAAGAGCTCGACAAGCTGGAGGTCGACCACCCCGACGCGATCAAGGTGCGCCGGGCCACCTCGCACATCTACCGGACGGTGAAGCAGCGCCGCCGCCAGGAGCGCCGGGCCGCCAAGACCGCCCACGACCGGCAGGTCACCGAGGCCACCGCGACCGGCTCCGCCGAGCGCATCGACGACGAGACCGAGGGCATCCTGCCCTCCTCCAAGATCGAGCCGGGCCGCATCGCCGGGATACTCCAGCGCCCGCGCTCCTGCTACGTCTGCAAGGCGCGGTACGTCGAGGTCGACTACTTCTACCACCAGCTCTGCCAGAAGTGCGCCGCCGAGAACCGGGCCAAGCGCGACGCCCGCGCCGACCTCACCGGCCGGCGGGCGCTGCTCACCGGCGGCCGCGCCAAGATCGGCATGTACATTGCCCTGCGGCTGCTGCGTGACGGCGCTCACACGACGATCACCACCCGGTTCCCCAAGGACGCCATCCGCCGTTTCAAGGCCATGGAGGACTCCGCGGACTGGATCCACCGCCTGGAGGTCGTCGGCATCGACCTGCGCGACCCCGCCCAGGCCGTGGCCCTCGCCGACCAGGTCGCCGAGGCCGGTCCGCTCGACATCCTGATCAACAACGCGACGCAGACCGTGCGCCGCCTGCCCTCCGCCTACGCCGCCCTGGTCGAGGGCGAGAGCGCCCCGCTGCCCGCCGGGGAACTCCCCGCCCACCACGTCATCGGCGCCTTCAACTCCGGCGCCGTCGACGGGCTCGCCGCGCTGCCCCTCGGGACCAGCGGCCTCGACGCCCAGCAGGTCGCCGACCTCGCCCTGGTCGCGGGCAACGCCAGCATCGCCCGCCACCTCGACGGCACCGCCATCGACGCCGGCGGCCTGGTGCCGGACGTCGTCGACACCAACACCTGGGTCCAGACCATCGAGCAGATCTCCCCGGTGGAGCTGCTCGAGACCCAGCTGTGCAACTACACCGCGCCGTTCATCCTGATCAGCAAGTTGCGCTCGGTGATGGCCGAGGCCGCCCGCAAGGCGCCCAGCGGACGCTCCTACATCGTCAACGTCTCCGCGATGGAGGGCGTCTTCAACCGCGGTTACAAGGGCGCGGGACACCCGAACACCAACGCCGCCAAGGCCGCGATGAACATGGTGACGCGGACCAGCGCCCAGGAGATGTACGAAACCGACCGCATCCTCATGACCTCCGTCGACACCGGCTGGATCACCGACGAACGCCCGCACTTCGACAAGCTGCGCCTCGCCGAGGAGGGCTTCCACGCCCCGCTCGACCTGGTCGACGGCGCGGCCCGGGTCTACGACCCGATCGTGCGCGGCGAGGCGGGCGAGGACCTGTACGGCGTCTTCCTGAAGGACTACGCGCCCGGTAAGTGGTAGCCCGTCGTCTCCCCTCTCGTCGCCTGTAATTGACGGCGCGTCAGCCCGCGATCCACGGCGGGCCCGGCGCGCCGTCGCCCGTTCCGACGGATCCACGGCGCGGCGCAGTCCTTGCCGGGGCGTCGGCCGCCCTGCTCCAGCAGCCGGGCAACGGCCGGGCGGTGACCGTGACAGCCGGGCGGCGGCCGCGACAACCGGATGGGCCGGGGTCCAGGTAGCTACATCCGTTCAGCCGAGTAGGCCGAGCGAGTGAAGCGCGAACGGCGCATCGTGGAGCAAACGGGTGCAAGGGGGAGTGCGGTATATGCGGGGCGACTTGGCGGAGCCCCCCTGTTCTTCCCCAAGTTTCGTACGCCATCGAGCGCGAGCCTGCTCATGTGGTTAATCTGAAGCCGACGGACAGCAGCACGGGTCCCTACCCACACCCATCGTCCGTCCCGGGACCAGCCGGCGCACAGCGGTCTGCCCTCCCGTGAGTTGTCGACGCCACCGCGTCCGGACGTATTGGACCCAGACCCGAGTGCGCGTCGCGCCGCGGACAGCGGACCGGCCGGCGAGCCCGAGGGTGACCCGACACATAAGGAGTGCGCGGTGACACCGGAGAAGAAGAATCGCGAGCAGCGGCCCAAGGAACGCACCGAGCGTGCGGGCCGCCGGCCCGGAGAGATCGGCAGCCTCGACGTGTGGGCCCGTTCGGCCCCGATCCGCCTGGCGGGCTACGAGGACGACCTCGCCGAGCCGCACATCCTGCCCAGCGTGGACTGACACCCTGGGCGGGGCTGCCGCGATCACCGGTCAGCTGGGCGTGCGAGACTCACGCCCATGCTGATCAGAGAAGCCACCGCCGACGACTGGCCGCGCATCTGGCCCTTCTGGCACCGCATCGTCGCCGCCGGCGAGACCTACAGCTGGGATCCCGGCACCGGCGAGGAAGCGGCCCGCGCGCTCTGGATGAGCCCGGCCAAGCGCGTCTACGTCGCCGAGGACCCCTCGGGAGCCGTCGTCGGCTCGGCCTACCTGATGCCC
The DNA here is from genome assembly GCF_011193355.1 of Streptomyces sp. JB150. Taxonomy (GTDB): domain Bacteria; phylum Actinomycetota; class Actinomycetes; order Streptomycetales; family Streptomycetaceae; genus Streptomyces. The sequence goes on from NZ_CP049780.1 coordinate 6,798,061, forward strand.
AACTACGGCGGTCCCGCCGCGGGCATCGCGAACGCCGGCTTCATGGTCGACCCCGACCAGGGCGGCCGGGGCATCGGCCGCGCCCTCGCCGAGCACGTCCTTGCCGAGGCCGCCGCGCACGGCTACCGGGGCATGGTGTTCAACGCGGTCGTCGAGACCAACCCGGCGGTCGCGCTGTGGACGTCCCTCGGGTTCACCATCCTCGGCACGGTGCCGGAGGCCTTCGACCACCCCCGGCACGGACTCGTCGGCCTGCACATCATGTACAAGGCCCTCCAGCCGGCCGGCCCGGCACCCCGGCCGGACGAGCGGGCCGCCCAGGGCCTCTAACCGAGCGGCGCGGTCCGCTCCCACGGCCGCAGCCGCTCCAACTGCCCCGCCAGCTGCAGCAGTCGCGCCTCCGCGCCCGGCCGGCCCACCAGCTGGACGGCGCACGGGGCGCCCGAGGGCAGCGTGCCGAGGGGCACGGCCATCGCGGGCCAGCCGGTGAGGTTCCAGGGAGGAGTCATCGGCGCGTACGCCGAGTTGGCCACGAGGTTGCGCAGCCAGCCCCGCTCGTGCCACGGCACCGCCCGCGGGGAGCGGCGGGCGAGCGCGGGGGTGAGCAGCACGTCGTACTCCTCGAAGAACGGCTCCAGCCGCCGGCGCAGCGCCTCGCGGGCCGACCCGGCGCGCACCCGCCCCGCGAACCGCCGCCCGACGGCCGCGTGGACGCGGGTACGCCGGGCCAGCAGCCGGGCGTCCAGCCCCTGGGCGTCGACCGAGGTGCCGGCCGTCCAGTGCGCCAGCGCGGTGAGCGCGAGCGAGCGCGGATAGGGCGGATCCGCGCGCCGCACCTGGTGCCCCGCCTTCATCAGCAGTCCGGCCGCCTCCCGCGCGGCGGCGGTGTACGGCTTGGTGACGACGGCCCCGGCGATCGGGGCGCGCAGCGACAGCGCGATCCTGCACGTGCCCGCCGTGCCCGCCGTGCCCGCCGTGCCCGCCGTGGCCGACGTCGTAGGCGTGCCCTGGGTGTCCTGCGTGTCGCGCGCGTCCGGTCGTACGCCCACGCCGTCGAAGCCCGCGTCCGCGAGGACGGACAGCATCAGCCGCGCGTCCGCGACGGTCGTGGCGAGCGGGCCGTTCTCCGCCATGCCGAACCAGTCGCCCCGGCCGATCCCCGCCGGGACCACGCCGTGGCCCGGCTTGACGGTGACCAGGCCGCAGTTGGCCGCCGGGATGCGCAGGGACCCCATGCCGTCGTTGCCGAGCGCGATCGGCACCATCCCGGCGGCCACGGCGGCGGCGCTGCCGCCCGACGAGCCACCCGCGGTGCGGGACAGGTCCCAGGGGTTGCGGGCAGTGCCGTGCACGCCCTCCGTCGTACCGAAGACGCACAGCTCCGGCACGTTCGTCAGCCCCACGACCACCGCGCCCGCCGCCCGCAGCCGGGCCACGGTGACGTGGTCCCGTTCGGCCGGTGTGTCCGCGGTCGCGGCCGAGCCGTTCCTGGTGGCCTCGCCGCGCACCGCCAGATTGTCCTTGACGGCCACGGGCACCCCGGCCAGCGGCAGCCCGGCCAGATCTCCGCGCGCCCCCACCTCGTCGGCCTCCCGCAGCGCCGCCTCCGTCCGCACCGTCCGGAAGGCACCGACCCGTCCGTCCAGCCGCTCGATGCGCGCCAGATGCTCCGCCACCACCTCCCGGGGCGTGACCTGCTTGTCCCGCACGGCGGCGGCGATCTCGACGGCGGTCCGTCCGACCCAGTTGGTCACGGGCGCTCCTCGGCGGATGAGTGGGCCTACTGGCGAGTACGGGAGCACTCTGCCCCGGCCCGCCGCGCCCTGTCGAGGGTGCGCGGGGCCCGGGCCGGCTGACGCGGCGCGCAGGCGGACGGACGACATCGCGCGGCGAAGGCGGGAGCGAAAAAGGCGCCGGCACGCGGCAACCTTTCACGGGCCGGCGGCCACTGTCAGGGCGCAACCTCGATCCTCCTCCGTAAGGAAGCCCTGTGGCTGCTCGCTCCCACCGCCGGTCCCTCCGTTCCCGTCGTGCCGCCGTCGTCTGCGCGGCCGTCGTGACCGCGGGCGTCGGCGCTGGTGTTCTCGTGATGAACGCCAACGCCGGGACCGTCGACCTGTACCACCAGACGCTCGCCGCGAAGGACGGCTGGGCGTCCTCCGGTGCGGGGACCACCGGTGGCACGAAGGCCGACGCCGCCCACACCTTCACCGTCTCCACCCGGGCGCAGCTCGTGAAGGCGCTGGGCTCGGTCTCCGACACCACGCCCCGCATCATCAAGATCAACGGCATGATCGACGCCAACACCGATGACAGCGGCAAGAAGCTGACCTGCGCCGACTACGCTTCCGGCACCGGCTACTCGCTGTCGGCCTACCTCAAGGCCTACGACCCGGCCACCTACGGCCGCTCCAAGCTGCCCTCCGGCACCCAGGAGACGGCGCGCGCCGCCGCCCAGGCCAAGCAGGGCAGGAACATCGTCTTCAAGGTGCCCGCCAACACGACGATCGTGGGCGTCCCCGGCACGAACGCGGGCCTCACCGGTGCCATGCTGCAGATCCAGAACGTGGACAACGTCATCATCCGCAACCTGACCTTCGCCGCCACCGAGGACTGCTTCCCGCAGTGGGACCCGACCGACGGCGACGACGGCAACTGGAACTCCAACTACGACTCGGTGTCCCTGCGCGGCGCGACCCACGTGTGGGCGGACCACAACACCTTCACCGATGCGCCGCACTTCGACAGCGCCAACCCGAAGTACTTCGGCCGCGAGTACCAGATGCACGACGGCGCCCTCGACATCACCAAGGGATCCGACCTGGTGACCGTCTCGCGCAACCAGTTCACCAACCACGACAAGACCATGCTGATCGGCAGCAGCGACACCGACAGCGTCGGCAAGCTGCGCGTCTCCATCCACCACAACGTGTGGAAGGGCATCACGCAGCGTGCCCCGCTGGCCCGCATCGGCCAGATCCACATCTACAACAACCACTACGACGTGACGCCCCTCAACGGGTACACGCCGCAGTACAGCATCAACTCCCGTGCCAAGGCCCAGGTCGTCGCGGAGAACAACTACTGGAAGCTGCCGTCCGGCGCGAAGGCCGCCAAGCTCCTCAGCGGTGACGGCACCGGCTCGGTCAAGGGCTCCGGCAACCTCGTCAACGGCACCGTGACCGACCTCGTCGCCGCCTACAACGCCGCCTCGTCCAAGGACCTGAAGACCACGGTCAACTGGGCCCCGGCCCTCACGGCGGGCCTGGAGGCCTCGGCGAGCGACCTGCCGGCGTCGCTGGCGGCGACGACCGGGGCGGGCGTGCTCACGTAGCACCCGAGACGCGCGAGGGCCGGGAGACCACGAGCCCCCGGCCCTCGCGTACCGCTGCCCGCCGCCGTCCGCGGCGCCACGGTGCGCTGCGCGTCAAGGGCCCGATCCGGGGTCGGGGTGGACCGGGTCGGTCAGTCCGGCCCGCGCCGCCTCGAGCTGGGCGGCGAAGGCCATGCCGAGGAACAGCGCGATGCCGGTGAGATTCGCCCACAGCAGCAGGGCCACGAACGCCGTGAGGGGACCGTACACGGCGCCGAAGGAACCGCTCCTGGCGACGTACAGGGTCAGCAGCCAGGTGGCGCCGACCCACAGCACGAGGTGCACGGCCGAGCCGAAGGCAAGCCAGGTGTAGCCGGGCTGATCGCGGCGCGGTGACCAGCGGAAGATGACCGCGGAGGCGATCCAGGCGAGTACCGCGCCGACCGGGAAGCGCACGGCGGCCCACCACGCCGGCATCCGTGGCCAGCCGAAGGCCTCGGCGGTCGACTCGCCCACCGCCTCGCCGGCCACCAGGACGAGGAAGCCGAGCACCATGGGGACGCCCGCGGCGAAGGCGAGCAGCAGGGCCCTGCCGTACTTGAGCGGGAAGGGGCGGTCGCGTTCGATGCCGTAGATGCGGTTGGCGCCGCGTTCCACCTGCCCCATGGCGGAGGCCAGATTGAGCACCGAGAACCCGAGGCCGAGCCAGAGTGCGACCGTGCTCCACACATCGGAGTGGGCGCTGCGCCGGGTCCCGGTCAGTGCCTCCTCGACCACCTCGGTGCTGGCTCCGGGCACGATCCGGCCCAGGGTCAGCTCGATGATCCGCCCGATACTCTCCGTGTGCGCCGCGGTGGCGACCCCTACCAGGGCGATGGTGAAGGGCAGCATGCCGAGCACGATCTGGAAACCGAGTCCGCGCGCGTTGGTGAAGCCGTCGGCGTACCGGAACCGCGCGAACGCGTCGGCCAGCAGTTGCACGCCGCCGTAGCGGCGCAGCGCGGTGAATGCCTCGTCGCCGGAGAGTTCCTCCCCGATCATGTCCCGTGTCTGCGGAACGTGTACGACTGTGCCCATCGTCTGCGTCTCCCTCACGGCCTGGCCCCGGGATACCGTGTGCCCGGCCGTGCCCGTCGCAGGCGTGCGGCGCGGCGCGCACCGCCGGGGCCGCCTCCGCTGCCGGGTCCCGCCTTCGGCTGTGTCCCGGGGGGGACCGGCCGACCAGGCGGGGGAGGGCCTGCGCCCGTGCCTGCGGCCGCGCGGCCGGCGGCGCGCCCGCTCTCCCGACCTGCGCCGCGTCGCGCCGGCTCTCCCGACCTGCGCCGCGTCGCGCCGGCTCTCCCGACCTGCGCCGCGTCGCGCCGTGTCGTCCCTGTCCGCAGCACCGCTGGTCGTGGCCGCCGGTGCCGCGGACCACGTGCTCGGCACCGACGCCGGCGTCCTGCGCGGGGACCGTCGCAGGGACCGTACGTCCGCGTATGTCCGCCCCGGAACCCGGCCGGGAAGGCCTCCTCGTCACGGCTCCGGCGTCCCTGCGTGGCCGGCCGACCGCCGCGGCCGGGTCCGGGACGGCACGCTGAATGCCGTACCGGGCGGTATGCCGGACCCCGTCCGGCCCGCCGCCGCTCATCTGCTGCGCGCTCCGGCCGAACCGGCCCCCTCGGCAGCGCCGCCCGCACGGCGCTCCGCCGCTGTGGGTTTTCCACCGCCGAGGCGAAACCGCGGGCGATCGCGGCTAGGCTCGGCATGGTGCGCACGGTCGAGCTCCTGCTGGACGAGGCGGCGGACGCGGCGGTCCGGGAGGCCTGGCGACGGCTCGCTGACGCGGGGCTGCCCAGCCAGGCGCGCCACCGCTCACCGACCAACAGCCCGCACCTCACCTTGGCCGCCTGCCCGGAGCTGACCGCCCCGATCCGCTGGGCACTCGCCGATGTGGCCGCCGCCCTGCCGCTGCCGGCGCGGTGTACGGGCGTGGTCCGCTTCGCACGGCCCACCTCGGTACTGGCCTGGGCGCTGGACCTCGACGAGGCGCTGGCCGGTCTGCACCGCCGGGTGTGGGAGGCGGTGGTCTCGGACAGCCCGCCCGAGACCCTCAACCCCTTCCACGCACCCGCGCGCTGGAGCCCGCACATCACCCTCGGCCGGACCCGGCGGGCCGGTGCCTTCGCCGGCCGGCGGGTCTGCGAGGTGCTGCCGGCGCCGCCGCTGTCGGTCCGGCTCACCACCCTGCGCAGCTACGACACCGAAACCGGCGCCCTGGAGGTACTGGGACCCCGCTCCTGACCCGCCCCACCCCTCGTCCGCCCCCGGCGCTGCCCGCCCTCACGAACGCCGTGAGCCGGACCCGGACGACGCCCCGCTCACCGAAGGAGGCGGGTGACCGGCTCGGGAAGGACGTCGCAGAGGTCGGTGATGCGGACGTGAGCGGCATGCGTGGCGGTGAACTCGCGTATCGCGACGTCCGGTGAGCCGAAGACCGATGCGAAGGTGCGCAGCGCGCCGGGTGAACGGTCCAGTGCCCACGCCGCGGTGGAGGCGCTGGAGCGCAGGAAGCGCGCGGGTTCCGGGCCGATGACGAAGAGGTCGGCGGCACGCCCGGAGCGGTCAGCATGGTCAAGTCCTTGAAGACCTGCCGCTTGCGCATGGCGTCGGCACCGCGCCACCGGGCGAGCTTGAACTCCGCCACGCGCCGGTCCGTTTCCAGGTCGTACGGCCGGCCCGGGTCGTTGCCGGCCCCGAGGGAAGGCCGCCGGGAGATCCGCTCGCCCTCCTCCAGGATGTGCGGCAGCGCCAGTATGATCGCCGACGCGTGAATGAGGTCGCTGATCCGGCCGAGGCTCTCCCGCACGGTGAGCGCGGAGGCGAGGAGACCGGGGTCCACCCCGCCCTGGCCGGCGACTTGGACGGCATGTGCCGCGTCCGCCCCGTCAAGGCCGTGTTCCAGTGCGGCAAGGGCCTCGGTGAGCGGCGCGCGGCGAGCGAACCGGGCAAGCGTGTCCACCGCCGCGCTCAGGTCGTCGGGAGCGAGGGGCGTCCCTGGTGCCGGTCGTGTTCCGGTCGCGTCTGTGCTGTCCACCTCGTCATGGTGACGTGTGTCCGGGGATGCCGGGGCGCAACGAACGGAAGTACGCCCGAACCCGACGACAGGCTCCGACCGGGACGGGGCATCCGCCGCTCCATATGAGCAGGCGCCCAGCCCGCCGGCGCCCCGCCCGGCGGCGTCAGCTCGGGCGGGGCCGGAAATGAACCGTGGACATCCGCGCACCATTGATGACTCGGCGCGTCGTGGGTTTCACTGCACCGCCCGGCGGTGGCCTCCGCCGGCTCGACCATCATCAACTGGGGGGACTGTGCGTCGGTCCAGAGCGAGTTCCGTGAGACAGCCGGGGTGGCCCGGGGCACGAAGAGCCGGCATATCGGGTGCGGCGGCGCTGATCGGCGTCGCCGCACTCGTCGTCCCGGTGGCCCCCGCCGCCGCGACGGCGGCCGAGGCGGCACCACCGCCGAGCCCGCAAGAGGTGATCCCCGGGCAGCGCACGCAGACGCCCGCCCTGGTGGAGGGCATCCGGCAGCCGGCTCCGGCGGCGGGGGACGCGGCCGGAGCGGCCCGTGCGTACCTCGCCGCACAGCGCGACACGTACCGCATCGCCAACGCCGTCCGGGACCTGCGGCCCGCCGGGACCGTCACCGAGGGCAAGCGGGAGACCGTGCGGCTGCGGCAAAGGCACCAGGGCGTGCCGGTCCTGGGTGGCCAGTACGTCGTCCGCATGGAGAAGTCGGCGGACGGCTCACGGGTCGTCACCGGAACGTCCGGCAAGTACTTCACCGGGCTGCGCACGGACACCGCGGCCGAGGTCGGCGACGAGCTCGCGGTGGAGCGCGCGGTCGACGCCGTCCTGGACGACCTGGGCCGCGAGCGGTTCGCCGGGCACGGGACGGGCGGGCGGGACGAGTCGGCGCCGCCGCTCACCGGCACCTCGCACGGCCTGGTCGTCCTGCCCAGCGGTACGGGTGTGCTCACCCGGCACGTCACCGTGCGCGGCACCGACCCGGCCCTCGGCGAGCCGGTGCTGCGCGAGGTCTACATCGACGCGCGGGCCGGCTATCCGGTCCTCCAGTACAGCGGTATCAAGACGTTCGGCGCCCCGAAGACAGCCGACGGGAAGCCGCCGGCCGACGGCGCGCCGAGCGCGCGCCGGCTCGCCCCCGCCGCCGAGACCGGCTCGGGCGTCAAGCTGGACGGTACGACCGTCGCCCTGGACATCACCCACGACGAGGAGCGCGGCGCCTACCTGCTGCGCGACCGCTCCCGTCACCCGGAGGACAGCGGCAACGCCATCGTGACCTGGGACGCGCGCGGCAAGTGGGCCAGCCAGTGGGCCGGGACGTGGCCCGAGACCCTGCAGGAGTTCGGCTCGCCCACCCCGGCCTTCGGCGCCGAGGCGACCGAGGCGGGCGCGGTGGACGCGCACTGGGCCGCGGCGCGGGTCCACGACCACTACAAGGACCGGCACGGCCGGGACAGCCTGGACGGGCGGGGCATGACGGTCAACTCCCTCGTCGGGGTCACCGACTACGGGCAGCCCTACGTCAACGCCTTCTGGGACGGCAGCAAGATGGTCTACGGCTCCGGCGACGCCGAGTACCGTCCGCTCGCCGCCGCACTGGACGTCGTCGGCCACGAGATGACGCACGGAGTCGTCGAGCACACCGCCGACCTCGTCTACGCCGGCCAGTCCGGAGCGCTGAACGAGGCGATCGCGGACTACTTCGGCAACGCCGTCGAGACGGACGTGCTCGGCATTCCCATGGACAGCCCGGACTCGGGGCTCGTGGGCGAGGCGCTGTGCCGCACCAAGTCGCCGCGCGAGTGCGCCTTCCGCGACCTGGACGACGGACGGACCACCACCGCGTCGTTCCTCGGCGTGGGCTTCGGCACCGACAACGGCGGCGTCCACCTCAACTCCACCATCTTCGCCGGCGCACTGTGGGACATCCGCCAGGACCTCCGCCCCGAACTGGCCGACCGGATCGTCTACAAGGCGCTCACCGAGTACCTCACCCCGCTCGACGGCTTCACCGAGGGGCGGGCCGCCGTGCTCGCGGCCGCACGGGACCTGGGCGTCACGGGCCGGGACCTGACGGCCGTCCGGCGCGCCTTCAACGCCCATGGCATCGTGCCGAACTGGGAGCTGGCCCTCGGCATCGACTCCGACGTCCTGCTCGAACGCGTCAACACCTACGACTCGCGTCTGGGCGCGGGCGGCGGCTGGTGGGCGGCGTCCCGGTCGAACGAGGAGGGGTCCGAGCCGTACTCCGTGTGGGCCGGCCGCACCGACGGCAAGGGCGAGCGGAAGCTGATGAGCCCCAACGACGGCCGTTACCACGTCAATCCGGCGACGGACGGCACCACCGTGGTGTGGTTCGCGTACGGTTCCGGCCCCGTGGAGGTGCTGGCCCGGCCGCTGGCGGGCGGTCCCGTGAGGAAGCTGTGGTCCGGCCGTGGCGTGGGCTCCTCGGTGGACGTCGAGGGCGACGTCGTGACGTTCGAGCACCACAATCATGGCGGGCGCCGGGGGGTGACGTACCTGAGCCTGAAGGATCCGGCGAACAAGGTGTCGCTCGGCGGCGGCACCTACAGCCAGGCGTTCTTCCCGTCGGTGAGCGGCAACAAGGTGGCGTATCAGACCAGACACCGGGTGACCGGCAGCACGTACGAGTACGCCACCCGGATCGTGGACGTCGTGACCGGCGAGAGCACGGTGGTCCACCAGGCCGCACCGGGGGCCGCGCTGGGCCCGACGGCGATCACCGGCGAGCACGTCTACTGGCTGCTGGACGAGATCGACCAGAACGGTACGACAGCCCTGCGCCGCGCCGCGCTCGACGGCTCCGGCGTCACGGACCTCAGCCCGGAGACCGGCCCCGCGGCGTTGAACGTCCGCGATCTCACGGTCTCGCGGGAGGCCGTCACGATGGAGGCCCGGACACCGGTCGCCGAGATGCGCAACGAGTACCTCGCCAAGCTGTGGCAGTTCCCGTCGGCGGGCGACGACGCAACACCGCACCGCAGCCGGGTTTCCTGCAACCGCGGCGAGCAGCTGTCGGCCGCGGCGGCCGCGGGCACCCAGGTGCTGTGGCTGGACGCCACCACCGGCGTCAGCGACGTGGTCACCCGAACCAAGCCGGCCGGCACCTGCGGCTGACCCGCACCGGACCCGGCAGGCGTGCGTGAGCGCGTGCCGCTCGAAGCCGGGCGGAACAGCCACCGGGCCGGCCACGCCACAGGCGGCGGCCGGCCCGGTGGCCGCGGGACGACCGTATGGGTGCCCTGGCGCCGCAGGTGGCCGCGGGTGGCACGTCAAGCATGCGCGCGGTCGGCCGCGACGGCCCGGGTGGCGAGAGGGCCTGGCCCCGGGTGAGGGATCGGCCGGTACCGCGGCCGGCTGACCACGAAGATCCCTCGGTCCGCGACGGGCGATGATTCACCTGGTCCCCCGCGACTAGCGGGGCCGACCTGGCGTCGTCGGTGAAAGCAGCGACTTCGTCCGTTGGTTCGGGCAGTGGTAAGCGATCGCGGGTGGAAACATCCTGGGGAGAAGTGAGAGCGGCTATGACAGCAGGCAGGGCTGTGCCGACTGCGCCAAGCCCGCTAACGCGGCTGTGCCTTGGGATGCTGGTCGCCCGCCTGCTCCAAGGCGGCTTCGTAGGCGTGCAGGGCGGTGATGACCGTGGCGCGTTCCGCGGGGTTGAGACCGCGCATGACGCGTTCCCAGGCAGAGGCGCTGCCAGAGAGCCATTCGCCGATCGGAGCGGCGTAGGCGGGGGCGATGGCGATGATGCGGCGGCGGCGGTCGGCGAGATCGGCAGTGCGCTGCAGGACGCCCAGCCGTGACAGCTCGCTGACCATGAGGCTGACGGTCGTCGGGGCCACCTCCAGCCGGGCGGCCAGGTCGTTGACGCTGGTGGGACCGTCGTACTCCAAGTGGGCCAGCAGCGCGAGATGCCGCGGTGCCAGGTCCAGACCCTGGAGCGCCGGAGGGATGGGCAGGCGCTTGGCGCGGCCGACGAGGCGGGGCATGAGCAACAGCAGGGTGCGAACTGCCTCATCGACGGCTGGACCGTCCGATTGCGTGGACATCGGTGACCTCTCCCAGATACCTTTGAGGTCAAAGGCTTTGTCTTCAAAGGGAACGAGGCCCACTATGCCGCATATGACGGTCCACCTTCCGGAGAACAGGCTGACCGGCAAGGAACCCGTGCTCGTCGCCGCGCTGACTGACGCGATCGTCGATGTCTATGGCGAATGGGTCCGTGACCTCGTCAGTATCCGCCTGGCCGGAGTCCCCGCAGGCCGTTTCGCGCAGGGCGGCGAAGTCGTGGACGCAAAAGCCTCAGTGGTCTTGGGCGTCCGAGCCGGCGTCTTCGACCGCCCCGATGCCGCTCAGATCACCGCGCGCCTAGGCGCCGCGCTCACCGACGCGATCACGCGCGTCGTCGGCGATGACCTTCGCACCGGCACCATGGTCGAACTCGTGGCGTCACCGCCAGAACGCACCTTCGTCGGCGGCGTCCCCACCGTGTGACCTCCAAAGTGGGAGCGGAAGGCGGTCTGGCGTTCGACTTCCACTCGGCGACGGTAGAGGCACAGCCCCGGGCGACTGCGGCTCCGAGGTTGTCGTGGCGGACCTTCACGGTAGGCAGTCCGCCCCGGGCGCTCAGAGCGTGGACGTCGCCTTCGAGAAGCGCTTGCCTGGCCGGGGCGGACACGAGATCCGTGGCTTTTCCCGAGCACGACGACCGGACGCGAACAGGCAGCAGGTCACCAGCTCCTCGGCCGGCCTCACTGTGACAAGGGCTGTTCGTCCGCCGAACGACGCGACGCGCAGGAAGCACCCATCAGTGAAGGCGCACAACACGCCCCGATGAACAAGGTGCACCGGGGTACACGGCACGCCATGACGTCTACAACCGATCACGTCGTGCCCTCGCGAACCACGCGGCAACTGCGCCGGGTCCGTGCCTTCTACGCGGGAGGCGTCCTGCTGTGGGCGGTGTTGACCGCCTGGACGGGCTGGCGGTTGCCCGGCAGCCGCCAGATGTGGGTGTCCACCCTCCTCCTGGCCGTCTTCAGCGGCCTCCTGCTCACCGCCTCCCTGTGGTTGCAGCGTCTTCGGCCCGCGAGCTCGCCCGGTCCGGTGCGCCATGCTGCGTCGCGCAAGGCGACCACCCCGCGTCAGGCACGAGCCTGACGCGCCGTCAGGCGGCCGCGTTGGCCCGCCCACCCCGTGCCGCGCCACCACGCAGCCGTCGGCGCGGCCCGCGGGACCGGGGCCGCGGCGGACAGCCCGGCCGCCTGACCGCGTTAGCCTCGGGGGGTGATTACCTGCGTGGTGGAGTACGTGATCGATCCTGCGAAGATCGAGTCGTTCGAGCGTTTCGGGCGCCGCTGGATGGAGCTGGTCGACCGACACGGAGGGACCCACCACGGGTACTTCCTGCCGGCGGAGGGCGCCAGCGACAAGGCGCTCGCTCTGTTCAGCTTTCCCAGCCTCGCCGCCTACGAGGGGTACCGGGCCCTGTTCGGCAAGGATCCCGAGTTCATCGAAGCGGACCGCATCAGGGATGAAAGCGGTTGCGTCCTGCGCTACGAGCGCACCTTCATGCGCCCGCTCCTACCCGGGTCCGCCCAGTGACCTGAGGCGGACATGCGTCGGAACCTCCCACTCCGGCCACACCACGACCTCCCCGAGCCGCTGTACGCCGCATGGCGGCGGCCAGCCGCACCGGTCTGGTACACATGCGGGATGACGCCCTCCACCGCACGCGTCACCGCCGTCGACACCTACGACATCCGCTTCCCCACCTCGCGCGAGCTGGACGGCTCCGACGCGATGAACCCCGACCCCGACTACTCGGCCGCCTACCTCGTGCTGCGCACCGACGCCGCAGACGGCCACGAGGGCCACGGCTTCGCCTTCACCATCGGGCGGGGCAACGACGTCCAGGTCGCGGCGATCGAGGCCCTGCGCGCCCACGTGCTCGGACGGTCCGTCGACGCCCTGTGCGCCGACCCCGGCGCGCTCAGCCGGGACCTGGTCGGCGACAGCCAACTGCGCTGGCTGGGACCGGAGAAGGGCGTGATGCACATGGCGATCGGCGCCGTCGTCAACGCCGTCTGGGACCTCGCCGCCCGGCGCGCCGGAAAGCCGCTGTGGCGGCTGCTCGCCGACGCCGAACCCGAGTGGCTGGCCGGCCAGGTCGACTACCGGTACCTCACCGACGCCCTCACCCCCGAGGACGCCCTCGCCCTGCTGCGGCGCGGCCGCGAGGGCGCCGGCGAACGGCGGACCCGGCTGCTGGCGCGCGGCTGCCCCGCCTACACCACCTCGCCCGGCTGGCTCGGCTACGACGACGAGAAGCTGACCCGGCTCGCCCGCCGCGCCGTCGCCGACGGCTTCACCCAGATCAAGCTCAAGGTCGGCGCCGACCTCGACGACGACATCCGCCGCTGCCGCACCGCGCGCGCCGCCATCGGCCCGCACATCCGCCTGGCCGTCGACGCCAACCAGCGCTGGGACGTGGCCGAGGCGATCCGCTGGACCAGGGCACTGGCCCCGTTCGACCCGTACTGGATCGAGGAACCCACCAGCCCCGACGACATCCTCGGCCACGCCGCGATCCGCCGCGCCGTCGCCCCCGTGCGGGTCGCCACCGGCGAGCACGCGCAGAACCGGATCATCGTCAAGCAGCTCCTCCAGGCCGGCGCCGTCGACGTCCTCCAGCTCGACGCCGCCCGCGTCGGCGGCGTCAACGAGAACCTGGGGATCCTGCTGCTCGCCGCCCGCTTCCAGGTCCCGGTCTGCCCGCACGCCGGCGGCGTCGGACTGTGCGAACTCGTCCAGCACCTGGCCATGTTCGACTACCTCGCGGTCTCCGGCACCACCGAGGACCGCGTCATCGAGTACGTCGACCACCTCCACGACCACTTCCTCGACCCGGTGGTCATCCGGGACGGGCACTACACCGCACCCACCGCGCCCGGCTTCTCGGCCGCCCTGCGGCCCGGGTCGATCGCGCGGTACACGTTCCCCGGCGGCGCCTTCTGGGCCGCCGACCGCGCCGGACGCAGGAAGGGAGAGCCGGCATGAGCGACTTCGAGGGCCTGCGGGCCCTGGTGACGGGCGGCGCCTCCGGCATCGGCCGGGCCACCGCCGAGCTGCTGGCCGAGCGCGGCGCCCGCGTCGCCGTCCTCGACCGGGACCCGGCGACGGTCCGCCCACCCCTCCTGGCCTACCGCGCGGACGTCACCGACGACACCGCCGTGCGCCGGGCGGTCTCGGCCGCCGCCGAGGACCTGGGCGGGCTGGACATCCTGGTCAACAACGCGGGCGTCGGCGCGCAGGGCACCGTCGAGGACAACGACGACGCCGAATGGCACCGCGTCCTCGACGTCAACGTCGTCGGCCTGGTCCGCACCGCCCGCGCCGCCCTGCCGCACCTGCGCCGCTCCGCCCACGCCGCCGTCGTCAACACCTGCTCGATCGCCGCCACCGCGGGCCTGCCGCAGCGCGCCCTGTACAGCGCGACCAAGGGCGCCGTGTACTCCCTCACCCTCGCCATGGCCGCCGACCACGTCCACGAGGGCATCCGCGTCAACTGCGTCAACCCCGCAACCGTCGACACGCCGTGGATCGGCCGCCTCCTCGACGCCGCCGCCGACCCGGCCGCCGAACGCGCCGCCCTGGCGGCCCGCCAGCCCACCGGCCGGCTGGTCACCGCCGCCGAGGTAGCGGGCGCCATCGCCTACCTGGCGAGCCCGCTGTCCGGCGCCACCACCGGCACCGCGCTCGCCGTCGACGGCGGCATGCACGGCCTGCGCCCGCGCCCGGCGGCCCGATGAGCGCCGCCCTCGCCTTCGGCGCCGCCGCGCTCGGCAACCTGTACACGGAGGTCACCGACGAGCAGGCGTACGCCGCCGTGGCCGCCGCCTGGCGGCAGGGCATCCGCGCCTTCGACACCGCCCCGCACTACGGCCTCGGTCTGTCCGAACGCCGGCTCGGCGCCGCCCTGCGCGCACACCCCCGCGACGCCTACACCCTGTCCACGAAGGTCGGCCGCCGCCTGGAGCCCTGCGACGGCACCGGCGACGACCTCGCGAACGGCTTCGCGGTCCGCGCCACCCACCGCCGGGTCTGGGACTTCACCGCCGACGGCATCCGCCGCACCCTGGACGCCAGCCTGGAACGGCTCGGCGTCGACCGCGTCGACACCGTCTACCTCCACGACCCCGACGACCACGCCGAACAGGCCTTCCGCGAGGGCTACCCGGCACTGGAGCGGCTGCGCGCCGAAGGTGTCGTCGGCGCCATCGGCGCGGGCATGAACCAGACCGCGATGCTCACCCGCTTCGTCCGCGACACCGACGTCGACGTGGTGCTGTGCGCCGGCCGCTACACCCTCCTCGACCAGAGCGCCCTCACCGACCTGCTGCCCGCGGCCGCCGACCGCGGCACGGCCGTCGTCCTCGGCGGTCCCTTCAACTCCGGGCTGCTGGCCGACCCGAAGCCCACCGCCACCTACGACTACGCCCAGGCGCCCCCTCGGCTGCTGGAGCGCGCCCTGCGGCTGAAGGCGCTCGCCGAGGCGCACGGCACGACCCTGCGCGCCGCCGCCCTGGCCTTCTGCGCCGCGCACCCGGCCGTCACCGCCGTCCTCGTCGGCGCCCGCTCCGCCGCCGAGGTCGACGACTGCGCCGCACAGTTCCGCGGCCCCGTCCCGGCGGCCTTCTGGCAGGAAGCGCGCACCACCGGCCTGCTGCCCGCCGACGCACCCCTGCCCGGTGACGCCTTGTGACCGGGGCGCCCCGTGACTGAGGACGCCCCGTGACTGAGGACGCCCCGTGACCGCCGACACCCCCGAGCCCGCCCGGGACCCGGGGTGATCCGGCGCCGCACGGCGAGCGCGGCCCCGCCCCACCACGTCCACGCGGGGACCACCACCCGCCCCTACGGCCGCCGGGCGGCCCCGGCCAGCCGGGTCGGCGGCAGGAACTCTCGGACATAGGTACGGTGCCAGCACGCGCCGGTCTCCCGCAGCTCCCGCCAGGTGGTGTACCGGTAGCGGAACAGCCGGGCGCGGATGTGGCGGGGCGGCTCGTCGGGCGGGAAGGGGGAGCGGCGCAGCAGCCTCAGGGTGTCGCGGTCGTTCTCCAGCAGCCGCTCCACCAGCGCGCCGAACCAGGTCCCCGCGTAGGCGGGCGACAGCGCGGCGAACCACATCATCCAGTCCAGCCGCAGGTGGTAGGGCGCGAACTGGCGCGGCCAGCGCCGGGGATCGCCGGGCTTGCCCTTGAACTCGTACTCCCGCCAGTCGGAGTCCTCGCGCGGCACGGCGTCCGCGGTGCCCTCGACCACCACCTCGTACCGCACCCGGCTGACGCTGCCGAACGCGCCGTAGGTGTTGACCAGGTGGAGCGGGTCGAAGGACCGGTTCATGACCTGGCGGCGGGAGACCATGTTCGCGACGGGCCGATAGCTCAGGAACAGCAGCAGCGCGGCCACCGCGAGCACCACCACCACGTACCAGGGCGGGGCGTCCGGCACGGGCGGCGGGTCGGCGGGGAACCGCACCGCGGACAGGGCCAGCACGATGGTGATCCAGTTGAGCCAGGAGAAGTTGCCGGACAGCACCAGCCACAGCTGGGTGACGATCATCAGCGCGGCGGCGGCCGAGGCGACCGGCTGCGGAGCGAAAAGGAGGAAGGGCACGGCCAGCTGGGTGACGTGGTTGGCGGCCACCTCCACCCGGTGCAGGGGCTTGGGCAGATGGTGGAAGAACCAGCTCAGCGGGCCCGGCATCGGCTGGGTCTCGTGGTGGTGGTCCAGGCAGGTCAGCTTCCGCCAGCAGGCGTCGCCGCGCAGCTTGATCAGGCCCGCGCCGAACTCGACCCGGAACAGGATCCAGCGCAGCAGGAACAGCACCACGACCGGCGGGGCCACCTCGTCGTTGCCGAGGAACACCGCGAGGAACCCGGTCTCCAGCAGCAGCGACTCCCAGCCGAAGCCGTACCACGTCTGGCCGACGTTGACGATCGACAGGTACAGCGCCCACGGCACCAGCCACAGCAGCATCGCCGCCCACAGCGGCAGCAGCCCGTCGACGCCCGCGAGGAGCGCCGCCGAGACCGTGACGCCCGTCCAGGCGCAGGCCGCGAAGAAGCGGTCCGAGTAGTGCAGCTGGAACAGGCTGGGCGCCTGCCGGAACGGCACCCGCGCGACATAGCGGGGGATCGGCAGCATCCCGCGCGAGCCGAGCAGCGCCCGGAACTGCAGGGCGGCGGTCAGGAACGCGACCAGGTAGACGGCGGCCAGCGCCCGCTGGAAGACCAGCCGGCTCAGCCAGTAGTCGGATGCGGTGAACCAGTCCACGGCCGTTGCACTCCTCTCCCTCCATTCTGGTGCCGCACCGCGCAAGGTGACCGTCCGTGATCGTGCCCTCCGCCTGCGTGGCCCGAGCGAGTGAAGCAGACATGGGAGCGGGTTGCCCAAGTTGAGCGGCAAAGTGGTCACAGAAGTCGAAGAATCGGTCGAATACTGGCAAGGTGGGCGCATGGTTGATCGGGGAGCGAGTGCGCTGTCACTCCCGGACGACTGGCCCGCCCACCCGGACCCGATCCTGGCGCTCAACCGCATGGGCAGCTTCGACTGGGACCTGGACACCGGTCTGTTCCACATGGACGCCCAGGCCCACGAGGTCTTCGACCTGCGCCCGGACGAGTACGACGGCCACCCGGAGTCACTGTCCGCCCGGGTCCCGACGGACGAGGCGCTCCGCCTGGACGCCCTCGTCACCCAGGCCATCAAGGACGGCAGCGAGAACTACGGGGCCTACTTCCGGATGCGCTGCCGCGACGGCAGCCTGCGCTGGACCCACACCCAGGGCTACATCCGGCGCGACGGGACGGGCCGCCCGCGCCGGATCATCGGCATCGTCCGCGACGCCACCCGGGAGCTGCGCGAGATCGAGGCGCGCGGCGCCCGGCGCGGCTCCGCGGACCCCCGGCAGGACCAGGGCAGTGTCGTCCAGGCCACCACCGCCGCCCTCGCCCACGCCCGTACCGTCCAGGACGTCATCGACGTGCTCAAGGACTCCGACGGCGTCACCCACCTGGGCGCGGCCAGCCTGGTGATGGGCCTGATCGAGGCCGGCCGCATCCGGCTGATCGCCGAGGGCCCCAAGGGCAGCCGGGTACCCGGCACCGAGGTCACCCGGATCGACGAGTCGTACCCGATGAGCGAGGTCGTCCGCACCCTCAGCCCCCGCTTCATCGAGTCACCCGAGGAGTTCGCGGCCGGCTACCCCCTCCTGTGGCCGCACATCACCGACCTCGCCATCACCTCCGCCGCCTATCTGCCGCTCATCGTCCAGGCCCGCCCCATTGGCGCCATGGGCCTGCTCTACGACGACCGGCACGGCTTCACCCCCGAGGAACGCGACATCCTCGTCGCGCTCGGCAGCAGCATCGCGCAGAGCCTGCAGCGGGCCATGTTCTACGAGCAGGAGAAGGACCTCGCCACCGGCCTCCAGCAGGCCATGCTGCCGCGCACCATCCCCAGCGTGCCCGGCGCCGACGTCGCCGTGCGCTACCGCTCCGGCAGCGCCACCGGCACCCTCGGCCGGGACATCGGCGGCGACTGGTACGACCTGATCCCGCTGCCCGGCGGCCGGGTCGGCGCCGTCATCGGCGACGTCCAGGGCCACGACACCCACGCCGCCGCCGTCATGGGCCAGCTGCGGATCGTGCTGCGCGCCTACGCCGCCGAGGGCCACACCCCCGCCACCGTCATGGCCCGCGCCTCCGTCTTCCTGCACGAACTGGACACCGACCGCTTCGCCACCTGCCTGTACGCGGAAGCCGACCTCGCCACCGGAGTGGTCCAGGTGGTGCGCGCCGGACACATCGATCCGCTGCTGCGGTCCGCCGACGGCAGCTGCCGCCGGGTCACCGTGGAGGGCGGCCTGCCGCTCGGCCTGTCCGCCGAGTTCGGCAGCCTCGACTATCCCGTCGGCACCCTCGAACTCGACCCCGGCCACACCCTGCTGCTGCTCACCGACGGCCTCGTCGAGACGCCCGGCGCCGACCTCGACGACGGTATGCGGGCCCTCACCGAAGTGATCGCCTCCGGACCCCCGGACGTCTGGAAACTCGCCGACCGGCTGATCGAGGCGGCCGAGGAACGCGGCGGCGACGACGACGTGGCCCTGCTCCTGCTGCGCCGCCGCGGCTTGGACACCCCACAGGCCGGCGGCCGCCTCCAGCAGCACGTCGCCCCCGGCGACCCCGAGGCCCTCACCGGCGCCCGGCACATGATCCGCTCCGCCGCCCGCGCCTGGGGCGCCGGGGACCGCGCCGACGAGATCGAACTCGTCGCCGACGAGCTGATCACCAACGCCCTGATGCACACCGAGGGCGCCGCGATCGTCACCCTCAGGGCCCTCGCCGGCCCCGAACGCCGGCTGCGCGTCGAGGTCGAGGACTCCTCCAGCGCCCTGCCGCGCCGCCGCGAGGCCGGCGACTCCGGGGTCTCGGGGCGCGGCCTGCTCCTGGTCGACCTGCTCAGCGAGGTGTGGGGCGTGGAGGCGCGGGGCGGCGGCAAGTGCGTGTGGTGCGAGTTCACCGTGCCGGACCACACCGGGGACGGCTGAGCGGGAGGGGGGAGGGGCCGGTCCGGGTGAGGCCGTCGGTGCCGGGTGGCAGTCTGGACGTATGCCGGAACTCCCCGAGGTCGAAGCGCTGAAGGACTTCCTGACCGAGCACCTGGTGGGACACGAGATCGTCCGGGTGCTGCCGGTCGCGATCAGCGTCCTCAAGACGTACGACCCTCCGCTCACCGCCGTCGAGGGCCACGAGGTCACCGCCGTGCTTCGGTACGGCAAGTTCCTCGCCCTCGCCACGGACGGCGGCCCGCACCTGGTCACCCACCTGGCCCGCGCGGGCTGGCTCCAGTGGAAGGACAGCCTGCCCGGCGCCCCGCCTCGCCCCGGCAAGGGCCCCCTCGCCCTGCGGGTCGCCCTGGAGAACGGCGCCGGCTTCGACCTGACCGAGGCCGGCACCCAGAAGCGGCTCGCGGTGTACGTCGTCCACGACCCCCGCGAGGTCCCCGGCGTGGCCCGGCTCGGCCCCGACCCGCTCGCCGACGACTTCGACGAGGCCCGCCTCGCCGCCCTGCTGTCCGGCGAGCGGCGGCAGCTGAAGGGCGCCCTGCGCGACCAGAGCCTGATCGCCGGCGTGGGCAACGCCTACAGCGACGAGATCCTGCACGCCGCGAAGATGTCCCCGTTCAAGCTGGCCGCGTCGCTCGGCCCGGAGGAGACCAGCCGGCTCTACGAGGCGCTGCGCACCACCCTCACCGAGGCCGTCGAGCGCTCCCGGGGCCTGGCCGCCGGACGGCTGAAGACCGAGAAGAAGAGCGGCCTGCGGGTCCACGGCCGCACCGGCGAGCCCTGCCCCGTGTGCGGGGACACCATCCGCGAGGTCTCCTTCAGCGACTCCTCGCTCCAGTACTGCCCGACCTGCCAGACGGGTGGCAAGCCGCTCGCGGACCGAAGGCTGTCCCGGCTGCTGAAGTAGGCGCCGCGCGTGCGCACGCAACGCCGGCACGGCACGCGGCGGGCGGGTGGGCACGGTCCGGCTCAGAGGGTCGGCGGCCACCACTCGATCAGCACGATCGTCGCGTCGTCCCGCAGCCGTCCGGGCTGGGCGTCGAGGATCGAGTGGATCAGCCGGCGCAGCGTCTCCGGCGCCAGTTCACCAGCGGCGGTGGCGCGGATGACCTCGTCGGCGAACCGCTCCAGCCCGAACTCCTCCCCGTCGCGGGTGCGCGCCTCGGTGACGCCGTCCGTGTAGAGCAGCACCCGGTCGCCGGGGTGCAGGTCGATCTCGTGGCTCAGCCGCGCCCGGCCGGCGAGCAGCGCGGGCAGGCCCATCGGCGGATCCGCCTCCCGCTCCATCGCGTCCGCGACCAGCTGGTGGTCCCGGATGAGCAGCGGCGTCGGATGCCCGCAGTTGATCCAGCGCAGCACGCCGCTCGCCAGGTCCAGCTGGGTGAGCACACCCGTGCAGAACTGGTCCGGGAGCCACCGCGTCAGCGCGTCGTCGACGCACTTCACCAGGTCCGGCAGGTCCGCGCCGGTGCGCCGGGCGTTGCGGCAGGCCGCCAGCGACACCGCGGTGGTCAGCCCGGAGGCGAGGTCGTGGCCCATGGCGTCGAGGACGGAGGCGTGCAGCGTGGTCTCGGTGAGGGAGTGGTCGAAGGCGTCCCCGCCGAGTTCGTACGCGGGTTCCAGTACGGCCGTGGACACCACGTGCGCGTTGCCGATCGTGCGGGGCGGCAGGAAGGCGCGCAGCATCTCCGCGGGCAGCCGCATCGGCTCGGTCCTGGTCCGCCGTACGAAGGTGTCCTTGTAGGTCCGCTTGGAGGTGACCATCATCGCCAGCAGGGTGGCGAGGCTGCGGCTGCGGCGCAGGGTGGCCGGGGTGAGGGCGGGCTGGTGCACGGCGAGCACGCCCAGCCGTTCCGCGCCGTCCACCAGCGGCAGCCACGCCGTCATCCCGCCGATCCCGGACTCCTCCACGCGCAGCGACTGGGTGCGGTACGTCCAGCCGGCCAGCGACTCGTCGATGGGCAGCGCGGAGGCGACGTCGGTCAGCGGGACGAGCCGGCGCTGCTGGAGATCGGCGAGGTAGACCACGGAGTGCTGGAGGCCGAGCGCGGCGGAGCAGCGGGCCACCGCGGTGGACAGGTCGAGCGCGGGGGTCTCCGGGTCGGCGAGGAACTCCTCCAGCAGACCGCCGGCGTTCTCTGCCGTCGCCACCGTCTCTCCCCTCGTCCGGGACCGCGGGCGCGGTCGGGTCGCGTCCCCCAGCAGTCTCACACCGCGTCCCGCGGCCCGCCCGGCGGCCGGGGCGGCGGGACGACCGGCACCGCCGTACGGGTGAAAGTCCCGTGACGACAGGACGGGTCGTGGCGCGAGCGGGTGCGGGACGAGGCGCTGCGGGCGCGGCCGCCCAGGGCGTACCGGAACCGCCGGCAGCTTCCGCACACCCGATGCGGGACGGGTCAGGACGGTGGGTCGAGAACCACCAGTCGTTCGCCCGTCGCCGCGCGTACCTCGTAGTGGTCGATCTGGTCGGGGTGGAGGGCCGCCGAGCCCTCCACGGTGGTCTCGCCGGCGTCGTGCCGCCGCACGGCCCAGGTGGCCAGCGTCTGCTCCGAGCCGTCGTGGCCGACGGCGACGAGCCGGCAGATGCGGGGCCCCGCCCCGTCCCTGACCTTCAGCTCCACCCGACTGCCGGACGCGGTGTCCTCCGCGGTCACCTGGGCCCAGACCCCGGAGCGGTCGTCGGTCGCCGCGATCCGGGCCGGCCGCTCGGGGCTCCCGCCGACGGCGGTGAGCGCGAGCCAGGGGCCGGCCAGGGCCGCCACGACGGTCGCGGCGACCGCGGCGAGCGTGCGCCGGCGCCGGGCACGGCGGCGGGAACGCACCTCCCCGAGCAGCGCGTCCAGCAGCCGCGGACCGGGCCGGGCCGCCGGGTGCACCAGCCGCGGGGTGGCCCGCCGGTAGAGCATCAACTGCCGTGTCACCGCCCCGAATTCGGCGACATGTGACGTACAGCGGGGGCAATCCATGAGGTGGTCCTCGAAGTGGAAGGCCTCCGCCTCGTCCAGCACGCCGAGCGCGTACGCGCCGACGTCGCGATGCCTTTCCAGGGACATGCCGCATCCTCGTGCCGTGGGTGGGGGTGGAGTGGGTCCGTGCACCCACCGGTACGCACGGCACGGGCGAATCACTCAAGCCGCGGACGCAATCGCGGCCGAGTGATTCGGAGCCGCCGGGCCCGAGGATTGGTCGGGCCGGAGAGATTCTCCGGAAGACACCGGAGGACGAAAGGGCGAGAGGACGAGCCGGGCCGGGGCGGGGCGGGGCGGCCGGCGCGGCGGGCCGGAACTAGAAGAGGTGGATGGCGAGATGCCCCAGCGGCAGCCCCAGCTGCCACGCCGGCGTCCACACCTTGGGCCCGTCCTCCTCGCCGATCACCCCGGTCACACCCAGCTCGCCGATGTCACCGGCCTCGTCGACGCCACCGATCCCCCCGGACTCACCGGTCCCGCCGGCCACCGGCCCGCCCGGCACCGCGTTCAGATCGGGCGCGAGCAGCTCCGTCTCCTCCAGCCAGCGCCAGGCCGCAGCCGCCAGCTCCAGGTCGGGCGCGGGCCCGCCCCGCCGGGCGGCCTGCGCGGTGAGCTGCGCCATGCGCTCGCGCACCCAGTCCTGCCACGGCTGGTCGTACGCCGTCAGGGACAGCCAGGTGTCCAGCTGGGTGACGACCCGGATGCCGGACAGCTCGCCGTCGGTGTCCGCCAGGAAGACGGTCAGCGCCAGCGCGTCCCGGCCCGCCCGGAACTCGAACGACGTCGGCGGCATCAGATCGCCGTGGCGCAGCAGTTCGTCGGCGATGTACTCGGCGTAGAACCACGCCATGGGGACGGTGAGTTCTCCTCCGTCGGCGCCGTCCGTGCTCTGGTGACCTCTGTGCTGCATCCCTTCCTGCCTTCCTCCGGTGCGTGCGCGTCGCCCGACCCCGGGCCCGGGGGAGCTGTCCCCGTCCGGAAGCACGGATGAGGACAGCCGATTACTCAACGGGGGGTGTCGGCAAGGCGCTTTACGGAGGTTTGACTCGGCCGCCGGTTTCACCGCAGGTCGGGTGCGTATCCCGGAAGCACCCGGCGCAGGGCGCGCAGCGCGTAGTACGCGCGGGACTTCACGGTACCGGGCGGGATCCCGAGGGCCTGCGCGGCCTCCGCCACACTGGCCCCCTGGAAGTACACGAGCACCAGGACTTCACGGTGTTCCGGAGTGAGGGTCTTCACAGCCTCGCGGACGTCCAGCATCGCGGCGGCCCGCTCGGCGTGGTCGGACATCACCCGGGCGTTCTCCAGGACCGCGTCCCCGACCTCGGCCGGCCGCGCCTGCCGGGCCCGCCGGGCGTCGATCGCGAGCCGCCGGGCCACGGTCAGCAGCCAGGGCCGTACGGAGTCGAAGTCCGTGGCGCGCAGCGCCTCGGGGTGCTGCCAGGCGCGCACCAGCGTCTCCTGGACCAGGTCCTCGGCGCGCTGCCGGTCGCCGTCGCAGAGTCGGAGCAGCAGCGCGAAGAGGGGCCGGCCGTGCTCCCGCTGCAGTGCGGCGAGCTCGTGCTCGGCGGTCGTCGTCCCGTGGGTGAGAGTGGTTCCGGCCGTCATGGCCGTATGGCATCGCAGGGCGCCGTCGCGGCACAGGGCACGCACACGGATCTGCGACGGACGGTCGAACGCGTCGGCGAACGGTACGACGAACGGTCCCCGGCGCCGCCGGGAGCGGCCGACCGCGCACACCGGACGGGTTAAGGGGCCCCTGGGGCTGTTTGCCGTCTCGCACAGCTTCGTACCTATTCGTGGGTAAATACGACCGCACTGGGGAAGCTGATGATCGTTCGCATCGCACGCAGGCGGCAGGTGGCCCTCGCCCTGACGGCGCTTCTCGCCGCGGCCGCCGCCTGCCAGGCCCAGCACCAGGAACAGCACACGAAGTCCGGTCGTGCCGCGCCCGCCGCCTCCGGCCCGCGCGGCTTCACCCTCGTCGCCTCCGGCGACATCCTGCCGCACCGCTCGATCATCGACCGCGCGCGGTTCGACGCGGGCGGCCGGGGCCACGACTTCCGCCCGATGCTCGCGGGCATCCGCCCGGTCGTCGCCCGCGCCGATCTCGCGCTGTGCCACATGGAGACCGTCTACGGCGCGAACGGCGGCTACACCGGCTACCCCCTCTTCAAGTCCCCGCCCGAGCTCGCCCAGGCCCTCGCCGCCACCGGCTACGACGGCTGCTCCACCGCCTCCAACCACAGCCTCGACGACGGCGCCGAGGGCATCCGCCGCACCCTGGACGCCCTCGACCGGGCGGGCGTGCGGCACGCCGGGACGGCGCGTGCCGAGGCGGAGGCGCGGGCCGTCACGATCCTGCCCGCCGGCGCGGCACAGGTCGCCCACCTCGCCTACACCCAACCTCGCCTACACCCACGACACCAACGGCCGGTCGCTGCCCGCCGGACAGCCCTGGGCGGTCGACCTGATCGACGAGTCCCGCATCCTCGCCGACGCGCGAGCCGCCCGCGAGGCGGGTGCCGACGTGGTCGTCGTCTCCCTGCACTGGGGCACCGAGTGGCAGGACGAGCCCGACCGCGGACAGCTCGCCCTCGCCGACTCGCTCACCGCCTCCACCACCCGGGGCCGCCCCGACATCGACCTGATCCTCGGCACCCACGCCCATGTCCCGCAGGCCTACGAGAAGGTCAACGGCACCTGGGTGGTCTACGGCATGGGCGACCAGGTCGCCGGCCAGATGTACAACCACTCGGGCGCCCCCGACCCGCGCGGCAACCAGTCCACCGTCGGCCGCTTCACCTTCGCCCCGCCCGCCCGGCCCGGCGGACGCTGGGAGGTGACCCGCGCCGAGTTCGTCCCGCAGCTCTTCGACATCGACGCCGGCCGGGTCGTCAACCTCAACCAGGCGCTCGCCCAGGGCGCCGACGTCCGCTGGGTGCGCGACCGCATCCGCGACGTGGTGCTCAGCCGGGGCGCGGCGCAGGACGGGCTGGTGATGGGGGAGTAGGCCCCCGCCTGATCAGTTGACGTCCACGCCGTCGAAGACCTTCAGCATCTCGCCGAGCACCCGCAGGCAGGCCGCCACCTCGGCCCCGGTCAGATCACCGCCGACCTCCCGCAGCACCGTGTGCTCCCGGGCGAGGACGGCGGTGATCGCCGCCCGGCCCTCGTCGGTCAGTCGGATCAGCGAGGACCGCCGGTGCGCGGGGTTGGGGATGCTCTCCACCAAGCCGCGGGCCGCCGCGTCGTTGACCATGCGCTGGACGAACTGGCGGCTGATCGCCTGCGCGCGGCCCATCTGGGGGACGGTCATCGGCCCGTGCTTGTGGAGCAGGTCCAGCACGGCCCGCACCCCGACGGACAGGCCCTCGATGGCCTCGCCCTCCTCGACCTTGCGCTGCACGCGCCGGTAGAGCGGGCCGACGAGATCGAACACCTCGGTGAGACGACGGCCGAGTTCGTCGGGCGGAAGGGGGGACGCGGGTTCGTTCACCCGCCCATCATGACATCCAGGTTGTCAAAACCTCGCACAGATGACACCTTGGTTGTCATGACTGCTCCCGCGGACCTCCGCCGCTTCCCCTCCGCCGACGGCGACCTCACCTACCTCGACACCGGCTCCGGGGACCCCGTCGTCCTGCTGCACTGCGGATTCACCGACCACCGCTACTGGGCCGACCAGATCCCCGCCCTCGCCGCCGAGTACCGGGTGATCGTCCCCGACGTCCGCGGCCACGGCTGGTCCGCCAACGCCACCCAGCCCTTCCGCTGGGCCGACGACCTCGCCGGCCTGCTGCGCCGGCTCGGCACCGGCCCCGCGGTCCTGGTCGGTGTCTCGATGGGAGGGGTCATCGCCACCGACACCCTGCTGGACCACCCGGACCTGGTGCGCGCCGCGGTCGTCGGCGGCTCCGCGACCGGCGACTGGCAGTACACCGACGACTGGCACCGCGGCATCCAGGCCGAGTACGCCCGCACCCTCGCCGCCGGCGACATCGAGGGCTGGCTGAACGCCTTCCTGCGCGTCCTGCCCGGCGAACACCGCACCGCCGACGCCGTCGACCCGGACATCGCGCGCCGGCTGCGCGAGATGGCCCTGCACACCCTCTCCAAGCACGCACCCGGCGAAAAGGACTGGCTCGTCCACTCCACCGGCAGCTGGCCGCGCGTGTCCGGCATCCGCGTCCCGGTGCTCACCGTCAACGGCACCCTGGAACCCGCCGACCTGCTCGCCGCGGCCGAGCGGCTCGCGGCCGCCACCCCCGGCGGCCGCTCGGTGACGATCGACGGCGTCGGCCACTACCCGAACCTGGAGAAGCCGCAGGAGTACAACCGGATCATGCTGGACTTCCTGAAGTCCCTCTAGGGGGGCGTCTCGTCGATCAGGCCGGATCAGCGAGACACTGCCTAGCGACGCGCCAGCTTGGAGTGGCGGTACGAGTAGGCGAAATAGATCACGAGGCCGAGCGCGAACCACACCGCGAACCGCGCCCACGTCTGCCACTGCAGGAACGTGATCAGCCAGATGGAGAACACGACGCCCACGGCCGGCACGAACGGCATCCACGGCGTGCGGAAGGTGCGCGGCAGTTCGGGCTGCCGGTAGCGCAGCACGATCACCGCGACGCACACCACCACGAAGGCCAGCAGAATGCCGATGTTGGTCAGCTCGGCCGCCTCGCCGATCGGCAGGAACCCGGCGATGGCGGCCGAGGCCACCCCGACGATCCAGGTCACGCGGGTCGGCACGTGGCGGGTCGGGTGGGTCTTGGCGAACCACGGCGGCAGCAGCCCGTCGCGGGACATCGCGAACCAGACACGCGTGACGCCGAGCATGAAGGTGAACATCACCGTGAGGATCCCGATGATCGCGCCGACCGCGATCACATCCGCCAGCCCGGTCAGCCCCACCGACTTGAACGCCGTGGAGAAGCCGCTCTCCTTGTCGATCTCCGAGTAGTGCTGCATCCCGGTCAGCACCAGGCAGGCCGCCACGTACAGCACCATCGAGATCGCCAGCGAGTAGATGATCGCCTTCGGCATGTGCCGCTGGGCGTCCTTCGACTCCTCGGCCGCGGTCGACATCGCGTCGTAGCCGAACACCGCGAAGAACACGGTCGCCGCACCGGTGAACGCGCCGCCCACCCCGTACGGGAAGAACGGGTCGTAGTTCGCGGTGCTGATGTGGAACACGCCGACGCCGATGACCAGCAGCACCACCAGCACCTTCAGCACCACGACGACCGTCTCGAAGCGGGCCGCGTTCTTGATGCCGAGGTTCAGCAGGTACGCGATCAGCAGGCACAGCAGCGCCGCGAACAGATCGATCCGGTGGCCCGCACCGGTGCCGGGCGCCCCCAGCATCCAGTTCGGCAGATCGGCGCCCATTTCCCCGACCAGGAAGCTGAAGTAGCCGGAGATGCCGATCGCGACCACCGCCACGATCGCCGTGTACTCCAGCAGCAGGTCCCAGCCGATGAACCAGCCCGCCAGCTCGCCCAGCAC
Organism: Streptomyces sp. JB150; assembly: GCF_011193355.1. GTDB lineage: Bacteria > Actinomycetota > Actinomycetes > Streptomycetales > Streptomycetaceae > Streptomyces. Next base: position 6,825,580 of record NZ_CP049780.1, read on the forward strand.
CGCGTAACCGTAGGTGTAGGCGGACCCCGCCTTCGGGATCAGACCCGCGAACTCCGCGTACGACAGCGCCGCCGCGGCACTGGCCACACCGGCGATCAGGAAGGAGACGAGGACCGCCGGGCCCGCCGTCCCGTTGGCCACCGTGCCGGCGAGGGTGAAGATCCCCGCGCCGATGATGCCGCCGACCCCGATCGCGGTCAGCTGGCCCAGGCCGAGGGAGCGGTCCAGGCGGGTGCCCTCACCCACCTCCGTCTCCTCGATGTGCTCGATGGGTTTGCGACGGAGAATTCCCTCACCCGCGCGGAGCCCGGCCACACGCCTCACCTCTTCACGATCGGCAATCGGCTGACGGCGGATCATCATGGCTCAGCGGCAGGGGCGAGGAAAGACGCCACGCACGGGGTGCGCCTGTTACGGCACCACTGTCACCGGCCAGCGCCCCGCCTTCACGAGCCGGATCGCGACGGAGCCCACGATCCGGTGGCCCGCCTGCTCCGAGGCGCCCACCACGACGGCGTCGGCCTTCAGCTCGTCCGCGGCCCTCACCAGACCGCTGTACGGATCGCCGCGGAACGTGTGGAACTCCCAGCGGACGTCGAATATCCCCTTGACCCGCTCGGCGGCATCCCGGATCTGCGCCACCAGATCCTCGGCGATCTCCTCGGTCGTGCCGGCCACCGGCACCCCGAGCGCGCCCGCCGCGAGCACCGGCTGCACGTACACCACGGCCAGCAGCGCGTGCTGCCGCCGGGCCAGGCCGCCGGCGTAGGCCGCGGCCCGCAGGGAGGAGTCGGAGCCGTCGACCCCGACCAGGATCACCTTCGGCCCGTCCGTGCCGCGTTCGAACCGGTGCGAGTGCTGTTCCGTCACGGCCCGAGGCTACCGGAACCACCCCCTCCCGCCGCCGGGGCGGGCCGGCGCCCCGCGCGGGACCCGCGGCGGCACCGGCCGGCAGCGGCCGGCATCGGCCGCACGGGTGCATCGGTGCCGCCGCACCGGTGTCACCGTGGTGCGTCGCAGGCGGTGCGGGCGACTGATGAGTCATGAAGAAGGATCAGTTGCTTACCCGGCTGACAGATGATCAGTTGATCACCCGGCGCCGGGCGTTGCTCGCCGGTGCCGCCGCCCTGGGCGCGGTCGGCACCGCCGGGGTGTTCGCCCTCGGACCGGGCGGGAAGGCCCCCCGTTCCGCCGCCCCCGCCGCGGGCCCCGCGGTCCGCCGCCCGCTGAAGCCCTCCGTCTACCGCCTCCAGCCCCTGACCGGCTACGGCCCGCCCCGCGCCGCGCCGGGCCGCACCCCGGTCCGCAGCCGTCCGCTGCTCAGCGTGTCCGGCCTCGGCCGCACCATGGTGCTCACCTTCGACGACGGGCCCGACCCCCGCTACACCCCGGACATCCTGGACACCCTGCGCGCTTACGACGTCCCCGCGATGTTCTTCGTCTGCGGCGAGATGGCCGCCGCCCACCCCGGTCTGCTCCGGCGCATGGCCGACGAGGGGCACGTCGTCGGCAACCACACCTGGTCGCACCCGCTGCTCACCCGGCTCGGCCGCGCCCGGATCCGCAGCGAGATGGAGAGCACCTGCGAGATCGTGGACCGGACCTACGGCGAGTGGCCCCGCTGGTTCCGCGCCCCGTACGGCGCCTGGAACCGGGCCGCCTTCCAGATCGGCGCCGACCTCGGCATGGAACCCCTCGCCTGGACCGTCGACACCCTCGACTGGACCGAGCCCGGCACCCGCACCATCGTCGACCGGGTCGAGGACGGCGCCGCCCCCGGCGTCGTGGTGCTCTCCCACGACGCCGGGGGCGACCGGTCGCAGAGTGTGCGGGCGCTGCGGCGGTATCTGCCGGCACTGCTGGACGCCGGCTACCACGTCACGGTGCCGCGCCGGCACCAGGTCTGACGGTCACCGTCCGCCGGCGGGCCACCGCCCGTCGGCCGGCCGCCCGCCGGGCCGGGGCCCGCTCAGCGGACCTCGACCAGGCGGGCGAAGGCGACCACGTTCCCGTCGTAGCCGTTCTGCTGCGAGAAACCCCCTCCGCAGGTGATGACCCGCAGTTCCGGGGCGCCCTTGGAGGCGTACACCCGGTCGCCGGGGAAGTTGTTCTTTTCGAACACCTCGATGCCGTAGATCTCGAATACGGCCGTCTTTCCGTCTCCCCGGGCGATCTCGACGCGATTTCCCTTCTTCAGCGCGCCGAGACCGTAGAACACGGCCGGGCCCTGCTGGTTGTCGACATGGCCGACGACGACGGCGGTGCCCTTCTCGCCGGGCGACACCGCGCCGGTGAACCAGCCCGCGAGATTGGGGTCCTCCGCGGGCGGCGCGTCCACCCAGCCCTCGGCGTCCAGACCGACCGGGATCATCGGCGCGTCCACCTGGATCGCGGGAATCCGCACCCGGTTCGGCACGGCGTACGGCAGCGGCTGCGCGGCCTGCCCGAAGGTGCCGGCCTGGACGGCGCTGTCCGCGGCCGCCGCCGACGCGGGCTGCGGCGGGCCCACGTCGAATTCCCCCGAACCGTTGCGGATGAGCGCGAGACCGGTCAGCAGAACCAGCGCTATCACGCCCCACGGGGCGCGTTTCCTCCGCCGCGCCTCCGCTTCGGCCAGCTCGGCGGACAGCTCGGATGCAGACATTCGCCATCCCCTCTCGACGCGGCCGTCGCCGCGTCAATTCGCGCATACGAAAACGCTAAATGCCATCCGGGGAACCGGCGACGGGGCAGAGGCGAACGGGTGGCCCGGGAGAAAGCCCGGTGCGCCATCCGAGTTGCCGTGATCAGGATTTTTCTGACGGTCCGTGACCTGCGGCAATATCCGATTGTGTGGTTTTCGTCCGGCGTGTTGCCTCACCAGGACGGACCATCGCCGAAATGCGGGCCCCGGGCGGGCGGCTGAGGGTCTTTTCCGGGAGACGTTCTCTCGCCGATCCACCGGGGACGGGCCCCGGGGCGTCTTCCGCGGAGGATCACATGCGTAACTCTCGTGCCCTGGCGGTCTCCGCCGCCGCGGTCGCCGCCTTCGGCCTCGCCGCCCCCGCGGCCGTCGCGTGGGACGGCCCGGGCGGAACCGTGGGCGGCAACGGCGACCAGAGCTTCAACCAAGGTGGCAACGGCCAGGGCTTCGGCCAAGGCGGTGACGGCGACCAGGGGGGCAATGGCAACCAGGGGGGCAACGGGGGCCAGGGTGGCAATGGCAACCAGGGCGGGTACGGGGGCCAGGGTGGCAACGGGGGACAAGGCGGGAACGGGGGCCAGGGCGGTAACGGGGGACACGGCGGGCACGGCAACCAGGGCGGCAACGGCAACCAGGGCGGCAACGGTCACTTCGGCAGCCCGAGCAACATCGTCGCGATGCCCAGCGTCATCGCCCCCGGCGGACAGTTGACGATCACCGTCGACGGCTGCCCGCACGGCGGCACCGCCTCGTCCGAGGCGTTCCCCACGACCAAGCTCACCCCGGTCAGAGGGACCAACCACACGGCCCGCGGCACCGCCACGATCCACGCCAACGCCCGCCCCGGCCAGTACGACATCACGGTCAACTGCTCCGGCCGCACCCTGACCCGTCCCGCCGCCTTCACCGTCCTCGGTGGTGTGCGCGGCGGCATCGGCGGCAGCAGCTCCACCGGCGCCACCCCGACCGACATCGCCATCGGCGGCGGCCTGGTCGCGGCGGCCGTCATCGGCGGCGGCGTGTTCTGGATGCGGCGCCGCTCCGAGAAGCGCATCTGATCCGGCAGCGGACGGACCCGGCCGCCCTCCCTTCCCCACGACGGCCGGGCGGCTCCGTCGGGACATCGCGCACGTGCACCAACCTTCGCCCCGGCTCCCTCCCAGGGACACCGGGGCGAAGGCCTGTGGTCGGTCGGCGGCGCGGCCGGCGCGGTCCGCGTACGTCAGCCGTCGTGCTCGCCGGCGCGGCGGCGCTCGACGCGGTACGCCGCCCCGGCGAGCCCGCGACGAGCGCGGCGCCCGGCGGACGGCGGCGGCGTGGTGGCCCGCCGTCCCCCGGGACCCGGTGCGTGGGAGCGCGTCAGCGGGTGGCGTCGGGGAAGAGGTCGAGGAACGGATCCGCCGTCGCCGAGATGCCCCGGCTGTACGGCGCGTCGAAGTCCCAGATGAGGAACAGCAGGAAGGCGATCAGCGCGGAGAACAGCACGGCGAGGATCAGCTCGCGAGGGGTGCGCCTGATCTGCAGGGCGAGAATCATCCCGATGGTGATCACGGCCCCGATGATCAGGCCGAACCACACCACGCCCGGCATGGTCGGCGCCGCCGAGTCCGCGCGGGCGTTGCGCGCCTGGTCGGCTGCGGTGACCTGGTCCATGAGCGGCTGGTAGGCCTGGGCCTCGAAGTCGGTCCGCGGCTCGTAGTCGGTGACGTCGGTGCGGAGGCGCCGCAGCAGCTCGTCGCCGCGCTCGGTGACCTTGTTGTGATCGGTCATCGACTTCCACTCGGTGGTGACGACGTGTCCGACGTACGTGTTGACATCCTCCCGAATGCGGTCGCGGACCTCGGGCGGATAGACCCGCACCCGCTCCGAGATCTCGTGCAGGGCCTGGGCCTCGGCGCGGACGTGCTCCTGTGCGGCGCCGCGCGCCTCCCAGACGCCCGCGATGGCCAGGCCGAGGACGATGGCGTACACCACACCGATCCACATCGTCATGTACTCGATGACGTCCGGAGTCTCGGTGGGGTCCTCGTCGTCGCCCGCGGTGCGGTCGCGCAGCACGGTGATGAGGATTACCACCACGCAGGCGGCCACCATCGCGAGGGTGAGAACAAGCCATTCCGGCAACGGATTCCTCCAGGGATCAGCGCGGACGCAGCGCGGCGACGGCGACCACCGCGGGGACGGTGATGAGCAGGACGTGGGTGAGCGGGGAGGTGGTGTTCCGGACCGGCCGCGGGCGCGGTGGCGTGCGGTACTCCGGGTAGCTCACCGGGGTCGCGGAGGGGCGCGGGGTCGGTGCGGGCTTCCGGCTCGGGGCGGGCGGGGGCGGGGGTGCCGGGGCCGGCGTGGGGCGCACGGGTGCGGGCCGGGGAGCCGGCGGGGGCGGTGGCGGCGGAGCGGGTGACGGGGGCTCGGGCGGCCTCGGGACCGGAGCCGGCGCCGGAGGCGGCTTTGGGGTGGGCTTCGGCGGCGGAGTGGACGTCGGCGTCGGTGTGGGCGTGGGCGTCGGTGTGGGCGTGGGCGTGGGGGTCGGCTTCGGCGGGGGTGGCTTCGGGGTGGGGATCGGGGGAGGGGTGGGGGTGGGTGTCGGTGTCGGGCACGTGAGACTTCCCGCGACCGACACCGCCTGTGTGCCTCCCGGCCCGGTCGAGGTCCAGGCACAGGCATCGGCGACCACCACGCCGGCCGGCGCGCCGACGAGGGCCCACGTCAGCGCCGTCAGGGTCAACACCCTTGCGGCCCTGGGGAAATGGGGCGGTTCGGATCCATGCACGCCGAAGATCATGAACCCTCCGCGACCCCTGACATGCCCGGTCGCCGGAGGAATGCCCCGAAGGAGGGAAACACCGGCCCACTGGTTTGAACGGCGCCTCCCACACACGTTCGGCTCCCCGAACGCCGGGGCGAGGTCCGCGCGAAACCCGTTCCGCGGGCGGACGCAAGAAAACCGCCCGCACGTTGAACACACCCCGGCGCCCGCCCGTACCCCATGTCGAGCGGCGGCGCAGCAGGGCGCTGCGACTGCAACAGCTTTGTGATCATGGGGAGTTGACGATGAAGACCTCCTGGCGGAGCGCCTCACTCGCGGCGGGTGCCGTGGTCGTGCTGGCGTTGACGACGGCGTGCGGCCAGGACGGCGGCGGTACCCAGCCGGCCAGTCAGAACGTCGGCGCGACGGCCGCGGCCGGCGGCTACGGCGGAACCGGGACCGGGATCGGCAGCGGCGCGGCCGGCACCGAGGCCGGGACGGGAGCGGAGGGGCAGCAGGACGCCGCCGCGCAGGCCGCGCCCGCCGGCAAGCTCGACGTCACGGTCGACGCCGAACTCGGCCGCGTCCTCACCGACGCCGACGGCCGCACCCTGTACCGGTTCGACGAGGACACCGCCGAACCGCCCAAGTCCAACTGCGACGGCGACTGCGCCACCGCCTGGCCCCCGGTTCCCGCCGACGACGCCTCGGCCGGTGAGGGCATCGACAAGGCACTCCTCGGCGAGGTCACCCGCACCGACGGCACCAAGCAGCTCACGATCGGCGGCTGGCCGGCCTACCGCTACGCCAAGGACGTCAAGGCCGGTGACACCAAGGGCCAGGGCGTCGGCGGCACCTGGTACGCCCTCGCCCCGGACGGCAAGAAGGCCACCCTCGCCGACCTCCCCGGACTGTCCACCCGCAAGGACCCCAAGCTCGGCGAGATCGTCGTCGACAAGAACGGCATGACCGTCTACCGCTTCATGAAGGACGAGGCCTGGCCCAAGCCCGTCTCCGCCTGCACCGGCGCCTGCCTCCAGAACTGGCCCGTCGTCGCCCCGGTCGAGGCGAACGACACCGAAGGGGTGCAGAAGAAGGGCCTGATGAGCTTCACCCGCCCGGACGGGACCAAGCAGCAGACTGTCAACTGCTGGCCCATCTACACCTTCAGCGGTGACAACGCCCCCGGTGACACCAACGGCCAGGGAGTCGGTGGCACGTGGTACGCCGTGGCGCCCGACGGGAAGCCCATCGGCGCGCCGGAGAAGGGAGAGGAGTAGCCGCAACCCCCCTCCCCTCCATCCCCTCCATCCCCTTCCTTTCCGCCCCCTTCCGCTCCCCGCGGCAGGGGGCGGACCGGTGTGCCGGCATGCAGCGCTCCTCCGGCAATCCCCTCCTTCTTCTCCTTTCTCCCGTACTTCTCCTTCCGTTCCTTCTCGCCGCCTTCTTCCCCGCACCGGAACTCTCCGGAATCCGGCGGCAGTTAACGCCACGACCGGGCTCCCATTCGGGCACGTGCCGCAGGCAGTGACCGGGAACGGATGGTGAATTTCCGGTTCGGCTCGCCCCTTTGGCGGGCGATCAGTAGCCTCAGCTCGAACACCGGATCGCCTATGCCTGGAGAGATAGATGGAGCGTCCCGCCTGGGCCCCACGGAGCATCGACATCTCGGTGCCGAGCGTTTCGCGAATCTACGACTACTACCTGGGCGGTTCGCACAACTTCGAGGTCGACCGGGAAGCGGCCCGCAGGGCCATGGAGTTCCTGCCGGGACTCCCCAAGATCATGCAGGCCAACCGCGCCTTCATGCGCCGCGCGGTGCGCTACGCCGTGGACCAGGGCGTCACCCAGTTCCTGGACATCGGCTCCGGCATCCCGACCTTCGGCAACGTCCACGAGGTCGCCCAGGCGGCCAGTCCCGGCGCCCGCGTCGTCTACGTCGACCACGATCCGGTGGCCGTCGCGCACAGCCAGGCGGTGCTGGAGGGCAACGAGAGCGCGGACGTCGTCGCCGCGGACCTGCTCAAGCCGCAGGACATCCTGACCAGCCCGCAGGTCTCCCGGCTGCTGGACCTCGACCGCCCGGTGGCCCTCCTCCTCGTTGCGATACTCCACTTCGTGGAGGACGCGGACGACCCGTACGGCGCGGTGGCTCAGTTGAGCGACGCACTGGCGCCCGGCAGCCTGCTGGTGCTCACCCATGCCTCGTACGAGGGAATCCCCCTGCCGGCGGAGCGGGCCGGGGGCGCGGTGGACGTATACAAGGACATTCGCAACCCGCTGATCATGCGCTCGCGCGAGGAGATCGCGCGGTTCTTCGAGGGGTACGACATGGTGGAACCCGGACTGGTGCCGATGCCGCACTGGCGGCCGGACACCGCACCGGAGGACGAGGACCCGTATGCCTTCTCCGGTTTCGCCGGCGTGGGGCGTACGGCGTGAGCGCGGAGCCGGACGGGCCGGAGGACAGACTGCGCCGGTTCGCGACGATCTGGAGCCGGGCGGTCTTCCCGGTGACCGTCACGTCCCTGACCCGGCCGGAGTTCGAGGCGCGGCTGCTGCCGCTCGCCCGGCGGCTGAGCGAGGCGCTGCGGGCCCGCGCCTTCGACGCCGCCGAGGGCCGGGCCGTCGGCGCCGCGCTCGTCGCCGCGCACTGCACCGACCCGGAAGCGCTCAGCCGCACCCTGGACTGCGTGGACGCCTACCTGGTGCTCTACTGCGGCGAGGGCGGCAACCAGGAGGACCTGCGGGCGCGTTCGTCCCGCCTCCAGCACGCGATGGCCGCCGGGTTCGCCCAGGCACTGCGCGAACGCACCCTCGCCGAGCAGGAGTCCATCGCCCAGGCCGCGCTGCGCGCCCAGGGAGTGGTCGCCCAGGCGCTGCACGCCAGCGAGGCACGTTTCCGCGCGGTGTTCGAGGGCGCCGCCATAGGGATCGGCATCGCCGACCTGGACGGCAACATCCTGGAGGTCAACGGCGCCCTGCAGCGGATGTTCGGCGGCGGCGAGCAGAACGTGCGCGGCCGCAACGTCCGCGACTGGACGCACGCCGAGGACGCGCCCCAGGTGTGGCGGCTCTACGAGGAGCTGGTGCGCGGCGAACGCGAGCACTACCACGTGGAGAAGGCCTTCTACCGGCCCGACGGAACGGTCCTGTGGACCAACCTCACCGTTTCCCTGCTGCGCGACGCCGACGGCAATCCCCAGTACCAGCTGGCCCTCATGGAGGACACCACCGAGCGCCGGCTGCTGAACCTGCGGCTGCGCTACGAGGCCACCCACGACGCCCTCACCGGCCTGCCCAACCGGACCCTGTTCTTCGAGCGCCTGGAGAAGGCCCTCAACGCGGGCCCCGGCCAGCGCTTCGGGCTGTGCTACCTCGACCTGGACGGCTTCAAGACCATCAACGACAGCCTGGGCCACGCGGCCGGCGACCGGCTGCTCGTCGAGGTCGCCGACCGCCTCCAGGCCTGCGCCACGGCGCCCGGCGAGATGGTCGCCCGGCTCGGCGGCGACGAGTTCGTGGCGCTGACCACCGGGCCCGACACCCAGCGCGAGGTCGACGAGCTGGCGTCCCGGATCATGAACGCGCTGGTCGCCCCGGTCCGGATCGACGGCCGGGAGCTGACCGTGCGCGGCTCCATCGGCATCGTCGAGGGCCCGGCGGGGGAGCGCAGCGCGGCGGAGGTGCTGCGCAGCGCCGACATCACCATGTACCGGGCAAAGTCGGCGGGCGGCAACCGCTTCGAGCTGGCCGACGCCGAGGCCGACGCCCGCGCGATCACCCGGCACGGCCTCACCACCGCACTGCCGGCCGCCCTGGAGCGCGGCGAGTTCTTCATCGAGTACCAGCCGCTGGTCCACCTCGACGACGGCAGCGTACGCGGCGCGGAGGCGCTGGTGCGGTGGCTGCACCCGCAGCACGGGGTGCTCGGTCCCGACCGGTTCATCCCGCTCGCCGAGCACACCGGCCTCATCGTCCCGCTGGGCCGCTGGGTCCTGGAGCAGTCGGTCCGCCAGGCCAAGGAATGGCGCGAACGCTACGCCGGCACCACCACCGCCCCGCTGCGCATCAACGTCAACCTCTCCCCCTGCCAGCTCACGCACCCCGGCCTGGTGCAGGACACCGTCGACATCCTGGAGGCGGCCGGCATCACCCCCGACGCGCTCTGTCTGGAGGTCACCGAGTCCGCCCTCATCGGGGCCGACGACGACCTCCTCAAGCCGCTGCGGCGGCTCGCCGAGATGGGCGTCGACATCGCCCTGGACGACTTCGGCACGGGCTACTCCAACCTCGCCAACCTGCGCCGCCTCCCGGTGAGCATCCTCAAGCTGGACCGCTCCTTCACCCAGAGCATGCAGCGCTTCCCGGCCGACCCCGTCGACCTCAAGATCGTGGAGGGCATCGTCTCCCTCGCCCACAGCCTGGACCTCACGGTCACGGTCGAGGGCGTCGAGACGGCCGCCCAGGCGGAGCAGCTGCGCATACTCGGCTGCGACACGGCACAGGGGTGGTACTACGCCCGTCCCGGCCCGCCGGAGCGCCTGCACGAACTGGCGATGGCGGACGCGACGGGCTGAGCACGGCGGGGGTGCCCGGCCTACGATCGAGGGAGAGGACCCGAGTGGGCCCGGCTGGGAGCACGGGCATGGACAACACCGAGATGCGCCGCCTCTTCGAGGCGCACCGCGCGGCGGAGGCGGCCCGGGACATCGACGGCATCCTCGCCACCTTCGTCACCGACTGCTTCCTGGAGACGAAGGCGCTGGGCCTGCGCAGCCAGGGCAGGGACGCGGTGCGCGCCGCCTACCGGTCGCAGTACTTCACCGCGTTCCCCGACCTCGCCCCCGAGGACGAGGGCGTCACCTTCGGCGACGACGTCCTCGCCGTCTGGGGCACCCTGCGCGGCACCAGCCAGGGCGACTGGCTGGGCGTACCCCCCGGCGGCGGCACCTTCGCGGTCCCCTTCGCGAATGTCGTCCCCTTCCGCGACGGCCTCATGGCCGGCGAGTCGCTCTACTTCGACCTGGCCACCCTCTGCGACCAGGCACACATCCCCCTGTCACACATCCGCCAGGCAGCATCCCACCATCGCTAAGCCCAGCCTCCGAAGGGGCACGAGGAACTGCGCGCCCAGCCCCAACGCACCCGCACCCCGCCAAGCCGCCGCAGCGCACCGACGATCCCGCCCAGGGGCGCGGGGAACTGCGCGACCGGCCACCACGCTGCCGCACCCGGCCGAGTCGCCGCAGCGCACCGGCGATCCCGCCCAGGGGCGCGAGGAACTGCGCGCCCAGCCCCAACGCACCCGCACCCGGCCGAGTCGCCGCAGCGCACCGGCGATCCCGCTCAGGGGCGCGGGGAACTGCGCGACCGGCCACCACGCATCCGCACTCCGCCGAGTCGCCGCAGCGCACCGGCGATCCCGCTCAGGGGCGCGGGGAACTGCGCGACCGGCCACCACGCACTCGCACCCCGCCGAGCCGCCGCAGCGAACCGGCGCCCCCCAAAAACCCCACCCTCACCGCTCCAGCAACATCCGCTGCAACTCCCGTGCAGCCCGAGGCGGAGCCACATCGCTGCGGTGGGCCAGCGCGATCACCCGATGCAACCCCGGCCGCGCCAGCGGAGTCACCCGCAGCCCCCGCCCGGACCGCGCCGCGACCATCCGCGGGACGACGGCGACCCCCAGCCCCGCCCGCACGAACCCCAGCACCGCGTCCATCTCCCCGCCCTCCACCGCGAAGTCCGGCTCGAAGCCCTCGGCGCGGCACGCGGCCACGGTCAGCTCCCGCAGGTCGTACCCGTGCCGGAACATCACCAGCCGTTCACCCTCCAGATCGGCGATCCGCACGGTGCGCCGCCCGCCGCCGGGCCGGGGCGCCTCCGGCGAGGAGACGACGACCAGGTCCTCGCGCAGCAGCTCCACCGTGGTCAGCGCCGGTGAGGGCGTCGGCAGGGGCAGCACCACCAGCGCCAGGTCGAGCGCGCCGCGCGCGAGATGCCGTACGAGGTCGTGGGAGCCGCCCTCCTCGATCAGCAGCCGGATGCCCGGGTAGCGGTCGTGGAAGGCGCGCAGCACGTCCGGCAGCAGCCCCGTGCACAGGCTCGGCGTCGCACCCAGCCGGACCCGCCCGCGCCGCAGCTGCACCAGTTCCTGCACCTCGTGCCGCGCGGTGTCCGCGTCGGCGAGGATCCGCCGCGCCAGCGGCAGCAGCGCCTCCCCGGCGTCGGTCAGCGTGATGTTGCCGCGCGCCCGCAGGAACAGGTCCGCGCCCAGCTCCCGCTCCAGCGCCTTGATCTGCTGCGACAGCGACGGCTGTGCCACGTGCACGAGTTCGGCGGCCCGGGTGAAGTGCCGGGTCTCGGCGACGGCCACGAAGTACTGGAGCTGCTGGAACTGCATCGACCCAGCATAGGTTCGCCCTATCGAATCAAGCCGGACCATGTCTTGGACCGATGAGGTGTCGCCCGCCTAGCGTGCTGTTCCATGGCTCTGGCAACGCGGACGGGCCGACGGCCGTCCATGGCACGCACGATCTGGGACAGCACCGTCGGCAAGAAGACAGTGATGGCCGTCAGCGGCGTGATCATGCTGCTGTACCTGGTCGCCCACGTGATCGGCAACCTGAAGATCTTCTTCGGTCCGGAGGAGTTCAACCGCTACGGGCACTGGCTGCGCACGGTCGGCGAGCCGTTCATGCACTACGAGTGGACGCTGTGGCTGATCCGCGTCGTCCTGCTCGCCGCGGTCGTCGCGCACGCCGTCTCCGCGTACCAGCTCAGCCGCCGCGACATCAAGGCGCGCCCCAGCAAGTACGTGCACCGGAAGCCGCGCGCCTCTTACGCCACGCGCACCATGCGCTGGGGCGGGATCATCCTCGGCCTGTTCATCGTCTGGCACGTCCTGGACCTGACCACCGGCCACACCCACCCGGGCGGCTTCCAGGAGGGCCGGCCCTACGAGAACGTCGTCGACACCTTCTCCACCTGGTACGGCAACGTCGTCTACATCGTCGCGATGCTCGCCCTCGGCCTGCACATCCGGCACGGCTTCTGGAGCGCCGCGCAGACCCTGGGCGTCTCCAGCCGCACCCGCGACCGCGCCCTGAAGACCATCGCCAACGTCCTCGCGCTGCTGCTCACGGCCGGTTTCATCGCCGTACCCGTGGGCGTCATGACCGGAGTGGTGAGCTGAACATGACCGACTACACCGACTACACGACCGGCGCGCCCGTCGTCGACACCAAGGCCCCGTCCGGGCCGATCCACGAGCGCTGGGACAAGCGCCGTTTCGAGGCCAAGCTGGTCAACCCCGCCAACCGCCGCAAGCACACGGTGATCGTCGTGGGCACCGGCCTCGCCGGCGGCTCGGCCGGCGCCACCCTCGCCGAACAGGGCTACCGCGTCGTCCAGTTCTGCTACCAGGACTCCCCGCGCCGCGCCCACTCCATCGCCGCGCAAGGCGGCATCAACGCGGCGAAGAACTACCGCAACGACGGCGACTCCGTCCACCGCCTCTTCTACGACACCGTCAAGGGCGGCGACTTCCGCGCCCGCGAGTCCAACGTGCACCGCCTCGCCCAGATCTCCGTCGAGATCATCGACCAGTGCGTGGCCCAGGGCGTGCCGTTCGCCCGTGAGTACGGCGGCCTGCTCGACACCCGTTCCTTCGGCGGCGTCCAGGTCTCGCGGACCTTCTACGCCCGCGGCCAGACGGGCCAGCAGCTCCTCCTCGGCGCCTACCAGGCGCTGAGCCGGCAGATCGCGGCGGGCAACGTCGAGATGCACCCGCGCACCGAGATGCTGGACCTGGTCGTCGTGGACGGGCGGGCGCGCGGCATCGTCGCCCGCGACCTGGTCACCGGGAAGATCGACACGTACTTCGCGGACGCCGTCGTCCTCGCCACCGGCGGCTACGGCAACGTCTTCTACCTGTCGACCAACGCCATGAACTCCAACGCGACCGCCATCTGGCGGGCGCACCGGCGCGGCGCGTACTTCGCCAACCCCTGCTTCACCCAGATCCACCCCACCTGCATCCCGCGCACCGGCGACCACCAGTCGAAGCTGACCCTGATGAGCGAGTCGCTGCGCAACGACGGCCGCATCTGGGTGCCCAAGGCCAAGGGCGACACCCGGCCGCCGAACGACATCCCCGAGGACGAGCGCGACTACTACCTGGAGCGCATCTACCCGTCCTTCGGCAACCTCGTCCCGCGCGACATCGCCTCCCGCGCCGCGAAGAACGTCTGCGACGAGGGCCGCGGTGTGGGCCCCGGCGGGCAGGGCGTCTACCTCGACTTCGCCGACGCCATCCGGCGCATGGGCCGCAAGGCGGTCGAGGCCAAGTACGGCAACCTCTTCGACATGTACCAGCGGATCACCGACGAGGATCCGTACGAGGTGCCGATGCGGATCTACCCGGCCGTGCACTACACGATGGGCGGCCTGTGGGTCGACTACGACCTCCAGACCACCATCCCCGGCCTGTTCGCGATCGGCGAGGCCAACTTCTCCGACCACGGCGCCAACCGCCTCGGCGCCTCCGCGCTGATGCAGGGCCTCGCCGACGGCTACTTCGTGCTGCCGGCCACCCTCACCGACTACCTCGCCCGCAACCCGCGCACCGAGGAGATCACCCCGGACCACCCCGTGGTCCAGGACGTGGTGGCCGAGACCGAGCACCGCCTCCACCTGCTGCTCTCCGTCGACGGCGACCGCACCCCCGACTCCTTCCACCGCGAACTCGGCGAACTCATGTGGGAGTTCTGCGGCATGGCCCGCACCGACGCCGGACTGCGCAAGGCACTGGAACGCATCCCGCAGATCCGCGAGGAGTTCTGGCGGCGGATCAAGGTGCCCGGCACCGGCGAGGAGTTCAACCAGTCGCTGGAGAAGGCCAACCGCATCGTCGACTACCTGGAGCTCGCCGAGCTGATGTGCCTCGACGCGCTGCACCGCACCGAGTCCTGCGGCGGCCACTTCCGCGAGGAGTCCCAGACCCCGGACGGCGAGGCCGCCCGCAAGGACGACGCGTTCTCCTACGCCGCCGCCTGGGAGTTCACCGGCACCGGCCGGGCGCCCGTCCTGCACAAGGAAGACCTGGTCTTCGAGTACGTCCACCCCACCCAGCGGAGCTACGCATGAAGCTCACCCTGCGCGTCTGGCGCCAGAAGAACGCCGACGCCGACGGCGCCATGTCCACGTACGAGGTGGACGGCATCTCGCCCGACATGTCGTTCCTGGAGATGCTGGACACCCTCAACGAGGAACTCATCCTCAAGGGCGAGGACCCCGTCGCCTTCGACCACGACTGCCGCGAGGGCATCTGCGGCGCCTGCTCACTGGTCATCAACGGGGACGCGCACGGACCCGAGCGCACCACCACCTGCCAGCTGCACATGCGGTCCTTCAAGGACGGCGACACCATCGACATCGAGCCGTGGCGGGCGGCGGCCTTCCCGGTCATCAAGGACCTGGTCGTGGACCGGTCCGCGTTCGACCGGATCATCCAGGCCGGCGGGTACATCACCGCGCCGACCGGCTCCGCCCCGGAGGCGCACGCCACTCCGGTGCCGAAACCGGACGCCGACCACGCCTTCGAGCACGCCGAGTGCATCGGCTGCGGCGCGTGCGTCGCCGCCTGCCCCAACGGCGCGGCGATGCTGTTCACCTCCGCCAAGGTCAACCACCTCAACGTGCTGCCGCAGGGAGCGCCCGAGCGGGAGACGCGGGTGCTCGACATGGTGGCGCAGATGGACGAGGAGGGGTTCGGCGGGTGCACGCTGACCGGCGAGTGCGCGACCGCCTGCCCGAAGGGCATCCCGCTGATGTCGATCACCCGCATGAACAAGGAGTGGCTGCGGGCCACCCGGAAGGTGAAGCGGTGACCCCCTGAAAAGAGCCGGCGTCCGCGGGCGCCGCGAGGTGAACGTTCGCCGAAGGTGCGGACGGGCGGGGCCGGGACCGGTGCTCCCCGGCCCCGTCTCGTACGACCGGCCTCGGTACGCTGCCGGTCATGATCTTCCAAGGACAGGGGAGGGAGCGGTTCTCGCAGGCCGTGACGGACTTCGAGACCGCTGTGCGGGCACAGGACCCGGACCGGGCGGAGCGCGCCTTCCAGCAGCTGCACCACACCCTCGGCGGCGCGGCCCCGCACGAGGTCGCGCAGGCCGCGCCACGGCTCGCCGCGCTGCTGCCCGAGGTGCCGCCGGGGCCGCGCGGGATCGTGGCCGTGATCGTCGGAGCCTGCGTGGAGCGGGGCGCCGACCCGCTGCCCTGCGCCGCCCCGGTCTTCGCGGAGCTGGCCGAGACGCTCGCCGCCGTCGGCGAGTTCTGCGCACGCTGGGCGGAGACCGGCGGAGGGGAGTTCCCCGACCCGCAGGACGGCGAAGTCGACCCGGCACTCTTCGACCGGGCCGGGGCGGAGGAGACCCTGGCCTGGTTCTCCCTGCCGCAGTGGGAGATGGGGTCCCTCGCCCTGCTCAACCACCACCGGGTGCGGACCGCGCTGGACGGCTCGCTGCGCGCCCGGCTGCTGCGCGCGGTGCAGTCCGTGCGGGAGGCGACCGGGCACGAGCTGAAATGCCTGGCCTACGCCCTGCTCGTCCTCGACGACGAGCCGCTGGTCGTGCTGCACCGCCCGACCGGCACCGGCTACGCGATGCGGATGAGCGGCATCGGCGACAACTTCCAGCTGCACACCCTGCTCGCGGACGTCCTCGTCGGCGGCGGACACGTGCCCGGCCGGGCCCCCTCCGCACAGGAGGCCGCCGTCTGCCGGGACGCGCCCGGCCAGGTGCCGACCACCGGCTCCTTCAACCTCGTCACCCCCGGCGGCGAGTGGGTGTGGAACGAGGGCACCCCGAGCGACATACCCGTGGTCGACGGCGTCCGGCTGCTCGTCCTCGACCCGCCGCCCTACGAGCGCGGCTGGCCCGCCGGCCGGTTCTTCCCCGGCATGAAAGGAGACCTCGTCCTGGAGCGGGTCCTCGACGCCGCCGAGACGCGCCGCCGGCTCGAAGGCTGCGCACCGCCCCGGTGACACACCGCCCGGACATGGCGGGGTCCGCACGGCCGCGTTCCGTTCAACGACCCCACATCCCCGCTCCCGTCACCGGTCACGTACCGGCCAGACGGCCTCGGAAGAAACGGGGTGTACCACCTCCGCCCCCTTCCGGCCGTACCAGGAGTGAGCCATGACCGGTGTGTCCACGCTCGACCGCCCCCCGCAGCCCGCGGCGCCCACCCGCTACACCGTGACGCTCGCCCGGGACGAGGACGACGTGCGGGCCGCGCAGCGGCTGCGGCACGACGTCTTCGCGGGCGAGATGGGCGCCCTGCTGACCAGCCCGCAGCCGGGGCTCGACATCGACGCCTTCGACGCGTACTGCGACCACCTGCTGGTGCGCGAGGAGTTCACCGGACAGGTCGTCGGCACCTACCGGCTGCTGCCGCCCGAACGGGCCGCGGTGGCCGGGCGGCTGTACTCGGACGGCGAGTTCGACCTCGCCCCGCTCGACGCGATCCGGCCCGGCCTGGTCGAGGTCGGCCGCTCCTGCGTCCACCCCGGCCACCGGGACGGCGCGGTGATCGGCCTCATCTGGGCCGGCATCGCCCGCTACATGACCGACCGGGGCCACGAGTGGCTGGCGGGCTGCTGCTCCATCCCGCTCACCGACGGCGGCGCCCTCGCGGCGGCCACCTGGGACCGGGTGCGCGAGCGACACCTCGCCCCCGAGCAGTACCGGGTACGCCCCCTGCTGCCCTGGACGGCCGACGGCGTGGCCCGGCCGGCCGGCCGCACCGAGCTGCCGCCGCTGCTGCGCGGCTACCTCCGCCTCGGCGCCTGGGTGTGCGGGCAAGCCGCGCTCGACGCGGACTTCGGCGTCGCCGACCTGTACGTGCTGCTGTCGATGCGCCGGGTCCACCCGCGCTACCTGCGGCACTTCCTCTCCCTCGTCCCGGCCTGATGAGCGCCTGGCTGCCCGGCGCCCCCTGCACCCCGCGCGCCTGCGTCCCGGCCCCCGGCGGCGCCGCGGCCGCGCCCCGCGCCGTGCTGCGGCTCACGGCGGTCGCGGTGCTGCTCCTGGCCGGCGTCGCGCTGTCCCCGCTGGGCGGGCGCCTCCCGGCCGGCCTGGTACGACACTGGTGCCGGGCGCTCGTACGGGCCGCGGGGGTGCGGGTCAGGATCAGCGGGGCCGCGCCGCCCGACGGCGGGGTGCTGCTGGTCGCCAACCACATCTCCTGGCTGGACATCCCGCTGCTGGCCGCCGTCCGCCCCGCCCGGATGCTCGCCAAGACCGAGATACGGCGGTGGCCGGTCGCCGGAGCGCTGGCCGCGCGCGGCGGGGCGCTGTTCATCGACCGGGACCGGCTGCGCGCCCTGCCCGGGACGGTGGCCCGGATCGCCGCGGCCCTGCGCTCCGGCGCGGCGGTCGGCGTGTTCCCCGAGGGCAGCACCTGGTGCGGGCGCGCCCAGGGCGAGTTCCGGCGCGCCGTGTTCCAGGCCGCGCTGGACGCGGGCGCGCCCGTCCAGCCGGTGCGGCTGCGCTACCGCCTCGCCGACGGCTCGCCCGGCACCGCCGCCGCGTTCGTCGGCAACGACTCCCTCCTCGCGTCGCTGTGGCGCGTCGCGACGGCCCGGCACCTGATCGCCGAGGTCGACGTACGCCCCCTCATCCCGCCCGGCACCCACCCCGACCGCCGCTCCCTGGCCCACGCCGCCCAGCCGGCCCGCACTCCGGAGCCGCGCTGGACCCACGCGGCGCTGGTGGCGTGAGGAGGCCTCACGGCAGTGCGCGGGCCAGGTAGGGCGCCGTCCGGCTCTTTGGGGCCCGTGCCACCTCGGCGGGCGGGCCCGCGGCCACGATGCGGCCGCCTTCCGCGCCACCGCCGGGACCCAGGTCGATCACCCAGTCCGCGCCCGCGACCACCGACATGTCGTGCTCGACGACGATCACGGTGTGCCCGGCGTCCACCAGGCCGTGGAGCTGCCGCATCAGCACCTCCACGTCGGCCGGGTGGAGCCCGGTCGTCGGCTCGTCCAGGAGGTACAGGGTGTGCGCGCGGCGCCCGCGCTGCAGCTCGCTCGCCAGCTTGATGCGCTGCGCCTCCCCGCCGGACAGCTCGGTCGCGGGCTGCCCGAGCCGCAGGTACCCGAGGCCGACGTCGAGGAGGGTGCGCAGACTGCGGGCCACGGCCGGGGTCCCGGCGAAGAAGTCCGCCGCCGACTCGACGGTCAGGTCCAGCACCTCGGCGATGTTCCGGCCCCGGTAGGTCACCCCCAGCGTCTCGGCGTTGTAGCGGGCCCCGCCGCAGTCCGGGCACGGCGTGTACGTGCTCGGCAGGAACAGCAGCTCCACGCTGACGAACCCCTCGCCCTGGCAGGTCTCGCAGCGCCCTCCCGCGACGTTGAAGGAGAACCGGCCGACGCCGTACCCCCGCTCTCGCGCGGCGTCCGTGGCCGCGAACACCTTGCGCACCACGTCGAACAGTCCGGTGTACGTGGCCAGGTTGGAGCGCGGGGTGCGGCCGATCGGCTTCTGATCCACCGTCACCAGCCGCCCCACGCCCGGCAGTTCGGCGGTGATCTCCCCGACGAGCGTGGACTTCCCGGACCCCGACACACCGGTGACCGCCGTGAACACCCCCAGCGGGAACTCGGCCGTGACGTCGCGCAGGTTGTGCCGGGTGACGGGACCGACCTTCACCTGCCCACGGGGGCGCCGTACCGCACGCGCCGCGGGGGGAGAGGAGGCGAAGAGGAAGCGGGCCGTCGCCGACTCATGGACCGCGGCCAGGCCGTCCACCGGGCCGCTGTACAACACCCGCCCGCCGTGCTCGCCCGCGCGCGGCCCCACGTCCACGACCCAGTCGGCGCACCGCACCACGTCCAGATGGTGCTCCACCACGAACACCGAGTTCCCCGCGGCCTTCAGCCGCTCCAGCACCGTGCGCAGGGACTCCGTGTCCGCCGGGTGCAGCCCCGCGGACGGCTCGTCGAGGACGTACACCACCCCGAACAGCCCCGACCGCAGCTGGGTGGCGAGCCGCAGCCGCTGCAGCTCGCCCGCCGACAGGGTCGGGGTCGCCCGGTCCAGGCTGAGATAGCCCAGACCCAGCTCCACGACCGGCGCGATCCGCGCCTTCAGATCGTCGGTGAGCGCCCGCGCGGTCGCGTCCGTCGCCTCCAGCACGTCCGCCAGCTCCGCCAGCGGCAGCGCCGCCAGCTCCGCGATCGTGCGGCCCGCGAACGTCACCGCCAGCGCCTCCGGACGCAGCCGGCTGCCCCCGCACGCGGGGCACGGCGCGCTGGTCAGGAACCGCTCCGCCCGGGCCCGCAGCGTGGCGCTCCTGGACTCCGCGAAGGTCTTCATGACATACCGGCGGGCGCTCGTGTACGTGCCCTGGTACGGCCGCTGGATCCGGTCCGCGTCCCGCACCGGGTGCACGGTGACCACCGGCTGCTCGTCCGTGAACAGGATCCACTCCCGCTGCTCGGCGGGCAGTTCACGCCACGGCCGGTCCACGTCGTAGCCCAGCGCGCCGAGGATGTCGCGCAGGTTCTTGCCCTGCCAGGCACCCGGCCACGCGGCGATCGCGCCCTCCCGGATCGACAGTGACGGGTCGGGGACCAGCAGTTCCTCGGTCGTACGGTGCACCCGCCCGAGCCCATGACACTCCGGGCACGCCCCCGCCGCCGTGTTCGGCGAGAACGCGTCCGAGTCCAGCCGCTCGGCTCCCGGCGGGTACTCGCCCGCGCGGGAGAACAGCATCCGCAGCGAGGTGGACAGATGAGTGACCGTGCCGACCGAGGACCGCGAGGTGGGCGCCGAGCGCCGCTGCTCCAGCGACACGGCCGGCGGCAGCCCGGTGATCTCCCCGACCTTCGGCGCGCCGACCTGGTGGATCAGCCGGCGGGCGTACGGGGCGACGGACTCGAAGTAGCGCCGCTGCGCCTCCGCGTAGATCGTGCCGAACGCCAGCGACGACTTCCCGGAGCCCGACACACCCGTGAACACCGCCACCACGTCCCGGGGGATGTCGACGTCGACCCCCTTCAGGTTGTGCTCGCGGGCACCGCGGACGCGGACGTACGGGTCGTGCGGGGTGCTCATGCGGGGGTCTCCGTGCGTGCCTGGGGAAGGGGAAGGTGGGGGAAGGGGGGACAAACCCCGCGATTCTACGCCGCGCCTTCCCAAGGCGTCGCGCTGTCCCCAGGCGCTCCACCGTCCCCAGGTGCCCCGCCGTCCCCGTGCGCCGGGGTCAGCCCCGCGATCCGGGCCAGCCGCCGGTAGGAGTCCAGCAGCGCGTCACGGTCGTACCCGCTGGTCGTGACCAGCACCTCCTGGGCCTCGGTCTCCTTCAGCAACCCCTCCAGCTCCTCGGCGACCTCCTCCTCGGTCCCCGCGAGCTGCCCGGTGAGCCCGGACTCGTAGAGGCCGCGCTCCTTGCCGGTCATCGTCCGCGCCTCCACGCGCTCGGCGGGCGGCAGCGGCGGGAAGGTGCCGTGGGTGCGGGAGTACGCCATCGACCAGGCCTCCGGGATCAGCAGCCGCCGGGCTTGCTCACGGGTGGCGGCCACGGCGATCGTGCCGGAGATCACCACGTACGGCTCGCTCGCCCAGGGCGAGGGACGGAAGTGCGCGCGGTAGCGCTCGACGCCGCGCAGCATCTTCTCCCGGTCGCGCAGGTCGCCGATGACCATCGGCAGGCCCGCGCGGGCCGCGACGGCCGCCCCCTCGCCCATGGCCAGGACGAACGGCGGCACGGTCAGCCCCTCGGCGGGACGCGCGTGCACGCCCGTGGGGGAGCTCCCGCGGAACCAGCCCAGCAATTCCGCCAGTTGGGCCTCGAAGTCCTCGGCATCCTCCTTGTCCCGGCCCAGCGCCTTGCGCACCCCGCCGGTGAAGCCGACCGAACGGCCCAGACCCATGTCGATCCGGCCGGGGAACAGCGACTCCAGCACGCCGAACTGCTCGGCGACGACGAGCGGCCGGTGGTTGGGCAGCATCACCCCGCCGGTGCCCACCCGGATGGTCCGGGTGGCGCCCGCCACGGCGGCGGCCAGCACGGTCGGCGCGGAACCGGCGACACCGGGCACGCCGTGGTGCTCCGACACCCAGAACCGGTGGTAGCCGAGCCGCTCCGCCTCCCGCGCGAAACGCACGGTGTCGCGCAGCGCCTCGCCGACCGGGTGCCCCTCCCGGGTGCGGGAGCGGTCGAGCACGGAGAAACGGGTGGAGCTGATCGCGGAACTCACACCGGGTTCAACGCGTGCGGCCCGCGCGCATTCCCCGGCGGGGCTGCCCCGCCCCCACTCCCGCACTGCCGGCCTCGCCCTGCCTCAATCGATTGGCATGCGCCTGACGCCCGGCCTACGGTGGCACGCAGGTGCCCGGTGTGCCGGTCACGCGTTCTTCGTGGTTCAACTCCATGCGGGACCGCTCCTGGTCCTGTCGCCCTGTGGGGGCAGCGCGCAGCCACCCTGACCTCGGGCACCGCACTCCTGCCCGCCCTAGGGTGGGACTGTGACGAACAGCAACAGCAAGGCCCCGCTGGCCGTGTTCGACCTGGACAACACCCTCGCCGACACCGCGCACCGGCAGCGGTTCCTGGAGCGCAAGCCCCGCGACTGGGACGGCTTCTTCGCCGCCGCGCCGCAGGACCCGCCGCTGCCGGAGGGCGTCGCGCTGGCGCGCGAGAGCGCCCGCGAGTGCGAGGTGGTCTATCTGACCGGGCGGCCCGAGCGCTGCCGTCGCGACACGCTCGACTGGCTGGCCGGGCACGGGCTGCCCGAGGGGCGGGTGTACATGCGGCGCGACGACGACCGCCGGCCCGCCCGCTTCACCAAGCTGGCCATCCTGCGCCGCCTCGCCCGCACCCGGGACATCCGGGTCCTCGTGGACGACGACGAGCTGGTGTGCGCCGACGCTGAGCGGGCCGGATTCACCGTGCTGCGGGCGCGCTGGGCGACCCCGTCCGCCGCGCTGAAGACCGCGCAGGAGCGGGAGGGACGGACGTAGCCGCGGTGGCGCGTGGCGGGCCCGCGGGTCAGTCCGTGTCCTCCAGGCGGAAGCCCACCTTCAGCCCGACCTGGTAGTGAGCGATCTGCCCGTCCTCGATCTGGCCCCGGATCTGGGTCACCTCGAACCAGTCGAGGTTCCGCAGCGTCTGCGAGGCCCGGCTGATGCCGTTGCGCACGGCCTGGTCGACGCCCTCGGGGGAGGTGCCGACGATCTCGGTGACCCGGTAGGTGTGGTTCGACATGAGTGCTCCTTCTCCTGTGAGGGCCGCGACGCCGCGACGGCTGTGACGCCTCGCGACGGCCCCGAGCCCGCTGTGACGCCTCGCGACGGCCGCCGAACCCGCTGTGACGTCCGCGACGGCTGTGACAGCCGAGGCTGGTGTGACGGCCGTCGCACCCGTCACTCCACCGTGCCCCAAGCCGGGACGGTCCGCGAGGCGTCGGGCTCCCGTGCCCGTATCCCTTGACCTCCGCATTGGTCCATACCAAAATCCAGCACACCCGTACGAGCCCTCGGCTCGTCCCCCCACGTCGGGCCTCCCTCCCCTGTCCCCAGACAGAACAGGACCCCTCGTGAGACGTCGCCGCCTGCTCGCCCTCTGCTGTGCCCTGACCGCCTCGCTCGTCACCGGCTGCGGTGTCCTGCCGGGGGACGACGGGCCGCGCCGGCGCACCGTCACCGTCTGGCTGATGCAGAACAGCGCCTCGAAGGAGTTCCTGGACCGCTTCACGGATAACTTCGAGCGCACCCACACCGGCCTCGACCTGGACATCCGCATCCAGGAGTGGACCGGCATCGGCGACAAGGTGCACGCCGCGCTGGAGTCCGGCGCCGCGGACGCGCCCGACGTGATCGAGGTCGGCAACACGCAGATCTCGCAGTACATCGAGGGCGGGGGACTGCTCGACCTGACCCTGGAGTCGATGCGGGACTGGGGCATGGACGACTGGCTGCCCGGCCTCGCCGAACCGGGGCGCCAGCTCTCCGCGCAGTACGGCATCCCCTGGTACGCCGCCAACCGCGTCGTCGTCTACCGCAAGGACCTCTTCGAGCAGGCCGGCGTCACCGCCCCGCCGAAGACCCGCGAGGAGTGGCTGGAGATCACCGAGGAACTGAACTCCGGCGGCACCCAGGGCATCTACCTCGCCGGACAGGACTGGTACACGCTCGCCGGGTTCGTCTGGGACGAGGGCGGCGACCTGGCCGAGGAGAACGGCGGCACCTGGCGCGGCAGCCTCGACACCCCGGCCGCCCTGCGCGGCATGGACTTCTACCGCCGCCTCCAGGCCCTCGGCGACGGCCCCGCCGACGCCGACGAGGAACACCCGCCGCAGGCCGGGGTGTTCGCCCGGGGACAGGTCGCCCAGATCGTCGCGGTGCCGGGCCTGGCCCGGGCCGTCGTGCGGCAGAACCCGGAACTGGAGGGCAAGCTGGGCTTCTTCCCCGTGCCCGGCAAGAACGCCGGCAAGCCCGGCGCCGTCTTCACCGGCGGCTCCGACCTCGTCGTCCCCCGCAACACCGACGTCCGCGACGGAGCCGTCGCCGTGGTCGAGGCCCTCACCGGCGCCGAGTGGAACACCGAACTCGCCCGCACCATGGACTACGTGCCCAACAAGACGACCCTGGCTGACGCGGTCGCGGGCGAGGAGGGCGTCGCCGCCATGGCCGCGGGCGCGGCACGGGGCCGGGCGACGCCCAGCACCCCCGAGTGGGCGAACGTCGAGGCGGACAACCCGATCAAGGAGTACATGACGAACGTGCTCACCGGCGCCGACCCGGCGACCGAGGCCCGCCGCGCCTCACGCCGCATCACGCAGGCACTGGCGGCACCGGAGAGCTGACTCCGCCCGCCGCTGCTACGGCACGACGCTCAGCGACAGCGCGAAACGTCCCTCGCCGTCCGTCCACCAGTGGGCCGGCCGCAACCCGGCGGCGGCCAGTTCCGCCCACACCCCTTCCTGCCGGAACTTCGCCGACACCTCGGTGCGCAGTTCCTCGCCCGCCGCGAACTCCACGGCCAGGTCGAGGCCGGGGATCTTCACGGTCTGCTCCGTGCGGGACCGCAGCCGCATCTCGATCCACTCGCGCTCGGCGTCCCACAGCGCCACGTGGTCGAAGGCACCCGGTTCGAAGTCGGCGCCCAGCTCGCGGTTGACGACGGCGAGGACGTTCCGGTTGAACGCGGCCGTCACCCCCGCCGCGTCGTCGTACGCGCGCACCAGCACCTCCTCGTCCTTCACCAGGTCGGTGCCCAGCAGCAGCGCGTCCCCTGGGGCGAGCAGGGCGCGCACCGAGGACAGGAACGCCGCCCGCTCGGCGGGCAGCAGATTGCCGATCGTGCCGCCGAGGAACACCAGCAGCCGCGGCCCCGGCGTGTCCGGCAGTTCCAGCCGGGCGGTGAAGTCGGCGATCAGCGCGTGCACGGACAGGCCGGGCCGCTCCGCGACGAGCGCCCGCCCGGCCTGGGTGAGGGCGCTCTCGCTGACGTCGACCGGCACGTACAGGCGCAGGCCGCCGAACGCGTCGAGCAGATGCCGGGTCTTGTCGGAGGACCCGGAGCCCAGCTCGACGAGGGTGCGGGCGCCGGTCGCGGCGGCGATGTCGGCGGCGCGGGAGACCAGGATCTCCCGTTCGGCGCGCGTCGGGTAGTACTCGGGCAGCTCGGTGATCTTCTCGAACAGCTCGCTGCCGTGCGCGTCGTAGAACCACTTCGGCGGGAGCGTCTTGGGCGTGGCGGTGAGGCCGTGCAGGACGTCGGCGCGCAGGGCGGCCTCGGTGGCGTCCTCGGGGAGGGTGCGGGTGAGGTGGAACGGGCTCACGTGCGGGGCTCCTTCGGTGGTGCGGGGGCTGGGGCGTGGCTCGGCTCCTTGAGCGGGGCGAGGCGCACCTCGGTGGGGCTCGCGGTGACCAGCGTGCGGTCCGGGACCTCGGCCCAGCGTGGATCGTCGTCGTACGGCTCCGACGCCACCACCGCGCCGCCGCCCGGGCGGACCAGGTACCACAGGGTGTCGCCCCAGGTGGTGGCGGTGACGGTGGAGCCGTCGGTGAGCAGCAGGTTCAGGCGGGAGCCGGGGGCCGCCGCGGCGACCTCCGGGACGGTGTCGGCGAGCGCGCGGCCCGGATCGTCCCCGGCGCGCAGCCGGGCCAGGACCAGCGCCCAGACCAGCGCGGAGTCGTTGCGGGCCTCCAGCGAAAGCAGGTCCCGCGGCGGCAGGCTCCGGGACAGCCCGGCCAGGGAGCCCGGCCAGCCCGCCACCGCGCCGTTGTGGCTGAACAGCCACCGGCCCGAGGCGTACGGCGCCGCCGCGGCCTCGGCGTCCGCGCCGGCGAGCGTCGCGTCCCGCACCGCGGCGAGCAGCGCCCCGGTGCGCACGACCCGCGCCAGGTCGGCGAAGGACTGGTCGGCCCAGATGGGCCCGGCGCGCCGGTAGCGGGCCGGCACCGGGTCGCCGTCGGCGTACCAGCCGACCCCGAAGCCGTCGGCGTTCACCGTCCCGTGGCGCTGGTGGCGCGGCGCCCACGACTGGCGGTACAGCGCGTGGGGCGGCGCCACCAGCAGGGCGCCGACCGGCTCGGCGGGCCCCACGTAGGCCAGGTGACGGCACATCAGGCGTCCTGCGAGCGGGCCGTGCGGAAGCCGGAGAAGATCTGCCGCCGGATCGGATAGTCCCAGTTGCGGAAGGTGCCCCGGCAGGCCACCGGGTCCACGGCGAACGAACCGCCGCGCAGCACCTTGTGGTCCGGCCCGAAGAACACCTCCGAGTACTCCTTGTACGGGAACGCCCGGAAACCCGGGTACGGCAGGAAGTCGCTCGCCGTCCACTCCCACACGTCACCGATCAACTGCCGTACGCCGAGCGGCGACTCACCGGCCGGATAGCTCCCGGCGGGCGCGGGGCGCAGATGCCGCTGGCCGAGGTTGGCGTGCTCGGGCCCGGGGTCGGCGTCGCCCCACGGATAGCGCCGGGAGCGGCCGGTCGCCGGGTCGAAGCGGGCCGCCTTCTCCCACTCGGCCTCGGTCGGCAGCCGCCGTCCGGCCCAGCGGGCGTACGCGTCCGCCTCGTACCAGCACACGTGCAGCACCGGCTCGTCCGGCGGCACCACCTCGGTCACCCCGAACCGGCGGCGCAGCCACTGCCCGCCGTCCCGGCGCCAGTACAGCGGCGCGGTGATCGAGTTCCTGCGGATGTGCGCCCAGCCCTCGGCGGTCCACCAGCGTGGGTCGTCGTAGCCGCCGTCCTCGATGAACGCCTGGTAGGCGGCGTTCGTCACCGGCGTGGTGTCGATGAAGAAGGGCGGTATCTCGCGGCGGTGCGCGGGCCGTTCGTTGTCCAGTGCCCACGGCTCGGCGGAGGTGCCCATGGTGAACGGGCCGCCGGGCACGAGGACTTCGGCCGGTCCGGTGAACAGGGGGAGCGGCTCCGGGTCCGGGGCGGCGAGCACCTGCGGTCCCCTGCGCAGCTGATGGGTGATCAGCATGGTCTCGTCGTGCTGCTGTTCGTGCTGCGCGACCATGCCGAACGCGAACCCCGCCTCGGTGAGCCGGGTGCCGTGGAAGGCGGTGCCCTCCAGCACGTCCAGGACCCGGCGGCGCACCTGCGCGGCGTACGCGCGGGCCTCGGCGGGCGGCAGCAGCGGCAGCGACGGACGCTCCGCGCGCGGATGCTCGAAGGCGTCGTAGAGGCTGTCGATCTCGGGCCGGATCGCCTCCTGCCCGGCGACCGCCCGCAGCAGCCACAGCTCCTCCTGGTTGCCGATGTGCGCGAGGTCCCACACCAGCGGCGACATCAGCGGGGAGTGCTGGGCGGTCAGGTCCGGCTCGTCGACGCAGTCGGTCAGCAGGGTGGTGCGGTCGCGGGCGGTGGTCAGCGAGGCGAGGGCACGCTCGCGGAAGGCCTCGGGATCGGTCTCGGACGCCGTCTCGGGCACGGCCTCGGGCACGGCCTCGGGGGCGGTCCCGGAGGCCGCCCCGGCCCCGGCGCAGGACCCCGCGGCGGTGCCGGGGGCGGACCGGGAGACGGTCGGACGGGCGGTGTCGGTCATGAGCGCGGGTCCTTCCCGTGCGGGACGGTGGTCTGGTCGTCCGGGTGCGGCCCGGACCCGGTGGGATCGCCGCCGCGCAGCCGGTCGAGCAGGTCGTCGGCGGGGCAGCGGCCGTGGACGACGTAGCGGTCCCGGTAGGCCGCGACGGCGGCCGTCACGCCCGGCGAGGCGCCGAGCCGGGGCAGCGCGTCCAGCGCCGCCGCGAAACAGGCCACGGCCGCCTCGCGCAGCTCCGGGTCGGCCAGCCCGTCCCGGGCCGCGGCGGACCACAGCGGGTTGTGCGGCGCGGGCCGGCCCAGGGCACGCTCGGCCAGGGGCTTCACCGTGCGGTAGGCGGTCTCGGCGGCCTGCGGGTCGTCGAAGAGCGCCGTCGTCACGGCGACCGGCACGATCCAGCCGTGCTCTCCGGGCTGCGCGTCGATCATCCGCAGCTCCAGATGGCCGCGCGGCCTGACCGGCGGGAACAGCGTCGTCAAGTGGTAGTCGAGGTCGTCGCGGGTGGGCGGCCGGGGCGTGCCCGACCGGGTCCACTCGCGGAACGTCAGCCCGTCCGGCACCTCCCACGGGCCGCTCTCGCGGCGCACGCACATCACCGGCGCGTCCAGCACCCGCCGGGCCCACGCGCGGCGCGGATCGGCGTCCAGCTCCGGCGCGCCCGCCCGTCCGGCGCCGATCTCCGCCCACCGCAGCTGGCGGGTGGACACCCAGCCCGTCGGCCGGCGCCGGACCACCGGGGAGTTGGCGAACACGGCCACCAGGACCGCGCCCAGCTGGTGGGCCAGCCACCAGCGCCGCACATGCCCCAGCGGCCCGGGCTCCTCGTATCCGGCGTCCAGGCAGACCTGCACCGAGGCCGAGGTGCACATCATGGCGCGGCCGGCCGGTCCGGTGCGGTCGAGGTAGGTCTCCATCGCGTCGTAGCGCGGGTCGCGCAGGAACCGGCTCGGCGCGTGCCACGGGTCGTGACCGATGCCGGCGAGGCGAAGGCCCCGGTCGCGCAGCACCGCGCGGACGGCGTCGAGGTCGGCGGAGACGGTGCGCACGCACTCCATCAGGGAGGCGGCGGGCGGCGAGCTCAGCTCCAGCTGGCCGCCGGGTTCCACGGTGAGCGCCGACGCCAGGGGCGTGGCGCGCAGTGCGGCGTAGGCCGCTTCGAGTCGTTCGGACGTGACGGGGAGCTGCGGCTCCCGCAGGTCGTGGACCAGCCATTCCAGCTCCACACCGACGGTGCGGGGCGGTCCGGTCTTGAAGCAGATACCGCGGATCAGTGCCTCCACCTCGGCTTCGGTCACGGCCGCGCGGGTCTGTGTACAGTCGCTTGCCGCATCGGACATGTCGGGATCCCTTCTGAGGTTCCTCCATGCCGCCGACCGGGGCCCGAGGGCTCCGACCGGCACGCTTGTCCCACCCAAGACCCTGACGCGCGTTCGTACAAGGGGGCAAATCGGGACGATCGGAACCGGTTGTCAGGACCGTCCGGGAGCGGCGGCTTGAAGGGCCGGGACGGTTGTCAGGGCCGTCCGGGAGCGGCGGCCTGAAGGGCCGGGACGGTTGTCAGGGTCGTCCGGGAGCGGCGGCCTGAGGGGCCGGGCGGGACGACCGCCGTCGCCGGGGCCGCGAAACTCCGTTGCGGCGCGGGACCGGGATCGCTCAGGATCAGGCCATGAGCACGACAGGGGAGGCCGCGCGGCGCGCGGTCACGGCGCCTACGGGGGTGGCGCCGTGAGCGCGCGCCTGCGCGGCATCGCACAGGAGACGGAGCAGATCGTGGCGGCGGGGGGCTACCGCTCGCCGGGCGACCACCGGATCTCCCTGGGGGAGGCGATCGAGGCGGCCCGGTCGGGCACCCGGATGCTGGGCCCCGGCCCGGTGCCGGTGCCGGGACCGTCCGCCCCGGCGACGGACACCCTGATCGAGGTCACGGGCGAGAGCAGCCTGGAGGCCGCCCGCCGCCTCGGCGCGGCCACGGCGGTCCTCGACTTCGCGTCGGCCCGCAACCCCGGCGGCGGCTATCTCAACGGCGCCCAGGCCCAGGAAGAGGCCCTGTGCCGCGCCTCCGCGCTGTACACCTGCCTGCTGCGGGCCCCGGAGTTCTACGACCACCACCGCACGCACCGCGACCCGTTCTACACGGACCGCGTCATCCACAGCCCGGCCGTGCCCGTCTTCCGCGACGACCGGGGCCGCCTGCTCGACACGCCGTTCACCACCGGGTTCCTCGCCGCCGCGGCGCCCAACGCGGGCGTCGTACGGCGCACCGCGCCCGACCGCGCGGGCGAGCTGCCGCGCGCCCTGGCCACCCGCGCCGAGCGGGTCCTGGAGACGGCCGCGGCCCACGGCTACCGGCGGCTGGTGCTGGGCGCCTGGGGCTGCGGCGTGTTCCGCAACGACCCGGCGGGGGTGGCGGGCGCCTTCCGCGGGCTGCTCGGCCCCGGCGGCCGGTTCGCGGGCGCGTTCGAGCACGTGGTGTTCGGCGTGCTGGACCGCACCCGCGGCGCGGTCGTCCGGGAGGCGTTCGCCCGGGCGTTTCCGCAGCGGCGGCTCAGCCCGTCGGGAAGTCGTCCGGCGTCCTGATCCGGTCCCGGATCCAGACACCGGCGGGCTTCAGCGGGGCGGTGCCCGCCCAGGGGCCGCCCGAGTCGCACGTGCCGGTCCTGAAGACCGCACCCGAGCGGTGGTCGTCGGAGAAGTTCCAGTTCACCCAGCTGATCTTCTTGCGCGCCATCAGGTCCAGGTACTGCTGGGTGCGGGCGAAGTCGTTGGGGCCGTCCCCGCTGGCCTCCTGGGTGCCGAACTCGGTCACGAAGACCGGGATGCGGTCCGAGGCCCGGTCGAGCGCGCTCAGGTACTCCTGGCCGTGCGACGCCGCGTAGAAGTGGAACGTGTACATGATGTTGCTCGCCCGCACCGGGTTGTCGACGACGTCCCGCTCGTCGCGGCCGTCCGAGACGCCGAGCGAGCCCCAGCCGTGCGTACCGATCAGGATCGGCGTGTCCGGGTCCTGGGCGCGGATCACCGGGATCAGCTGCTCGGCGTACGACTTGATCCGGGACCAGCTGACGCCGTTGGGCTCGTTGGCGATGTCGTACAGCAGGTTGGTCTTGCCGCGGTGACGCCGGGCGATCTCCGTGAAGAACGTCTTGGCGCGCTCCAGGTTGTGGTGCGGGTCGCCCGGCGTGAGCTGGTGCCAGTCGACGAGGGCGTACATGCCGCGGGCCGTGGCCATCTCGATGAGCTGGTGCACGCGGTCGGTGAACTTCCGCGGGTTCGTCTCGTAGCCGCCCTCCTGGACGTAGAGCGAGATCCGCAGGACGTCCGCCTTCCAGTCGCCGGCCAGCGCGTCCAGCGAGCCGTCGGTCAGGCAGTGGCTGTACCACTGCAGGCCGTGGCTGCTCATGCCGCGCAGCTGGACCGGCCTGCCGTACTGGTTGCAGAGCTTGACCCCGCACACCTTCAGACGGCCGTTGACGGCGGCGGGCGTGCCGGCGGGTGCGTCGGCGGACGTGCCGGCGGTGGGGGAGGCGGCGGTGGGGGAGGCGGTGGCCGGGGCGGGACCGGCGAGGAGGGGGCCGAGTCCGGCGAGCGCGGCGGCGGCGAGGAGGGCGGACAGAGGTCTGCGCATGACAATCCTCCGGCGGGGGGTGGACTGTTAGGAAGGTTTCCTTACGGTCACCGGGAACGTAGCGCCATGACTGGACACGGTCAAGGGAGTCCGGGCGGGGTGCAGTCGCAGCGGAACCGGGTGATCGGTGCCGCGGTGGGCGGGCCTCCTCACACCGCGGGCGACTGTGTCACCGACCGCTCGGGAGGCCGCCGTTCGTGCCAGCGCAGCTCCGCCTCCAGCTGCGCGGCGAGCGACACCAGCAGCGGTTCGCTGTGCGCCGGGCCGAGCAGCTGCGCGCCGACGGGCAGCCCGCCGTCGACGAACCCGGCGGGCACGGCGACACCGGGCCAGCCCAGCACGTTCCACGGCCAGGCGTACGGGCACGCGGCGATCACCGCCCGGTCGGTGGCCAGCGGGCCCAGCCCGAGCAGGGCGCCGATCCGGGGCGGGGGAGTGGCCGTCGTGGGCGCGAGCACGACGTCGTACGACGTGAAGAAGGCGCCGATACGGCGGTGCAGCGCCGCCTCCGCCCGCCGCGCCGCCTTCAGCGGGGCCCCGCCGAGCAGCCGGCCCAGCCGGGCGGCGCCACGGGTGCGCGGGTCGAGCAGCGCCGGCTCGGGCGCGTCGCGCACCCACTCGGCGATACCCGCGGTGGCCCGCGGCACGAAGGTCAGCCCGATCTGCCCGTAGGGCGGATCCGCCTCCTCGACGACATGACCCAACGCGCTCAGTTCCGCGGCCAGTTCGGTCACCCGGGCGCGGACGCGCGGATCGAGCCGGGCCGGCAGCGCGGTGAAGGGCGGGGTCAGGGAGAGCGCGATCCGCAGCCGTCCGGGATCCCGGCCGACCGCCTCGAACACCTCCAGCGCGGGCGGGCGGTGCGGATCGCGCGGGTGGTTGCCGCTCGCCGCGTCCAGCAGCAGGGCCGCGTCCGCGACCGTGCGCGCCAGCGTGCCGTTGACCGTGATCCCCTGGAAGGACTCGCCGCGCGGCCAGGTCGAGATGCGCCCGCGCTGCGGCTTGATGCCGACCAGGTGGGTCCAGGAGGCGGGGATGCGCACCGAACCGGCCCCGTCGGAGCCGAGCGCGGCGGGCACCAGGCCCGCCGCGACCGCGGCCGCGCTGCCGCCGGAGGAGCCGCCGGGGGTGTGCTCGGGGTTCCACGGGTTGCGGGTGGTGCCGAACGCCGGGCCCTCGGTGAACGGCCACTGACCCAGCTCGCACGTGTTGGTCTTGCCCACGATCACGGCGCCGGCCGCCCGCAGCCGCCGTACCGCCTCGCCGTCCTCGGCGACCGGCGGGAAGGTCCCCCGGCAGCCGAACGCGGTCGGCTCGCCCGCCACGTCCATGTCGTCCTTGACCGCGACGGGCACCCCGAGCAACGGCCGGCGGCCACCCGCCGCCAGCTCCCGGTCCGCCGCCTCCGCCTCGGCGAGCGCCGCCTCGGCGCGCACGAGCCGGAAGGCGTTGACCCAGCCCTGGGTCGCCTCGATCCGGGCCAGGGCCGCGGCGACGAGGGCCCGTGACGTCACCTCCCCGGCAGCCAGGGCGCGAGCGGTCTCCACCAGGCCTGCGGCAGGGGCGAGCGTCATGCGGGACACCTCCGGGGCGCGTTGTCTACCGAACGGTAACCTCTCGTGGTTGTACGGGGAACGCCCGCGCCGGCGCCGGGAGTCCGCCGCACGGCCACGGCGTCCCCGGTGGACACGAACGGGCCGGCGCGGACCGGGCGTGGCAGGTGGCCGTGGTGAGCGGGGCCGTTCACCGGCCGGTGAGCGATGGCGCGCTGTGACCGGTTGCTCCCAGAATGGTGGGAAACCCGTCGGACGGAGGCCACACCGCCATGATCGAGGACGCCACCTCCCCGAGCAGGCTGCGCAGCAACCGCGCCGCGCTCACCCACAAGGTCGGCTACGCCCTGCGCCACCCCGGCCGCATAGCCCCGTACGTCCGCCGGGCGGGCCGGGACGCCTGGCTGCGCCTGAAACACCCCGACCACGTCGGCTACTACCGGGCGGTGATGGCCTTTGACACCCGCCGCGACCCCGAGGCGGCGGTCGGCAGCCGCACCCACGAGCGCTGGCTGGCGCTCGGGCAGATGCAGTTCGACTACCTCCTGGAGCACGGACTGCGTCCCGAGCACCGCATGCTCGACATCGGCTGCGGCAACCTGCGCGGCGGCTGGCGCTTCATCGACTACCTCGACGAGGGCCACTACTACGGCATCGACATCTCGCCCGACATCCTCATCGCCGCCAAGCGGACCCTGACCGAGCGCGGCCTGCAGGACAAGCTCCCGCACCTGACCCTCACGGGCGACCTCAAGCTGGAGTTCCTGCCGGACGACCACTTCGACGTGGTCCACGCGCACAGCGTCTTCTCCCACTCCCCGCTCGACGTGATCGACGAATGCCTGGCCCACGTCGGCCGCGTCATGAAGCCGGACGGCTTCTTCGACTTCACCTTCGACCGCACCGAGGGCACCGAACACCAGGTCTTGCGCGAGGACTTCTACTACCGCACCGACACCCTCCTCGCCCTCGCCCACCGCCACGGCCTGCACGCCCGCTTCATGGACGACTGGGAGAAACGGCCGCACGGCCAGTCCAAGATCCGCGTCAGCCGTTCGCCGCTTCCCCTGTGATGTCGACCATCCAGGTGACGCCGAAGCGGTCCGTGCACATGCCGAACACATCGCCCCACATCTGCCGCTCCAGCGGCACGGACACGGAGCCGTCGGCGGACAGCTGCTCCCAGTAGCCGCGCAGCTCGGCCTCGTCGTCCCCGCTCAGGCTCACCGCGAAGGCGTTGCCGGGCGTGTACGTGTTTCCGGGCGGGGTGTCGGCGCCCATCAGGGTGAAGCCGGACGGCGTCTCCAGCATCCCGTGCATGATCTTGTCGGCCCCGGCGGCGTCCGGCGGGCCGAACTCGCCGAAGGTGCTGAGCTTGAGCGTGCCGCCGAACACCTCCCGGTAGAACTCCATGGCCTGCCGGGCGTCGCCGTCGAAGCTGAGATACGGGTTGAGTCGCGAGGGCATGAAACCTCCCAAGTACGGTCATATCGCCGGACCGGCGCAGCGTAACCCGCCCTCCGGCCGTCGGCTCGGTTCCTCGCCGTACCGAACGGCGCGAGGTGACCCCGTCGGACTCCCGCGCCGCACCCCGTACCGCCAGGTCCCGTCGGACGCTCCGCCGGACCCCCGCGCCGCCCACGCCCGGCCCGCAACGCCGCCCGGCCCGCTCGCCGCCCGGCCCGCGCGCCGTCGGACCCGCGTCCGTCTCGCCGCAGCCCGTCCCGCCCGCACCCGCCGGGCCCGGTCCGCGTACCCTGTTGCGCCGCGATGCCGGAGCGCCGCCCACCAGGCGGCGTTCTTCACGGCGAGCCGTCGTACCCGACGCCGAAGGAGCTCGATGAACCCCGGCCCCACCGCCCCGGCCCCCGGCCCCACCGCCGCCGTGCGTGCCGCCGCGCTGACGCTGCTGGAGGACTTCTCCCTGGAGATGACCGGCAAGGACGTGCCGCACCTGGAGAAGGCGCGGCAGCTCATCCCGCCGGGCACCCGGATCAACGTGACCTTCCTCGGCAACGAGGACCTGCAGACGCGCCTGGCGGCGGCGCGGGCGGTGAAGCGGTTCGGCTTCCTGCCGGTGCCGCACCTCTCGGCCCGCCGGCTCGGCTCGCGTGCCGAGCTGGAGGAGTTCCTGGACGGACTGCGGGCCGACGGGACCGGGGAGCACGTCCTCGTCGTCGGGGGAGACCCGGCCCGGCCGCACGGGCCGTACGAGGACGCGCTGTCCGTGATCCGCACCGGTCTGCTGGAGCGCTACGGCGTGCGCCACGTCGGCGTCAGCGGCTACCCGGAGGGCCACCCCGCGATCACCGACCGGGTGCTGTGGGCGGCGCTCGCCGACAAGAGCGAGGCGCTCGCCGGCAAGCGGCTCGGCGGCCACGTCGTCACCCAGTTCGGGTTCGACGCCGACCGGGTGCTCGCCTGGGTCGCCGAGGTCCGCGAGCGCGGCATCGGCCTGCCGGTCCGGATCGGCGTGCCCGGCCCGGCCGGAGTGCGGCGGCTGATGTCGTACGCCACCCGCTTCGGCGTCGGCACCAGCGCGTCCATCGCCCGCAAGTACGGCTTCTCACTCACCAACCTCATGGGCACCGCGGGCCCCGACCGCTTCCTGCGGGCGCTCGCCGAGGGCTACGACCCGGACGTCCACGGCGAGGTGAAGGTGCACTTCTACACCTTCGGCGGCCTCGGGGCGACCTCGGAGTGGGTCGCGCGGTTCCGGGCGGAGCCGGCGGCGGGCGCCTGACGGCGTGCTCTGTGACGATGCTGGGAGGCCCCCGGTCCCCCTCGCATCAGGAGCACCGCCGTGAACGTCTCCCTCACCGTCTGGGCGCTCAGCGTCGGCGTCCTGTGCGTCCTCGTCGCCGTCGACTTCCTGATCGGCCGCAAGCCGCACGAGGTCTCGCTGCGGGAGGCCGGCGTCTGGACGGTGGTGTGGATCGTCCTGGCCTGCGCCTTCGGCATCGGGCTCGGCATGACCGCCGGCTGGAAACCGGCCGGGGAGTTCTTCGCCGGGTACATCACCGAGAAGTCGCTGAGCGTCGACAACCTCTTCGTCTTCGTCCTGATCATGGCGAAGTTCGCGGTGCCGCCGCCGTACCAGCAGCGCGTGCTGATGGTCGGCGTGCTCATGGCACTGGTGCTGCGGGCCGGGTTCATCGCCGCCGGCGCCGCGATCATCTCCGCGTTCTCGTGGGTGTTCTACCTCTTCGGCGCCTTCCTGATCTGGACGGCCTGGAAGCTGATCCAGGACGCCCGCAAGGAGGAGCACGAGGAGGAGTACCAGGAGAACAAGCTGCTCAAGTCCGTCGAGCGCCGCTTCGGCGTGGCCGACCGGTACCACGGCACCCGGCTGTGGGTCGAGCAGAACGGCAAGCGGGTCATGACGCCGATGCTGGTCGTGATGCTCGCCATCGGCTCCACGGACGTGCTGTTCGCCCTGGACTCCATCCCCGCGATCTACGGGCTGACCCAGGACCCGTACATCGTGTTCACCGCCAACGCCTTCGCCCTCATGGGTCTGCGGCAGCTGTACTTCCTCATCGGCGGCCTGCTCAAGAGGCTGGTCCACCTGTCGTACGGCCTGTCGGTCATCCTGGGCTTCATCGGCGTGAAGCTGGTGCTGCACGCGCTGCACGAGTCCGGGGTCCACGTGCCCGAGATCGGCATCCCCTTCTCCCTCGGCTTCATCGTGCTGGTGCTCGCGGTCACCACGGTCACCAGCCTGCGGGCCGCCAAGCGGTCCGAGAGCGGGGAGGAGCGCCCGGCCCGGTAGTAGCGGGCGCGGGCGTGCGGTCAGCCGGCCGGCTCGGGTGCCGCCTTGGCGCGCATCATCACGCAGTCGAACTCGACCACCCGGCCCGTGGCCGCCTCCCGGGTCACCGGGTACATGCCGGTGATCTCGAAGCCGCCCGCCTCGTACGCCGCGACGGCCTCGCTCATCCGCGGACTGCCCTCGTACAGCCGCAGGACGGCCACCTCCGACTGCAGCCCCACGAAGTCCGCGACGCGCTCCCCGGCACCGGCGAACACCTCCAGGTCGTAGCCCTGGGTGTCCATCTTCAGGAAGGGGCGCGGCTCGGCGATGCCGTCGAGGGCCTCGTCCATCACCGCGTCCAGCCGCCGGATCTCGATCTGCTCGGTGCGGGTGGTGGCGAACCGGCGGTAGCGGTCGCGTCCGTAGTCGCTGGGCGGCAGCAGCGAGTTCATGGTGTTCCAGCCGGTGTGGATGGTGCTGACCGTGTCCTCGCGGCCCAGTCCGCAGTGCCGCACGTGCCAGTCGGGGTCGTCGCGGGCGGCGTCCCGCAGGCGGGCGAAGGCGTCGGCGGTCGGCTCGAACGAGACGATCCGGCCGCGGTAGCCGAGCCGGCGCAGCCGCCGGGCGTACTGTCCGGCGTTGGCGCCGACGTCGAAGACGCAGTTCACCCCGTACAGCTCCAGCATCGCGGCCACGTGCTGGGCGCACAGGTACTCGGCGGCGGCCAGCTGGAGGCGGCGCTCGTCCGCCGGGGCCCGCCGGTCCAGCAGCAGCCGCGCGCCGGTGTCGCCGAGCCGCACGCCGGTCCACTCCCGGACCCGCTCGCCGGCCCGCGCCGACCGGTCGCGCAGCACCACCCAGGTGTCCTTGCCGGCGCCCGTGACCGCGTACTGGCCGTTGTCGCGGGCCACCAGGTCGGCGCCCGCGTCCAGCGGGAGACGGGTGCGTCCGCCGCGCCGGGAGACCACCGCGGTCCCGGGCCCCAGGTCGATCACCTTCAGTCCGAGACGGGGCAGGAAGGTGAGCAGTCTTCGGTAGAGGGTCTGCATGCGCCCACCCTCGCAGAGTTGGCGTGAACAGATCCCCGGTTTGAACAACCTTCAACGAACAAGCGAACGCATGACGGCCGGACGCGGCTGCGGCGGTGCGGCGACGGGTGCGTCCGGTGGTGCGGCGGACGCACCGGGCGGACGGGTGCGCCGGGCACGGCCAGGGGGCCGGAGCGGTGTGCTCCGGCCCCCTTGAGGCGTGCGGTGCGCGGTGTGCCGTGCGTGCGGCGCGCGGACGGGCGGTGCGCGTCAGGCCGCGACGGCCTCGCCGTGCAGCCGGGCGACGACCTCGGTGAGCTGCGCGGCGACCTCGGCGTCGTCGGCCGGGTGGGCCTCGGCGAAGCGCTGCACGGAGCCGGGGATGGAGAGCTTGACGTCCTCGAGCACCTTGCCGCCCGCGATGCCCACGGACTTGCGGGTCTCGTCGTGCGCCCAGACACCGCCGTACTGGCCGAGCGCGGTGCCCACCACGGCGACCGCCTTGCCGACGATGGCGCCGGTGCCGTACGGGCGGGACAGCCAGTCGATGGCGTTCTTCAGGACGGCCGGGATGGTGCCGTTGTACTCGGGGGTGAACAGCAGCAGCGCGTCGGCGGCGGCGACGGCCTCGCGCAGCCGGGCGGCGGCGGCCGGGACGGAGCCCTCGACGTCGATGTCCTCGTTGTAGAACGGGATCTCGGCCAGGCCCTCGAACACCTGGATGTCGACGCCCTCGGGTGCGTGCTTCACGGCGGCCTCGGCGAGCTGGCGGTTGTGCGAACCGGCGCGGAGGCTGCCGACGAGCGCCAGGATGCGAACGGACATGGGGTACTCCCGATGGCTGAGAAAAGACGGCGGGTGAGCGGACTCCCGGAAGTATCCGGACCGGGGTCCGTTTAAAGTTGTAACACCTAACCGGACCGCGGTCCAGTTTCATTCCCGATGCTCTACGCTGGACTCATGTCCGCCTCCCTGCCGCCCTTCCCGTCGCACCAGGAGCCCGCCGGCACCCCCGAGTTGCTGGAGCTGGGCGTCGCCGGACAGGACCCCTGCCTGCGCGCCGACGCCGCGCGCAACCGGGCCCGGCTGCTGGAGGCGGCCGCCAAGCTGATCGCGGAGCACGGCGCGGCCGGCGTCACCATGGAGGCGGTGGCCGCTGCGGCCCAGGTCGGCAAGGGCACCGTCTTCCGGCGCTTCGGCGACCGCGTCGGACTGCTCACCGCGCTGCTCGACCACTCCGAGCGCACGTTCCAGGCCGCGTTCCTCAGTGGGCCCCCGCCGCTCGGCCCCGGCGCCCCGCCCGTGGACCGGCTCAACGCCTTCGGGCACGCCATGCTCCGCCACTGCGCGCAGTCGCTGGAACTCCAGATCGCGGCCGAGCCCGACCCGGCCCGCCGGTTCACCGCCCCGGCCCGGCGCCTGCAGCGCGGCCACGTCACGCTGCTGCTGCGGCAGGCGCTGCCCGACGCGGACTGCGAACTCCTCGTGCCCGCGCTGATGGGCTTCCTCGACCCCGTCTCGGTCCACCACCTGACCAAGCAGTGCGGCATGCCCCTGGCCCGGCTGGAGGCGGGCTGGACCGACCTGGTCACCCGCGTCACCGGCGTCACACCGGCCGCGGCCGACAAGCCCTGACCCTCGTCCGGCGCACGCGCGACGCCCCGCGGACACCCGAGGCCTCGGGGTGTGCCCGGATGCCCGAGGGGCAGGATGCCGGGGGCCGGATGTCCTGAGGTGCCCGGACGCCCGGAGACGTCCGACGCCCGGAGGTGCCCGGCGCCGGGGGGCGCCCGTAAGCCCGCAGGTGCCCGGCGAACAGAGGCGTCCGGTGTCCGGGGGTGCCCGGTCCAGGCCCCCGGGCCTCTGCCAAGATGCCGTACGTCATGGTGCAGATACCGAAAACGCCCGCGCCCGCGCAGCGTTCCGTGCCCACGAGTGCCGATGTGGCCCGTCTGGCCGGCGTCTCCCGGGCGACCGTCTCCTACGTCCTGAACAACACCAGCGCCGTACGCATCAGCGAACCCACCCGCCGCCGGGTCCACGAGGCCGCCGAGGAACTCGGATACGTCCCCCACGCGGCGGCCCGCAGCCTGCGCGCCGGGCACAGCCGGATGGTCCTGATGCCCGCCCCGGCCATCCCGGTCGGACCGCTCTACAGCCAGTTCATCAACGAGCTCCAGTGGGCCCTCGGCCGCCTCGACTACACGGTCGTGCAGTACGGCAGCCTGGGCCTGACCGGCGACGAGGCGGCCCGCGCCTGGGCCGAGCTGCGCCCCGTGGCCGTCCTCGTGCCCGGCTTTGGCCTCGGCCCGCGGGGCGTCGCCCTGCTCAAGCGCTCCGGCGCCCGCGCCGTGGTCACCCTCGGACCCGAGCCCGTCGAGGGCGCGCACGCCCTGCTCATGGACCACGCGGCGGTCGGCCGGGCGGCGGGCGCGCATCTGTACGCGCGCGGACGGCGCCGGATCGGTGTCGTCGTCCCCGAGGAGCCCGGCCTGGAGCCCTTCTCCCGCCCCCGCCTGGACGGCGTACGCCAGGCCCTGCGCGGCACCGACGCCACCGTGACCGAGCTGCCGCTCGCCTACGAGGAGCGGTCCGCCGCCCGGCTCGCCGCGCGCTGGGGCGACCTCGGCCTCGACGGGGTGTTCGCGTACAACGACGAGTACGCCGTGCTGCTCATGCGCGCGCTCCAGGACGAGGGCGTCGACCTCCCCGGCGACACGGCCCTGATCGGCGCCGACGACCTCATGGCCGGACGGCTGCTGCGGCCCCGCCTCAGCACCGTCCACATCGAACTGCCGTCGGGCCGTGACCTCGCCGAACTCGTCGACCGCGCGGTCCGCGAACCCGGCGCCGCGCTGGAGCACCGCGAGGTGCTGGGCGCCGCGGTGGTGCACCGCGACTCCAGCTGACCACGCGTCGCATCGAGCGAGCGCCGCTCACCAGGCGGAATGACGGGAACCGCCCGGCGGGTCAGCGGTCTGCCTGACCGCCACCGCCCTGCGCCGC
Organism: Streptomyces sp. JB150; assembly: GCF_011193355.1. Classification (GTDB taxonomy): domain Bacteria; phylum Actinomycetota; class Actinomycetes; order Streptomycetales; family Streptomycetaceae; genus Streptomyces. The sequence continues at coordinate 6,866,051 of NZ_CP049780.1, forward strand.
CTTCGCCTGCTGCTCGGCGACCGCCTTGCGGACCTCGTCCATGTCGAGAGCGCGGGCCTGCCCGATCACATCCGCCAGCGCCGCCTCGGGCAGCGCGCCGGGCTGCGCGAACACGGCCACCTGGTCGCGGACGATCATCAGCGTCGGGATGGACTGGATGCCGAAGGCCGCCGCCAGCTCCGGCTGGGCCTCGGTGTCCACCTTGCCGAACACCAGGTCCGGGTTGGCCTGCGCCGCCTTCTCGTACACCGGCGCGAACTGCCGGCAGGGACCGCACCACTCCGCCCAGAAGTCGATCAGCACGAAGTCGTTGTCCGTGACCGTCTGGTCGAAGTTCTCCTTGGTCAGCTCCACGGTGCTGCTCATGGCGTATCCCTGCTTCCTGGTGGGGGTCCCGGTATAGGGGCGAGCCGTCCGCACAACACGGCCGGACAGCCGCCTATTCCGTGCGCGCCGACCCGTACGGCGGACGCGTGCGCGCGGCGTCGCGCATCCGCGCGCGTACCCCTGTGGCCTCCGCGCACACCACCCACCAGACTGACCCCATGACGGAAACGGATTCCATCGCGTACGACGTCGTGGTCCTCGGAGCCGGGCCCGTGGGGGAGAACGTCGCCGACCGCACGCGCGCGGCCGGCCTCACCACCGCGGTCGTGGAGAGCGAACTGGTCGGCGGCGAGTGCTCCTACTGGGCGTGCATGCCCAGCAAGGCCCTGCTGCGCCCGGTGATCGCCCGCGCGGACGCCCGCCGCGTCCCCGGTCTGCGCCACCTCGTGCAGGGCCCCCTCGACGCGCCCGCCGTGCTCGCCCACCGGGACGAGTACACCTCCCACTGGCACGACGACGGGCAGGCCGACTGGCTGAAGGGCGTCGGCGCCGACCTCTACCGGGGCCACGGCCGCCTCGCCGGACCCCGCACGGTGACGGTCACCGGCCCCGACGGCAGCAGGCGCACCCTCACCGCCCGGCACGCCGTGGCCGTCTGCACCGGCAGCCGCGCCCGGCTGCCCGGACTGCCGGGGCTCGCCGACGTCCGGCCCTGGACCAGTCGCGAGGCCACCAGCGCCAAGACGGTGCCCGGACGGCTGATCGTGGTCGGCGGCGGCGTGGTCGCCACCGAGATGGCCACCGCCTGGCAGGCCCTCGGATCCCGGGTGACCATGCTGGTGCGCGGCAAGGGGCTGCTCCCGCGCATGGAGCCGTTCGCCGGGGAGCTGGTCGCCGAGGCGCTGACCGAGGCCGGCGCCGAGATCCGCACCGGCACGTCCGTGACGGCGGTCAGCCGGGAGGACGGCACGGTGGTCGCCGTGACCGACGCCGGCGACCGCGTCGAGGCGGACGAGATCCTGTTCGCCACCGGCCGCGCCCCCCGCACCGACGACATCGGCCTGGACACCGTCGGCCTGGAGCCCGGCCGCCCGCTGCCGGTCGACGACAGCCTGCGCGTCCCCGGCACCGACTGGCTCTACGCCGTCGGCGACGTCAACGAGCGGGCCCTCCTCACCCACCAGGGCAAGTACCAGGCCCGGATCGCGGGCGCCGCGATCGCCGCCCGCGCCTCCGGAGAGGCCGCGCTGGAGGCCGAGCCGTGGGGCGCGCACGCCGCCACCGCCGACCACGCCGCCGTACCGCAGGTCGTCTTCACCGACCCCGAGGCGGCGGCCGTCGGCCTCTCCCTGGCCGAGGCGGAGGCCGCCGGACACCGCGTCCGCGCCGTCGACGTCGACCTCGCGTCGGTCGCGGGTGCCGGACTCTACGCCGACGGCTACCGCGGCCGCGCCCGCATGGTCGTCGACCTGGAGGACGAGATCCTGCGCGGCGTCACGTTCGTCGGCCCCGGCGTCGGCGAGCTGATCCACTCCGCCACCATCGCCGTCGTGGGCCAGGTCCCGGTCGGCCGGCTGTGGCACGCCGTCCCGTCGTACCCGACGGTCAGCGAGGTGTGGCTGCGGCTGCTGGAGGCCTACCGGGACAGCTGACGGACCGTCAGGGAAGGTGCGCGGCCCGGCAGTCAGGGCGCGCGCACCCCCGGGGTGGCCGGTTCACCGGGGGAGCGGGAACCCCAGGGCCCGCGCGGCCTCCTCGGGTGTCGGCTGGTTCCAGCGCTCCGCCACCGCCTGGTGCGACGACAGCGAGCGCGGCTCCGCGCGGTCGAGGTACAGCACGCCGTCGAGGTGGTCGGTCTCGTGCTGCACGATCCGCGCGGGCCAGCCGGAGACCACCTCGTCCACGGCGCGGCCGTGCTCGTCCGCGCCCGTCAGCCGCACCCGCGCCGGCCGCGCCACCACCGCCTGCCAGCCCGGCACGCTCAGACACCCCTCGAAGAACGCCGCCCGCTCACCGCCGACCGGCTCGTACGACGGGTTGACCAGCACCCGGAACGGCAGCGGCACCCGCCCGCGCGCCCGCCGCACCTCCTCCGGCACCGGCGCCGGATCCTCCAGCACCGCGATCCGCAGCCCGATCCCGACCTGCGGCGCGGCGAGCCCCACCCCCGGCGCCGCGTGCATCGTGCGGCGCAGCGCCTCGACGAAACGGGCCAGCAGGGCAGGCTCCAGCTGGCCGTCGAACGGCTCGGCCGGCCGCCGCAGCACCGGATCGCCCGCCGCCACGATGGGCAACGGCCCTTCCGCGGCCAGGAGTTCCTCGACCTGCTCGGCAACGGGCACGCGATGGCTGGGAGTAGACATTCCGCCAGCATGCCATGCCCCTCTAGCCTGTGTGACACAGGTCACTCAAGTCCCTGGGAACTCCCCGCCCCCGCCATCCGACCACTGGAGCACCACGGCCGACCACACACTCGTCCCGGAGAGACCCACCGATGACCACCGCTCCCTCGCCCCACGCGGACGAGGCCACCCAGCCGGCCGCGCCGAGCGCGCCGCCCCGCGGCTGGGCTCCGCTGCGCCCGCTGATCCTGCGCCTGCACTTCTACGCCGGGGTGCTCGTCGCCCCGTTCCTGCTCGTCGCCGCGGTCACCGGCCTGCTGTACGCCGGATCCTTCCAGGCCGAGAAGATCGTCTACGCCGACGAGCTGACCGTCCCCGTCGGCGACGCCAAGCTCCCCGTCTCCCAGCAGGTCGCCGCCGCCCGCGAGGCCCACCCCGAGGGCACGGTCACCGCCGTACGGCCCTCGCCCGCCGCCGACGCCACCACCAGGGTGCTGCTCTCCGGCGTCCCCGGCGTCGACCCCGACCACACCCTCGCCGTCTTCGTCGACCCGTACACCGCCAAGGTGAAGGGCGCCCTCGAACAGTACGGCGCGTCCGGCGCGCTGCCGCTGCGCACCTGGATCGACGAACTCCACCGCGATCTGCACCTCGGCGAGACCGGCCGCCTCTACAGCGAACTCGCCGCCAGCTGGCTGTGGGTGATCGCGGCCGGCGGACTGGTCCTCTGGTTCTCCCGCCGCCGCGCCCTGCGCAAACTGCGCGGCACCAGCGGCCGGCGCCGCACCCTGGGACTGCACGGCACCGTCGGCGCCTGGGCCGCGGCCGGCTTCCTGTTCCTCTCGGCCACCGGCCTGACCTGGTCGGCGTACGCCGGAGCGAACATCGACGAACTGCGCACCTCGCTCGGCGGTGCCACGCCGGTGCTCTCCTCGGCGGCGGGGGAACACGCCGAGCACGGCGGTGCGGGCTCCTCCGGCGGCGAGCAGGCCGCGCCCGGCGCCGGCCTCGACACGGTGCTGGCCGCGGCGCGCGCGGAAGGGCTGACCGACCCCGTCGAGATCCAGCCGCCCGCCGACGCCTCGTCCGCGTACGTCGTCAAGCAGGTGCAGCGCATCTGGCCGGAGAAGCAGGACGCGGTGGCGGTCGACCCGGCCACCGGCGAGGTCCTGGACGTGCTGCGGTTCGCGGACTACCCGGTCCTGGCCAAGCTGACCCGCTGGGGGATCGACCTGCACTCCGGCGTCCTGTTCGGCCTGGCCAACCAGATCGCCCTGATGCTCCTCGCCGCCTCCCTGATCGTCCTGATCGTGTGGGGCTACCGCATGTGGTGGCAGCGCGGCCGCGACTCCGCCTTCGGCCGCCCCGTCCCGCGCGGCGCCTGGGCGCAGGTGCCGCCGCAAGTCCTCGTCCCGCTGCTCGCCGCGGTCGCGGTCGTCGGCTACTTCGTGCCGCTGCTCGGCATCCCGCTGGCCGCGTTCCTGCTCGTGGACATCGTGCTCGGCGAGATCGCCCACCGGCGGGGGCGGCGGACGTACGCGGCGAAGTAGTCACCGGGCTGCCGAAGCCGCACCGGACGCCCGTCGGGCCCGGCTCCACAGGGGGGAGCCGGGCCCGACGGGTTTCCGTCCTCGTTACCTGTCCTCGCGTCCGTCCTCAGAGCCGCTCGAAGTCACCGGCCAGCGCGGACGCGATCCGCAGATGGGGCTCGGCCTCCTCCTGCCGCCCCTGGCGCTGGAGCGTACGGCCCAGCATCAGCCGGGCGTAGTGCTCCACCGGATCGCGCTCCACGATGACCCGCAGCTCGGCCTCGGCGCGGCGCAGCTGGGCCGAGTGGTAGTAGGCGCGAGCCAGCAGCAGACGCGGACCGGTCTGCTCCGGCGCCTCCCCGACCAGCCCGTCCAGGACCCGCGCCGCGGCTGCGTAGTCCTTGGCGTCGAAGAACATCCGCGCGCGCTCCCAGCGCTCCGCGGGCGTCCCGTGGTCGTAGTACGTCGTGTCCACTGGTGACCTCCTTCGGGCGCTGCAACCCCGGCGGACCGCCGAACATTCCACGGCCTCGAGGAGTCGCGTAGTCAGCCGTTCCGGGCCGCCAGTTCGGCGTTCTCCCGCTCGGTGACGAGGGCGAGCACCCGCCCGGCGACGGCCAGGTCCTCCTCGGGGATCCCGGCGTAGATCCGCGCGGAGATCTCCTGCGTCTCGGCGGAGAGCGCGGCGTACAGCTCCCGCCCGGCGTCGGTCATCCGTACGACGGCCCCCTCGGCCGCGACCAGCCCCTTGTCCGCCAGCGCGGTCACGGTGCGGTGCGCGTCGGCCGGGTCGGCCTTGAGCGCGCCGACGACCTCACCGACGAGGGCGTTTCGGTCCACGGGCGCCCCGGCGACGGCGACCACCCGCAGGGCGACCGACTCCTGGAAGACCAGCCCGTGCCGGACGAGCACGGACTCGAGGACCGCGCGGGCGGCGTAGTGGGCGAGTGCCAGGACGCGGCTGTTGAGGAGGGGCGTGGCGGAGGGGCCGGGCGTGGTGGACGTCGGGTTCGTGTGGATCGTCATGGCTGCTGCTCCTGCTGGTTCGCGTGATGGTCGGGAGGGGCGTCGAGCGGTGCGTGGAGCGATGTGTCGAGGGGTGCGTCGAGCAGAGTGCGAAGATCGCGGCTGAAGTCCCGGGCACGGGGACTGTCGAGGCCGCCGAGCGGCTCCAGCAACTGCCGGAGCAGCTCCTGGACGACGTCGATGGCCTGCCGGGTGACCTCCCGCCCCCGCTCGGTGAGGGCGAGCTGCACGGCACGCGGATCGCGGGGATCGCGGGCGCGTTCGAGCAGCCCCGCGGCCTCCAGGGCGCGCGCCAGCTTCGACACGTAGAGCGGTTCGAGCCCGGTGTGGTCGGCCAGCCGCCGCTGGCTGGGACGCTCCCCGGCGCGCTGCATGCCGTACAGCGAGGCCACCAGCGAGTACTGCGCGTGCGTGAGCCCCAGCGGGGCCACCGCGCGGTCGACCGCCACCCGCCACTTCATGGACAGCCGCCAGACCAGGAAACCCGGCGTGGCGCCATCGTGTGTCGCGCTCATGCGAAACACCGTACATGGCTACGATATCCATGGCTACTATTTTCAGAGGGTGTGCGAGAGTCTGCCGAAAGTCCCCCGACGGTCTCCGACGGGCCGCCGTGGCGACCTCGGCATAACCTGGCGTTGTGGTCAGCGTGAACGAGACCGCGCCTCGCCGAGCGCACCTCGCGCTCCTCGGTGGTTTCTCCCTCACGGTCGGCGACGCACCGGTGCCCGTGCCGCCCGCGCCCGCCCGTCTGCTGGCCTTCGTGGCGGTGTCCTGCCGGGGCGCCGTACCGCGCGCGCTCGTCGCCGGCAGCCTGTGGCCCGAGGCCCCCGAGCACTGCGCCAACGCCAACCTCCGCTCGGCACTCGTCCGCCTGCGCGACCCCGGCCGCAGCGCCCTGGAGGTGACCTCCTCCGCCGTACGCCTGGCCCCCGGCGTCAGCGTCGACTACCACCGGGCGCGGGCCCTCGCCGCGCTGGTGCTGGACCCGGACGGATCCCCGCTCCACCGCCCGAGATTCGGCGCCACCACGGTGCTGGACCTGTCCGCCGACCTGCTGCCGGGCTGGTACGAGGACTGGGTGCTGCAGGAGGCCGAGACGTGGCGCCAGCTGCGCACGCACGCCCTGGAGAGACTGGCCGCCGACTTCATGGCGGCCCGGCGCCACCCCGAGGCGGTCATCGCCGCGCACGCCGCCGTCCAGGCGGACCCGCTGCGGGAGAGCAGCCGGGGCACACTGATCCGCGCCCATCTCGCGGAGGGCAACGCCACCCAGGCACGCCGGGAGTTCGAGCGGTACGCGCGCCGGCTGCGGGTGGAGACCGGGGTGAGCCCGCCGGACCGGCTGCGCAGACTGGTGGCGGGGGACAGGCGCGGGCTGCGCGGCGGGTGAGCCGCGGCGCCCGGCCGGCAGACCGGCCGTGCTGACCTGCCCTGTCGTACGGTTCGGGCGCCGGCCTGTCGACGGTGCCGCCGGGGGGCTAGGTTGGGCGCCATGAGCAATCTCGACCGTCAGGCGGTACCGAGCGTGTGCGGCGGCCGTGGTTTCGTGGTGGCGGATCCGGTACGCGAACTCCTCAGCCCGCGCCGGGTGCCGCTCGGCGAGTCGACGGAGGTCCGCCGGCTGCTGCCCAACCTGGGCCGCCGGATGGTGGGCGCATGGTGCTTCGTCGACCACTATGGGCCCGACGACATCGCCGACGAGCCCGGCATGCAGGTGCCGCCGCACCCGCACATGGGCCTGCAGACCGTCAGCTGGCTGCACGAGGGCGAGGTCCTGCACCGCGACTCGACCGGCAGCCGCCGGCTGATCCGCCCGCGCGAACTCGGCCTGATGACCTCCGGCCGGGCGATCAGCCACTCCGAGGAGAGCCCCCGGTCACACGCCCGCTTCCTGCACGGCGCCCAGCTCTGGATCGCCCTCCCGGACGCCCACCGGCACACCGACCCGCACTTCGAACACCACGGTGACCTCCCGGTCGTCACGGCACCCGGCCTGCGGGCCACCCTGATCCTCGGCGACCTCGACGGCGCGACCTCACCGGGGACCGCGTACACCCCGATCGTCGGCGCCGACCTCGCCCTCACCCGCGGCACGGATGTCCGCCTCCCCCTCGAACCGGACTTCGAGTACGCCGTCCTCTCCATGTCCGGCGAGGCCCACGTCGACGGCGTCCCCGTCCTTTCCGGCTCCATGCTCTACCTCGGCTGCGGCCGCACCGAACTCCCCTTGCGCGCCGACTCCGACGCGGACCTGATGCTTCTGGGCGGCGAGCCGTTCGAGGAAGAACTGATCATGTTCTGGAACTGGATCGGACGCTCCCAGAAGGAGATCGAACAGGCACGGCGGGACTGGATGGAAGGGGCGCGATTCGGCGAGGTGAAGGGGTACGACGGTGCTCCGCTGCCTGCTCCGGAGCTGCCGCCGGTCCCGTTGAAGCCGCGGGGAAGGGTCCGCTGACCTGCGGCAATGGCTGATTGGTCCATTGGCCGGTGGCGGGCAGGCGATGTGCCCGCCAGACGCTGCCCCTCGTGGTTCCGTAGGTGCGCGCGGGTGACTGGCGTATCACAAGCGGACGTACCCGCCGCGCAGCGGGTGAGTACGAGCACGGGGACGCGTTGGGTGACCGGCCCCCGAGATGGACGTCAGGGGCCGGTCACCTCTTCTGCCCCGTCAGCGGTAGCTCTCGAAGAAGGGACGCTCCACCGTTCTCGCAATGGGTTACGGTGCGGAATCCACCATCGGCGAGCACCCGGCAGATTGGGGATCGAAGAGGGCAACGCACCTGCGGCCGGTCCCACCGGTCTTCTGGGCCGGAGCGAAAAGAACTGGAACATGCGGAGCCGCGGGTTGCCGATCCGGCAGACGAGGGCGGCAGGAAGGGCACCACCGGCCGCCAGGGCCTGGTGATCGCCGCGGCACTGCTGCTCGCCTGTGGTGGTCTTGTCGGCCATGGCGTCCTGGACACGGCTGAGGCCACACCTGAGCCGCGCGCCGTACCGGCGGCTGAGGTGACCTACGAGGTCACCGGCAAGGGCACGGCCGAGATGACCTAGACCGTGCCGGTGCCGCTGGGCAAGGCCCCGACCGTCGCCGTCCTCCTCGACGAAACGGGCGGCCAGGTGGCCTGCGACCGACCTGGCCAACCGCGGCCGGCATGTTCAACGCGCCACCGCCGTGGGTGCCTTCGGCCGCGCCGCCTGCACCGGGCCGGTCCCGTCAGTCCGGAGCCGATGACGCGGCAAGGACAGCGGGGCGTCGCCGGTCGTCGGGACGCCGATCCAACGCCCGCTCAGGCGCGGGACCACTTCTGGTTGGCCTGGCCGTTGCAGGTCCACAGGACCAGCGGGGTCCCGTTGGCGGTGCCGGCCCCGCCGGCGTCGAGGCACAGGCCGGAGTGGACGTTGCGGATCGACCCGTCGGCGCCGACGGTCCACTTCTGGTTGTTCTGGCCGTTGCAGGGCCAGGTGACGACGCGGGTGCCGTTGGCGGTGCCCTGGTTGTAGGCGTCCAGGCACTTGTCGCCGTAGACGCGGATCTCGCCGCCGGCCCAGGTGGTCCACAGCTGGTTGGCGGCGGTGTGGCAGTCCCACAGCAGTACGGTGGCGCCGGCGGCGGTGGAGGCGTTGTCCACGTCCACGCAGCGGCCGGAGGCACTGCCCCGCAGACGCGAGGTGGTGGCGGCCAGCGGCGTACCCCCGCTCACCCGGAACACGGCCACACCATGGGCGGGGACGCTCGCCGAGATCTGTCCGGACGTACTCGACACGGAGCCGGTCCACAGGTCGGTGAGGGTGAACGGACCGCCGGACAGGCCGGTTTGGGCGGCCGTGGTGGTGACCGTCGTGGCCCCCTCGCCGCGGTTGAACAGGCCCACCGCGACCGAGCCGTCGGACAAGGGCTTGGCGAAGACCTCGGTGGCGCCGTCGTCGCGCACCCTGCGCCCGCCCGCGCCCAGCCGGTCCTGGTTCACCGCGAGCAGACGCGGGTTGCGCAGGATCGCGCTGACGTCGGCGGACATGGTGCGGATGTCGTTGCCGGCCATGAGCGGGGCGCCCATCAGGGCCCACAGGGCGAAGTGGGAGCGAGCTTCGGTCAGGGTCAGGCCGGGACGGCCGACGACCAGCATGTCGGGGTCGTTCCAGTGTCCCGGCCCCGACTGCGCGGCCAGCGGCGCGGTGACGTCCACGACGTTGCCCACGCCCATCGGGTAGCTGTTGGTGTTGCCGTTCTGCCAGATGTCCAGTAGGTCCTCGGTGGTACGCCACAGGTCGGCGACCTCGCCCCAGTTGTACGTGGCGCCGGTGGGGGTGTGCAGACTGTTGGGGTTGATGCTGTAGACGATCGGCCGTCCGGTGGCGCGCAGGGCATCGCGCATGAGCGTGAAGCGCGCGACCTGCTCGTCACGGGTGCCGCTGGGGGAACACCAGTCGTACTTGAGGTAGTCGACGCCCCACGAGGCGAACGTGGCGGCGTCCTGGGCCTCGTGGCCCTTGCTGCCGGTGGAGCCGGGGTAGGTGCCCACGGCCTGTGCGCAGGTGCGCTCGTTGGGTGCCTGGTAGATGCCGAATTTCAGGCCCTTGCTGTGGATGTAGTCCCCGAGCGCCTTCATTCCGCTCGGGAACTTCGTCGGGTTGGCCCGCAGGTTGCCCTGGGCGTCACGCTGCGGGTCGAACCAGCAGTCGTCGACCACCACGTACTGGTATCCGGCGTCCCGCATGCCCGAGGACACCATCGCGTCGGCGGCCTGGCGGACCTGGGCCTCGGTGATCCCGCACCCGAAGCTGTTCCAGCTGTTCCAGCCCAAGGGCGGGGTGAGGGCCGGGCTGCCCGGCGCGGCTGAGGCGGGGGAGTGGGTGGAGGCTGTCACGGACGCGCTGACCGTCAGGGCAGCGGTTGCGAGCAGACGGACGAACCGTCCGCTTGAACGTCTGAGCACCGAGGGCTCCTTCCAGGCGGGACGCGCGGGTTCGAGGGAGCGAGCGGGTTCGAGATTTCGAGCAGCGTTCGTAAACTGTGACGTCAGGGATGGTAGAGATGCGCTCGGGTGTGTCAACAGCCCGAAGTGCGACAACTCCGCCCACCCGCGGGGACAATGCGCCTCGGGCAGGCAGCGCAGACGCTGGGTGGGCTCCTGGCACCCGCCGTCTACGCCGCAGCGACCTCCGCCCCGCCGCCACCACGACCGACGAGGCAGTCACGGCCTCACGGGCCGCTGTGCACGAACGCGGCCCACAGCAGTGGGTTCGGGTCGGTGGCCCGAAGGTGGCGGACGGCTCGGTGCAGGGCGTGGGCTGCGCGGGACGGGTCGAGGCCTCCGCCCGTGTCCAGTTCGGCGTAGAAGCGCTCGGTGAGGAGGTGTGCCGCGTGGTCGGCGACCGGCCACTGCGCCGCCACCACATGCGGATATCCGGCCAGTTGGAGGGCGCCGGCCAGATGGACCCCCTCGTCGGGTACGGCAGTGGCGCCCCGAGCGGTCTCGCAGGCCGAGAGGAAGGCGAGCCGGACCCGTTCCAGCCGCAGCCGGGCGATCTCCTCCACGGTGAGCGGCCCGGCGCCGGCGTGATCGGCGCAGTACAGGCCGCTGCGGGCGGGGTCGGCCGGGACGTGTGCCGCGTGTCCGGCGAAGTGCAGCACGGCATGGTGCCCGAGCTGCCGCCGCACCACGTGGCGCGGCGCGCCCGCCAGCAGGGTGCGGTGCCGCGGATCCCTCCGGTACAGCTGCATCGCCTCCCGGCGGGCACCCGGCAACGGCCGCAGACCGGGCAGGGCCGCCTCGTCGACGACCAGAACCCGGTCCGCGGTGTCGGCGCGGGCGCCGGCCGCGTCGCGGGCGCGGGCGTCCGCGAGGGAGCGCAGGGTCGTGGCGTACGAGCAGACGTACCGGTCGGGCAGGGCGCCCGCGGCGTGCAGCGGCAGCAGGGCCAGGGGGCCGGTGGGACACCACCACAGGCGTTCGTGCGGCACCCCACCGGCGTCGAGTTCCCCGAGCACCGGGTCGACGATCGTCCTGGCGAGCCAGTCGAGGGTGGCGCGCAGGACGGTCTCCGCCTCCCGCGGCGCCGCACCGGGGTCGGCGAGGGCGGCGAGCAGCGCGCCGGCGCGTTCGCCGACGCCGCCGGGTCCGTCCAGGTACAGCTCAGGCAACGGCACGGTGCTCAGGCCGCCCGCGGTGACGATGAAGGCGTCGCAGCGCAGGAAGCTGACGTTGACGACGATGACGGGTCCGTCGCCCGCCGCGTCCCGCAACTCCTGCGGCGTCGGCGCGGCGACCGTGTCCCCGAGCCCGAGCACCGCCAGGGCGCGGTGCAGCAGCGTGTCGAGTTCCCGGGTCAGCCGCCGACGCCGGAGGTCCCGGGCGCGCTGCTCGTCGTCCGGGCCGGCGCCCGGCCTGCCGAGCGGATCGGCTTCCGGGCCGTACAGCTCGGCGTTCAGTTCGGCGATCCGGCCGGCCAGGTCCGGTGCCTCCTCCGCCAGCGTCTGCGGGGAGAAACGGGAGTCGGTGGCCCGGGCCAGCAGGATGCCCCGGCTGCGCTCCAGCAGGTGCAGCGCCTCCTGGGGCCGGCCCGCGTTGAGCGTGGCAGCGGCGGCGTCACAGCCGATGTTGTCGGTGACGGCGAAGCCCCGCACCCGGTCGGCGAGGGCGAGTCCGTGCCAGGCCAGCAGCGGCAGCTGCGCCACGGCCCGTTCGTAGGCCCGTACGGACTCCTCCCAGTCCTCCAGCAGGGCGCAGCGAAGCGCCCAGTGGGCGGTGTGGGAGAAGTGCACCAGGGGCGGCAGGTCAGGCAGCCCGACAGCGGTACGGAACACATCGCGGGCGGCGCGCAGGTCGGCGTCGTCGCCGGTCGCCTTGAATCTCGCGGTGTGCGCCATGCCCAGGGCGGTCAGCAGGGAGACCGCCAGCCGATGGCCGGGAGGAGTGCGGTCGAGGGCCGGCCCGGCCGTGACGATCACCTCGTCGAGGTCGGTGATCGAGCCCGTCGTCTCGGCGCGGGACAGCAGTGCGATGCACAGCCAGGCCACGGCACGCTCGCGGACCGGTGTCCCCGCGGGCAGCGCGCCGACGACCTGGCGCAGGTGGGCGACCGCCTCCTCCGCGTCCCCGGCCCCGCCCGCTGTCGCCGCCCGCTCCTGAAGGGCCATGGCCAGCTGGATCACGGTGTCCGCTCTGCCGGCATGGTCCGCGGGATACGCCCCCACGTATCGCCGGCCCGCATCGATCGCCTCGTCGAGGTCGGCCGGCAGGCCGAGGCGGTGATGGCGCTCCGCGAGCACCTCGGCGAGCAGGCCGGCCGCGTCGCCCGGTGCCCGGCCGGCGGCCTCGGACGCCCGGACGGCGTCCCGGAACGCGTCGATCGCCTCGTCGAGATCGGACAGGGCGTTGGTGCGGAAGTACGTCTCGCGCAGCACGGAGCCGAGGTTCGTGAGCAGGACCGCACGCTGCCACGGCGGTGCCCCGGACGCCGCCGCCAGGGACGCGCGGCTCGTCCGCAGGGCCTCCTCCACGTCGGACTCCGTGCGCAGCCGCCGGTACCGGGCGACGAGCGCGGCGGACAGGTGCGACTGCCATCCGGGCCGCCGCGGATCGTCGGGGGGTAGACGGTCCACTGCTCGGGCGCTCACCTCCACGGCTCGGTGCAGGTCGGCCGCACTGTCGCGGTGCACCCCGCGCTTGCGCAGGGCCAGCCCGAGGACGGTGAGCGCCCTGGCGTGCGGCGCCGCAGGTCCGGCCGCGGTGAGGGACACGGCACGGTCCAGGTGCGCCACCGCCTCGTCGAGCGCGGCCGGATCGCCGGTCCGGTCGTAGTGCGCGGCCGTGGCCTCGCCCAGGGTGGTGGCGACGCGGCCGGCGAGCCGCCGTGCCTCGGGGGTGGACGGCTCGGGCCTGTCTGCCGATAAGTCCGCGGCGAGGTGAAGGACGGCCAGGGCACGGTCGAGGTCGCTGGCGCGTACCGGGGCGGGATGCCCTTCGTGGCCCTGCGCACGGGCGAGAAGGACGCCGCCGACCTCGGTCAGCCGGTCGATCAGGGAGCCCGGTTCGTCCTGCGGGCCCACGGCGTGGCGCAGGCGGGTCAGCAGGCCGGTCGCCTCCTCGAACTCCGCCTCGCTCCCGCCGGGCGGGGCGTTCAGCGACATGTCCAGCAGGGCGAGGGCGAGTTCAGCGAGCGGCCCGGTGGCCGCGCCGCCGACGAGCCGTACGGCCCGGCGGGCGGTGCGCACCGCCTCGTCCAGGTGCCGCTGTTCACCGCCGCAGGTGAAGCGCAGCCGCAGCGCCCGGCTCAGGGAGCACAGGCGTGAGGCCCGCCAGCCGTCGTCCGGCGCCGCGTCCAGCGCCGCGCGCTCCGCGGCGAGCAGCGCCTCGGCGTCGGCCGCCGACCGGGTCCGCTCCGCCCGCGTGGACAGCACGGCGCAGTGGTTGGCGAGGTGGGTGACACGTTCCGGATCCGCGGGGTGGCTGATCCGGGCCGCCAGCGCCGCCGCCTCCAGCGCGTCGGCCAGGTCGGCCTCGTCCGGATCCGCGGCGGTCAGGAACCGGGTGTGCAGGGCGGCGGCCCGGTTCGACAGGTACCCGGCGCGCTGCGGATCGTCCGCCGCCGCATACCGCGCGGCCTCGGTGAACGCGTCGATCGCTCCGTCCAGATCCGCCTCCGCGCGGGCCGGGGTCCGCTGCCCGCGGAAGAGCAGCGCGGCCCCGAGGTGCCCGTAGTACACGGCGTGGGGCCGCGGGGCGCGCCGGACGGCGTCCGTCGCCGCGGCCACCGCCTCCCGGGGGTCGGCTTCCTCGGGTGCCACCTGGTGCAGCACGGTCAGCGCGCCGCTGAGGTTGCCGGAGTACATCCACCGGTCGGGATCGTCCGGTGCGGCCGAGGCGACGGCCAGCCGGCCGGCGGCGACGGCCTCGGTGAGGTCCGGGCGGTGCGCGCCCCGGTGCGCCACGAACCGGTCCCGAAGCGCGGTGCACAGGTTGGAGTGGGCCATCGGGACGCCCGGATGGCCCTGCGGCAGCACACCGGCGGCATACCGCCACAGGCTGATCGCTTCCTCGAGCGCGCGGGGGTCGAGCTGGGTTACCCACCGGCGGTATGCCGCCAGGGCCCGGCTGCCCATGTCCTCCAGGTCGTGGGCGACCGGGCGGTCCGCGGCGGCGACGGCGTCCCGCAGCCGTGCCGGAACGGCGTCCGGCCGGTACGGGGCCAGCAGGGCGAACAGCCGTACGGCGGTGTCCCGGTCGGCGTCCGTCCCGGGACATCCCCGCGCGGTCCAGCGGGCGCTGTGCAGCAGCGCCACGAGCCGCAGTCCCTCCCGGTCGAGGATGCACGGGGGTGCGCCGCGCGGTGTGGCCAGGCTGTACGCGAGGACGGCCTCGGCCTCTGCCAGGGCGTCCCGGTGCAGCACCGCCTGGCGGTCTCCGCGCTGATGGGCGCCGAGCCGTCGCACGAGCGGCGCGGCGAGGTCGAGGGGCATGGTGCCGTCCGGATGCCAGTCGGTCGGGGGGACAGGGGAGTTCAGCGGTTGGGCCGTCGCCGGGCGCGGTGGGGTGGTGACTGCTCCAGCGGGGTGGGGGGTGGGGGGTGGGGGGTGCGGTGCGTCAACCGCCGTCGGTGGCAAGGAGGAAGAGCACCGCCCCGGTCATGACGAGGAGGGAGGCGAGCAGAGTGTGGATCCGCGCCCGGCGCAGGGCGGCCCGCACCTGCCAGGCGTGGACGAGTTCCAGCAGCGCCCGCCGCCGGGCTCTGGCGTGGGCGGCGTTGGAGCGTGCCACGCCCAGCCAGTGCGTCAGCCGGGCGCGGCGGACGTCGTCCGTCTCGGCCACGAGCAGGCGCGCGATCCGGGCCGTCGTCTCGGTGTGGTGACGGCAGGACCGGTCGAGTTCGGCCGCGCCGGCACCGAAGGGGCCGAAGAACACCTCCGGTTCCCGCTGCATGGCGGCGCGCAGACCGGCCAGACCCGGCCCGTCCAGGGCGGTGAGAGTGACGAAGCGGGGGGTGAGGACCTCGCCCGTCGCCCAGATCGCCCAGAACACGCCGGCCAGGGCCACCGCCAGCCCGCCGACGGCGAGCGCGAGGTCGCCGCCGCCGTGCAGCTTGCCGATGGCCGCGAACGGCAGCCCGCCCAGCAGCAGGCCGCCCACGGCCGCCGTCGCGGCGACCGTCCAGCGGGCCGTGGCCCGCATGTCCGTGACCGCGGTCTGCGCCGAGGAGACGGTGACCGGCAGCGGGGCCGCCTCCTGCGGGTCCGCCGGTACGGGCAGGGTCATGTCGGCCGCCGGAAGTCCCAAGGGCCCTGGCCCTCCCCGTCGTCGACCAGTTCCTCGTACGGCGTCCAGGCGGTGCCGTCGAACTGCTCCAGCGTGCCGTCGTCCGCCAGCCGGACACTGCCGGCCTCGGGGGACGGCACCGCGCCCTCGTCGTTCCCGTTCATGGCCCTCCGGATCCTCCTCTGACACGTTGCGGCCCGCACCACGTCACCGTAATGACCGTGCCGGGCAGGGCGCAGGGGCTTTCGCGGCTTTCACCGAACCTCATCCCCGGTGGCACGTCTCCCGCGCATCGGCCTTACGCCCGTGACGTACCGTCTCGCCGCACGCCTGGAACAGCCGGTCCCCAACCTCTGAGTCTCCGGCGTGCCGGAGCCGGGCGGCACACCGGAGTCCAGCGTCCCCGCCGGGGCGAAGGGGGACGAAGGCCGGTGCCGGCAGCCGCAGCGTTCGTGCGGCGCCTCGTTCTCGGCGGGGAGCCGGCGGTCGCCAGGCCAGGGACCGTCGGAAGCGCACCTGGGGTGACCGTCCGGCAGGGGAGCGTGCCGCTCCGTAACCACCTGACGCGTGGCCCGGCCTCCCGATGGTGCGCATGGTGCTTCCGTGACATGTCTGTGGCGGTTTGGGGCACTCGGGGAGGGCAAGGGCGGACCGGGCAGCCGGCCTGCCTTCGGAGGGCGTACAGGGAGTCGCCATGTCCACTCACGCACGTGCCGCCCGCACTGCCCGAACGCCGGTACAGCAGGCCGCCCTGGTCGTGGGCGCGGTCTTCCTCCTGGTCGGCGTCCTCGGCTTCATCCCGGGCATTACCACGGACTACGACACCATGGAGTTCGCCGCGCACCACTCCGAGGCCAAGCTGCTGGGCATCTTCCAGGTGTCCATCCTGCACAACCTCGTGCACCTGGCCTTCGGCCTCGCCGGACTGGCACTCGCGCGCACCGCGGCACAGGCACGCCTCTACCTCCTCGCCGGGGGCGCCATCTATCTGGTCCTGTGGCTGTACGGGTTGATCATCGACCACGACAGCGCCGCGAACTTCGTCCCGGTCAACACCGCCGACAACTGGCTCCACCTCGTGCTGGGCCTGGGAATGATCGCACTGGGTGCCCTGCTCACCCGCAGGTCCACCCCCACACGGACTGCCGGCTGACCGGCAGCAACCATCACCGGCCACAGGCGCGGCGCCCGACAGTGGCGCCGCGCTTCTGCAAGAGCACGGCGTGGCGGCAGCGGCAAGCTCAGAGGACGCGCCGGCGGGCAGACCTCTGTGTCCGATCGGTGCAGGGATGCGAGTACGGGACGGCGGATCAGCCGTCCAGGTCGCCCGCCCGGCGGCCCGCGCGAGCGCGGCCCGTGCGTGAGCCGGTGTACGCCGCGCGGCGCGTCGCGGCGAGGGCGCCGCCGGGGCGGAACTGCTCGGCGCTGTGCGCATAGATGTCGAAGCCCACACTCTCCTGTGGCTGCGCGGCCAGGGGAGCGGTGACCGTCAGCACGGCGAACGTGCGCCAGCCGCCGGAGACCGCGGCGCACAGATCGAAGACGAGCGGTCCGCCGTCCAGAGCGTCGGCCAGGGCCGTCGGGTTCCCGGGCACGGGTGCCTGCGCGGTACGGCGGGGAAAGGCGGCCAGGACGCCGCGGCGGCCGGCGACCCGGTACGGCAGCAGGCTCGAGTACGGGCCGCCCAGCGCGTCGACGCGCGGCACGGGCAGATGCCGCAGGACACGCCCGCGCCCGCTGCTCGTCAGCAGGAGATCGACAGGACGGTCCGGACCGCCGGCGCTCGCGACGCGAACGGCCAGCCCGAGTCCGTCGGGCAGCCGCCCGGGCAGACCGGCCGCCCGGGACAGGCGGACCAGGGCGGCGTACCGCCCCGCCGTGTCCAGCCAGGGCACGCCCCACGGCTCGCCCCTGTCGCGGACGACCTCCAGCGTGGCCGCGCAGGTCAGCCCGCGCGGGTGCAGGGCCGGGGCCCGGCGCAGAGCAGCCAGCCACCGGAAACCGGCCTCGACCGTGAGAAACGGCCACCGGCGCGGCGACATCCGCCGTCGCCGCTCCCCGGCGGTCGGGGCGTCGTGCCCAGCAGCCTCTGGCACCGCGCTCAGGGGCCGTTTCATCCGCTCTCCCACTCCTTGACGCTCCTGCGTGTCGTCGTGTGTGTCCTCGCCCCGCGCCGGGGACGGTGTCTGCTCAGTCATGGCGGTCCTCGCCGTCCGGTGGTTCGGTCCTGCGGGGCGGCGCCGGCGACCCGCTGCCGTTCGGACCGGTGGGCAGCCGGCCGGGCGGGGTGAACGGCAGGCCGGCCTTCGATGCCGGCCCGTTGCGGCGGGCATGACGGCCGCCCTGCGGCTCCTCAGCCGCCGCGATGCTCACGAGCGCCGCACGCTCCGAAGCTCTCGTCCTGCCCGAAGCGCCTCCTCTGAGGCCAGCCGAGTACCCCGACCGGGGACCGTCACCACGCTGCGGGCGGCAGGGTGGCGCATTCGGTCGTCCGCACGGCCTCTTCGGCAGTCGGCCTGCTCCAGAGCCGCACTGTGGACGCACTCCGCATCCGGCGGGCACAAGAAGTGACGGCCGCTGCACAAGAGCTGCACGGGCCCGCGTCCTGAACTGCCGTGATCGGGGTATCTGCGTGGCCAGGGGGTCGGAGCCGGTGGCAGAGCTGGTGCAGTGCGCCTCGCAGCAGCTGACCGAGCTGGTGCGCGGCGAGCCGCGCCTGGCGCAGGCGGAGATGAAGCCCTCATCGCCACCGCCGTCCTGGGGCTGATCGCCTCGGTGACGGCACTGACCGGGAAGAGGGAAGTCGCCCGGGCCGCGCCACCGACACCCGAGCCGACAGTCGAGAACGTGAAGGCCGATGTGGCCGAGATCAAGGAGAGTGCCAAGCGATGACCCAGCCGCACGGCGAGCCGATCGCCGAGAGCCCTGACGAACTGCGCGAGCAGGTCGAGCAGACCCGCCACGCGCTCGGCAGGACGGTGGAGGCCCTCGCGGGCAAGGCCGACGTCAAGGTGCGTGCCCAGGAAAGGGCCGTCGAGGTCAAGGAGCAGGCTGCGCTGAAGGCCGGGGAGCTGAAGTCCAAGGCCGCCGAGGCCGCGTCCCGAGTCCAGGACAAGCTGCCCGACCCGGTCAAGGACACGGCCGTCCGGGCGGCCGAGCAGGCTCGCGCCAAGGCGGCCCGGGCCGGCCGGCTGATCCAGGACAAGGCACCTGAACCGGTGCGGGCCAGGACGGCTCAGGGCGCGCAGATGGCTCGGGAGAACCGTGGACTGCTTCTGACAGCAGCGGGCGCCGGTGTCGTGCTGTGGCTGCTGTGCCGCCGCAAGGGGTGAGACGGTGAGGGTGCCTGCAAGCCGGTCGGCCCCGCCCTGGGAGCGGTCAGCGGCATGCTTGCAGGCACCCTGTTCGAACCGGCATGGAAGATGCTCGGCCACGACGCGGACGCTCCAGACGCCACCGACGCCACCGACGCCACCGGCGCCACCGACGCCAGCGACGAGGACCGTGCCCGGGGCGGAGTCCTGCTCGCCGCCACCGTGCAGGGACCGATCTTCGCGGCGGCCGCGCCCAGGGCCGGTGCCATCGGGGCCAAGGCCGCCTTCGCCCGTGTCGGCGCCGCCGCCACCCGCCGCC
Organism: Streptomyces sp. JB150; assembly: GCF_011193355.1. Taxonomy (GTDB): domain Bacteria; phylum Actinomycetota; class Actinomycetes; order Streptomycetales; family Streptomycetaceae; genus Streptomyces. The sequence goes on from NZ_CP049780.1 coordinate 6,885,167, forward strand.
TGACCGGCACCTGGCCCGGCCGGCACCCGCCCAGGCAGGAGGCTGGACGGACGGACCGCCGTCACATGTGGGAGAGAGCGAAGGACACCAGGAAGCCGCTCACGGTGACCAGTCCGATGGCCAGGTGAGCTTCCTCGAACGCCTCGGGGATCATCGTGTCGGCGATCATCGCGAGGATCGCGCCGGCGGCCACCGCGGTCACGGCGGCGATCACCGCGGGGGAGAACCCCCCGACAACGGTGTAGCCGAGGACTGCCGACAGGGTGCTCGCCAGGGCGATGGCCCCCCATACCCCGAAGACGTACGCCTTGCCACGGCCGGCTTCTCTCATCCCCGCCGAGCTGGACAGCCCTTCGGGAACGTTGCTGATGAACACCGCCGCCACGGTCACCAGGCTCACCGCTCCGCCGTCGAGCAGACTCACGCCGATGACCGCCGACTCCGGAACGCCGTCGAGCAGGGCACCGAAGGCCAGAGCGAGACCCGAACCGCTCTGCTGCCTCTCGGAGGGCTGGGCGCGGTCCTGCCGGTGACCGGAACGCTTGCGGTGCCGGGCACCGCGTCGGGCCAGCCACATGTTGCCCGCGGTGTAGGCCGCGGCGCCGGCCAGCGTGCCGACCGCCGCCGGGGCCAGCCCGGCCTGCTCGTACGCCTCCCCGACCAGCTCGAAGCTGACTGCCGACAACAACACCCCGGCCCCGAAGGCCATCACCGTCGCGATCACCTTCTGCGGGACGCGCAGCCCGTATCCCACCACCGCACCGAGCAGCAGCGCCGAACCCGCTACGAGCCCCCACAGAGCCGCCTGCAACACCTGCGTCATGATCCGATGGGTACCCAGCGCCGGCCACATGATTTTTGCCGCCGCGCACGGCTGGCCGCACGGTCCCGGGAGCCGGCGTGCTCTCGTACGGTCACGTCAAGCACGCGCGCCTGCTGCCACAGACACCTTTGTGGCAGCAGGCGCGGGACGTACCGAACGCTCGTGGGCTGACGGCAGACGCGGGGCCGTCGGCCTGTCAGCTCCCCGCGGGGGTGACGCCGAACATCAGGGTGCGCCGGGAGACGTCGTAGTGGACCGTCTTGGTGCTCTCCAGCAGGTCCTGCAGCACGTCGGCGTCCTCGGCGTCCACGGTGAGGACTTCCTCCCAAGCGCCTTCGTCCAGGACGAGCTGAAGGGTGAAGGTGCCTCGACGGCCGGGCTCTCCAGCGACCCAGCTGAACTGGTAGTGGTTGACCTGACGGACCTTGATGCTGTCGTCGGTCACAGGCTGCTGAACCTTGGGCATGAAACAACGCCTTCCGTCTGCTTGCTGTGGCGAGCACCGGACTGTTCGACCGGTGCCCGTGGCGCTGAGTACCCAGGACTCCGGACAGGGAACTACGGAATCCGCACCCGTCACCCAGATGTACGGTCGGGTCGGCTCGGCGTGGTGGGTTGTTCCCGGCACGGGGCCGCCGGCGGCAGCGGCGGGCTTGAGTCCGCGGTGCCGGGTTACCCACCCGACATGGCGAAGTTGCATCTTCCAGGGCGCAATGACCATCGGCGCAGCGGCAGTGATCAGGTGCCGGCACCGGACGAGGCCGGGCCGGACCAGGAGGTCGAGCGGGCCGCACCGGATACGCCGGCGAAGCTGCCGAAGCGGTCCTGGGCGCACGTTCTCAAGGGGACGCTGAAGGAGTTCAAGGACGACGAGCTGACCGACCGGGCGGCTTCCCTGACGTACTACGGGGTGCTGTCGCTGTTCCCGGCCCTGCTGGTCCTGGTGTCGTTGCTGGGCTTGACCGGCAAGTCGGCCACGGAGAAGGTGCTGGACAATCTCAAGCAGCTCACCCCGGGCTCGGCTCGCGACATCATGACGCGGGCGGTGGAACAGCTGCAGGGCAACGCCGGTACCGGGTCGGTCATGGCGATCGTCGGTCTCGCGCTGGCGGTGTGGTCCGCGTCCGGCTATGTCGCGGCGTTCATCCGCACCTCCAACGCCGTCTACGACATGCCGGAGGGACGGCCGGTGTGGAAGATCCTGCCGGTCCGGCTCGCGGTGACGGTGGTGCTGATGGTGCTCGCCGTGGTGAGCGCGCTCATCGTGGTCTTCACCGGCGGCATCGCGCGGCAGGCCGGCCAGGCCCTCGGCATCGGGGACAGCGCGCTGACGGTGTGGTCGATCGCGAAGTGGCCGGTGCTGGTGCTCCTCGTCACCACGATGATCGCGATCCTGTACTGGGCGTGCCCGAACGCCAAGGTCAAGGGCTTTCGCTGGGTCACGCCGGGCAGCTTCCTGGCGCTGGTGATCTGGATGGTCGCCTCCGCAGGCTTCGCCTTCTACGTCGCCAACTTCGCCTCGTACAACAAGACCTACGGCACGATGGCCGGCGTCATCGTGTTCCTGGTGTGGCTGTGGATCAGCAACCTGGCGATCCTGCTGGGTCTGGAGTTCGACGCGGAGACCGTGCGGCAGCGGGCCATCGCGGGCGGGCACCCGCCCGAGGCCGAGCCCTACACCCAGCCCCGTGACACCAGGACGTGGGATGAGGACGACGTGCGGCGCCTGGAGGAGTCCTGACCCGCCTGCCCGCACGACCGGCCGAGGCGGTGGCCGCCGGCCGGACCTCGGTCGTGGGGCCGTCCTACCGGCCGGCCGACGGCAGCGCCCGGCCCGTCGCCACCCGCGGCCCCGATGCGGTGGCCCGCACCGCATCGAGACCGGCTGAGCCGTGACCGCTCACGCGGAGGGCCGAGGCCCGGCCGCCCGGCGAAGCCGGTTGGCGACCGCGAGGCCCAGCCCCTCCTCCACCGGCAGCGACGCGACGATGAGATCGCATCCCCGCTGGTCCAGCTCGCGCAGGAACCCGTACAGCCCCTGCGCGTAGGCGTCCATCGCGCGGGGGAGGGGCACCACGGCGTGCGCCTTCACCGGGGCGTCCGCGTGGGAAGGGGGAAGGAAGACGCCCACCCGGTGGCCCAGCTCCTGCGCGAGCTCGGCTTCGGCGACGACCTTCTCCGGCTCGACGAGGACGACCCGTGCCCGCGGGGCGTAGTGCGACGGGTGCTGGCCCGGCACCCGGACGGCGCTCGTGGACGGGACGGCGACCGGGTGTCCCAGCACCGCTTCGAGGTCCTCGCGCGTCACCCCGCCGGGCCGCAGGATGCTCGGGACCTCGCCCGTGACGTCGACGATCGTCGACTCGACGCCGACCTGACAGGGGCCGCCGTCCAGCACGAAGTCGACGGCGTCACCCAGCTCCGCCCGGACGTGTTCCGCGGTGGTGGGGCTGACCGAGCCGAAGCGGTTGGCGGACGGGGCCGTGACACCGCCGCCGAAGGCCGACAGCAGCGCGAGCGCGGCAGGGTGATCGGGCACCCGCACGGCCACCGTCTCCAGGCCGCCCGTCGCCTCCAACGGCACCCGCCGGCCGCGCCGCAGGACCAGGGTCAGCGGCCCGGGCCAGAACCGTTCGGCCAGCACGCGCGCCGTCGCGGGCACGCCCTCGACCCAGTCGTCCAGCTGGTCGGCGGCGGCGATGTGGACGATGAGCGGGTGGGACGGCGGGCGCCCCTTGACCTGGAAGATCCGCGAGACGGCCCTCGGGTCCTCAGCGTTGGCGCCCAGCCCGTAGACGGTCTCGGTCGGCAGGGCCACCAGGCCTCCCGCGCGCAGCACACCAGCTGCCTTCTCGATGTCGCTGGTCGTTGCCGCCACCCTCGTGATCCTTTCCGTTCCCGCCGCCACGCCCGCGATCTCGTCGGTGCGCGACGACGCACATACGCCCTTGCGGTTCTCATGATGCCGAATCTCGTCTGCCACCCGACACGCGGTGGGGGGCCGTGGGTCCGGCGCATCGACCACCGCGGCCCTGACCGCGACCGCGACCGGCCGCGGGGGCCGGCCGGCGTGTGTCCGCGGCGAGCGGTCTCCACCGCCGCACCGCCGCACCGTCACGGCGGCCACCGTGGTCTCCGTACCGCCGCAGCCGCAGCCGCAGCCGCAGCCATAGCCGCAGGCGCAGCGGCTGCGCCAAGTGGGTGCTGTCCGTGTCCGGCACCGTCCGACGTGCCGCCCCCCGGGGGAGGGAAGAAGAGCCGACGGCCGATCGGCCGTCGGGTGTGACACCCCCCGTCAGCACCATCGGAAAGGCACGACCTTGGCATCGAGCACTCACCCGGACCTGTCCGGCAGACGAGCACTGGTCACCGGCGCGGCGCGCGGCCTGGGGGCGTCCATCGCCCGCCGCCTGGCCGCGGCGGGAGCGAGCGTGTGCCTCGCCGACGTGCGCCGTGAAGACGGCGAGAAGATGTGCGCCAGTTTGGCCGTGGAGGGCCACGACGCACGCTTCGTGGAGCTGGACGTCCGCGACGCCGATGCCGTCGCCGCGGTGATCCAGGACCTGGAGCAGGACGGATGGCCGGTGGACATCCTGGTCAACAACGCCGCCGTCGACGTCAGCAAGCCGATCGAGCACCTGACCGCCGAGGAAGTGACCCGCGTGGTCACCACCAACCTCCTGGGTCCGATCTACCTGTGCCTGGCCCTCTACAGGCGCATGGTGAGCAGAGGGAACGGCCACATCGTCAACATCCTCTCCACCGCGTCCAACCGGACCTGGACCGAAGCCGGCCCCTACTCGGCCAGCAAGACCGGCCTGCGCGCCTTCACCCACACCCTGTTCAAGGAAGCCCAGCGCGACTGCCTCGGCGTCGGCGTCACCGGCGTCATCGCGGGCGGCATGGAGACACCGTTCATCCTGGAGCGCTTCCCGGACGCCGACACGTCCAAGCTGCAACACCCGGACGTCGTCGCCGACGCGGTGCTGTGCGCCCTGTCCGTACCCCCGACCAGTGTCATGCCGGAAGTGGTCGTCGTTCCCCGCAACGAACCGTCCTGGCCGTGAACCGGCACGGATCGGCTCGCGCTCCCGGCTCACCTTCCTGACCCGCTCATCTGTGGCCCCTGGGGCTCGGGTGGCATTCGCGTGCTTGTGCGGCGCGACCCGGGGAACCCGAGACGCCGGGATCGACCCGCGCTGCGGCGACAGGGCTGCACGCTGCGGCGGTCGACCGGCTACCGGCTGACTCGGGGAAGGGGAACAGCGTGACGTTGCGCATCGGTGCAGAGGAAGAGTTCCACGTGGTGGACGTAGAGAGCGGGCAGCTGGTGCCACGGGGCCGCGCCGTTCTGGACCGCCTGGACAGACGCGGCTTCACGACGGAGCTCCAGCAGTCCGCGCTGGAGAGCAACAGCCAGGTGCACGACTCGCTCGACGACCTGTACGCGGACCTGGCCGGGGCCAGGCGCCGCCTCGACGCGGCGGCGTCCTCGCTGGGACTGGCCGTGGTGGCGGCCGGCACCGTGCCGCTGGCCCGGCTCAGTCCCCGGGACGTCACCGAGAACGACCGTTACCGGCACATGGCCGACGAGTACCGCAAGGTCGCCGACGAGCAGCTCATCTGCAGCGCCCAGGTGCACGTCGACGTGCCCGACCGGGACACCGCCGTACGCGCCATGTGCCTGGTGTCCCCGTGGCTCGCCCCCCTGCTGGCCCTGTCCGCGAGCTCGCCGTTCTGGCTCGGCGCGGACACCGGATACGCCAGCTGGCGCACCATGCTGTGGCAGCGCTGGCCCACCGCCGGGCCCGCCGGCTGCCATGCGAGCGCGCAGGACTACGACGCCGCCATCGAGGAGCTGATCACGTCCGGGGTGATCAGCGACGCCGGGATGGTCTACCACGACGTACGGCCCTCCGCCCACCAGGGCACCCTGGAGCTGCGCATCTGCGACGCCTGCCCGCGGGCGGAGACCGTGGTGCTGATCGCCGGTCTCTTCCGGGCACTGGTGCACGACGCGTGCGAACGGCTGGCGCGCACCGACGGTCCGCTCTGCGACGGCCGGCACGAGTGGCTGCGCGGCGCCACCTGGCGCGCGGCCCGCTCCGGCCTGGAGGGGGACCTCGTGGACCCCGCGACCCGGCGGGCCCGGCCCGCCCCCGAGGTGCTGCGCCGCATGCGGGACCACCTGCGTCCGGCGCTGGAGGCGTCCGGCGACTGGGACACCGTGCACGCTCTGCTGGAGGAAGCCCTCGCGGAGGGGAGCGCCGCCCACCGGATGCGGAGCGCGGCCGCTGCCGAGGACCTGCTCGCCGGCGTCGACCTGATGGTCGACGAGACCCGCGGTGGGCGAGCGGGACGGCGCGTCGCCCCGGCCACCCGCCTGCCGGACAGCCCGGTGCGCACCGGCGATGCCCGCCCGTACCGCCGCAGGACGGCGGCCGGCGGCGCGGTCGGCCGATAGCGGCATCGATTCCGCGCTCGCCCCACCCGCACTTTCCGCACCCCGACTTTTCCCACCCCCGCTTTCCTGGTCGCGTCGGCGGCCCACCGCCGGCGGGCGACCGCGGTGCCGGCCGGGACCGGCCCGCACCAGCATTCCGATCAAGGAGGACATCCACCGTTATGCAGTCGTCGTTCCCGTCACCCTCCGGCTCGCGCGCGGTCATCGTCGTGTCGCGGTCCGGCCCATCTGAGGACGCCACCGGAAGGGGGTCCGTCTGATGTGCGGTCTGAGTGGCGAGGTTCGCTTCGACGGCGGGCGACCGGACGTGGCGGCGGTCGAGCGCATGACCGACCGGCTCGCCCCGCGCGGGCCCGACGGCCGTGGTCTGTGGTGCCAGGGGCCGGTCGCGCTGGGGCACCGCAGACTCAAGATCATCGATCTGTCGGACAGCGGTGCCCAGCCCATGACCGACCCCCACGGCCGCGTGGCGGGCGTCTTCAACGGGTGCATCTACAACTTCCGGGAGCTGCGCGACGAGCTGCGCGCCCTCGGCCACGGCTTCTTCTCGGAGTCGGACACCGAGGTGGTGCTGAAGGCGTACGAGCAGTGGGGGACCGCATGCGTCGAGCGCTTCCACGGCATGTTCGCCTTCGTGATCGTCGAGCAGGACACCGGCCGGGTCGTGCTGGCCCGTGACCGGCTCGGGATCAAGCCGCTGTACCTGAGCGAGACACCGGACCGGCTGCGGTTCGCCTCCTCGCTGCCGGCCCTGCTGGCCGCCGGCGGGGTCGACACCTCGCTCGACCCGGTGGCACTGCACCAGTACTTCAGCTGGCACGCGACCGTCGCGGCTCCGCACACCGTCCTCACCGGAGTCCGCAAGCTGCCGCCCGCGACCGTGCGCGTGATCGAGCGGGACGGCACCCGCCGGGACCACCGCTACTGGCAGCCCGGCTACACCCGCCGACCCGAGTACGCCGGACTGACCGCCGACGACTGGACGGACGCGGTCCTGGACGCGCTGCGTGCCGCCGTCCGCCGACGGATGGTCGCCGACGTGCCGGTGGGCGTGCTGCTCTCCGGCGGCCTGGACTCCAGCCTCATCGTGGCGCTGCTGGCCGAGCAGGGGCAGCGCGACCTGGCGACCTTCAGCGTCGGCTTCGAGTCCGAGGGCGGTGAGGAGGGCGACGAGTTCCCCTACTCCGACCTGGTCGCGCGCCACTTCGACACCCGGCACCACCAGCTCATGGTCCCCTCGGACCGGCTCTCCGGCGCCCTGGACGGGGCGGTGGCCGCCATGAGCGAGCCCATGATGAGCCACGACGTCGTCGCCTTCCACCTGCTGTCCGAGCAGGTCGCCAAGGAGGTCAAGGTCGTCCAGAGCGGCCAGGGGGCCGACGAGGTCTTCGCGGGCTACCACTGGTACCCCGACATGGCGGCAGTGCCCCGGCAGCGGGCCGCCGACGCGTACATCGACACCTACTTCGACCGGACCCACGCCGACCTCGCCCGCATCCTCGAACCCGCGCTGCTTCCCGCCCACGACGTCTCGGGCGACTTCGTGCGCGCGCACATGGCGGCCGAGGGGGCCGAGACGGCGCTGGACGCCGACCTCCGGCTGGACACGCACGTGATGATGGTCGACGACCCGGTCAAGCGGGTCGACAACATGACCATGGACTGGGGCCTGGAGGCCCGCGTGCCCTTCCTCGACCACGAACTCGTCGAACTCGCGGCCGCCTGCCCGCCCGAGCTGAAGCTCGCGGACGGCGGCAAGGGCGTGCTCAAGGCGGCCGGCCGCAAGGTGCTGCCGCGCGAGGTCGTGGACCGGCCGAAGGGCTACTTCCCCGTCCCCGCCATCAAGCACATGGCGGGTCCCGTCCTGGAGCGCGTCCGTGACGCCCTCACCGCGCCCGAGGCGAAGGCCCGTGGCGTGTTCCGTCAGGACTACGTCGCCGAGCTCCTCGCCGCGCCCGACGCCCATCGCACCAGGCGAGGGGCGAACACGCTGTGGCAGGTGGCACTGCTGGAGATGTGGCTCCAGACGCACGGAGTCAGGTGACGCCAGCCGCCCGACAGGGCGGGCAGCGCCCGAGCCACGTCGTACACGTGCTCAGGCCGCTGGGTACGGACGCGACACGCGATCGTCCGCAGGCCGCAGGCCGCAGGGCGCAAGGCCGCAGGGCGGCATGCGTGCTCCGAGCGGACGGGCCGACGTGCGTCACCTGATCCCCTGTGAACAGGATGTCCATGCCGGTTCGCCCCGCCGATCGATTCGATGGCCGGGGATGTCAGACAGCAAGGAGACCGCCATGGCAAGCATCAACCCGATCGACCTGCAGAAGGCCCTGAAGGGCGCCGAGTACCCCTCCAGCCGCGATGACCTGGTCACGCTCGCGAGGGACAACGGCGCGGACGACACCCTGGTCGAGAAGCTCGCCAACGCTCCGACGGAACAGTTCGACGGCCCTGACGACGTCCAGAAGGTCGTGTTCGACAAGGAGTAACCCCTACGTCGCGTACAACGGCGCCGGCCCCTCCGAGAAGGAACGGGGGCCGGCGCCGCCGCCTGGAACGGAACGGCGGCGGACCGCTGTGGCGGCTGTGATGACCGGGCGCCGGCGGGGCAGGAGGGTGACGGACTGAGGGAGGCGGACATGGGGCGTGACCGGATCGGACTGGCGGAGTTGCTGGCGGCAGCGGAGGCAGCCGCGCCGGTGCGTTCCCTCGACGTCGTGGCGCACCATCTGCGCGAGCGGTTCGGGGCCCGGTACGTCTCGTTGCTGTTCGTGGACATCGTGGGCCGGCGCCTGCTGCGGGTCCACGAGGAGAAGGCGACACCACAGGAGCACGGCCCTGACCAGGTCAGCCTGGCCGGGAGCGTCTACGACCAGGTCCTGCGCAGCCAGCGGCTGGTGCAGGTACCGGACGGCGCACGGGGGCGCCGGGTGTTCGCGCCGGTCACCAACCGCGGCGACGCCATAGGAGTCCTGGAGCTGCTCCTGACCGACGTCACGCAGGACGTACTGGAGCAGGTGGAAGAGGCGGCGCACGCGCTGGCGTACATCATCGTCACCGACCGCCGCTTCACCGACCTTTACCACTGGGGCAACCGCACCGTGACCGTGAGTCTCGCCGCGGAGATCCAGCGCCAGCTCCTGCCCTCGGCTCCCTCCTGCGAATCCACCGAGTTCGCCCTGGCCGGCGCCCTGGTCCCGGCCTCCGACATCGCCGGCGACACCTACGACTACAGCCTCGACGAGCGGACCCTGCACCTGTCGATCACCGACGCCCTGGGCCACGACGTCGACGCCTCCCTCACGGCCACCCTCCTGGTCAACGCCTCCCGCGGCGCCCGCCGCGCCGGCGCCGACCTCGCCGAGCAGGCCCGGCAGGCACACCAGGCACTCCTCGACCACGGCCGCCGCACCTTCGCCACCGGCCAGCTCCTGCGCATCGCCCTGGACGGCACCGGCGCCCAGCTGGTCAACGCCGGCCATCCCTGGCCCCTGCGCCTGCGGGACGGCGCCGTCGAGGAGGTCGGGCTGCGCGTCGACCTCCCCTTCGGCGTATCCGTACAGGGCGCGTACCGGGTGCAGGACCTCGACCTGCGCTCCGGCGACCGCCTCGTGCTGTACACCGACGGCATGCAGGAACGCCAGGCGGAGACCGTCGACCTGCCCGCTCTCATCCGTGACACCGCTGCCGAACACCCCCGCGAGGTGGTGCGTGCCATGGTCACCGCGGTCACCGAAGCGTGCCAAGGCCATGTGAGGGATGACGCCACCGTCCTGTGCCTGGACTGGCACGGCCCCGCATAGGGGCGCGCGCGAAGCCGCTCGCCGGGCGCGGGGTACGGCGGCGCCCCGCCCCCGCTGCTCTGCGTCGACCCGGCCCCACACCGGCGGGCGCGTGCGGCCCACACCGGCGGGTACACGGCCGATGGCAGATCCTCTGCAGGCGGCCCCTCAGCGCCGCCGGATGAGAGGGAGCGTCATGGAAGCGTCCTACCGATGATCCGCGTCCTGGCCGCCGTCGCCGCAGGGCCAGACCGGCCGTACGAGGCGTCGTCGGTGTCCCGGGCGAGCGCACGGCCCCGGTGATGTCGCCATGGTCGACGCTCGTGCGGCACCGCTCATGCTCGTCAGGCTGATGGAGGCGAGCCATACCATCACGCTGGAGCAGTTGCCCGAGCTGATCGCCGGGCACGCCGCCGAGGTCGGCATCCACGACACGGCCGTCTTCCTCGTCGACATCCGTGAGACGGTGCTGCGCCAGCTGACCGGGGTGGGGCTGGACGCCGGTGACGGCGGCCAGGAGTTCACCGTCGAGGGCAGCCTGCCAGGCCGTGCCTTCCAGCGGGTGGACGTGCTCGCCGAGCCGGCGACGGGAGGCCCGTCGCCGCGGCGGCGATGGTGGGTGCCCGTGACCGACGGCGTGGAACGCGTGGGCGTGCTGCGGGCCGACACCGACGTCTCAGCCGACGACGAACCGACCCGCCAGGTGCTGCGCGCCCTGGCATCCATGACGGCCTTGCTCGTGCTCAGCAAGCGTTCCTTCAGCGACTCCTACGCCCGTCGGGTCCGCACCGAGCCGATGAACGTGGCCGCGGAGATGCAGTGGAACCTCACCCCGCCCCCCGCCTACGCGGGCCAGGACGTCACCGTGGGCGCGGCCATGGAACCCGCCTACCAGGTCGGCGGGGACGCCTTCGACTACGCCGTGGCCGGCACCACGCTGCACCTGGGGATCTTCGACGCCATGGGGCACGACACCACCGCCGGGATCACCGCCAACGTCGCCGTCTCCGCCTGCCGCAACGCCCGCCGCCACGGCGCCTCACTGGCCGAGACCAGTGAGTTCGTCGAGAAGGCGCTGCTCGAGGAGTTCGGTACCCGTCGCTACGTCACCGGCATCCTGGCCGACCTCGACATGAGCACCGGGCGGCTGACCTGGATCAACCGCGGCCATCACCTGCCCATCCTGATCCGCGGCAACCGCTGGACGACCGAGCTGGCCTGTCCGCCGGCCGGGCCCATGGGCACCGACCTGGGCCTGCCGGTGACCGAGTGCATCGAGCAGCTGGAACCCGGGGACCGGGTGCTGCTCTACACCGACGGTGTCACCGAGGCCCGCGACGCCCTGGGCAGGGAGTTCGGACGGGACCGCTTCGTCGACTTCATCCGGCGTCATCACTCCGGCCGGCACACGCTGCACGAGACCCTGCGCCGGCTGATGGCGGCCGTCATCGATCACCACGGCGGGAAACTCGACGACGACGCCAGCGTCCTGCTCACCGAATGGCGCGCCGGCCACCAGGGCGAGCTGACGCCATGAGCGAGCGCCGTCCAGGGGACGGGAACACCGAGCGCGCCTCGGACGGCCGTGCGGCCACCCTTCGGACGCATGTCCGGCCCCTGGCCGAGGACGGTCACCTGGTGACCGTGACGGGCGATCTCGACCTGCACACCGCCCCCCGTCTCGCCGGTACTCTGCAACCGCTCCTGGCGGACGACGACGGCCGTACGGTGCTCGCGGACCTGTCCGGCGTCACCTTCCTGGATTCGGCCGGCCTGACCTGCCTGATCGCCGCCTACCGCACCGCCCGGAACACCGGTGCCCGCCTCGCGCTGATCGCCCCCAGCCGACCCGTGCTGGACCTGCTCCGGCTGACCGGAGTCGACCGGGTCCTCGACAGCTACCCCAGCCCGGAGGCGGCCTTCGGTGAACGGCCTCGTTGACACACCCTGCCGAGCGCGGTGTGTCACTGACCTCCGGCCGGTGGGGGTGCGGTGCCGCGCAGGCGGTCGAGGCGGGTGACGACCGGGCCGGCCGTGACACCGTGCAGCACCACGGAGGCCAGCACGGTGAACGTCACCACCGCCCACACCTCCCGTGCCGGCACCGCGAAGCCCTGCTGACCGAGGGCGTAGGCGAGGTAGTAGAGCGAACCGATACCCCGGATGCCGTACCCCGCGATCACCCAGCGCTCCTTGCTGCCGAGGCTGGTCCCGAGCAGCCCGGCCCAGCCGGACAGCGGCCTGATCACCACCAGCACGGCCAGCCCGGCGACCGCCCCCTGCCAGGTCAGCGCGGCGAGCCCGCCGAGTGCGATGAACGCGCCGAGCAGGAACAGCACCACCGCGGTGAAGAGGCGTTCGATCTGCTCGACGAAATCGTGCAGGACGTTGTGGAAGCCGTGCGCGCGCTCGGCCGCCCGGATCGAGCACGCGGCGGTGAACACGGCGAGGAAGCCGTAGCCGCCCAGCAACTCGGTGACCCCGTACGACAGGAACGTGGCACCCAGGACGACGAAGCCCTCCCGGTGCTCGGACAGCCTGAGCACGGGTGAGCGGGCCTGGAAGAACAGCCAGCCCAGCAGGCGTCCGATCAGCCACCCGCTCAGCACCCCCACCGCGCACCTGAACGCGACGTCCTGCGCCGCCCACGCGCCGACCCAGCCGCCCGACCAGCCGCCGCCCGCCGCCGCGGCCAGCGCGACCGCCGCGTACGTCAGGGGGAAGGCCAGCCCGTCGTTCAGTCCGGCCTCGCTGGTCAGGGCGAACCGCACCTCGTCCTCGTCGTGCTCGTCCTCGGTGGGCTCACCGACCCGCACCTCGGAGGCGAGCACCGGGTCGGTGGGCGCCAGCACGGCGGCCAGCAGCAGCGCCACGGCCGGCGGCCAGTCCAGCAGCCACCACGCCACCAGCCCCGTCAGGACGACGGTCAGCGGCATCGTCACGCCCAGCAGGCGCCAGGTCGTCGCCCACCGGCGCCGGCCGACCGGCCGGTTCAGCGCCAGCCCGGCACCCATCAACGCGACGATCACGCAGATCTCCGTGATGTGCTCGGCGAGCAACCGGTTCTCCACCGGGTCGATCGCGGGCAGCGGCAAGGGCAGCAGATACACGACGATGCCGCCCGCCAGGAACACCAGCGGCATCGACAGCGGCCGTCCGGCCACCACCCGGGGCAGCACCGCCGCGAGCAGCGCTCCCACTCCCAGAAACGCGAACACCGCGTCGGCTATCGTCACCGCGTCGGCCCCTCCTCTCCGCACGCCCGCAGAGGCGGCCCCTGGGCCCGTACTGCGGGAAACCGCCGCTGGTCACCTCCGGCGGCCCCCGTCCGCGTACCCAGGTCGGCGTACGGCATGATCAAGATCGGGCAGTACCTGAGAAGAAGGGCACCCCGCAGGGGCGGGCGGACGGGTGCCGCGGCCCGGCGCGGTGTGCCCAGGATGCCGGGTTCCGCCACTCAGGCCGTGTTCATCCCCCGCAGCGCCTAGTCTGGTGCCGCACACCCGCCTCAGCGGCACTAAGGAGCGTCCCGATGCACGGGTCATGCCAGTCCGGGAGCGGCGAAGCCGCGGGGGACCGCCACATGGCGGTGGAGTACTCCAGCGACGAGGAGTGGGCGGGTCACCTCGTGGCCTTCGTCCGAGCCGGGCTGGAGCAGGGCGAGCAGATGCGGTACTTCTCGGACGCCACCGAACCGGACCGGGTGACCCGCACGCTCATGGACCGGGGCGTGGACGCCGCTGCCGCGGTGCGGCGCGGGCAGCTCGTGGTGGCCACCGCCGACGAGACGTATCTGGCCGGCGGCCGGTTCGACCCCGACATGATGGTCGGGCTGTGGCACGAGGCCGTGGCGGCCGCGGCCGCGCAAGGGTTCCGGGGCCTGCGGGCGATCGGTGAGATGTCGTGGGGCGGCCGGGACATATCCGGCGTCGGGCGCCTGCTGGAGTACGAGCTGCGCATCCACCACGAGGTCTTCGAGCGGTTGCCGCTGCGAGCGTGGTGCTTCTACGACCGGCGCCTGCTGCCCCGCGACGACCTGAGCGTCCTGGTGGGCGCGCATGTGAAGAGGTCGGCCGCCGGGTCGGCCGGGCACGGGCGCCGGGGGCTGTCGGCGGCTCCGCTGACGGGCCCGCCGGGATTCCGGTGGGAGGGTTCGGCCGGTTACGAGAGCCGTCGCGTCGTCGACTCGGCGGCGGCCGCGCTCGCCGCGTCGCCCGTACGGGACATCACCCTGGACCTCTCGGGCCTCGACCACCTCGACATCGCGACCCTGGCCCGCATCGCCGATGCGGCCCGCCGGCGTCCCACCGGCCCGCCCGTGCGCGTCCTCGGGGCTCCGCCGGCCCTGCACCGCATGCTGCGGCTCTTCCCGGAGCTCGGCGCCGGCCTGGAGGTGGCCGAACAGTGACCGCTCGTACGGGGCTGACCCCCGTGTCCGCTCGGGAAGACGTGCCCTTTTGCCATCCCGCTCTCTTCTACAGCACCGAGAGCGACTACATCGAGGGCGTCGGCGCCTTCGTGCGCGAGTCGGCGGCCCGCGCCCGACCCGTACTGGTGGCCGTCCCCGGGATACGTCTGGCCTCGCTGAGGGACCTGGCCGGCGACGGGCACGGCGACATCACCTGGGTCGACATGCGGCGCGACGGACGCAACCCGGGGCGCATTCTCTCGATGCTCCAGCAATTCGCCGACCGGCACGCGGACCGGGACCCGGTCATCGTGGGGGAGCCCATCTGGGTGGGGCGCACCCCCGCGGAGATACGGGAGGCCACCCGTCACGAGGCGCTCATCAACCTGGCCTTCGCCGGCCGGCGCGCCACCATCCTGTGCCCGTACGACACAGCCCTGCCCGCACAAGTGCTGGAGCAGGCTCACCGCACGCATCCGGTCATCGGTGAGCGGACCGGGTACCGGCCCAGTCCCCACTACACGGACCCGTACGCGGTCTGCCGCGACTGCGACGCGCCCCTGCCCGAACCGGTGGACCCGGAGGTGCTGCCCTTCGACGAGTGGCTCCTCGCCGACGTACGCGACGCCACCAGGAAGTGGGCCGAGTCGGCGGGCTTGCCGGCGGACCGCCGTACCGACTGGCTGCTCGCCGTCAACGAGGCCACCGGCAACTCGGTACGCCACGGTGGCGGGCACGGCGTCCTGCGTCTGTGGCACACCGCCGGCTCGGTGGTGGCCGAGGTGGCGGACCGCGGCCGGTTCCCGGATCCGCTCATCGGCCGGCGCCGGCCCGATCCGCTGTCCCCCGGCGGCGGCCGAGGGGTGTGGATGATGCACCAGCTCTGCGACCTGGTGGAGATCCGGACACCGTCGTCCGGACTGATCGTGCGCCTGTACATGTCCCTGGAGTGATCCGTCCCGCAGGACAAAGTTCCAGGAATGACGCGCCGAGTCGGGGGTAGGCGCGCCTTCGCCGGCCGATGGCTCCGGCGGGTACGAATCGAACGACCGGTGAAAGGGGCGCGTGATGGCGACGACCGTGCAGGCTACTGACCAGGCGGTGGACGTTCCGGTGGACGTTCCGGAGGTGACGGACCCGTCCAAGGTGGCACCCAAGGACGCACGGGAGCTGTCGCGACTGTTCTTCGAACAGCTGGCGGTGCTGGAGGAGGGAACGCCCGAGTACCAGTACGCGCGCAACACGCTGATCGAGATGAACATGTCCCTGGTCCGCTTCGCGGCCGGCCGGTTCCGCAGCCGGGGACCGGAGGAGATGGAGGACATCGTCCAGGTCGGCATGATCGGCCTCATCAAGGCCATCGACCGGTTCGAGATCTCCCGCGAGGTGGAGTTCACCTCCTTCGCGGTGCCGTACATCGTCGGCGAGATCAAGCGGTTCTTCCGCGACACCTCCTGGGCGGTCCACGTGCCGCGCCGTCTGCAGGAGGCCCGGGTGCAGCTGGCCCGCGCCACCGAGGAACTGCGCAGCCGGCTGGGACGCAACCCCACGACCAAGGAGCTGTCCGAGCTGATGTGCCTGCCGGAGGAGGAGGTCGTCGAGGCCCGGCTGGCGTCCAACGGCTACAACTCCGCCTCCCTCGACGCCGCCATCCACGGCAGCGAGGACGGCGAGGCGGCCCTCGCCGACTTCATCGGCACGGAGGACGCCGCACTCGAACTGGTCGAGGACTTCCACGCCCTGGCCCCGATGATCGCCGAACTCGACGAGCGCGAACGCAAGATCATCCACTGGCGTTTCGTCGAGGAGCTCACCCAGGCACAGATCGGCGAACGCCTCGGCGTCTCGCAGATGCACGTCTCCCGCCTGATCAGCCGCCTCCTGGCCCGCCTGCGCGAGGGCATGCTGAGCACCACCTGACGGCCGGACGGCCGGGACCAGGCCGGCCGTAAGCCTTCCGGACCCGTTGCCGGGTGCTGCTCGGACCCGTTGCGGGGTGCTGCCCGGACCCGTTGCCGGGTCCGTGCCACCCGGCAACGGGTCCGAACGCGTCAGGACGCCGGCCGTCGCGAGAACCGCTGACCGTCAGCCGGTACGGGAGGAGCGCCGAGCGGCCCGGCGGCGCAGGCGCAGCGGAAGCACGTACCAGCACAGGCCGAACCACAGCATGACCGTGCCGACGAGCACTTCGGCCAGAACTCCCGGGAGCACGAAACGCAGGATCAGCAGGAGCGTGCACCCGATGGTCAGGGCGAGCAGCACCATGCCGCACATCATCAGACGGCCGGCGGACTCCACCACCTCGTCCTTCATGCGCTGACCGGACAGCAAGCGGTGGATGGAGACGGGGGCTATGAGTGATGCCGTCGCTGCCGCGCCCAGCACCACGGTCGCGACGTAGATGCCCCGGTCCAGCGTCTCCAACTGCCGGAACGTGGGCGTGAAGGAGACGCTGAGCAGGAAACCGAAGAGGATCTGCACGCCTGTCTGGGTGACCCGGGTCTCCTGCAGGATCTCGTTCCAGCGGCGGTTGACCCGCTCATGGGGCGTCTCCGGCGCCTCCGATGCCTCGGCACCGGATGGCCGGCACCCGTCGTGGCTGTGCCCGCAGCAGGCGGTGTCCTTCCCCTCCGGCTTGGCCGACTGCTCCGTCGTCGTCATGGTGTCCTCCCTGTTCCAGGCCGACCGTCTGCCCTGCTCGCACGCTTCTATGCCCTGCCCCGGCCGCGGTGGCGGGCGCGTGGACAGCGCTGCGCGCAGGCAGGCATAGACCTCTCGGCGCGGGGCAAGCGAACGTCGGCCGGAGGTTGCCCGGCGGGCAGGGTTTCGAGGGGAGAGGCATCAGCATGATCATTCCGGCGGAGAAGGAGCTGCGCGCTGTACTGGCCCGGTTCGCCCAGGCGCGGATCGAGCACGACGTGCGCCCCACCGGGCGTACCAGCCGGGCTCTCGAAGACGCGACGTACACCCTGTGCGTGATGACCGGGGCCCGCACCGCCGAGCAGGCTCTGGCGGCGGCGGACGCACTGCTCGAGCAGTACGTAGCGGGTCGGGTGAGTGCCCGCGGGGAGAAGGAGCCGACGCTTGCCGCGTGAGCCTGAACCGGCTCAGTCGGCGGGGCACATCGGCCGGAGCGCGACGCCGGGGGCCTGAGGCGGCGCGACCGGCCCGGACGACGACTCTGGCCGGGATGCGTCCTCCGTGATCCCGGCCACGCCCTTCACACTGGAGCGTCGACGTCACCCGCGCCTCCCTTCGGAGGACCGCGCCCGGAGGGCCCAGGATGCTGCCAGAGACGACGCCGGAAAACCACGGCACGACGGACCCGCCGCCCGCTCGGGACAAGCGTCCGCCCGAGCGCGTCGTCCTGCGCGCCGACCTTCGCGCCGCGCTCCCCGACGCGGGTGCCGCCGTCCTGGTCACGGCGGCCGTCTTCGCGTTCCTGTACGCACGCATGGAGTCGGGCGACTCGGCGACGGTCGCCGTCATGCCGTTCATGGACGACGCCGGCAGGTACTGGATGTATCTGCTCAGCCAGGCGTTCGGCTGGTCGGGCCTGCTGTGGGCCTGGGGCACGGTCATGCTCGGTCTGCTGCTGTCGGGGCCGCGCCCCGCCCGGCTGCCGGTGTCCCGGCGGGTGCTGGAACGCTGGCACCGCACCACGAGCCTGACCACGATGGCCCTGATGTTCGCGCACGCGCTGATGTTCGCGGCGGAACTCGTGCGCTACGAGGCACAGTTGGCGTGGGCCGCGCGGCTGTGGGCGGGGTTCGCCGACACGTTCATGCCCGGCTGGTACGACTCGGGCACCGGCCGGATCGCCATTCCGCTGGGACAGGGCGCTCTGTATCTGGCCATCCCCCTGGGCCTGTTGTTCTACGTCCGCCACCGCATCGGCGCCGACACCTGGCGCCGGCTGCACCGCTTCGTCATCGTCGTGTACGTGCTGAGCGTGTGGCACACCCTGCTGTACGGCACCAACGTCTGGTACGGCGAGTGGCCGCGCACCGTCCTGTGGCTGCTGCAACTCCCGGTCGCGGCACTGCTCCTGGCCCGGCTGCTGCGGCCTGCCCGGCGGGCCGAGCGACTGGGCGCACCGACGCGGCGCGAGGGCGCGTCGCTGCCGGGCCTTGCGACGGCGGGCTGGTTGATGAGGGCCGCCGGGCGGGTGGCCGCCGGGGCCGTCGTAGTGGGCCTCGTCGTCGTGGTGGCGTCCGGTCATGACGGTGGCCGGGAACGCCCGGCCGAACCACCCGCGACGAGTCCGCACGCGCCCGAGCCCGGGTGACGCACGGCCGGGCCACCGGGAGCGGGGACCGGTCGTGGGGATGAGGGCGGGAGGCCGGGACGAACGGTGACCCCGGGAGCCGTGAGACGCACGTCGTCAATCCTTGTTGCAGTCAATGTGCAAAAAGAAGCCGGGGGTGGTGCAAGGCGTGCGCCGGTGCCGCGCCAGGCCGAGGCGGCCAGGGGCGGGTGTCAGGCCGTCGATCGACGGGGACGCCGAGGAGTGGAGCCAGGTCGTCCCGGCCCCACTCCACGGTGCGGACGTGTCACTGGAACTGTGCGAAGAACCTCCAGATCTCTGCCTTGGTCCAGGTGGCGACGCCGCTTTCGGCGGGGGAGCCGTCGACCGGGCCGGGTATGTGGCCTCCGTCGAACGCCGCCCACTGGACCGGGTATCCGGCGCGGCAGCCCGAGTAGGCCGTGGTGATGTGCGTTCGGCTGCCCGGCGCGGGTTCGCGCGGGCTCTGGGGGGTGCAGCCGTTGTTGCCGACGAACTTGTCGCGCAGAGCCCGGCCTTGCGCGATGCCGAGGACGTTGTCGCCGATGCCGTGGATGCCGAAGTAGGCGATGGGCCGGCTGCCGCCGCTGCACCCGCTGATCTGGGCGCCGGAGATGACCGCGACGGCCCGGAAGACGTCGGCCCGGCTGCACGCGAGTGCGTAGCTCATGCCGCCGCCCCAGCTGAAGCCCGTGGCGAAACGCTGGGCCGGGTCGACACAGAGGCCGCTTTCGATGCGCCGGATCATGTCGTCGACGAAGGTGACGTCCTCACCACCGGAATTGGCCCAGCCGTTGCCGAGGCCCTGGGGGGCGACGAGGATCGCCGAGTTGTTCGACTGTTCCTGCTGGCCGTAGTAGGACCAGGCGCTCCCGCTCGTTCCGCCCGAGGCGACGTCGGCGGCGGTTCCGCCCCGCCAGTGGAAGGCGAAGATCAGCCGGTAGCGGTGGTTGCTGTCGTAGCCGGCGGGGACCCGGAGGATGAAGCTGCGGGTCTTGCCGCCGCTCTGGATCGTGTGCGTACCGCTCGTCAGAGTGGGGGCGCTGCCGCATCCGCCGCCACCACCGGACGACAGCTTGACCATCTGCCACTGCTGGTTGGCGCCGCCCCAGTCGGTGTACTGGACGACGGTGCCGCCGTCGGCGGTGGAGGCACCCTGCACCTCCACCGCCTTGCCGCTGGCGCGGTTGATCAGCCGGACGTGACCCGCCTCGGAGTCGGCCAGGCGGAACTGCTGGTTGGCCCCGTTGTGATCGGCCCACTGCTGGATCGCGGCGCCGTCGGCGGCCGAGGCGCCGGCCACGTCGAGAACCTTGCCCGAATGCCGGGCCCGGAGGCGGTAGAAGCCGTCGCCGGAGTCCACGAACTGCCACTGCTGGTGGGTGCCGTCGTTGCGTGTCCACTGACTGACCCGCGCGCCGTCGGCAGTGGACGCGCCGGAGACGTCCAGCGCCTTGCCGCTGTTGCGGTTGACCAGGACGTACCAGGCACCGGTGTCCACCGTCGCCGCCTCGGCGGGCGCCGGATTCACCGCGGTGAGCATGCCGATCGCGAGGGTCGCCGCCACCAGGGCGGCGAGCCGCGACCACCAACGATGCCTTCCTGGAGGGGCGGCGGAAGCCGCACCGTAGGCCGTCATCGATTCGCCCTTTCGTCTGCGGCGGGTACCGTCAGGTGCGGGTCCAGCGCTGGTTGCCGCCGCCCGAGCAGGAGTAGAGCTGGATCAGGGTGCCGTTGGCGGTGCCGCTTCCGACGGCGTCGAGGCAGAGGCCGGACTGGACGCCGACGATGGTGCCGTCGGAGTTGAGGCGCCATTTCTGGTTGTCGCCGCCCCAGCAGCCGTAGATCTGGACCTTGGAGCCGTTGCCGGTGCCGGCGGCGTCCAGGCACTTGTTGCCGTAGACCCGCAGTTCGCCGGCGTCGGTGTACGTCCACTGCTGGTTGGTGCCGCTGTGGCAGTCCCACAGCTGCAGCTGGGTGCCGTCCGTGGTACTGGCGTTGGGCACGTCCAGGCAGCGGCCCGAACCGACGCCCTTGATCTGTCCCGAACCCGTGGGGGGCGTGGTGGAGCCGCCGTTGAGCGCGTTGAGGACGGCGGTGTAGGCGGGCTTCTTGCTGCCGTCGCCGTTGAAGAGCAGCGGCGTGTCGCTCGCTCGCCAGGAGTCGCTGTCGCGCACGCCCCAGACGGTGATGCCGAGGCAGCGCGCGACGGCCAGGCAGTCGTTGGTCACGGCGGCGTAGGTCGAGGCCGGGGCGCCCTGGATGTCCAGCTCGGTGATGGCCACGTCGACGCCGAGGGCGGCGAAGTTCTGCAGCGTGGTGCGGAAGTTGCTGTTGTACGGGCTGCCGCTGTTGAAGTGCGCCTGGAAGCCGACGCAGTCGATCGGCACGCCGCGCTGCTTGAAGTCCCGGACCATGGCGTACATGGCCTGGGTCTTGGCCCAGGTCCAGTTCTCCACGTTGTAGTCGTTGTAGCAGAGCTTGGCGGCCGGGTCCGCGGCGCGCGCGGTGCGGAAGGCGACCTCGATCCAGTCGTTGCCGGTGCGCTGGAGGTTGGAGTCGCGCCGGGCGCCCGAACTGCCGTCGGCGAAGGCCTCGTTCACGACGTCCCACTGGGCGATCTTGCCCTTGTAGTGGGCCATCACGCCGTTGATGTGGTCGATCATCGCCTGGCGCAGCGCGCTGCCGCTGAGGCTCTGCATCCAGCCGGGCTGCTGGGAGTGCCAGGCCAGGGTGTGTCCGCGCACCTGCTTGCCGTTCTGCACCGCCCAGTTGTAGACGCGGTCGGCGGCGGTGAAGTTGAACTGGCCCCGCTGCGGTTCGGTGGCGTCGATCTTCATCTCGTTCTCCGCCGTGACGGAGTTGAACTCGCGGTTCGCGATCGACGTGTACACCGAGTCGCTCAGCCTGCCCGAGGCGATGGCGGTGCCGAAGTAGCGTCCGCTCTGCGCCGCGGCGGCGCCGAGCGTGGTCTCGGCGGAGTGTGCGGGCGCCGGCGCGACCAGTGCGGCGGCCACTCCGAGGACGCCGACGAGCAGCGCCAGCAGAACGCCGCGCAGCCTCCGGCGGACAACGGGTCTGGGAAGGGCGTACGAGCCCATGGCTGTGCCTCCAAGGTAGAGATCACGGAAGGACTGAAACGCAGGGGAGTGAGTCGTCCGCTCGGAGCCGCTCGGAGCGGGGTGGTGCGGGGTGGTGCGCGTGCGTCCGAAATGTCGAACTGTGGTCGGTGCCCGACAGGGATGATTGAGGTGTTGACGATGCCTCGTCAACACTCCTCGCAGAAAAAGTTTCAGTTCCTTGTCCGAATGTTTCGAAGGTTGCGGAGAAGTCCGGTCGCGTCGGCCAGGGGGCCGTCGGTGGCCGACGTCGAAGGTCAGGGCCGGGATCAAGCACCTCGAACGTTGCGGCCTTCGCGGCGACACGTGCGAGAAGCATTGACGCCGTTCGCCGGGTCCCTATCATTCAGACTGCTCGACACTCCGACACGTGTTCGGTATCTCGAATGCATGGATGTCATGCACGCAACATGCGCATTCGCGCGAGGCCAACCGGACCTCCTACTCCAAGGTTGAGGAAGAGCCCCATGGACAGAAGAACTTTCAGCCGCAGGCACCCGTCCGGGGTGCTCGCCGCCGTGGTCGCGGCCCTGGCCGCGTTGGCGGCGCTGCTCGTCGCCGCCCCGGCGCAGGCGGCTTCCAGCGGTGCCTTACGCGGTGTCGGGTCCGGCCGGTGTCTCGACGTGCAGGGCGCCGCCCAGACCGACGGCACGTCCCTCCAGCTCTACGACTGCTGGGGCGGGACCAACCAGCAGTGGACGCTGACGGACGGCAACCAGCTCACCGTGTACGGCGACAAGTGCCTGGACGTGCCGGGCCACGCCACCACGCCCGGCACCCGCGTGCAGATCTGGACCTGTTCCGGCGGTGCGAACCAGCAGTGGCGGGTCAACTCCGACGGCACGGTCGTCGGCGCGGAGTCCGGGCTGTGCCTGGAGGCTGCGGGCGCCGGTACGGCCAACGGCACAGCGGTGCAGCTCTGGACGTGCAACGGCGGCAGCAACCAGAAGTGGACCGGCCTGTCCGCGAATCCGACCCCGCCGGACGGCACGTGCCCGCTGCCGTCGACGTACCGCTGGTCGTCCACGGGTGTCCTGGCGCAGCCGGCGAACGGGTGGGACTCGGTGAAGGACTTCACCGCCGTCAAGCACAACGGCAAGTACCTGGTCTACGGGTCCAACTTCGCGGGCTCGTCGTACGGCTCGATGATGTTCAGCCCCTTCACGAACTGGTCGGACATGGCGTCGGCCCGCCAGACCGGGATGAACCAGGCCGCGGTGGCGCCCACGCTGTTCTACTTCGCGCCCAAGAACATCTGGGTGCTGGCCTACCAGTGGGGTCAGTGGCCCTTCATCTACCGCACGTCGAGCGACCCCACCAACCCCAACGGCTGGTCCGCTCCGCAGCCGCTGTTCACCGGGAGCATCTCCGGCTCCGACACCGGCCCGATCGACCAGACCCTGATCGCCGACGGGCAGAACATGTACCTGTTCTTCGCCGGTGACAACGGCAAGATCTACCGGGCGAGCATGCCGATCGGGAACTTCCCGGGCAACTTCGGCTCCTCGTACACGACGATCATGAGCGACACGAAGGCCAACCTCTTCGAGGGCGTGCAGGTCTACAAGGTCAAGGGCCAGAACCAGTACCTGATGATCGTCGAGGCGATGGGGGCGAACGGGCGCTACTTCCGCTCCTTCACGGCCTCCAGCCTGAGCGGCACGTGGACCCCGCAGGCCGCCACCGAGAGCAACCCCTTCGCGGGCAAGGCCAACAGCGGCGCCACCTGGACCAATGACATCAGCCACGGCGACCTGGTCCGGGACAACCCCGACCAGACCATGACCGTTGACCCCTGCAACCTGCAGTTCCTCTACCAGGGCAAGTCCCCCACCGCGGGCGGCGACTACAACCGGCTGCCGTGGCGGCCGGGTGTCCTCACCTTGCGGCGCTGACCGTCCCGGTCCGTGACCGTGAGGTGACGCGGTCCGCGGGCACGCGGAACCCCGGCCGTGCCACGGCCGGGGTTCCTCTCACTCCGGTTCCGTCGCCGAGGAACCCGCATCGGACGCGTGACCATCTGAACCCGACCGCCGGGCTCACCGGTCCCCGGGCGAGGCGGCCGCGTCCTGCGGCGGCTGTTCGTGCGCGTCCGCTTCCAGCGGGGGCGCGTCGTGGCGGTCCGTGCGGTGCTCCGCACGGGTGCCCGCGAGCATGACCCGTGGCGTGCCGGCCGCACCGGGCGGGAGAGGGACGGGCCGGCGCGCCATGAGACGGCCCACCCAGCGGCGACCGCAGATCGGGCAGGGCGGGGCACCCTGAGGCTCGTAGGGGGACGACACACTCCGGCCGTCGCGGGTGAAGTACTCCCACTCGTGCCCGTCCTCGTCGCGGTAGTACTGCACGTCGTAGTCGACGCTCCACTTGTACCAGCAGTGACCGCACGTGAACTCAACGCGTTCGACAGCCAGTTCCGTGATCATCGCTTCCTCCCTTCTGTCGCCTACGGCCGCTGCGATGCCGTCGGGTGCGGTGACGTTCCCTGCCCGGCCGGGGCCTCCGGTTCACGGGGTGCCCCTCGGTCCGAGCCACTAATCAGCGGGACTTCCGCATCAGCAGGACCTCCGCATCGGCGGGACATCCGCATCGGCGGGACATCCGCATCAGCGCGGGACGTCCGAGCCGCGTGCGACGGCTCGCCCTCCTGCTACAGCTCGATCTCGATGTGCTCCACGTCGGTGAACTCCACGTCCAGGCCGTGCGCGCGGGTGTTGTCGGCGCGGAAGTACATCCGGGCCAGGCCCTCCGCCGCGATCCGCTGCAGTTGCCGCTCGGTGGCGCCTTGGTCGCGGGCGGTGAAGAGGCGGTCGGCGAAGTCGGGCGGCAGGGCCTGGGTGATGTCGCGGACGCGGGCGTCGTCGGTGGTGCCCGGCGCGGCGGTGAACCCGAACCGGGCACGGGTGGAGACGATCAGGCCGTCGGTGGAGGCGGCCTTCTTCCTGGCCTTGGCCCTCACCTGCGGCTGCCAGCGCTTGCGCACCTCCCGCTCCATACGGTCGCGCAGGTCCCGGCGGGGCCGCTTGAGCTGTCCCTTGACGTACCGCTCCACGGTGCGCTGGGAGATCCCGAGCGCCTGGGCTGCGGCCCTCGTGCCCTTGAGCTGCCTGACCAGGTACTTCATCTGCGCCTGGGCGCTTCGCGGGGGACGGCGGGTGAACGCCGACTCCAGCGCGCGGTCCAGGCTGTCGCCGATCGAGTCCGGCATGGCGGGCTACTCCCCCTCCCCGGCCGTCGGGTCGGCCTTGTGCAGGTTCGCGCCGCCATTGTCATTCCGGACCGCGGTGACCTGCTGCCTGTGCTGCTGTCTCATCGAATGTCCCGCAGTTCTCGTCTCACTTCGATGGCCGCTCTCGTTCGACGCGTGATCCGGGCATCACCCAGACTCCGCGGGCGATCTCGTAGAGCTGCCGGTCGGACAGTCCGTCGCTCCAGCCGATCTGCGAGCGCTGGAGAGGATCGCCGTTCGGGTCGACGTCCTTCTTTCTGCCGAGAGTGATCTGAGTCATCGCGCCTCCCTGCGAGGCCGCCTCGTGGTGGGAGAGGCCGAGGCGACCGGTTCAGGAGACTACGACACCTCGTTGTGACGGCGTATCGTGCTGGTGGGCGAGGATCGAGCCGTTGCTGCCGGATCGGACCGCTCGGCGGGGTGGGCGGTGGTGTGGTCACCGGCAGGTGATCGACGCGATCGCGTTCAAGTACCGCACCGGCACGCCGTGGATGGACCTGCCCGAGCATTTCGGCGTGTGGAAGGGCGCCCACAACCGGCTGCGGAAGTGGGCCGCCGACGGTACCTGGGAGAAGGTCTGCACCGCCCTGCTCGCCCAGGCCGACGCCGAAGGCGACCTCGACTGGATCGTCGCGGTCGACCGCGCGTTCGTCCGGGCTCGTCAGCACGCCGCCTGGGCCCGTCAGAAGGGTCCCCGCCCGGCGAGCCGGATGACCATGTCCTCGGGCGGTCCCGCGGCGGTTGCCCACCGGCTTTCGACCGCGAGGCCTGCAAACAGCGCAACACGGTCGAGCGGTGCATCAACCAACTCAGGCAATGGCGCGGCCTGGCCACTCACCACGACAAGACCGCCACCATCTACCTGGTTGGACTCCACCTCGCCGCCAACTTCATCTGGTCGGTGAGATGACCCGAAGGAATCGACCTAGTACCACTTCTTCGTGCACGCCCAACCGCCGCCAACGCCGTCGTAGTGCTCCACGCAGGGACGGGTGGCGAGGCTGGCGTTCACCATCGTGGTGTAGGCCGCGTAGTTCGGAGACGCGTTGAACACGTACGGGTTGCCGTTCCTGACTTCCAGCTTGCCCCTCCAGTTGGCATTTGCAGCGGACTCGAAGCGCGCCCACACGGCGTTGCACTTCTTCGAGTACCGCATCTGAACGGCTGGCCCGCCGCCAGCCGACCGGGCCACCGCACCTGCGGGGGTGACGGCGTCCTTGGCGCAGCCTGTCGCGTTGGGGTTCTTGCCGTTGCAGGACGCCCCCTTGCAGGCGGGCGCTGCCGCGGCCTGTACGGAAGCCTCGGCGGGAATGGCCACGCCCAGCGCCAGGACTGCGAGAGTGCCTGCCAGGAAGCGCGGAATCCGGTGGGTAGCCAAGGAGACCCCTTTCGTGCGCTGTGGTGAAGCACAGCGTGTTGCGTTCGAGTTCACGCGGTAGGTGATAGCCAGGGCATATGCCGTGTAGACCAAGACAGGATGGTGATCACCGCAAAGAGTGGCTCATGCCCCGGATCGAGGCGCTGGGTTGACTTGGCCAAGAGGTGACAGCCGGGGGTGTCGGGTTGGCGGCGGGCCTGCGCAGCGAACTGGTCGTGGTCTTCATGCCGGAGCCGTACGGCTGGTCGGGGCGGCATCCCGACCAGCCTTGAGCGTGGAATGTCGGCCCGTCGCACACCCGTGAGGCAAGGCAGACTTTTCGCCCCTGGCGGGCGGAGCAGCGGAGCGAAAGACCAGGTCGGCGCTGCGCGGCATCGCGCTGGACCTACCGCTCAGCGGCCGGCCTGACTCTCCCCTCTGTTCGCGTCGGCTGCTGATGCGGGTTTACCCGTCGGCCATCCGGCGCTGCAGTTCCGCGTGGCGGAACTGGTAGACCGCCCCGACCCGGCGCAGAACTCCTCGGTGTTCATGAGCGTCGGCCAGGAAGTGCATGAGCCGCCACGGCAGCCTTCCACGCAGAGCCAGCCAGTAATGTGCGAGGCGGAACGTCCCGCCGGCTGCCTGGGTGAAGGCGATCGCGAGTCCCGAGATGACCCCCATGGCGGCACCGGGAGCAAGGCCGGCGGTGAGCAGCACGGTCGGATCGGTGGCTAGCTGCAGTTCCGTGGTGACGGCCAGGCCTGTCACCAGATCGACGACGGTCCCGATGGCGAGCGCCATGGCAAGGAAGATCAATGCGAAGGTGCGGACGTCTCGACGCAAGACCGCCTTGGGGTCTCCCGCCGCAGTCAGGTCCGTAGGAACTCCAGTGAGTCCGGCGATGAGAGTACCGACGGCTCCAGTGACGAGGCCGACCATGACCCCGGCGGCCAGTCCCGCGACGAGTCCGGCCGCCAGAGCGAGCGCGCACCCCACCGCGAGACCGCCAGCCGCGCCGACAGGCGACCAGTGCAACCTCTGCGCCGGCTCGCTTCGTCCCGCGAGCCAGGCCGTGAGCCCGGCCGCCAGGCCGATGCCCACACCGTTGACAATTCCGGACGGCAGCCCAGAGCCGATACCGGACATGAGGCCAGCCGTGGCGCCGCCGACGGTTCCACCGACCAGGCCGCCTCTCGGGCCGCTGGCGGGCCCGACAGCCAGCCCCACGCCCAGTCCGGCCGCAATGCCTCCCGCCGGACCGACGGCGAACCCGATGCCCAGCAAGCTCGCCAGCCCTGACAAGAAACCGCCCGCGAGACCTCCAGCCAGGCCACCGGCGAGTCCACTCATGGCGCCCTGGCCAGACCCGCTGACGCGTCGGACCGGCAGCGCGACCGCGAATCCCAGGAGAATGCCACTTCCCAGACCGACACCGAAGCCGATGCCGATGTCCGCCCCGAAGCCGGCGACAAGCCCACCGACCAGGCCACTCGTGACCCCCATCAGAAGACCGACGAGGGGCCCCGGGACGGAGTGCCGCAGGTGCCACCACGCGAAGTCGGTGGTTCCCTGCAGCCGCGATTCCAGATGGGCGCTGAGGAAGGCCAGCCAGCGTTGAGCGTCCGCGGCCTGCCAGCGGGGACGCTTCCGCGGATCCGGGTGGGGTCGGTAGGCCGCCGGGACGAAGGCGTCGAAAAGATACTGCTGGATGCTGCTCACCGTGGGGAAGCGCGTCGCGTCGCACAGTTCGGCAGGGTTCGGGAGGGAGCCGGTCTGTTCCCCGGGCCGGGGGTTGTAGAGGGTGCGGGCCATGAAGAGCATCAGCGGCGTACTGAGAGCCTGGGCAAGGGGCGTGTTGCCACTGCTGAGGTGGCTTATCACGGGTGCCCAGCGCGCGGCCGCAGCCGTTCCCGCACCGCCCGAATCACGCTGCAGGTACTCGGCCGTCACCTCGTGGTGTACCGGCTGAAGTGCCACCCCCGCTGCCCCGGACAACTTCGATGGGACGGACGTGGTGGGGGCCAGCGCCTCCCGGTACTCGTGTTCCCTGCTGGACAGGACGATTTTCCCACCCGGTGACAGAGCGGCGTTGATCTGGCTGAGCGCAGCCGGGCGTACGGCTGCTGGGATCTCGTCGAGCCCGTCCAGGACGGGAAGCAGCAGACGGTGCGTGATCAGTGCCTGTCCCCAGTTCATACGTTCCAGGGAGCCGTGGACCGGTGCTCGCAGTGCTGTGTAGTCCTGGAGGAGTTGCTCACACATCCAGCTCTCCAAGTCCTGCTCGGACGGATTCCATGTGGAGAGGGAGAAGAGGACCGGCACAGCACCCCCGAGCGGTCTCCGCTCCAGCAACGACAGAACGAGGCGAACCAGCAGGACGGTCTTACCGGAGCCTGGTGCGCCGAGCACGACCAACCGGCCGGTAGGGACGCTCTCCAAAATGTTGTCGACGGCGCCGTCGGTGCCCGCAAGTGCACGGGGGTCCGATGCCCAGACGCCTGGGTCGCCGCGCAGCCCGCTGGGCCATGCAGTGGCGGCCGCCGTGATGTGCCGCCACTCCTCCACCAACTCCCCGGGCGCCGGCTCCCAGGACACCGGCAACGGGTAGGGATCGTTGAGCCGCCGCACGCGTGTCTCGGCTTCCCACTGACGGCGGACGGCGACAGCCAGCTCGTCGGCGATCTGTTCCAGTCCCCTACTTGAGGCCGCTTCGACGCGGTCGGCCCGGAATGCCGCCCAGGCCAGGTAGGTACCGGCAAGCGTCGGAAGAAGACCCGCGGCTGCCGACGCCACTCCCGACCCGGTCACGAAGGCGATCGCCAGCGCCCCACAGACCCCTGCCAGGAACAGCCCAAGAACGATCACACCCGTACGCGATGTCGGCACCTCGAGGCCTCCCTCACCATGGCCGCGACGGGCCACCGCCAAGTTTGTGATCAGCTACGAGTTTGGAACCCGACGTAGGCGAGTCGGAAGGTGTTGCTCGGGAATCAGCCGGAAGTGAACCTTCCCAGGGCGAGGCCCTCAGACGCCTCATCCCCGGCAAGCCGAACACACAGCTCTGCATCCATCCGTGGCTGGGATCTCAGCGCAGCGTCATAAGTGCTATGTGGAGGTCATCGCTCGCGAGAACATGACGCGGATCGTGAATACCTACATCTTGACGAGGTTGGCGATGTTGAAGACGCCGCCGTGCTCCTCGAACTGCTGCTCCGCCCACAGCACGGTCCGGGTGCCCTGGTGCTTGACCATGCCGGGGGAGACGCCGAGGCGGAAGGTGCCGGGGGCGGGCCTGCCCTCGGGCGTCAGCGGGAGGAAGTCCAGGGGTGAGGGACCGGGGGAGGGGTAGACGAGAGCGTCGGTGCCGATCGCCACCGGGTACACACCCGCCGCGGCCGCGGTCTTCAGCATCTTGCGGTGCATGCTGATCCGGACGGTGGACAGCACGGCGGCGCGGATGTCGGGCCGCCACGTCACGCGCTCCAGGGCCGGCCACGGCTCGTAGTACGGCACCTGGCCGCGGTTGCGCTGCCGCAGCTTGCCGATGCCGCCCTTCGCCGTGGCCTTGATCGCCTTCAGGAGCAGGGCGAGGGCCGGGTCGGCCTCCCTGGTGCGGGCCATCGCGTCCAGGAACTCACTCCCGCTCAGGTCCGTGGTGACGCCGAGGTCCGCCATCGTGGCCACGTACGCGTCGCGCAGCCGCTTGTACCAGGGGTCCAGGTAGCGGCCGGTGCGGGTGCGGACGTACGCCTCGACCGGCGCGACGTCGAAGCCGAGCTCGACGGCGTAGGCGACGGTCGGGGTGGCGTACCAGGCCGGGCCGGTCGGGCGCTCACCGGTCGGTGTGAAGGGGGAGGGGAGCCGGCCGGCGTCCACGGCGCGGCCGTCCACCCGTACGCGGGCGAGGTCGACGTGGGAGAGGTCGACCAGCCACGAGCCGGGCAGCGCCGGGTCGAACCGGGGGTTGCCGGTCAGGTGGGTGGGGCCGTTCAGGCCGACGGTGAGGCCGTTCGCGGCCGCCGCGAACGCCATGTTGACGTCGATGGCGACCAGGTACGGCCGCATGCACTCGTCGTCGGTCAGCGGCCGGCACCACTGGTACGGCTCCTCCAGCAGCATCTCGGCCGGCGTGCGCTGATGGTGCCGCGCGAACTTCCCCTTCAGCAGGGGGTGTTCGTCCGGGACCTCGCACTCCACCACCTCGTGGACCCGGGTGAGCGCGTCGTCGTTGAACGCCTGCCGGAACTCGCCGGTGACGGGATCCCTCTCCGCGCGGGTCGGCGGGCGCAGCGCCGTCATCAGCTCCAGGCCGGTGACGGCCGTGGTGCCGCGCGGTGTCATCACCCGGTCCGCGTACGTGCCCAGGAACCGGGCCAGGTCCGCCGCGTGCAGGCCCGGAAGCCGCGGGTTGTTCCTGTCGTCCCACTCGTCGGCCGGCAGCGCGCCCCAGGCCGGAACGCACAGCTGCACACACCGGCGCCGGGAGCCCTCCGGGTCGCGGTAGACGCGCGCCCACGGCCCGAGGCCGCGCTGCGTGAGCCGCTGCCCGGCCCTGCTGATCTGCTTGACCACCTTGTGGCCGGCCGCGAGCCGTCCGGCGCGCCGTTCCTCCGGGGACAGCTCGGTGGGCAGGCCGTACCGCTCCAGCGCGGCCTCGGTGAGGACGAGGACGGGGTCGGCGTCGCGGCCGTGGCGGTGCAGCCGGGCCTGGCCGAGGCGCGCTTCCTCCAGCGTCCAGTCGACCAGGGCGGGCAGCGTTCCGGCCGGCACGTCCAGGACCAGGCCGCCGGCGCAGTACGCCACCACCTGGCCGTCGTCGTCGACGTCGACCACGGCCAGCGGGCCGTTCTCGAACCGCCCGTCGGCGCCTGCCGTGACGGCCGGCCGCTGCACCGTCTTCCTCGCTGCCGCGTTCTTCGCCGACGTCTTCTTCGCCGACGTCTGCGCGCCCGCGCGCCGGGGGGGCGCCGACGGCCTGGTGCTCGTCGTCGCCGGTTCGGTGCTCCGCGCCGCCGGTGGGGCCGCAGCCGCGGGGGGCGTCGGCGCTTTTGGGGCGGGATCGGAAGCGGGAAGGGGCGCGGGAGCTGGAACGGAAGCGGGCGCGGGGGGATCGTGGGGCTCCTGGGGCGCGGGGAAGCGCGCGGCCAGTCCCTCCAGCAGCCGGGCGTAGGCGGCCCGCTTCGGTGGCCGCGGTTCGCTGCGGCCGGCCTCCCAGTTCCCGACCGACTCGCGCCGGGCCTTCAGGGCCCTCGCGATCTGCTCCTGGCTGAGCCCCGCTGCCTCCCGGAGCCGCTTGCGTTCGGCCGGTGGCGGCAGAGGGTCCTGCGCGACCTGTTCCAGCAGTGCGTCGACCGCGCTGAACAGGGCTTGTTCGTCGTGGGACACCCGGTCACCTCCCCTGCTGACCCTACCGAGACGCACTTGTATCGCGCGTCATTTTCGCATGGCTTGCTCATCTCGTGGCGGGTGAGGGGGCGGGCGGCCCGAGGGAGCGAGGGCCGGGTCCTCGCCTGTCATGGCCGTATGGGACGCGTCAAGGACGAGACGGGCGCCGTAAGAGAGCCGTCAAGGGTGGCCGGATCCCGACGGGGCCGGGCTTTTCTCTACTCGTCCGATGCTCGTCCCGTCTCACCCAGGAGCTCGCGATGGCCGACCTGGCCTTCGTCGTCGCCACGATCGCGGTGTTCACGCTCGTGGCCCTCGTCGCCCGAGGGGTGGCGAAGCTGTGACCGCCGAGAACGTCGCCGGCCTGGTCGTGGCCGTCGACCTGCTGGGCTATCTCGTCCTCGCCCTGATCTTCCCGGAGAGGTCCTGAGAAGCAGCGATGGGTCCCGTACTTGCTGATGTGCTCCTCGTGACCGCGCTGATCGGCGCCCTCACCCTGGTGCACCGCCCCCTGACCAGGCGTTCAACACGGCCGCCTCGTTCGTGTCGGGACACCAACTGGCAGTCGTACTCCGGCGAGTCGGCCATGCGCCACCTGGTGCAGACCGGTGGTCTGGCCGTGCAGAACTTCCTGTCCGCCGCGGTGGGCATGGCGGTGGCCGTGGCACTCGTACGCGGGTTCGTCCGCGCCCGCACCGGCGAACTGGGCAACTTCTGGGCGGACCTGGTGCGCGGCACCGTCCGCGTCCTGCTGCCGCTCTCCGCCGTCGCCGCCGGTGCCGTGCACAACTTCGGCGACATCCACACCGTCACCACCCTGACCGGTGACCGGCAGGCCATCAGCCCCGGCGCGGTCGCCTTCCAGGAGGCCATCGAGAGCCTGGGCACCAACGGCGGCGGCTTCTTCAGCGCCAACTCGGTTTCCTGGGCGAGCCGCGCGTCAACGTCCTCGAACCGAACGTCGCGCTCAGCGCATTGACCAGGAGGACGTGACGGATTCGGCCGGCCGGACCGTACGGAGCGAGCCGGCCGCCTTATCGTTGCGGTCATGGTCTCTCAGCCCTCCACGGATCCCGCCGTCTTCCACGCCACGCTCCGCGAGCAGTTCGAGGTGTTCCTCGACGAGTACCGGACCGCCCTGCACGACAGTCTGAACGGGCTGACCGAAGAGCAGGCACGCCGGTCGCTGGTTCCCTCCAAGACCACACTGCTCGGCCTGGTCAAGCACGCCACCTTCGTCGAGCAGGTCTGGTTCGACGAGGCGGTCACCTGCCGGCCCCGTTCCGAGATCGGCATTCCCGGCACCCCCGACGAGTCCTTCGATCTCCACGAGGACGACACGATCGCCTCGGCTCAGGACGCCTACCGCCGGACCTGGGCGGCGTCCCGCCGGGCCACGGCGGAGCTGACGCTGGACGACGTCGTGCGGGGCAACCGCCGCGGCCCGCTGCCGCTGCGCTGGGTCTACCTCCACGTGCTGCGGGAGCTGACCCAGCACTGCGGGCACGCCGACATCCTCCGCGAACAGATCCTCGCCGGCTCCGGCGAGGCCACGGCGCACCAGGCCTCCTCCACCTGACGCACCTTCGAATCCTTTACAAGATCCACATGTTGTCCATAGGTTTCTCCTCCGGGGGTGTGTCGAGCACCCCCTCATGAGACTTGCCGCCCCGCGGCAAGAAGGGGAGAAAATTGAACAGCCACTCACCCCGAGGCGGAACGGGGCCTCTCGGCCTGCTCCGCCCCGGGGGACGACAGCGCGTGCGTCGCGTCGCGGCGGGCCTGGCCCTCGTGATGGCGACCTCGGCGCTGTACGGCGCGGAGGCCGCCCTCGCGGTCCAGCCGCCGGCCGCGGCCGCCGCGAAGCCGAAGAAGCCCGCCGCCACGACCGCCGCCGACATCGCCTCCGCGCGCGTCGCGGCACGCCTGACCGGCAAGCGCGTCGAGGCGCTCTCGGAGCGCACCGAGACATCGACCACCTGGGCCAACCCGGACGGCAGCCTGACCAGCGAGCTGTCCGCCGGCCCCGTGCGCTTCCGCGACGGTGACGCCTGGCGCGCCGTCGACCTGGACCTGGTCCGCGCCCGTGACGGCTCGGTGGCGCCGAAGGCGCACCCGCGCGGTCTGGAGCTCGGCAAGCGCGGCGGCAAACGGCTGGCCTCGCTGTCGGACGACGACGGTGCCGCGGCCCGTGACCTGGTGACGCTCGGCGAGGGGGACCAGCGGATCACCCTCCAGTGGAAGGGCGGACTGCCCGAGCCCGAACTGGACGGCAACCGGGCCACGTACCCGAACGCCGTGCCCGGCGGTGACGTCGTCGTCGAGGCGACCCGCACCGGCTTCGAGCAGTACGTGGACATCAGAAAGCGCCCGGAGCGCAAGGGGTACACGTACACCCTGCCGCTGAAGGCCGAGGGCCTGAAGGTCAAGCGGCTCAAGGACGGCAGCCTGCGCTTCACGGACCGCAAGAGCGGCACCAAGGCTGTCATGCCCGCGCCAGTGATGTGGGACGCGGCCGTCGACAAGCGCTCCGGTGAGCACACCCACCGCGCCAAGGTCGCCATGAAGGTCGTCAAGACCGCCGGCGGAGTCGACCTGGTCCTCACCCCGGACGCGAAGTTCCTCGCCGACCCGGACACGAAGTACCCGGTCACCGTCGACCCCTCGACCTCCGCGCTGTCGAACGTCTTCGACACCTACGTGCAGCAGGGCGAGACCGTCGACTGGTCCACCGACACCGAACTGGACTTCGGCAACCCCGGCACCAAGAACGCCGACGGCACCCCGCGCACCGCGCAGTCCTTCATCACCTGGAACACCACGCCCATCCAGGACGCGCTGGTCTCCAGCGCCAAGCTCAGCCTGTGGAACTTCCACTCGGCCAACACCGACTGCAAGGCCCACCCGTGGGAGGTGTGGGCCTCGGGAGCGGCCTCGACCGCCAGCCGGTGGGCCAACCGCCCGACGATGACGGCGAAGAAGGCCACCTCCACCGAGACCCGCGGCAACGCCGACTGCGCCACGCAGCCCGACGGCTGGATCAACGCCGACGTCACCGCGCTGGCGCAGGACTGGGCCACGGTCAAGGCCACCCGCGGCCACATGGGCATCCGTGCCTCGGACGAGTCGGTCGTCGCCCAGTGGAAGCGGGTCAACTCCGCCAACGCGGCCGCCAACCCGCCCAAGCTGGTGGTGAACTACAACTACCGGCCGCGCACCGGCACCCAGCAGGAGGCCGGCCCGCCGTTCCTGTCGTACGCAGGCGCCTACGTGGTGAACACGACCACCCCGACCCTGCGGGACACGTTCGTCGACACCGACGGCGACAAGGTCAAGGGCACCTTCCAGATAGCCGACAACGCCACCGGCGCGCAGCTCGGCGAGATCCTGGTGTCCCCGCTCACCCCGTCCGGGCAGCCCGCCTCCGTCACCGTGCCGTCGGGCCTGCTGACCGAGGGCAAGACCTACAAGTTCCGCACCTCGCCCTACGACGGGACGCACTACAACCTGGGCTGGTCCGCCTGGAAGACGTTCACGGTCGACACCAAGGCACCCCTCGCCCCGGCGAAGGTCGTGTCCACCGACTACCCGTCGGACAAGTGGGTCAAGGGCGCCGGCCAGCCGGGCACGTTCACCGTCACCCCGCCCGCCGCCGACCACAACTGGCTGGAGTGGTCGCTGGACGGCGTGACCTGGACCAAGGCCGCGACCGGCGGATCCACCGCCGACAAGGCCCTGACCGTCACCCCGCCGAAGAACGGCACCCACACCCTCCAGGTGCGCGCGGTCGACAAGGCGGACAACAAGTCCGAGGCCGTCGAGTACACCTTCCACGCCGGTCCCGGCGGATTCGTCGAGCCCTCGGACGGCGAGCGCACCGCACGCCGCCTGCCGCTGGTCGCCGAGGCCGAGGCGGGCAAGTACGACAGCGTCTCCTTCTCCTGGCGCCGCTCCGAGGCGGACC
This sequence comes from Streptomyces sp. JB150, assembly GCF_011193355.1. Classification (GTDB taxonomy): domain Bacteria; phylum Actinomycetota; class Actinomycetes; order Streptomycetales; family Streptomycetaceae; genus Streptomyces. Next base: position 6,920,980 of record NZ_CP049780.1, read on the forward strand.
CCTGGGTGAAGATCCCGGTCGGTGACGTCACCGCCGCCGGCACCGCGCTCACCGCCTGGCCGGTGCCACTGACCAACGGCCAGAACGCCGCACTGGTGTGGAACGCCGTGGGCACCGTCGACCCCGACGGCAGCGTGCAGATCAAGGCCGACTTCACCGGACCGAACTCCGCCGCCGCGAGCACCCCGCCGCTGACCGTGGTCGTGGACCGCACCGCGGACGGCGCGGCCACCAGCGAGATCGGCCCCGGCCGGCTCAACCTGCTCACCGGCGACTACGGCCTGTCGGCCACCGACGCGTCGTACTTCAACATGACGGTCTCCCGCACGGCCTCCTCCCGCACCCCCGGCCGGGCCGCCCAGCAGACCGGCCAGGCGCCGATCTTCGGCAAGGAGTGGGTGTCCGGCACCACGACCGGGCAGGCCGACTCCGACTACTCCCACGTGCGCCGCATCTCCGACACCGCGGTCGACGTGGTGCTGCCGGACGGCGACGCCATCCACTTCACGGCCAACACCGCCAAGACCGGATGGATCGCCGAGCCGGGCGCGGAGGACCTGACCCTGACGGGGTCCGTGAGCGGTTCCTTCACGCTCACCGACACCGACGGCATGGTCACCCGGTTCACCAAGCCGCAGGGCGCCTCGACCTGGCAGGCCTCCGGCACGCTGGTGGACGGGCTCGACAACTCCACCACCACGGTGGTCTCCGAGACGGTGACCGCGAACGGCACGACCCTGTCGCGTCCCCAGCGGATCATCGCCCCGTCCTCCGCGGTCAGCGCCGCCACCTGCACCACGACCCCCGACACCAAGGGCTGCCGGGCACTGCAGTTCGTGTACGCCACCGCCACCACCGCCACGGCCGACACCCTCGGCGACTTCGCCGGCCAGGTGAAGGAGATCCGGCTGTGGTCCACCGAACCCGGCGCGGCCAAGGCGACGTCGCGGGCCGTCCAGGCGTACCTGTACGACGGCAGCGGACGGCTGCGCCAGGCGTGGCACCCGCAGATCAGTCCGTCCCTGAAGACGGAGTACGCCTACGACACCGCCGGCCGGGTCACCAAGCTGACCCCGCCCGGTGAACTGCCGTGGACCTTCACCTACGGCAAGGCCGGCAGCTCCGTCACCGCCGGGGACGGCATGCTGCTGAAGGTCACCCGTCCGGGACTGAAGCAGGGCACGACGGACGTCGTCGAGGGCCAGGCGGCCACCAGCGTCGTCTACGACGTGCCGCTCACCGGCACCTCGGCGCCGTACAAGATGGGCGCCACCGACGTCCGCGCCTGGGGCCAGCTGAACGCGCCGACCGACGCCACCGCGGTCTTCCCCGCGGACTCGGTCCCGGCCGGGCACACGGGCTCCGCGCTGACGGCCACCGGCTACCAGCGGGCCGAGGTCCACTACCTCGGGGTCTCCGGCCGCGAGGTCAACACGGCGGTGCCCGGCGGACACATCTCGGCCGTCGAGTACGACCGTTTCGGCAACACCGTCCGCACCCTCAGCCCCGGCAACCGCGCGCTCGCGCTCGGCACGACCGCCGCGCAGAAGGAGACGCTGACCGGCCTCGGCATCATCGAGCGCTCCACGGCGGAACGCGCCGAACTGCTCTCCACCACCTCGCTGTTCGACGCCAAGGGCGTCCGCGAGCTGGAGGAGTTCGGCCCGCTGCACCGGGTGGACCTCACCGAGGACCTCAAGGACGGCACCACCGTGCTGATCGAGGCCGGCACCTCGGTGCCCGCCCGTGCCTGGACCGTGTACGAGTACGACGAGGGCCGTCCCACCGACGGCACCGCGGCGGTCAAGGACCAGGTGACCCTGGAGGTCAGCGGTGTCCGGGTCCGCGACCACGACTCGGTGATGGGGGACAAGCGCGTCAACGAGACCCAGTACGACTGGGCCAAGGGACTGCCCACCCTGACCATCCGTGACTCCGGCGGACTGAACCTGGTCACGAGCACCCACTACGACGCCCAGGGACGCGTGACCGACCAGGTCCCGCCCGGCGGCACCGGCGACGACGCGGCCTCCACCGTCACCGTCTACTGGTCCGGCACCGGCACCGGCGACTGCCAGGGCCGCCCGGAGTGGGCCGACCAGGTCTGCTGGACCGGCCCGGCCGGCACCATCACCGGCGGCGGCAGCCAGCCGAGCGGCGTCCCCGACAGCACCACCGAGTACGACTGGTGGGGCAACCCGGCCAAGGTCACCGAGACCGCCAACGGCGCCACGCGGACCACGACCACGTCGTACGACGCGGCCGGCCGCAAGTCCAAGGTCACCGTCACGGGCGGCACCGGCCAGGCCGTCCCCGAGATCACCACGACCTACGACCCGGCCACCGGCCAGATCGCCAAGCTCACCTCGGCGACGGCGGGCACCATCACCAAGGAGTACGACAAGCTGGGCCGGCAGGTGTCCTACACCGACGCCGACGGCGGCGTCACCAGGACCGAGTACGACCTGCTGGACCGCCCGGCGAAGGTCTCCGACTCGGTCCCGTCCACGGTGACGTACACCTACGACCACAGCGCGGAACCGCGCGGTCTGCTCACCGGCACGACCGACTCGGTCGCGGGGACGTTCTCCGCCGCGTACGACGCGGACGGCTCGGTGACCTCCGAGCGGCTGCCCGGCGGCTACGCCCTCGCCATCACCCAGGACCCCTCGGGTGCCGAGACGTCCCGCTCCTACACCCGCACCAGCGACGGCACCTCGGTCTACACGGACACCGTGCGCGAGTCGGTGCACGGACAGGTCACCAGCCACTCCGGCTGGTCCGGCCAGAGCTACCGCTACGACAGGGCGGGCAGGCTGACCACGGTCGAGGACACCACGGGCCAGGTGTGCACGCGCCGCTCCTACACCTTCGACAGCCGCAGCAACCGCAAGACCCTGACCACCGCGGCCGGTGACGTCGGCGCCGCCTGCCCCACCACCGGAGGAACCACCACCACCCACACCTACGACAGCGGCGACCGGCTGGTCGACGCCGGCTACCAGTACGACGCCCTGGGCCGCACCACCGCCCTGCCCGGCAACACGGCCGGCTACTACGTCAACGACCTCGTCCACCGTCTGACCACCGGCACCAAGCGCCAGACGTGGCAGCTCGACGCGGCCCTGCGGTTCCGCAGCTGGACCGGCGAGACCAACAGCGGCGGCACCTGGACCCAGACCGAGTCCAAGCTCAACCACTACGCCGACGACACCGACAATCCCCGCTGGATCGTCGAGGACGCCGCGGCGGGCACCGTGACCCGCAACGTGACGTCCGCGTCCGGCGCGTTCGCCGCCACCACCGCCAAGAGCGACCAGACGGTGCTGCACCTGAGCACCATCCACGGTGACATCGCGCTCCAGCTGCCGCTGGACACCGGTGTCGCCCCGGTCGCCCTCGACACCGACGAGTACGGCAAGCGGCGCGACAACCAGCCGGCCACCCGCTACGGCTGGCTCGGCGGCAAGCAGCGGTCCAGCGAGACCCCGTCCGGTATCACCCTCATGGGCTCGCGGCTCTACCAGGCCGAAACCGGCCGCTTCCTGTCCCGGGACCCGATCCCGGGCGGCAACGCGAACCCGTACGAGTACTGCTCCGGTGATCCGGTCAACTGCTACGACCTCTCCGGCAACTACAGCACCGGAGGCCTGATACCCGAGGCGGCCATCTGCGCCTTGTTCGTCCTGTGGTGCGCCGACATGGTCTACATCACGCACTGGGCGCTCAAGGAGGCCAAGCGCGCCTACAGCAACGGCCCGAAGCAGAACGCCTACCGGCACTGCATCTGGCAGGCCATGCTGACCTGGGCCGTGGGATCCAGCCTGGCCAAGTCCCTCGGCTGGGCCCACGAGAAGAACGCCGGCAGTTCCGCGAAGGCCAAGCGGGACTCCGCGGCCGACCGGTACAACAACACGGTCGGCCGGAAGATCGGCGGCCAGATCACGGCGTGGACCTACGGCGGAGCCAAGAAGGCGGCGTGCGCTCGCTGCAAGAAGGCCGTCAAGCAGCACAAGCTGAAGTCCAACGCCAAGGGCAATCCCTGGGTCTAGCGACCCGGCAGGCACCACCAGAGGCAGGGCCGTCCGTTCCGGACGGCCCTGCCGTCCCCCCACGAACCCCCGAAAGCGATCGAAGCGATCATGCTTACGTCACTCCTCCCCACCCGGCAGGGACCGCGTTTCGCCCTCCTGGAATCCGGCGTCACGCTCTTCGCCGCCCTCTGCTGGAAAGTGCTCGCCTTCGCGATGTACGCCGAGGGCTACGACCTCGACGACAGCGCACCGGCCCAGGTGACGGGCGACGAGGACATCGCGGCGCTGGCCCTGCTCTTCGGACTCTCGGTCCCCGTGACCTGGCTCCTGCGCCTGATCCCCTGGCAGCCGCTGCGCACCGCCACGGACGCGATCATCGCGCTGCGCCTCGTGGCCGTCGTGCTGCTGTCCGCGGTGATGTTCGCCGGCCTGCTCACCGGGGTCCGCGTTCCGCTGGTGGAGTGGCGTTTCTGACGGTCACTCGGTGACCCGTCCGGGGAAGACCGCCCCAGGCGGCGGGGGAAGGCCCGTGAAGGGACCGCGCCGCCCGGGGCCCGGCGTGTGACTACGCCGCGTCCTCGGCGAAGGCCTCGTCGGTGAAGGCCTCCTCCGGCATCATCGCGGCGCCGAACCCGCTCATGATCTCCTCGATGTCCAGCTCGGTCGCGCCGGCCGGAGCCGTGAGCGCCCCGCCCTCACTCAGCCGCACCACGAGGCCCAGATTCTTCACCTTCGCGTTCTCGGCCAGCTCGGCGAGGTCGACGCGCACCTCGGTCAGGTCGCCGTTCTCGAGCGTGAAGTCGGCCGTGACCTTCGTGTTCGGGGCGTCCTTGAAGTCCTTCTCGGTGGGCAGCTCCATACCCGGCGGCAGGCTCTTCGCGAGCGGGCGGATCTCGCCGACCAGCTCCGAGACCAGCGTGCGGAAGGGAGCGGTGGCGGTGATGTGCTCGGCGCCGTCCTCGCCCCCGGACGTCTTGAACTCGACCTCGCGGGCGATGGTCTTGCGGACCGCCTCCAGCAGCCGCTTCTGCGTCTTGGCGTCCAGCGTGGGCTCGGGCGCGGGCTCCGCGCCGGGCTCGGCACCCATCTCGGAGGTGGTCCGCTCCATCTCCTCGGTGTCGATCTTCACCCACTCCCCGTCGAGCACCTTCTTCAGCGCGCCCGCCTCCGGCGGCAGGTCGTTCGCCGACGGCACGGGGGCGCCCATCGCCTTGCCGAGGGACTTGGCGTCGGTGCGGATGTAGGTGTAGTCGCCGACGACCCGGTACTCGACCAGGTCGCCGTCCTCGGTGCCGACCTTCATGGCCATGCCGACGAAGTCCTTCTCACCGGACTCGTCGATCGGCTTCTTGGACTGCATGGTGACGCTGATGGTCGCGCCGCTGAGCAGTTCGGCGACCTCGTCGGGCAGTTCCTCGCCCGGCTCCGGCTCCGAGGAGGCGTCCAGCGCCTTCAGGCTCGCGGCGTCCGTGTCGAGTTCCAGCTCGAACGAGAGCGTCTTCTCGGCGCCGAGCTTCTCGAAGGCCTGGTCCAGCTTCTGCCCGGCGGAGAGCTGCTCCACGGTGCCGCAGGCGGCCGCGGCCACCAGAACGGCGCCGACGACCGCGGCGGCGGGCAGGGTCTTGCGTATGGCGGTGATGATGGTCTCCTCGTCGGTGCGAGCACGGCGATCGGCTGTCGATGAGTAGACACCTGACGCGGCCCGATGGTTGCCCCCGGTTTTCCGCGCACCACGGGCGGGCCGCGCGCGTGCCGCGGGAAGGGAAAGAGAAAAGAAGGAGGGGAGGACGTCCCGCGGGCCGGCGGGACGTCCTCCCCGATACGTACCGCTCGGCTCAGCCGGCGACGATCCGCTCCGCCGCCGCGATCGCGCAGACGCGAGCCGCGCCGTACGTGGCCAGGTACAGCGCGCCGCGGGGCGCGGACTGCGCGACGCCCATCTCCACCACGACGGTGTCCGGGCGGGCGGCCAGCAGGGTGTCGAGGGCGGCGCTCATCCAGTCGTGCCGGTGTTCGTCCCGGACCACGGCGACGACCCGCCGGTCACCCGCCGCGGCGAGTGCCTCCTTGCCGGCCTCCGCACCGGAGAAGACACCGCTCTCGGTGCCGGGCAGCAGGCGTTCCAGCTCGGCGCCCACACCCCACGGCGTCTCGTCCCCCACGGCGATGTTGGCCACCGGCTGGAACGTGGCCACGAACACCGGCTCGGTGACCGGCGCCGCGCCCGGCCCGGCGACGACGGTGACCGCGCGGCGTGCGGCGACCAGACCGATCTCCCGCTCGGCCGGGTTGTCCGGGGCCGTCGTCCGCGCCGTGGCCGCGGTCCACCGAGCCAGGTCCCGTACCCGGGACGCCGCGTCGGCCAGCCGTTCCTCGGACAGTTCACCGGAGCGCACGGCGCTCACGAGGGCGTCCCGCAGGCTCAGCACCGTTGCCTCGTCGCACAGTCCGCCGCCGACGCAGATGGCGTCCGCACCGGCCGCGACGGCCATGACCACGCCGCGCTCCAGGCCGTAGGTGCCGGAGATGGCCTGCATCTCCATGCCGTCCGTGACGATCAGGCCCTGGTAGCCGAGTTCACCGCGCAGCAGACCGGTCAGAATGCGCGGCGAGAGCGTCGCCGGGTACTCCGGGTCGAGGGCCGGCACCAGGATGTGCGCGCTCATCACGGCCTGGGTGCCGGCCGCGATCGCCGCCCGGAACGGGACCAGTTCACGCTCGGCCAGCGTGCCGGCGTCGACGTCGATGCGCGGCACCGAGTGGTGGGAGTCGACGCTGGTGTCGCCATGGCCGGGGAAGTGCTTGGTGCACGCCGCGACCCCCGAGGACTGCAGGCCTCTGACGTAGGCGGCGGTGTGCCGCGCGACGAGCGCGGTGTCGGCACCGAAGGACCGCACGCCGATGACCGGGTTCAGCGGATCGGCGTTGACGTCGGCCGACGGCGCCCAGTTGAAGTTGATGCCGCACGCCGCGAGACGGCGGCCCAGCTCCCGTGCGACGCCGTGCGTCAGATCGGTGTCGTCGACGGCTCCCAGCGCGTGGTTGCCGGGGAACGAGGAACCGGTGCGCACCTCCAGGCGTGTGACGTCGCCGCTCTCCTCGTCGATGGCCACCAGGAGGTTCTCCTGCTCGGCCCGCAACTGCGCGGTGAGGGCGGTGACCTGCTCGGCCGTGGTCACGTTGCGGCCGAACAGGGCGATCGAGGCCAGCCCTTCGCCGATCCGGCGGCGCACCCAGTCGGGAGCGGTGGTCCCCGCGAAACCCGGCTGCAGCACGGCGAGGGCGTCACGGGTGAGCGTGTCGGTTCTGCTGGTGGATGTCGTCATGCCGAGTTATCCCTTCACAGCGCCGTCGGTGAGACCGCTGACGGCCTTGCGCTGCAGGAAGACGAAAAGGACCAGGATGGGCAGCGCGAACAACGAGGAAGCGGCCATCGTGGCGCCCCAGTCGTCGCCGAACGCGGTGCGGAACTGCGAGATCCACAGGGGGAGGGTCTGGTACTCGATGCTCTTGTTCAGGATGAGGACCAGGGGATACTCGTTCCAGGCGGTGATGAACCCGAACAGCGAGGTGGCCATCAGGCCGGGGGCGAGCAGCGGGAAGATCACCTTGCGGAAGGCCTGGACGCGGGTGCAGCCGTCGACCATCGCGGATTCCTCCAGCTCCCTGGGCACCGCGGCGACATAGCCACGCAGCGTCAGGATGGTGAACGGGAGCACCATCATCATGTAGAAGACGGTGAGCGGCACCAGGCTGTCGAGCATGTCGCTGTCGCGCACGAGCATGTAGTTGGCGATCACCATCACCTCCCACGGCGCCATCTGCGCGAGCATGAAGACGACGACGAAGGCGCCGCGGCCGGCGAACCGCATCCGGGCCAGGGCGAACGACGCGAACAGGGCGATGACGAGCGACAGCAGCACCGCGAGCACGGTCACCGTGACGGAGTTGCGCACCAGCGTCCAGAAGTGGTCCGCGTGGATCGCCCGGTCGAAGTGCTCGAAGGTGAGGTTCACGGGGACCCAGACGGGGTCCTCGGCGATGATGTCGCCGGTCGGCTTCAGGGCCGTGGCGAACATCCAGTAGACGGGGAACGCGAAGACCACGAAGAGGACGACGGCGGTCGCGTTGAGCGACAGCCGGCCGAAGAGCGAGCGCTTCACAGCTTGTCCTCCTCCTGCTTGAGCACGGTGCGCAGGTAGTACGAGGTGATCACCAGCAGGACCAGGATGGTCAGGAAGGAGATCGCGGCGCCCATGCCGAAGTGCTGGTTGCCCACCCCTTCGACGAACGCGTAGATGGGCAGGGTCTCGGTGAGCCGGTCGGGGCCGCCCTCGTTCAGGGCGAAGATCTGGGGGAACGCCTTGAACACCCAGATGATCTCCAGGAACGTCGTGGCGTAGAGGAAGGGCCGCAGGAACGGGAAGGTCACCGAGGTGAAGCTCTTCCAGGCACCGGCGCCGTCGAGGGAGGCGGCCTCGTAGAGTTCCCTGGGGATGGTCGTCGTGGCGGCGTAGAGGTTGAGCGCCACGAACGGGATGGACTGCCATACGATCAGCAGGGTGATGACGGAGAAGGTCGAGAACTGGGTCCCGAGCCAGTTGTAGTCGGCCATGGAGTGCCAGCCGAGCTTGTCCAGCACCCAGTTGACGACTCCGAACCGCTGCGCGAAGAGCCACTGGTAGATGGTGGTGGCCGCGACCACGGGCATGGCCCAGGCGAGCACGAGTCCCAGCATGAGCAGCAGCCGCATCCGGGCGCCGAGCCGGGCGAGGAGCAGGCCGATCAGGGTGCCCAGGCCCATGATGAGCACCACGTTGGCCGCGGTGAACAGCACCGTCCGCTTGACGACGCTCCAGAACTCCGCGCTGGCCAGTACCTCACGGTAGTTGTCGACCCCGTTCCACTCCGTGAGGTGCTGGATGAGCTGGCGTGCGTGGAGGTTCTGGAAGGACAGCAGTCCGTTCTTCACCAAGGGCCCGCCGAGCAGGATCAGGGTGGCGAGCAGCGCCGGCAGCAGGAGGAGGTAGGGGGCGACGGCCTGCCGGCCGGGTGCGGTCGGGGATCTGCGTTTCCCTTCCCGCTGAGGCGGAACGGCCTCGGTCTTGTGGGCACTGGCACCCCCAGCGGTGTCCGTGCCTTGGGTCTGCACTGGCATGGCTTGCCGTCTCTTTCGTGGCCGTACGGTTCAGCGCGTCCGCGCCGGGGGCGGGGTGTGCGTGGCGCCCCCGGCGCGAGGCGTCGTCAGTTCTCCTGTGCCAGGCGCTTGTTGATCTCGCCCTCGACGTCCTTGGCGGCGGCCGCCGGGGACTTGCCGGAGAGGACGGAGGTCATGTACCTCTTGATCGGGTTGGGCGTGTTCTCCACCGCGGCCCACTCGGGGATCAGCGGCGTGGTACCGCCCACCGAGGCGGCCGGGGCCGCGGCCTCGGCGACCGCGTTGCCCTTGAGGACGGACTGCAGGGACTCCTTGTTGGGCACGACGCCGTTGGCCTTGGCCAGCTTGCCCTCGAACTCGTCGGACAGGGCGACCTTCAGGAACTCCTTCGCCAGGTCCTGCTTCTCGCTGCCGGCGGCGACGGCGAGGTTGGAGCCGCCGAGGAAGACACCCTCGGGCTTGCCGGGCGTGTCACTGGGGATGGTGAAGTAGCCGAGGTCCTTCTCGATGGCGGGGTTGGCCTTGACGGCGGTGGCCGCCTCCCAGCCCATGCCGATGAACGCGCCGGTCCTGCCCTTGGCGAACACCTCGGCCTGCTGCGGCGTGGCCTCGTCCTTGTCCTTGGGCGCCTTGGAGTAGGAGGCGTACTTCTTGTAGATCTCCATCGCGGCGCCGACCTTCGGGTCGTCGAGGTTGGAGACGTACTTGTCGCCTTCCTTCTTCACCAGTTCGGCGTTCTGGCCGACGAGGAGGCCGACGAAGAAGTACCAGTTCTGGCCGGGCATGTAGATCGGCTCGGCGTCGGTCTTCTTGTCGATGGTCTCCAGGTCCTCGAAGAACTCGTCCCGGGTCTTCGGGGTGTCCTTGATACCGGCGTCCGCCCAGACCTTCTTGTTGTAGATGACGATCCGGTTGGCGAAGTACCAGGGAGCGCCGTACTGCTTGCCCTCGTAGATGGAGGACTCGTTGAGGGTGGGGGTCCAGTCGGCCCCGATCTCCTTCTTCAGGTCGTCCAGTTCGGCGAGGCCGCCGGTGGCCGCGTACGCCGGGGTCTGGGTGTTGCCGATCTCGATGACGTCCGGCGGGTTGGACTCCGACAGGGCCGTGGTGACCTTCTGCTGGATGCCGTCCCACTTCTGCGTCTCGAACTCGACCTTGGCGCCCGTCTTCTTCTCGAAGGCGGTCTGCACCTCCTTGGTCCACTCCTCGGGCGCCGAGCCGTCCATCGTCCAGACGACCAGCGTCTGCCCCTTGAAGCCCTCGGGCCCCGAACCCCCGCCGTCGTCGCCGCTGCCCCCACATGCCGCAACGGAGAACACCATGCTCGCGATGCCGATCGCGGCTGTCAGCCTGCGCTTCACGCCACCCCTCCTCAGAATTGCTTGCTCACCCACGCCCTCGGTGGCGTCCTTCGCACGGCGCTGCTGCCCGGCGGGCTGGGGACCTGGCCTCGAATGGTGTAGACCAGCAGGGGCGAGCTTGGCCTAGACCTATGAGGCTGTCAAGAGCTGCCGGAAAAGGTGGTGCCGCCGTATCGTGAGGGTGATTCCGAAGGGCCGCACGGCTCCCCGAGGGGGACCGCGCGTGACCAGTGCGCCTGTCCGGCCGCGGCCCATCTTTGGACTAGACCAACACCGGAACCCGCGGCTATAACGGTTTCGCCGAGCGTACGGCGCCCGATACCTCGGCCGTGCGAGCGAGCTGCGGCCGCTGACCGTGGGCTGCACCGGGCACCGGAGCCGAAGGCGGAACATGAGCATCGACGTCAGCAGCGCCCGAAACGGGGGAAGGCCGCCGGAGACAAGCCAGCGGATCCCGAAGCACTACCGCATCAAGCAGCACCTGCTGCAGATGATCGGGGGCCGGACGCCCGGCTCACCCATGCCGGCCGAACGCTCGCTGGCCGTGGAGTTCCGCACGTCGCGCACCACCCTGCGCAAGGCGCTGCAGGAACTGGTCAGCGAGGGACGGCTGGACCGCGTCCAGGGCAAGGGCACCTTCGTCGCCCGGCCCAAGGTGTACCGGACCCTGCACCTGACCTCGTACACCGAGGACATGGCGGCCCAGGGCCTCGAACCCGCCTCACGCATCCTCGACATCGGTTACGTCCCGGCGGACGAGAAACTGGCCGGCTTACTCGGCCTGCGCACCGGCGACCGCGTCCTGCGCGTCGAACGGCTGCGCCTGGCCAGCGGCGAGCCGATGGCGATCGAGTCCACCCACCTGTCCGCGCAGCGGTTCCCGGGACTGCGGCTCGACCTGGGCCGGCACACCTCCCTCTACACCGCGCTCGCCGAGCAGTACGGCGTACGCCTGGCGGAGGCCGAGGAGACGATCGAGACGGCCCTGGCCACCCCGAGGGAGGCGGAACTGCTCGGCGCCGACGTCGGCCTGCCCATGCTGCTGCTCTCCCGCCACTCCTGGGACACGCGCGGCAGGCCGGTGGAGTGGGTGCGGTCGGTCTACCGCGGCTCCCGGTACAAGTTCGTGGCCACCCTCACCCGGCCCGCGCGCTGACGGCTGCCGGCCCCTCCACCCAAGGAGCTCCATGCCGCCCCCCGTCGACGGCGCCCGGACCGCGTCCGAGCCCCGCGCGCCCGGACTGCTCTCCGCCCCGTACCGGTCCCGCACCCTGGCCATCGCCGCCACCTTCTTCCTGGTCGCCTTCGCCGGACTGGCCCTGGCGACCGCGATGCCCGTCGCCGTTCAGGAACTGGACGCCCTGCCGCTCTACGCCATCGCCTTCGGCGGATACCTCGCCGCCGGCCTCGCCGGCACGGTGGTGGGCGGCGGCTGGGCCGACCGGCGCGGACCCGCGGCCCCGCTCAACGCCGGCTGCCTGTGCTTCGTCGGCGGATCGGCGCTCGCGGGCATGGCGCCCTCCATCATGCCGTTCCTGGCCGGCCGCCTGGCGCAGGGCGCGGGCGGCGGGGCGGTGACCGTCGCCCTGTACGTGATGGTCGGACGCGGCTATCCGCCCGCGCTGCGCCCGCGCATGTTCTCCGTCGTCACGGCGTGCTGGATCCTGCCGTCCATGGTGGGCCCCGCCATCGCCGGCGCCGTCACCGAACACCTGTCGTGGCGCTGGGTGTTCCACGGCATCGCCGTGTTCACGCTGGTCACGACGGCCCTGCTGCGGCGCCCGCTCGCCGCCCTGCCGCACGACGGGGCGGCGGCGGAGGAACCCGCCACCCGCGTCGGCCCGGCGGTCACCGTCGCCGTCGGGGCGGGGCTGCTGCAGTACGCCGCCGCCCAGCCCTCCCCGCGCACCGCCGTGCTCGCCGCGGCCGGGCTCCTGGCCGTCGCGGCGGGGCTGCGCGGCCTCCTGCCCGCCGGGACGCTGCGCGCGCGTCCCGGCATACCGGCCCTGGTGCTGGTGCGCGGACTGGCGGCCGCCGCCTACTTCGCGACCGAGTCGTACGTGCCGCTGCTGCTGGTCAACGAGCGCGGCTGGTCACCGACCGCCGCGGGCTACTCGCTCACCTGCGCGGCGCTCGCCTGGGCCGCCGCCTCCTGGCTCCAGGGCAGACCGCACCTGTCCCCGCGACGCCGGCACGTCATCCTGCTGGGCGCCCTCGTCCACAGCGCGGGGACCGCGCTGACGCTCGCCGGGGTCCTGCGCGCGGCACCCGCCGTCACGGCCCCGGCCGGCTTCACCGTGGCGGCCTTCGGCATGGGCCTGCTGCTCCCGAGCGTGGGCGTGCTCACCCTCGACCAGTCACCGCCCGGACGGCAAGGCGCCAACACCGCCGCGCTCCAGGTCGCCGACAGCCTGTGCAGCGTCCTGCTCATCGGGGTGTGCGGCGCCCTCTTCGGCGCTCTGCACACGGCCGCCGGCTCCGACACCGCCGCCTTCGCCGCGGTCTGCGCGGCCGCCCTGGCCACCACGCTGCTCGCCGCGCTGGCCGCCCGCCGCATCGGGGCTCCCGCGCCGGCGGCCGCCGCCCCGAAAGACCAATTGGCCTAGACCTTTTGGAGGTCGGGGCGGTATACACGGGGGAACGCCCGGCCCCCGAACCCGGAGGAACCACTCCCCATGTGGCACCAGCAACGGACCATCGCTCTCGGCACCCTGGCCTTCGGCACCACCGTCGACGAGCGGACCTCGTTCGACATCCTCGACAGATTCACCGAGTTGGGCGGCACGGTGCTCGACACCGCCAACAACTACGCGTTCTGGGTGGACGGCGGCACCGGGGACGAGAGCGAGGCCGTCATCGGCAAGTGGCTGGCGTCCCGCGGCGCCCGGGACGCCGTGCGGATCGGCACCAAGGCGGGCGCCCGCCCGACGGTTCCCGGAGCCGGGCTCGAAGCCGCCGAAGGCCTCTCGGCCAAGGCCCTGCGGTCCGCCCTGGAGGACAGCCTGCGCCGCCTCGGCACCGAGCACGTCGACGTGTTCTGGGCGCACATCGAGGACCGGACGGTGCCGCTGGAAGAGACCGTGCACGCGCTCGCCGACCTCGTCGACGAGGGCAAGGCCGGTGCGCTCGGTGTCAGCAACCACGCCGTGTGGCGCACCGAGCGCGCCCGCGCGCTCGCCGGCGACCGGCCCCGCTGCACCCACCTCCAGTACCGCTACTCGTACCTGCAGCCGCGGTTCGACCTGCCTCTGCCGTCCTCCGCGCACGTCCATGTGACGCCCGAACTGCTCGACTACGTACGCGCCGAGCCCGACCTGCTCCTGTGGGCCTACAGCCCGCTGCTGTCGGGCGGCTACACCCGCGAGGACGTGGAGATCCCCGCCGCCTACGACCACCCGGGCACGGCGCCCCGCCTGGCCGCCCTGCGCGAGGTGGCCGGCGAACTGGACGCGACCGTCAACCAGGTCGTGCTCGCCTGGCTGCTCGACCACGACCCGCGGATCGTGCCCATCGTCGGCGTCAGCAAGGTCGCCCAGGTCGAAGAGGCGCTGGGGGCGCTCGCCGTGACGCTGAGCCCGGAGCAGCGCCGCCGCCTGGACGAGGCGGGCCGGTAGCCGGACCGCGCGCACCACTGAGCGGCGCCCGGCGGCAGACCGGGCGCCGCTCGCCGCCCGGTTCAGGGGACCGGTGACACCAGTGCGGTTCAGGGGACCGGTGACACCACCAGCTCCTGCAGCTGGTGGTCGGAGAGGCCGGCCGGGTCGTCGAAGGCGTACCGGTGCACCCGCAACTGCTCGTCGGTGAACGCCCAGTCCAGCCGCCACAGAGCCGGGCCGCCGGCCTTCCAGGTGCGCGGCACGAGCGTGCCGGAGGCGGGCAGCGCGTCGCGCAGGGTGCCGCGCAGCCCGTCCAGTTCCCCCATGGCCGGCGTGGTGTTGAAGTCCCCCGCCACGAACACGGGACGCGGATTGGCGGCGACGTCGCGCCGCAGGGCCTCGTACTGCCGCTGCCGCGCGGCGGAACGCCGGTGCACCTCCGCGTAGAAGCCGCCGGTGAGCGGGCTGCGGAGGATGTCGAGCTGCACGGGGACGTGCACGTTGTAGAACGAGACGACCCGGCCGCGCACGTCGATGTCCGTGCGCAGCACCTTGCCCCGCTCGAAGACCTCCCGCCAGGGGGACCCGCGCTCCAGCCGGCGGGCCGGACCGACGGCCGGCCGGGCGACGAAGGGAAAGCGGGAGAGGGTGACCTGCTCACCGAGCACCGCGACGTGGTACCCGGGGAACTCGCTGCGGATCCTCGCCAGCCGGTCGATGGGCGCGGGCCGTTCGTCCACCCACGCAAGGTACTCCTGCAGCAGGTAGACGTCGGCGTCCTTCGCCCGGAGATAGCGGTAGAACCGGCCGGCGTCGTCGGTGGTGTCCCAGTACTCCGTGTTCCACGAGACGACCTTCAGCGCTCCCGCGGGCGCCGGGCCCGCCGCCGCGCCGGGGCGCAGCGCCGCCCAGTTGACGCCGGCACGGGTCAGCCCCGTGAGCAGCAGGAGCGCCAGGACCGGAACCAGCCACCGGCGCACCGGGCGCGCGCCCGGCAGCCACACCAGCGCGAGCAGGGCGAGGGGCACCGCCAGGAAGCCCAGTGGCGGGACCAGATCGGCGAGCAGCCACAGCCACCAGCGGCCGCTGAGCGCGAGGTTGAGCAGTGAGTACGCCGCCCACAGCGCGGTCAGCGCGACCAGAACCCTCCCGGTCACGCTCCGGCGGCCCTCGGTGCGTGTTACCGGGGAGGGGTCGGTGGGGGAAGGCGCCATGGTTTCCGGGGGAGCCGACACACGTCCCTCCAGGGAGCGTTCGTACGGATCTTCGGCGAACGAGCGGCTGAAGACTAACAGTCGGCCCACCGGGGCGGATGCCCGGCGAACGGCCGTCCCGCGGGGCAGCACCCGATACAGGATCGATACCAGGTCGATACGGAGCGCAACTGAACTGAGCGGCATGCCACATTCCGTGTCAGTGGTGATCCCGGCCCACAACTCCGCCCGCACCCTTGCAGCGTGCCTGGACTCGGTGTACGCCCAGACCTGTCCGATCCACGAGGTGATCGTGGTGGACGACGGCAGCACCGACGCCACGGCGCGGATCGCCCGAGGTTATCCCTGCACGCTGATCCGGCACGACCCCAACCGCGGTGTCTCCGCCGCCAGGAACACCGGTATCGCCGCCGCCACCGGCGACATCCTCTTCTTCCTGGACTCCGACGAGGCGCTCACCCCCGACTCGGTGGCGAGCGCGCTGCACATCCTGGACGCCGACCCCGAGTGCGGGTGCGTGCACGGTGTGATCGCGCCCGAGCCGCTCTTCGACGACGGACCCGTCGAGCACTACAAGGTGCTGCACGCCCACTGGTGGCGCCTGCGCGGCGTCGGCGAGGTGGAGACCGCGTTCTTCGCCCAGGCCGCCGTACGCCGCGAGGTCTTCGAGCAACTGGGCGGCTTCGACGAGCGGTTGCGGGACTCGGAGGACCTGGAGTTCAGCGACCGGCTCGCGCCGCACTGGAAGATCGTGCTCACCGACCGGATCGTGGCCCGGCACGACGAGGAGGACCGGCTCGGCGCGCTGCTCGGTGAAACGTTCCGACGGGCGCTGCTGCTGGTCCCGGCGCTGCGGTCGGCGCGCCAGGGCGGGCGCCGCAACCTCACGGCCAACAGCCCCGCCTCGGTGGCCTCGGCCGCCGCGCTCTTCGCCTCGCTGCCGCTCGCCGCGCTCCTCGCCGCACCGCCGTTCGCCGCGCTGCCGCTCGCCGGGTGGCTGCCCGCACTGCCCGCGCTCTTCCTGCTCGCGTTCTGCGCCGCGAACCTCGGACTGCTGCGCTTCGTCGCCCGGCGCCGGGGTGCGCGGTTCCTGCCCTTCTTCGTGGGCGTCCACCTGGCCACCCACGCCGCCCTGCTCGGCGGTGCCGCGCTCGGCGCCCTGCGGCCGCGGAGCACGAGCCGGACCGGGCGCGGTGCGCCGCCGCGGGCGGAGGCGACGCGGTGATCGACCGACTGCGCCGGCTGCTCACGCCGGTCATCGTGCTCGCCGCGCTGGTGGGCGTCTGGTTCCTCGTCCGCAACGGGGGTGTCTCCGCCGCGCGGGAGTTCGCCCGCCCCCAGGCGGTGCCGCTGCTGGCCGGTGCCCTCCTCACCAACGTCGCCGGGCTCGTTCTCGCCGTGCACGCCTGGCGGGTCCTGATCCCGGGCGAGCACGGACTGCGTGGCCTGTACGCGGCGAAGGTGTACTTCCTCGGACAGCTCAGCAAGTACCTCCCCGGACGGGTCTGGGGCGTGCTCACCCACGTGGCGCACGGCCGCGCCGTCGGCATCCCGGCCGCGCAGATGACCTCGGCCTATGTGCTGAGCCTGGCCCTGACCCTGCTCACCGGGGCCGGTGTCGCCCTGCTCGCGGCGCCGGTCGCGCTGCCCGGCCAGTGGCCGTGGCTGGTGCTCCCGGCCGCGCTGTTCGTGCTGTGCCTGGTGCGGCCCGCCCTCGCCACCCGGCCGGTGTCCGCCCTGGCCCGGCTGCTGCGCAAGCCCGTGGAGCAGCCGGGGGACCCCGCGGTGCGGCGGGCCATCCTGCTCGCCGTCGCCTCCTGGGTGGCCTCCGGACTGCACCTGTGGTTCCTGGTCCTGGCGCTGGGCGCGCCGGTGTGGGCGGGACTGGGCGCCTCGGTCGGCGCCTTCGCGCTCGCCACGGTCATCAGCAGCCTCGCCCTGATCATCCCCGACGGCTGGGGCGTGCGGGAGCTCACCATCACCGCCGCGCTCGCCACCGTCCTGCCCCCGGGCGCCGCGGCCACCGCGGCCCTGGCCAGCCGCCTCGTCTGCGTCGTGGCCGAACTGGGCAGCTCGGCCGTCGTCCTGTGCTGGTCCCGCTTCACCGCCGCACCGGCGCTCCCGTCGGACGCGGCCCCTGAGCCGCCGGGGACGACGAACGTCCCTTCCGGGGCGTCCGGCCCGGCGAGCGAAACTCCCGCCCAGCCTGGGCCGGCGAGCGACACCTCTGCCCCGCCTGGGCCGGCGAGCGACACCCCCACCCCGCCAGGGCCGGCGAGCGAGACGTCCGTGCTGTCCGGGCCGCCGGCCGTCACCCCCGCGCGGCCGCGCGGACGCAGGTCCGCTCCTCCGGCCACCGCCTCCCTGCCGACGAGCCCGGCGGCCCCCCAACCCCCTCTTCCGCGCCCCTAGTCCAGACCGGTCTTCCGCGTCGCTGGTTCGACCATGCCACGCACTGCCCCAGTTGACCCTTGCCTCCCACACCCCCCAGCTCACGATTCACCTCCCGTCTCCCACCCCCCTGGTCCCGGAGGTCCCACGGACGCGCCCACGGCGCGCGGTCCGCGGCACCGATCGGCCCGCACGCTCATGAGGAGAGAAACCCGTGTACACCCTGGATGACGCCGAACGCCTCGAGGTCGGCGAGGTACACGACCTTTACCGACGGCACGTGAACAAGAGCCAGGTCGCCCTGATGACCTCGTTCGGGTTCGGCCGCGAACTCGTCGACCACGCCGAGGGCGCCTACCTCACCCTGAAGGACGGCCGGCGCGTCCTCGACCTGACCGGCGGCGTCGGCGTCCTCAACCACGGTCACAACCACCCCCGCATCCTCGCCGTACGCGAACGCTTCGCCCAGCAGCGCCGGATGGAGGTCCACAAGACCTACTTCTCGCCCTACCTGGCCGCGCTCGGCCACAACCTCGCCGAGGTGATGCCCGGCGACCTGTCGATGTCGTTCCTGCCCAACTCCGGCGCGGAGGCGGTCGAGGGCGCGGTCAAGCTCGCCTACAAGTACCACGGCGGAAAGCGCGGCACCGTCCTGCGCGCGGACTGTGCCTTCCACGGCAAGCTGCTCGGCTCGGGCGGCCTCACCGGCCAGAACCAGTTCGCCTTCCCGACCATCCCCGGCATCGACACCTTCCGCTACGGGGACCTGGACTCGGTGCGCTCGGCGATCGGACGCCACCCCAAGGACGTCTACGCGATCCTCGTCGAACCCTTCAGCGCCTCGACCATCCAGTGGTGCTCCGAGCACTTCCTGCGCGGGCTGCGGGAATTGTGCACCCAGCACGACATCGTGCTGATCTTCGACGAGATCTACACGGGTTGGGGCAAGACCGGCAGCATGTTCTACTTCATGCGCTACCCCGGACTGATCCCGGACGTGGTCACCACCTCCAAGTCCTTCGGCGGCGGCAAGTCCTCCGTCTCCGCCTACGTGGCGCGCGAGCCCGTCTTCCGCAAGGCCTACGACAACCTCGGCGACGCCCTGCTCAACTCGACGTCCACCACCTACTACGGCTTCGGCGAGGAGTGCGCCACAGCGCTGGAGGCCGTCAACATCGCCGTGGAGGACGACTACCCGGCCCGCGCCCGGGCCCTCGAAGCCGTCCTGGAGCCCGGACTGGCCCGCCTCGCCAAGGAACACCCCGACGCGATCGGACACGTCGCGGGCGCCGGCGCGCTGTGGGGCGTCTTCATCGACGGCGGCCCGAAGATCCTCGACCTGGTGGCCAAGCTCGCCCCCGGCGGCATGGCCAAGGACCCGCGGTTCAAGGCGAAGCTCGTCACCTGCGCGGTGATCAACGCCCTGTACGAGGACCACGACATCTTCGCCTACTACACGCTCAACGGCCGCAATCCGCTGATCCTCGGCCCCTCACTGGTCACCGAGCCCGACGAGGCCGAGCGCGCGGTCGACGCGCTCGGCGAGGTCCTGGACCGGGGCCTGGGCCGGCTGGTCACCCGTTTCATCAAGCAGAAGGTGAGCTCACAGTGGTGATCACGATCACCGGCGCGGCGGGCATGCTCGGCGGCCGCCTCGTCGAGCGGCTGCTGGCCGACGGCCGGCAGGTGCGCGGAGTCGACCTGCGCCCCGGACCGGGCGTGACGATCGTCGGGGACATCCGCGACCGGGACGTCATGCGTGAGGCGGCGGACGGCGCGGACGTCCTGGTGCACGCGGCGGCCGCGCTGCCCAGCTACCCCGACGACCAGATCCGCTCCATCACCGTCGGGGGCACGAAGAACGTGTTCGCCGCGGCGAGCGCGGTCGGCACACCCCGCGTGGTGCACATCTCGTCGACCGCCGTGTACGGCCTGCCCCGCGTGGTCCCCACCACCGAGGAATACCCGCGCGAACCGGTGGACACCTACAGCCGGGCCAAGGCCGCCGCCGAGGAGGTGGCGGAGCGCTACCGCGCGCAGGGCATGTGCGTGCCCGTGCTGCGGCCGAAGACGTTCGTCGGACCGGGCCGCATGGGACTGTTCTCGATGCTGTTCGAGTGGGCGGAGGAGGGCCGCAACTTCCCGGTGCTCGGACGAGGCGACGTCCGCATCCAGATGTTCGCCATCGACGACCTGGTGGACGCGATCGTCACCGTGCTGACCGCGCCGGAGGACGTCGCCAACGACACGTACAACCTGGCCGCCGCCGAGTTCGGCACGATCCGTGAGGACTTCCAGGCCGTCCTGGACGCCGCCGGCCACGGCAAGCGCGTCATCGGCCTGCCCGCCCGCCCGGCCCTCGCCCTGCTGAACGCGCTGCAGAAGGCCCGGCTGTCCCCGGTGTACGGCCGGCTGCTGTTCAAGCTGATGGAGGACTCCTACGTCAGCATCGACAAGGCGACGCGGCAGCTGGGCTTCAGCCCTAAGTACTCCAACCGCGACGCCGTCCTGCGCACCTACGAGTGGTGGCGCACCGCCCGTCACGAGGTCCCCTCCGGCGGATCCGCCGGCCGCACCAGCCGGGACCCGTGGCGCCAAGGCCTGCTGTCCGCGGCGAAGATCTTCTTCTGAGGAGCATGCCATGAGCTTCCTGGACGAACGGGCCGTGCCCGTCACACCCGGGGACACCCCACCGGTGCGGAGCCCGACGGCGGGCCTGATCGCCCTCGTCCGCCCCGCTCAGTGGCCGAAGAACCTCCTGGTGGTGCCGCTGCCGCTGCTGGGCGCCGAGTGGAGCTGGCAGGCCGCGGGCCGCGTGGGCATCGCCACGCTCGCCTTCGTCCTCGCCTCCTCGCTGGTGTACGTGGTCAACGACATGGCGGACGTGGAGCGGGACCGGCGCCACCCCGTCAAACGCCACCGGCCGCTCGCCTCGGGCCAGGTCAGCCGTACGGCCGCGACCGCCCTCGGCGTCACCCTCGCCGTCCTGCTCGTGCCGCTGCTGGTGCTGCTCGCCCCCGAGGGCGCGTGGGCGGTCCTGGTCTACCTCGTCGTCAACGCCGCCTACAGCTGGCGGCTCAAGCACCTTCCGCTGCTGGACGTGTTCATCGTCGCCACCGGCTTCGTCCTGCGACTGCTCGGCGGCTACGAGGCGGGCGGCCAGACGGTCTCCGGCTGGCTCGTCCTCACCGTCCTGACCCTGTGCCTGCTGCTGATCCTCGGCAAGCGCCGCCACGAACTGAGCGTCTCGGGCACCGGACACCGGCCCGCGCTGGTCGGCTACTCCACACACTTTTTGGACCTGGTGCTGGTGATGTGCTCGGCGGTGACCATGGTCGGCTACCTGCTGTACCTGCGCACCGAGTCCGGTTACGAGGCCGGCGCTCTGCTGACCGCGCCCTGCGCGCTGTTCGCGCTGTTCCGGTACCTGCAGATCGTGGTCGTCAAGGCCGAGGGCGGCAACCCTGTCCACGTCCTGCTGCGCGACCGCGTCATGCAAACGAACTCGCTTCTCTGGGCCGCGCTGCTGCTGGTCTTCCAGCTCACCTAGTCCGGCGGCCGGCCCGCCTCCGCCAGTCTTCCGATCCGACCGAGGACCATTCCATGGCCGCACCCCTCGTGTCGGTGGTCGTCCCCATGTACAACGACCGCCGCACCATCGACCTGTGCCTGAACTCCATCAGGGAGCAGACATATCCCAAGCTGGAGGTGATCGTCGTCGACGACTCCAGCACGGACGACTCGGCCGCGCTCGCCGCGCGGCACCCGGTCACGCTCGTACGCGCCGAACGCAACGGCGGTCCGGGCGCCACCCGCAACCTGGGCGTCCGGCACGCCTGTGGCGACATCATCTTCTTCCTCGACGCCGACGTGACCATGCACCCGGAAGCGGTCGCCGAAGCCGTCGCCCTCTTCGAGGAGAACCCGTCTTACGGCGCCGTGTTCGGCATCCCCGACAAGGAGCCGCTGTTCGACGAGGGGCTGGTGTGCGACTACCGCATCCTCCAGTACCACTACTGGCGCAAGAGCGCCGAGGGCCTGGTCAGCGGCGGCTACTACGCCCTCGGCGCGGTCCGCCGGTCCGCCTTCCTGAAGGCGGGCTGGTTCAACCCCGCGCTGCGCCAGACCGAGGAGATCGATCACGCGGAACGGCTCGCCGCGCTGCACCCCATGCTGCTGACCTCCCGCATCCGGGGCCGTCTCGCCGACGAGACCGAGATGCGCCCCCTGCTGCGCAAGGCGTTCGTGCGCAGTCGGCTGCGGGTGCCGTTCTACCTCGACCGGGGCCGGGCCATGCAGGGCATGGAGACGGGCGGGCGCGCGGCGGCGTCCGTGCTGGCGGCGCTGACGCTGGTGAGCCTGCCGGCGGTGGCGGTGTGGCCGCCCGCCGCGGTGGTGCCGGCGGTCGCGCTCGTCCTGTTCGTCCTGGCGGACCTCGGACAGTACGTCTTCGTCACCCGGCAACGCGGCGTGGGCTTCCTGCTGTTCTTCATCGGCTGCCACCTGCTGATGAACACGGCGGTCGTCGCCGGCCTCGCGGTCGGACTGACCCAGTGGGCGTTCAGCCGCCGCTTCCGCCGCATGTACCACCGCGAGGTGACCGCGTGACGTCCGAACCGGCGGTCGCCGACCCGCGGACCGACGAGGCCGCAGGGCCGCCCCCGGCCCGGCCCGGCACCGGCGGGACCCGGCTGCGTCGCACCGGGCGGCTGCTGCGGCTGTGGTACGGGCGGGTCCTCGTGGCCGTGGCCGCCCTCTGGCTGCTGTACGCCGTCGTCCGGTGGCTGGTCAGCGGACGGTGGCACTGGGCGATCCTGCTGGACGCGGCGCCTCCGCTGCTGCTGATGGGCGTCCCGTTCGTCCTGCTGGTGGCCAGTGCGGCCGCCTGCGGCCGGCGGCGGCCGTGGGCCGCGGGCCTCACCGCGGCCGCGCTGCTGCTGGCGCTCGTCACCGGCTCCGGGCTGAACTGGCCCGCGCTGTGGCGCGACCCGGGGAAGGTACCGCCGGGCGCGCTGCACGTGGTCTCGCTCAACACCCAGTACTGGGGCCAGGCCTCCAGCCCCGAGAACGTCTACGCGCTGCTGCACCGGTACCCGGCCGACGTCTACCTCCTCCAGGAACACGTGATCTGGCAGCCCGGCCTCGGCGAGGACGGCTACCGGGAGCTGCGCGACAACGCCCGGCTGCGCGCCGAGTTCCCCGGCTACCACATCGCCCGCCGGGGGGAGCTGCTGACCCTGTCCCGGTTCCCGATCGTCGCCCAGCCGCCCGTCGGTCCCGGGGCCGAGCTGGACGCCCGCCCCGAGACCCCCTTCAGCCGGGTCTTCGCCCGCGACAAGGTGATGCGCACGGACCTGAAGGTCGGCGACGAGATCCTGAGCGTCTACAACGTCCACATCACGGTGCCGCTCGCCGTCGACAACCTCAACCCCTTCTCGGGCTACGACTACGACGCGTACTTCGCCCGCAAGTTCGCCTGGCGGCAGGAGGAGTTCCGCGGTCTGGAGCGGGACCTCGACCGCAACCCCCATCCCACCGTGATCGCCGGGGACTTCAACGCGACGGACTCCATGCGCGACATGGACGGCGTGAAGGAGCGGGCCGACGACGCGCTGCGGGCCAACGACGACTTCCTCCCGCTGAGCTGGAAGTTCAGTGCCCCCACCGGGTTCGAGTGGGACAGCGTGTTCAACCGGCCGCTGCCGCTGTGGCGGGTGGACTGGGCGTTCACGGCCGGTCCGGTCCGGGTGCACCGGTACGACCTGCGGTCCTCCGACGGGCTGTCCGAGCACCAGTTGCAGGACCTGTGGCTGTCGCTGTGAGCGCAACGGGAGGAGCGGGACCGGTGGCTGTCGCCGTGAGCGGGCCGGGAGGAGGCGCCGCGGGCGCGGCACGCGGCTCAGCTCGCCCGCGCCCCGTCGACGACGACCTGGTCCCGCTCCATGCCCAGCAGGATCGACTTCTCCAGCTCGGCCAGCTCCGGACCCGGTTCGATGCCCAGCTCCTCGACCAGGGTGGTGCGGATCCGCCGGTAGACCTCCAGCGCCTCGGCCGTGCGGTGCGAGCGGTAGAGGCCCAGCATGAGCTGAGCGTGCAGATGTTCCCGGTAGGGGTGGTCCGCGACCAGCTGCATCAGTTCACCGATGACGTCCTGGTGCCGGCCCAGCTCCAGGTCCAGCCGGACCCGCTCCTCCACCGCCCGCAGCCGTGCCTCCTCCAGACGGCGCGCGCCGGACTCCACGGGCGGGCTCGTCAGACCCACGAGGGCGGGGCCGGTCCACAGGGACAGGGCCTGGCGCAGGATGTCGGCGGCCTCCTCCAGGTGACCGCCCGCGGACAGGGTCCTCGCCCGGCGCACGCGGGCCTCGAAGATCATGGCGTCCAGCTGGTCCTCGGCCAGCCGCAGCCGGTAGCCCTGCGGATGGGTCTCGATCAGGTCGGGAGCGCCGGCCGCCGCGAAACTCCGGCGCATCGAGGATATGCAGATGCGAATCTGGGTGCGGGCGCTGGTGGGGGGCGAGGAGCCCCATACGGCATCCACGAGGTCGCTGACGGGCACCACCCAGTTCGCCTCCAGGGCCAGTACGGCGAGGACGATCCGGGACCGCCGCCCTCCGATGGGCACTAATCTCCCGTCGACCGAGACGCTCGGCGGGCCGAGAATTTTGAAAATGACAGGCATGTGTCCCCCGTACCTAGAGCTTTCGAGTCTGGTATCGGCTGTGCGCTCCCCGCCGGCCTGCTTTCTGAGCAGGAATGGTTTCCGGGTTCGGGCCGGACCCCGGGACAGCCTGGTGTGGACCAATGTGCACTGTCAAGGGAGATCTTCCTCCGATAACGCCCACGACCTGAGTCGATGCAGGTTGGCGGGGTGCTTCTCGGGGCAACAGTCCGGTGCGAACGGCTGGTTGACAGCGTCACGAACGCCTCTCTACGGTTGGTCTGCACCAATCGAACACCCGACCAGTTGGCTGCACTTGGGGGGATCGTGAATATTGCCGGAAACGCTGGAAATCCTACGGCGGTAACCGCGGACGGCAGGACACAATTGCCCGTCGTCAGCCTTGACCAGGCTCATTCCCCGCAAAAAGTGATGGCCCATGGAGAACTGCTGCGGCGGTTCGTCGCCGATGAGGACTTCAAACCGATCCATATGCGGATCGGCATCATGGGTGCCTGCAACCAGCGTTGTCACTTCTGCAACTTCCATTCCCCGAACGAGGAGCAGTTCTACGACCTGTTCTCGTTCAAGGACGCCATCCCCACGGACAAGGCCGTCACCCTGCTGCGGGAGTTCGCAGCGAACGACGGCCGCGCGGTGACGTTCTGCGGCAGCGGCGAGTGCACCATCCACCCCGGCTACGCCGAGATCACCCGCGCCGCCCATGACGCGGGGCTGCGCATCGGACTGATCACCAACGGGTCCAGGCTGGGCCGCCCGGCCGTCGCCGACACCGTCGTCGCCACGCACACCTGGGTCCGCATCGGACTCAACGCGGGCACCGAGGCCACCTACAACGCCATCACCCGCGACCGGGAGCGCACGTTCGCCTCCTTCGTCGAGACGGTGGGACGACTGCGCGAGGCCGCGGTGGCCCCGGACTTCCGGATCGGCTTCAACTTCGTCATCACCGAGCGCAACCACCGGGAGATCCTCCAGGCGGCCCGCATCGGCCGGGAGGCCGGCGCGCACTACGTCCGGTTCGAGCCGGAGTTCTACAGCGCCCTGGGGCACGAGACCATCGAAGCGGTCCTGCCGGAGATCACGGCCGCCCTCGGCGAGGCCAAGGCGCTCTCCACGGACGACTTCGAGGTGTCGATCCCCAAGCTCGACCGGGGCCCGATGGACCGGGTCGAGACGGTGGAGGGCGACTTCGAGCGCTGCCACTACAGCCGCTTCGTCACCGCCGTCGGTGCCGACGGCAACCTCTACCCCTGCCCCCAGGTCCACCTCAACAGCCGCTACCTGATCGGCAACGTGCTCGACCAGGGCTACCTCGACGTCCTGGAGGGCGGCCCCCGCGCCGAGTGGGAGGCGGCCAACCCCCGCCGCACCGACCTGTGCAAGTCCTGCTTCTACCGCCCGCAGAACGAACTGCTGGAGCGGCTGCACCGCGGCCAGATCCAGCTGGACCAGGCGCTGGACGCCTATGCGGTGGAGGTGCCGAGCACGCTGCACGAGGACTTCGTCTGAGGCACCGCCGCCCGGTGAACCCCTCTGCCGTCTCACAGAACCTGGTGCCCGACTCGCCATGCAGATCCGCCACCTGGCCCGGCTCCTCGAAGCCCGGCCGACGCCCGCACCGTCCGCTCCCGGCTCCGACACCGAGCCGGCCGCCCGTTCCCACCGGATCCGTTCCACCGTCGAACGGCTGGCCCGCGTGGAGCGCGTCCCGGTACGCGTCGTCCACACCGACACCGAGGTGCGCGACGGGCTGCACCGGGAGCAGTGGGTCCTCGATTCCCCCCTGCGCGGTGAGTTCCGAGCCACCCTGCTCTCACCCGAGCCCGAGCCCGCGCCCCGCCCCGGCATCCTGGTCCTGGGTGGGAAGAACGCCCGCCGGGAACAGCTCACCGGCGAGGTCGTCCCCGACCACCCGGACCGCAACATGGCCGAACACCTCGCCCGCGCGGGATTCACCACCCTCACCTTCGAGTACGCCCTCACCGGCGGCCTCGACCAGCGGCGGCTCGCCGGGCGCGACGAGGGGACCCTGCTCGCCCACGCCTTCACGCTCACCGGCCGCTCCCTGCTCGGCGCCCTGACCGGTGACGCCCTCGCGGTCCTGGAACTGCTGCGGACGCACGAGCGCGTGGACGGCGGCCGGGTCGGACTGTTCGGGCACAGCCTCGGCGCGGCCGTCGCCCTGCACACCGCGCTGCTCACCGAGGGCGAGCCGCCGCTCTGCGCGGCCGGCCACCTCGGTTCCTACGCCTGCCTGTACGCGCGGCAGCTGACCGGCTTCGAGGGCGCGGTGCTGCCGGGCATCCTGGAACACACCGACCTGCCCGCCCTCTACGGCGCGCTCGCCCCCGCACCGCTCCAGCTGCAGTTCGGCACCTGTGACCCGTACCTCGACGCCGACGACGCCCGCGCCGCCGGCCGGGCGGTCGCCGAGACCTACGCCGCGGCCCACGCGCCGGCCCCCGAGATACGCGAACTGCCCATGGGACACGGCACCGACGTCGGCCACGCCGTGGACTTCTTCACCCGGGCCCTCGCCCAGCCCCCGTCGGCACCGGCCGGCGTGCCCGCCCAGCGCGTCCGGTTCGACGTGCTCGAACGGCGCGCCGTGGCCGACCGGGTGGACGCCGCGCTCCGGTCGGGTGTGCTCACGCAAGGGCCACTGGTCACCCGGTTCGAGGACCTCACCCGGCAGTGGACCGGCCGCCCCGGTGCCGCCGTGGCCTCCGGCTCCGCCGCCCTGGAGATCGCCCTCCGCGTGATCGGCGTGCGCGGACGCACCGTCCTCGTGCCGGCCAACACCTTCTTCGCCACGGCCGCGGCCGCCGTGCGGGCCGGAGCCGCCCGGGTCGGCTTCGTCGACCTGGAACTCGACGGCCTCGGCATGGACCCCCAGGCACTGACCGCGGCGCTCGACCGCCACCCGGACACCGCCGCCGTGGTCCCCGTCCACATCGGCGGCATCGTCGCACCAGCGCTCGACGGCGTCCTCGACCAGTGCCGCGCCCGCGGCATCCCGGTGCTGGAGGACGCCGCCCACGCCTTCGGCAGCACGCTCGGCGACCGCCCGGCGGGCGGCCTCGGCCGCTTCGGCGCGTTCTCCTTCTTCCCGACGAAGGTCGCGACCAGCGGCGAGGGCGGACTGCTCAGCTGCGCGGACACCGGCGACCTCGACCACGTACGGCGCTGGCGGGACCACGGCAAGAGCGCGCCCGGCTCCACCCTGCACGACCGGCCCGGCGGCAACTGGCGGATGAGCGAACTGCACGCCGCCGTCGGCACCGTCGACCTGGAACGCTTCGGCCGCACCCTGGCCGCCCGCCGGGACCTGGCCGCACACTACGACGACCTGCTGGCCTCCGTGCCCGGGGCGCGGCCCCACACCATGCCCGGCCAGGTGAACAGCAACTACTACAAGTACCTGGTGTACCTGGACGAGGCCACCGACCGCACGCTGCTGAAGAAGCGGCTGCGCGAACGGCACGGCATCCACCTCGCCGGCGAGGTGTACGACCACCTGCTGTGCGACCACCCCTTCTTCGCCGGCCGCGCCGAGCCCGGGGACCACCCGCGAGCCCGGTGGTTCGCCCGGCACCACATCGCCCTGCCCCTGTATCCGTCCCTCACCCACGCCGAGCAGGTCCGGGTGGTCTGCGCGCTGCGCAGTGAACTGCCGTGACGTCCGGCGCCCTCCTGCACGCCTTCCGGCGGGGTGCCTGGCACCCGTCGCTCGACACCGCGCCACTGCCCGGCGACACGGCGGTGCGACTGGCCCTCGTCCCCGAGCTGGTCGTCGCCGCCGACCGCAGCCGGTGGGACACCGTGGCGCCCGCACTGCCCGCCGCGCCGGACGACCGCAGGGCACTGCTCCTGGCCGCGCTCGACGCATTCGAGGACGGCGTCCTCGACATCGGCGGGCTCGGGCCGCAGAGCGGCGCCGGCTTCCGCGCGGCCCTGTGGCGCACCGCCGGCATCCCGCCGTCACTGACCGACCGCTGGTGCGGCATGCTGCGCGCCGCCCTCACCGAGCGGCCGCCGCCCGCGCACGACGGAGCGCTCGCGCTGGTCGCCCTGCCCGGCAACACGTTCACCTGCCTCGCCGCCGTACTCGACCAGGTCGAGCGGTCCGCGGCCGTATGGGTACGGCCCAGCCGCCGCGAGCCACTGTCCGCGGCCCGCCTGGTGGCCGCCCTGCTGCGGGCCGGATGGCCCGCCGAGCGGATCGCCCTGTACCCGACCGTCCAGGGCGCCCTCCCCGGGCTGATCCGCCGGACCGACCGGCAGGTGGTCTTCGGCGGCTCGGGCCTGGCCCGGTCCGTCACCGCCCTGCCCGGTCTGACCCTGCACGGACCCGGGCGCGGCTGCGCGCTCGTACCCGCCCGGATGTCCGCGGACCGGGCCGTCGAGTGGCTGGTGCCGCTCATCGCGGCCGACGCGGGACGGTTCTGCAGCAACGTGCGCACCGTCGTGTGCGCCGGCCCCGCCGAGCCCCTGGCAGCCCGGCTGGCCGCCGCGCTCGACGCACTCGATCCGGTCAGCCTGCCGCTGACCGTCAGCCGGGAACCGGGCGCCGCGCACCGAGCGACCCGTTCCGTGGCCGAGCGGATGCGACCAGGGGACCGGCTGCTCACCCGCCGGCCGCCGGTCGTCGCCGGACCCGACGGCGCCCCCTGTGCGACACCGCACCTGGTGCTCGTCGGCGACGGCCCCGAGGACCCGCCGGAGCACCCGCTGATCGGCCACGAGGTGCCCTTCCCGTTCGCCGCCGTGGTGCGCGCGAGCGAGCGCGACGCCGCGCGGATCGCGGCCGGATCCCTGTTCGTGTACGAACCGCCGCAGCCGGCGGCACGGAGGAGGACCCCATGACGACGACCGCACCAGGCACCCGGCGGCCCGGCGTGCCCGGCCCGCCGAGCGGCACCCCCGCGTGGGACACGACGGCCGTCCACGACGTCATGCGGGAGCGCGTACCGCAACTCGCCGTCGACCTCGACACCTGGACCCGCCGCATGATGCGGTGGCACTTCTCCGCCGAGACCGGGTCCCCGTTCTGGCTCTCCCAGCGCGACACCCTCGGCTTCGACCCGCTGCGGGACGTCCACGGCTTCGCGGACCTGCGGCTGTTCGGACTCTTCGACAAGGCGCGCCTGCGCGCCGCCCGCGCCCGCGACCTCATCCCGCGCGGCTTCCGCGACCGGCCCTTCCGCGTCTTCGAGACCGGCGGCACGACCGGCACCCCGTGCCGCATCGTCAACGTCACCCGGCTCGCCCTCGACGTGGAGATCTACCGGACCATGCTGGAGGCACGAGGCCTCCTCGGCGGGGACGTCCTGGCGATGACCCCGATGGGGCCGCACGCCTACGGGCACTTCGTGGAGGCCCTGGCGGACAGCTGGCGGGGCGCGGTGCACTCCATCGACTTCGACCCGCGCTGGGTCAAGGCGGCACTGCGGGCGGGCGGCGACGCCGGCGCGTACACCGGCCACCTGATCGCCCAGACCCTCCACCTGCTCACCGCGGAACGCCCGCAGCTGCTGTTCACCACCTCTCGGCTGCTGGTCGAACTGGCCATGCGGCTGCCCCGCCCGCTGCACGCGTACGGCGTGCGCGCGGTGTGCACCGGCGGTACGTCCTGCACCCCGGCGGAGGCGGAGTTCCTGCGCGCCGAACACCTGGCGGGCGTCCAGTGGATCGACACCTACGGCAACACGCTCGTCGGCCACGCGCTCCAGGCGGACCTGACCCCGGGCACGACCGTGGCGGGCGTCACCGCGCCCGGACCGGACGCCCCCGCGGACGGGGAGCCCGGCGAGCGCGTCACGCACACCTACCATCTGCCGCCGCCCTTCGCCGTGCTCACCGTCGTCGATCCGCGCGACCCCTGGCGGCAGGCGGCCGTGGGGGAGCGCGGCCGGGTACGGGCCACGACCCTCCTGGAAGACCTGTTCATCCCCCATCTCCTGGAGCGCGACAGCGCCGTCCGGACGGGCCCGCACCCCTGGTTCCCCTGGGACGGAGTGGCGGCCGTACGGCCGTACACGGCAGATGCCACGGAGGAGGCCACGGAGGGCGTCTACTGACGGACCGCCCACGCCGGCCCCCTCGACACCAAGGACCCCGATCATGACGCTTTCCGCACCACCGGTCGCCGAGCTGTACTCCAACGGCCTGCCCATCCCCTTCTCCCCGGACCTCTTCGGACCGCTCAGGCCCAGCGCCGACCGGCTCGGCGATCCGGCCGCCCTGCGGCGACGGCTGCGCTCCGACGGCTATCTGTACCTGCCCGGCGCCTTGGACCGCTCCGCGGTGCTGCGCCTGCGCCGCGCGTACTTCTCCCTCTTTCCGCCCGGCTACCTCAAACCGGGCACCCGGCCGCAGGACGGCCTCTTCTCGGGCACCGTTCCCGAAGGGCTGCCGGAGTACGGTGTGGCCGGGCACCCCGCGCACGCCTTCGTCCGGTCGGCGCCCTTCGAGCGGTTCCTGGCGGACGAGCGACTGCGGACGATCGCCGACGGCCTGCTCGGCGGCCCCTCGGAGATGCTGCCCCGGCGCATCCTCCGGCACTTCCACCGCGGCTCGGGCCGTGCCTCACGCGCCCATGTCGACATGGACTACCTTGACGCCGCCCCGCCCAGGGTGCTGACCATGTGGATCCCGGTCGGCGACTGCCCGGTCGCCACCGGTCCGCTGATCTACCTGGACGGCTCCCACACCCTGGCACCCGAGGACTACCGGCCGCTGCGCGACGTCACGGACCGCCCGCACGACCGGCGGCCCATCTCCCACGACCTGGCGCTGACGGCCCGCCGGCTCGGCCGCCGCTGGCTGTGCGCCGACTTCGCGGCCGGTGACCTGCTGGTGCACGTGCCGCAGATCATCCACGCGTCGCTGGACACGACGACCGACGCCATGCGCCTGTCCGTCGACGTCCGGTTCATCCGCTCCGGTGACAGACCCGACGACCGCTGGCAGCGGCCCTGGTCGGCCGACGACGGAGCCTGACCCCCGAGCGCAGCCGAACGGAGCCCCCCCCATGACACCCACCCACGGACCGGCCGCCGCCGACGCCGCAGCCGAACTGGCCGGACGGCTGACCGCCTACGCCGTGCTGGCCCACGACCCCGCCGTCCCGCAGATCGCCGCCGACTACTGGGCGAAGAGCGAGGACCACTACCGCGCGGTCGACGCCGCCCTCGCCGCGCTCGTCACCGGTTCACCCGCCGCCTCGGCCTACGCCGCGGTGACCGGGAGCCCCACGCACGTGCCCGCGCAGCGGGATCTGCGGGCCTTTCTGACCACCCTTCTCCGTCAACGCCCCGACCAGGCAGCCGATTCGGCCCGCGTCGTGGCCGGCGCCGACGAGCGGATCTGGATCGACTACCACCTCGGCACCGACTACCTGTCGGACAACCCCCAGGTCCCTGACTTCCCCGAGCACTCTGAGCCGTCGAAGCCCGCCGAGTCCCCTGCATCCCCCGATCCCGCCGGCGCGCCGGCGCACATCGTGATCCCCTTCCGCGACCGTGAGGGCGGGCTGCGGACCCGCAACCTGCTGGCCTGCCTGCGGGCCCTCGCCGACCAGGCCGACGGACCCGCGCACCGGGTGACCGTGGTGGAGACCGACGTCGAGCCCCGCACCCGCGAGGCGGTGGCGGGACTCGTCGACGACTACGTCTTCGCCCATAAGGACGGCCTGTTCAACAAGGCGTGGGCGGTCAACGTCGGCGTGATGTCGGCACCGGGCGACCCCCGCTACACCTGCGTGCTGGACGCCGACATCCTCGTGGACCGGCACTTCGTCGCCCGCAATACCGCGCGGCTGCGCGACGGCGCCCACGGCAGCCACCTGCCGTTCCGCTGGTCGCTGTCCCTCGACGAGCCCTCCACCCTGCGCGCCCTCGCCCTGCGCGTCGGCGCGGGCGCGGCCGAGGTGCCCGGCTCCGTGCTGCGGGGTCTGCTGCTGCGGGAACCGCCCGGCGGCTGCGTGTGGCTGCGCACCGGCCTGTTCCACACGGTGGGAGGGTTCGACGAGCGCTTCGAGGGATGGGGCGGCGAGGACGACGACGTGGTGGCCAGGCTGTCCGCCGCGGCGCCTCTGGTGCGCTTCGACGACGACCTGCTGCACCTGAACCATCCCCGCCCCGAGATGACCCGCGAGGACGGGCAACCGTTCAACGCCCACCTCCAGCCCATGGTCCGGACGGCGGCGCACGCCTACGGCGACCCACGCAAGTTCAGTCTTGGCCCGGCCTGACCGGGGCGCCGCCCAGGGCCGCGGACCGCTCCGCGGCCCTGATGACATCGTCGACCAGCGCGCCCTCGGCCGCCGGGCACACCGGCGGACGCCCCTCCCGCACGGCGGCGGCGAAGTCCGCGAGCAGTGGCACATGAGGGTTGCCGTGCGGCGGGTGCGTCTCGCGCCGCACACCGCCGGGCCCCGTCACGGTCAGCTCACCGCGGTCCAGCGGGTCCAGGACGAGGCAGCGGTCGGGGCCGTACAGCGCCAGGCGGTCGGCGGGAGGCGCGTCGTCCCACTCGAACAGGCAGTGCGCCCGCGTTCCCGGCCAGTCGAGCTCCAGCTCGGCCCGCCGTTCGGCGCCCGCCGGGAACCGGCGGTCCAGACGCGCCCTGACCCGTACGGGACGACCCCACAGCATCAGCAGCAGGTCCAGCCGGTGGCTGCCCGCGTCGGCGAGCACACCCCCTCCGGACACCGCGGGGTCGGTGCGCCACCGCATCGGATGCCCGGGACCCGGTGCGAACGCGCACCGGAACCGCACGTCCACCCGCTCGGGCGTCCACCCGGTCAGCTCCGAGCGCAGCCGCCGGACGACGGGCGCGAGCCGGCGGTAGTACGCGACACCCGCGCGACATCCCGCACCGGTGACGGGGGAGGAGTCGACGGGCAGCGAGCCGGCCAGCGGCTTCTCGACCAGTACCGGCAGGCCCGCCTCCAGCACCTGCCGGGCCAGCGGCACATGGCCCACGACGGGAGTGGCCACGTACACCGCGTCGACACCGGTGAGCAGGTCGCGCGGGTCGGTGCCGGACGCGGGGATTCCCCACCGCGTGGCGGACGCCCGCGCGCGCCCGGCGTCGCGTCCGCACACGAAGAGGGGCACATGACCCAGCAGGCGCATCGCCGGCAGCACGCGGCGCTCCACGACGTCGCCGTAGCCGGCGATGCCCCACCTCATCACCGGGACCTCACGGAATGATCGCGACCTTGAGCGTCTCGCGCGGCGGACCGTCGTACGGGGCCCGCTCCCCGTCCGGGTACAGCACGCGGCTCGCCGACAGATGTTCCATCGCCTTCGGCAGCTCGTCGAGGGCGTACGTGTGAGTGAGCAGATCGGGCAGGAACAACTCCCGCCCCGCCGCCAGCCGTTCGGCCACCGCGAGCGCTTCGGCCCGCGCCGTGTCGAGCGGTTCGGCCGAGCTGTGCACCCGCAGTCCCTTGCGCTCCCAGGTCACCAGGTCGACGGTGACATGGGTGTCGACGTGGTGGGTGCCGAGCATCACGACGAGACCGTTCTGCCGGACGAGGCGCACACAGGCGTTCAGCGTGGTGGGGGTGCCCACGGCGTCCACCGCCACGTCGAACTCCGCGCCCAAGGCCAGCAACTGCTCCGGTGTCCCGTCGACGCGCCGGGTGGTGTCGGCGCCGAGCCGCGCGGAGCGCTCCAGCCGCCACGCGTCGAGGTCGACCGCGGTCAGGTGCGCGGCACCGCGCAGTGCCGCCATGCGCAGCGCCATCAGCCCGACGGGGCCCTGGCCGACGACGACGACCCGGTCGCCGAGCCGGACACCCCGGGTGGCGTGCACGGCGAGCGGCAGGAGCTGCAGGATCGCGCCCTGCTCGAAGGGCACGTCGTCCGGCAGCCTGCCCACGGCCACCTCACGGGCCAGCGCGTACTCGGCGTACCCGGAGGTCAACGGCGTACGGACGAAGACGCGCCGGCCGGGCGCGACGCGGGTGACACCGTCGCCCACCGCCTCGACCACGCCGGCGATCTCGTGACCGAAGCAGCCCTGCGCACAGTGCTCGCGCAGTCCGTAGTAGTGGTAGTAGGCGAGATCGCTGCGATTGCAGACGGTGCAGGCGCGGACCCGGACCAGCACCTCCAGGGGGCCCGGCACCGGCACCGGGGCGTCGCGCACCAGGCGTATGTCGCGCCTGCCGACCAGCTCGTATCGTCGCACGGTTCTCCTTCTCGCCGGCTCGGCGTGCCGGCGTCATGGCAGCTCGGACGGCTGTCGCGGTGGGCCCAACACGGCTGCGGGCAGGGCGAGTCGGGGCTCGGACGCCGTTGCAGAATACTCTTGACGCTCCCCGCTGGTGCAGTCCAATATCTTTTTGGCATAGACCAATGCCGGTCAGGGTTCCTCTCGCCGAGTGCCCGGACTCGTGGAACGCCCGAGGCCGTCCGCGGCAGTGCCGCCGCTGATGCCGGATGGTGGTCCGCCGGGTGCCGCCTGACCGGTCGTGTGCGGCCTCGCCCGGTTTCCCGCGACACGCGACACGCCGACCGAGCGCTTCGACGCAGCCCCGCGTGGCCGACCGATCCCACCGCCCGCTTCCCATGCCACATCCGACTGAGCTCTGGAGTGACAGCATGACGACGTCCCACCCCCACACGACGACGTCCCACCCCCACCTGTACCGGGCGGCCTCGGACCGGCCGTACTTCAGCGCGGACGCGGAGACCTATCTGGCGCAGACGCAGCTGCGGCACCTCCGCAAGACGCGGCCCCTGCGGGTGCTGTCCGAGGAGGACTTCCGCTTCTGGCAGACGTACGGGTACGTCGTGGTGCGGGAGGCGATATCCCCCGGGGCGGCCAAGGGCCTGCTGGAGTTCGCCTGGGAGTTCTCCGGGCTCGACCCCGACCGCCCCGAAACCTGGTACGAGGAGCGCGAGTTCCGCTCCGACCTCGACCGCGACCTCTACGTCTACGGCTTCCTGGAGGCCTACCACCACCAGCTCATCTGGGACAGCCGGCAGACCCAGCGGGTGTACGACGCCTTCGTCGACGTGTGGGACTGCGAGGAACTGTGGGTGACCCTGGACCGGCTCAACCTCAACCCGCCCAACGTCGGCAACCGGTCACGCGCACTGATCGAACCCACCGACAAGGGCTTCGACATCGAGCTGCACTGGGACATCGACACCACGCTGAGCGTGCTGCCCCAGCGGGTGCAGGGCATCATCGCCCTCAACGACACCCAGCCCGAACTCGGCGGCTTCCAGTGCTGCCCGGAGCTGTTCCGGCGCTTCGACGACTGGCAGGCCGCGCAGCCCGCCGGCCGAGACCCGATCAGGCCCGACGTGGACCGGACGGAGTACCCCGTCGTACGACCCGAACTCAAGGCCGGCGACCTGCTGATCTTCAACGGGCTGCTGGCGCACGGCGTCGCACCCAACACCTCCGACAACGGTGTCCGAGCCGTCCAGTACCTGTCGATGATGCCCGCCCTGGAGGAGCACGAGGAGCTGCGGCGGTCCCGCGTGACGTCATGGCGCACCCTCAGCACACCCGACTGGAACCGCACCCTGCTCGGCGACGCCCGCCTGCACGAGTCCCTGAGATACGGCCCCGCGGAACTGAACGACCTCGGCCGGCGACTGCTCGGCGCCGACACCTGGAGCGCACGCCCGGCCGCGCGGTGAACCGGAGAACCCCTGTGGACACGATCTGCCTGACCCTGCCCACCAACCGGGCCTGCTCGACGACGCTGGCGGCGGTCGCCGAAGAGGCGGCGCACGCCGCTCGCCATCACGGTGTCGCGGTGCGCCTGCTCGTCCTCGACTCCTCCGACGAGCACACCTTCGCCGAGCACGCCCGCGTCCTCGCGTCCCTGCCCCGTGTGGCCCAGGTGACCGCACACCATCTCGACGAGACACGGCAGCGGGACCTCCTGCGCCGGATCATCGACACCGCCGGCGTGCCGGACGCCGGCCCGCTGCTCGACCTCATGCTGCCCGAGGGCGTCTCCTACGGCGCCTGCACCAACCGGGCCTTCCTGTTCGCCGCCGCGCTCGGCTGCCGGTCGGTGCACCGCCGGGACTCCGACAGCCGCTACCAGCTGCTCGACGGCCGTCCCGTCTACCCCGTCGACCATGAACTGGCCTCGCTGGGCAAGCGCGCGGCCGACGCGGCGGCGGGCGTGTCGCAGACCCGTCTCGATCCCAGCCTGTCCGGCCGCCCGGTGTCCATGGTGGGCAGCTCCTTCATCGGCGAACTGTCGGTCGACATCGGCGAGATCCGCGACCTCGACGAGGCCGTCTACCAGGAGGTCGTCGGCCTGTGGGCGCCCCTGGACTGGCCGGAGGAGGCGAAGCGGGAGCTGGTCGCACAGTCCTTCACGGGTGCGGGCACCACCCCCTTCACCGAGGACCACTCGACGCTGACCCTGGTCGACCCGATGCGCGTGGACATGTGCAACATCGCCTTCCACCGAGGCGTCTACGAGCACGTACCGCTGTCTCCCGCGACCGACACCATCGGCAGCGACTACTTCCTCATCCACCTCGTCCACGACGCCCGGCTGCCCGGGGTGCTGCACAACCGCACCATCGAGAACTACTACACCGGGGAGCGGCGCACCCCCGCCGGATTCCTGGCCTACCAGACCCGGTTCGTCAAGTTCCTGCTGTCGATGCTCTACCTCCACCCCGTCTACGACGCGATGAAGGCGGCCGGTGACGCCCTCCTCGACGACCGGCACACCCCTCGCCCCGACGTCGTCGCCGGCCTGCTGCGCGGCAGTCTGGACCTCGACACCGCGGACAACGAGGCGCGCCTGGACGTCCTGGACGTCTCCTACCGGAAGCTGGGCGGCAAGTACGCGCACGTCGCCGACCTGCTCGCGCGGCGACGCCGGGACCTGCTGAGCGAGGCGCGGCGCGACATCGCGGACTTCGCGCTGCTGACCGAGCGCTGGGAGACGCTGGTGCGGGCGAGCCGCGGCGTCGACGTGCCGGGGACACGCGGATGAATCCCCGTCTGCGCGAGGCGCTCCAGGACGCCACCGACGACCGAGTGATCTTCGACCTGGACGGTATCGCCGCCCAGTACGACACCCTGACCCGGGAACTGCCCGGCGTCGAGGTCCGCTTCGCACTGAAGGCCTGCCCCGTCGCGGAGGTCCTCGCGTGCCTCGCGCAGCGGGGAGCGGGCTTCGACGCGGCGAGCCCGGGGGAGATCGCGCTGGCCCTGGGCACCGGCGTGCCCGCGGACCGCGTCCACTACGGCAACACCGTCAAGTCCGACACCCAGATCGCGCAGGCCCACCGGCTCGGCATCCGCGACTTCGTCACGGACAGCGTCGAGGACGTCAGGGCGCTGGCCGAGCACGCGCCCGGAGCCCGGGTGTGCTGCCGGCTGGCCACCGACGGCTACGGCGCCCTGTGGGGCCTCAGCCGCAAGTTCGGGTGCTCACCGGACGACGCCCCGCGCGTGATGGAGGCGGCGCGCTCGGCCGGACTGACCCCGGACGGACTGTCGGTCCACGTCGGGTCACAGCAGATGACCGCCGAGGCGTGGCGACGCGCCTTCGACACGCTGGCCGGCACGCTCGGCGCGCTGCGGGCGCGGGGGATCGAGCCGTCGCGCGTCAACCTCGGCGGCGGCCTGCCGGCGTCGGGCTACACCGACCGGCGGGGCAGCAGACTGGAACCGCCCCTGGACAAGATCTTCGCGGTCATCCGCGAGGGCACGGAGCGGTTGCGGGAGCTGTCACGGGTCCCGCTGTCCTTCCTCGTGGAGCCCGGCCGGCACCTGGTCGCCGACCACGGCGCGATCAGGGCACATGTCAGCCGGCTGACCTCCCGCCGGCAGCCGGACGGCGAACGCGCCTACTGGCTGTACCTGAGCTGCGGCAAGTTCAACGGCCTGTACGAGATGGACGAGGTGCGCTACCCGCTCGTCCTGCCCACGCACCCCGCGGAGGACGGCCCCGGCGGCGCGCCGTACGTGCCCGCCGTGATCGCCGGACCCACCTGCGACAGCGACGACGCCTACGGCCACGACCACCCTCGCGTGCGGGTCCCGAAGGCGGCGCGGTCCGGCGACCCGGTCTGGGTCCTCTCCAGCGGGGCCTACGCCCTCGGCTACATGACCCAGGGCTTCAACGGTTTCCGGCCGCTGCCGTACACCTGCGTCGGCGGGACGGGCGGGACGGGCGGGGCCGGGGGAGGGGACGACTGAGTGGGCCGCGACACCCGTATCCGTCACATCGCGCGGGGCGACTGGCCGCGGATCGCCGCGCTGGAGCAGGAGGCGTACGCGGACAGCACGCTCCTCGAAGGACGCGAGGCACTGGAGTCCAGAGGCCGCGTCTCGCCCGCCACCTGCTTCGTCCTGGATCTCGGCGGCCGGATCGGCGGATACGTGCTCGCGCTGCCGTATCCGATGTTCCGCTACCCCGACCTGGCCCTGCGGGAACGGGCCGCGTCCGCCCCCTCCGCCCCGTCCGGCACCCGGAACCTGCATCTGCACGACATCGTCGTGGCGCGCGAGCTGCGCGGCCGGGGGTGGGGCGGCCGGTTGCTGGACCGGCTCACCGCACAGGCCCGCCCGGCCTACGACCGCATCTCGCTGGTGGCCGTCGCCGGCATGGCGGCGTTCTGGGCCGCGCGCGGCTTCCGGCCCTACGAGGACGTCAGGCTGCCGCGCGACTACGGCGGCGACGCCGTCTACATGTCCCGCGCGTTCGCCGTCGACCGGCCCGGCCGGACGGATGAGGCGGACCGGACCGCCCGCGCGCGGTGAACTGCCCTTGTGGCGCTGGATATCACACTGTTACGTTGATGTTGGTCCAGACCAAAGCCCGAGCGCGGTCCTCTTCGGCCGGCCACCTCGTACCCGCGTCTCCCGTCCCGCCGCAGCGCCGCGCGGGACCGTCGTGAACTCCTCCGGGCCGGAACCGGCCCGGAGCCGAACGGACAACAGCGTCAGCGCTCGGCCTCACCCCGCCACCGGGCCGTCCGCAGCCCCGCACACCGCTGCCGGGGTGCCGGCCGGCCCGGCGGCCGCCCGAGGCCGAGCGGCCGAGTGACACGTCAACGAGCATGAAGGAAACGAGAGTTGGCAACCATCGAGGAAGAGACCGGCCCTGTCGGTCCCAGTACGCTGCGGCGGCTCGCCGCGGCCTGGCCCCGACGCGCCACCGTCCGCACCGACATGGACAAGGTGACCGGAGCCGAGGCATACGACCCCGCGCTGCTCGACTACCCGCTCGCCCTGATGCCCTTCGGTGAGCACCCGGACTTCCAGGGCGCTCCCGAGGACAAACGGCGCCTGGTGAACACCCTGGGCTGGATCGCCTACAACGAACGGGTCGTGGCCGCCGAGGAGTTCGTCGTCAACCCGACCTTCGAGAAGCTCGGTCACGCCGTCTATCCCGGCGTGGACCGCTTCGAGGTCAAGGAGATCGTGCGGCAGTCCCACATCGACGAGGTGTGGCACACGTACATGCACATGCTGGGCATGCAGCGCACCCGCGAGGCCAGAGGGATCACCGCCGAACCCGACTGCGGCCACCCGGTGACCAACCGCCTGCTGTACGAGGCGCGGGACGCGGCAGGCGAGCGCTGGGAAGCGGACCTGCTCTACCTGCTGTGGACCACGGTCGGCGAGGTCAGCGTCAACGCCTTCCTCGACCTCATGGCGCGCGACACCACCGTCCAGCCGATGCACGCGACCATCGCCCGGCTGCACGCCCGCGACGAGTCGGCCCACGGACCCGTCATGGTCGAGGTGATGAAGGACGTCTTCGTGCATCTCGACAGCCGCCAGCGGGACTTCTTCGTGCGGTCCCTGCCCGCGGGCATCACCGCGTTCTGCGCCGAGGACTTCGACTGGTGGCTGCAGGTCCTGGAGTTCGCCGGCGTCCGCAAGGCCCGTGACATCGTCGAGGACTCCCGCGGCGGCCCCCACGCGGACCTGCTCGTCACCGACTTCTCCGGCATCCTGCGCATGCTGCGGGAACTCGGCGTGGAGGACCGGGTGGAGTTCGACTTCGCGGGAGCGGCCGCCGCCGGTACCTCCGGGAGGGCCGCGTGATCCTCACCGGTCCCGAGATCACCGAGGCCGCGCACGACGGGCGCATCGTCATCACCCCGTTCCACGCCGCCCAGGTGAACCCCAACAGCTACAACGTCTGCCTGGGCGACAGGCTGCTGACGTACACCGGCGACGTCATCGACCCCTACCGCCCCAACCCGACCCGCGAGACCACCATCGGCGAGGAGGGTTACGTCCTGCGGCCCGACCAGCTCTACCTCGGGCACACCGTCGAGCGGATCGGCTCCGACCGCTACGTACCGCTGCTCTTCGGGCGGTCCTCCGTGGGGCGCCTCGGACTCTTCGTGGAGATCACCGCGCCCATCGGCGACATCGGCTTCCACGGACAGTGGACGCTGATGCTCTCCCCGGTCCGGCCCCTGCGGGTGTACCCGGGCATGAAGATCGGCCAGATCATGTTCTTCGAGTCGCACGGCGAGATCGACCTCTACCAGGGCAAGTACCAGGCCTCGGCGGGCCCCCAGGAGTCCCGCTACTGGAAGGATGTGGCGGTGCCGACGACATGATCCTCACCCGTCGGGCCATCGCCGCCGCCGTCGCCCGGGGCGACATCGTGATCGAGCCCTTCGACCCGGAAAGGATCTCGCCGAACGCCTACGACTGGCGTTTGGGCGACCGCATCCGGGTCTGCGAGGGCGACGAACTGGACGCCGCCGCCGCGACCCGCGTCACCGAGCACGTCATCCCGCCCGAGGGCATGGTGCTGCGGCCCGGACAGCTCTACCTCGGCGTCACCCACGAGCGCACCCACTCCGAGCGCTACGCCCAGATGATCAACGGCGACCGCAGCCTCGGCGCGCTCGGCGTCTGGGTCCATGTGTCCGCCCCGCTGGGACACGTCGGCCACGCCATCCGCTGGACCCTGGAGATACGCGTGGCCCGCCCCGTGCGCGTCTATCCGCTGATGCCCTTCGGCAAGATCGTGTTCCTGGTCGCCGCGGGCGAGGTGTCCAGCTACCAGAGCCTGGGCCGCAAGTACACCCGCACCAGCGGCATCGACATCTCCCGGCTGTACGAGGAACTGCGGTGAGCGCGGTGCGCGTGCTGACCGGCCTCGACCTGCCGTGGGGCAGTCCGGGCGGCAGCGTCGAACTGCTCAAGGACCTGTACCTCGACCCGTCCGGACCGCTGACCGCCGACACGTTCATGCTCACCCCCGACGGCCCCGCGCCCGACGCGCCGGCCGGCCGCGCCCCCGCCCTCCCCGCCCTGCTCGACGTGCCGGGCAAACAGCTCGACGGCGACGGCTTCTGGGACTACGTCGACCGGCTGACCGTCGCGATCACCACCCGCTTCGCCGGCCACGAGCCGGACGTCGTGCACCTCCAGCACCTGGCCTTCGGCGCCACCCCGGCACTGCTGCGCGGCTACCTGGGGCGGCCGGCCATCGGACTGGTGCACGGCACCGACCTGCTCTTCGCCGCCGAGCACCCCACCCAGGCCCGGGTGCTGCGCGACGCGGTCGCCGCCGCCACCGCCCTCGTCGTGCCGACCGCCGCGATGGCCGACCGGCTGCGCCGCCTCACCCCGGTCGACTCCGGCCGCATCGTCCACATCCCCTGGGGCGTCCCCGACACCCTGCTGGCCCGCCCGCCCGCGCGCCGGCCGCGGGACGGCGGCGAGCTGCGCGTGCTCTACGCCGGCCGCCTCACCGCCGAGAAGGGCGCCGCCGAACTGGCCGCCACCCTCCACGGCACACCGGGGCTGCGGCTGTCCATGGCCGCGCCGGTCGCCGAGTTCCGCCGGCTCGCCGCCGTACAGGACCTCTCGGGCGTCCACCACCTCGGCTGGCTGGCCCGCGAGGAGCTGTGGGCGGCCTTCGCCGCGCACGACCTGCTCGTCGTGCCCTCCGCGAAGCTGGAGGCGTTCGGCCTGGTCGCCGTGGAAGCCCAGGCGTGCGGCCTCCCGGTCGTCTACCAGCCGGTCCCCGGACTGCGCGACGCGCTCGGTGACTCCGCCCTGCCCCTCGACCTCCTCGCCGACCCGCGCCGCGCCCTGGCCGAACTGACCAGGCTCCGCGACGACCCGGCCGCACTGGACGAGCTGCGCCGCTCCGGCCTCCGCAACGCGGCACGGTTCCCGCTGTCCGCGACGGCACGCGCACTGGCCGCCCTCTCCGCCCAGGTGCGCTGAGCACGGCCCCCGGCTCCCTCCCCGAGAAGGAACACGACATGTACACCGCCGCGCTGTTCGACCTCGACGGCACCCTCATCGACACCGAACCCCGCAGCTACGAAGCCTGGTCCCGGCTCTTCCGCAACCACGGGGTCCCCCACGACGATGCCACCATCAAGGGCTTCGCGGGACGGCCCGGCAGGGAGGCGCTGCTCGACCACCTCGACCGGTTCCCCGGGCACACCGTCGACGACCTCTTCGCCGAGGCGCTCGGCTACACGGCCCTGCCGGACATGCCCCCGGTCGCGGCCGTCCCCGGTGCCCTGGACCTGCTGGAACGGCTGCGCGCCGCCGGGGTACCGCTCGGCCTGGTCACCTCCGGCACCCGGGACTACGCCCGGCACGAACTCGGCGCCGTCGGCGCCCTCGGCCTGTTCGACGCGCTGATCACCTCCGACGACGTCACCCGCGGCAAACCGGACCCCGAGGGCTGTCTCGCCTGCTGCGCCGCGCTGGGCGTCGACCCCGCCGCCGTCGTGGTGTTCGAGGACGCCCCGGCCGGGGTGGCCGCCGCCAAGCGCGCCGGCGCCGACTGCGTGGCCCTCACCACCACCCAGTCCGCTGCGGCGCTGGCCGACGCCGACCTGATCGTCCCCGACCTCACCGGCATGACCTGGCCACCCCCGACCCCGGCGGTGGCCGCGGCGACCCGGACGGAGGTCTGAGCCATGAGCGCGGCGATACTCGAAGTGGTCGTCACCTCCGCCGACGAGGCACGCGCGGCGGCCGAGGGAGGCGCCGACCGGCTGGAGCTGGCGACCGACATGGAAGCCGACGGCATGTCCCCCACCGCGGCGCAGTTCGAGCGCACCGCGGCCGCGGTCACCCTTCCGGTGCGCGTCATGCTCCGCGACAGGGGCGGCTTCCAGGCGGCCGACCTCGACGGCCTGCGCACCCGCGCCCGGGAACTGAGCGCCGCGGGCGCCGAGGAGTTCGTCCTGGGCTTCCTCACCCCGGACGGCGCCCCGGACCTGACCGCCGTCCGCGCCGTCCTCGACGCGGTCCCCGGCTGCCGCTGGACCTTCCACCGGGCGCTGGACCACGCGGCCGACCGGACGGCGGTCCGCCGTGCCATCGACGGGCTGCCCGGACTGGACACCGTCCTGTCCGCCGGGAGCGCCACCGGTGTCACGGCCGGACTGCCCACGCTGCTGGCGGAAGCCGGCCGCCGGGGCGAGCCCGGCTACACCATGGCCGTCATGGCGGGCGGAGGCCTCCGGACGACGCACGTCCCGCTGCTGCGCGCCCGCGGCGTGCACGCCTTCCACGTGGGCACGGCGGTCCGCCAGCAGGGCTGGGACAGCCCGGTCGACCCCGCCGCCGTACGTCGCTGGCGGGACCTGCTGGACGCCGCCGCGGGCAAGGACGCGGGGTGACATGCCGCCCGACACCTCCCCGGCGCCCGGC
Organism: Streptomyces sp. JB150; assembly: GCF_011193355.1. GTDB lineage: Bacteria > Actinomycetota > Actinomycetes > Streptomycetales > Streptomycetaceae > Streptomyces. Next base: position 6,965,087 of record NZ_CP049780.1, read on the forward strand.
TGCGTGTTCTGCGACATCGTGGCGGGCCGGCTCCACTCGGAGATCCTCTTCGAGGACGAGCGGACCGTCGCCTTCCTCGACAACACCGCCGTCATGGAGGGCCACACCCTTGTCATCCCCCGACGCCACGCGGCGGACCTCTGGACCGTCTCCGAGGACGACGCGGCAGCCGTGATGCGCACGGTCCACCGCATGGCCCGCCTCCTCGGGGACGCCCTGCGGCCGGACGGCCTGACGCTCTTCCAGGCCAACCGGCCGGCGGGCTGGCAGGACGTCTTCCATCTGCACGTCCACCTGGTGCCCCGGCGCGACGGCGACCACCTGCACCGTCCGTGGCAGGCGGATGTCGCCGACCCGGCCGCGCTCGCCGCAACCCGCCGCCGCATCCTCACCGCCCCCCGACCACCGCACCGCACGAGCCCGGAGGACCCGTATGTCCACGCCTGAGCAGGAGCAGACGACCACCGAGGCGTGGAGAGGCTGAGATTTCGTGTTCCGCGTCCGCAGCGACTTCCACCGCACCCGGCTGGCGATCGCCGCCCTGTTCTGCTTCCTCGGATTCCAGTACGCGACCTGGACGTCCCGCCTCCCCGCCCTCACCAGCCGGCTGGACCTGTCGGCGCAGGAGCTGGGGCTGCTGCTGATGGCCTGCGGAGTGGGCGCCGCGGCCTCGTTCCCGCTCGTCTCCGCCCTCATGCGGCGGCTCGGCTCCCGCCGGCTGGCGTTCGTCTCCGCCCTGAGCCTCGCGGTCCTGCTGCCCGCGCTGTACCTCGCCCCGAACTACCCGGTCGCGCTGGTGGTCATCTGCTGCGACGGAGTGGCCGCCGGCGGCCTGAACGTGGCCATGAACGCGCAAGGCTCCGCACTGGAGGTCCGGCACGGGCGGACCACCATGGCCCAGCTGCACGCGACGTTCAGCGCGGGCTCCCTCGCGGCCGCCCTCCTGGCCTCCGGCGCCAGCCTCTTCACCACTTCCCTGACCGCGCACTTCCTGGCCGCCACCGCCGTCCTGGCCCTGCTGCTCGGTTACAGCCGGCCACGCCTGCTGACCGACGAACCCGCGACCGGCGAACGCGCGACCGACGGACCCGCGACCGACGAACGCGCGAGTGACGAACGCGCGACCGGCGCCCCCGCGAGCGGCGACGAGGCGCCGAAGCGGGAGACGGAGCGCCGGCGCGGACCGGTCCTGCCGTCGCGGGCGACGCTGTGGATGGGTCTCGCCATGGTCTTCGGCACCGTGACCGAGGGCGCCATGAACGACTGGTCGGCGCTCTACATGGAGGACGTCGTCCACGCGTCACCGCAGCTCGTCCCGATGGGCATCGCCGTCGTGTCGGTGATGATGGTGGTGGCCCGCCTCGTCGCCGACGGCTGGCGCAGCCGCTGGGGCGACGCCCGCGTCGTCCGGTACGGCAGCGCCCTCGCGGGCACCGGACTGGCCCTCGCCCTCCTCACCGGCGGCGTCCTGCCCACCCTCGTCGGCTTCGCCTGCGTGGGGCTCGGCGTGGCCGCCGTCACCCCCTGCGTCTACGTCGCCGCGGCCGCGCAGGGCCCGGAAGCCCTGTCCCTCGTCGCGGCGACGGGCACCACCGGGCTGCTGGCGGGCCCGGCCCTGATCGGCTTCGTGGCCGGCGCCACCAGCCTGGTGTGGGGCATGGCCGTCGTCGCGGCCTCCGCCCTCGCCGTGTCCCTGTGCGCCACCCGCGTCCGCTGGCGGACACCCGAGACACCCGAAACCCCCGAGACGCCCGAGCCCCCCGGGACCGGCCCCGCGCAGGCGGCGCCCGCCCGCTGACCCGCCGGCGTCACACAGCCGGACCACCCGGTCACCGCACGCGGCCGGTCCTCCACCCCCGGAGGACCGGCCGCCTTCGCGTGCCCGCAGGACCGCGCTCCACCCCTTGACCTCCGGCGACCCGCCCACTACGTTGCGAAAGAAGTCGACCCGTGACAAGAAAGGAGGCGACCCGCGCATGTACATCGCGTCTGATCTCGGTCGCCTCGCCCAGTGCACCGTCTGGGTTCCGGGTCGTATCGCGCACGGCTGCTGAGCACGCCGTCCTCCGATGTGCCCGTCGTGGCACTTCCAGGTTTTCACGCCATCCTCTTCCGGCACGTAGCTGTCGCGTGCCCTTTCCGCGCCCGCTTCGCTGACGTGGCGCGTCTGAACACAGAAAGCTGCCTGGAATTGGCGAACATGATGTATCGACCCATCACGCACCGAAACGAAGGCCTGTCATGGTAGGCGCACGCATCACGGTCAACGGGACACAAGCACCGATCTCACCGGCTGCGCCCCACACCACAGTGCTGGACTTCCTGCGCGAACGCGGCCTCACGGGCACCAAGGAGGGCTGCGCCGAGGGCGAGTGCGGCGCCTGTTCGGTGCTCGTGGCCCGCCCCGGAGTGAACAAGCCCACCGACTGGGTGGCGGTCAACGCCTGCCTGGTCCCCGTCGCGGCACTCGACGGCCAGGAGATCGTCACCGCCGAGGGTCTCGCCGCCGCCGGCGAACCGGGCACCCCGCCCGCCCTGCACCCCGTGCAGGAGGAGATGGCGGTCCGCGGCGGCTCCCAGTGCGGCTACTGCACGCCGGGCTTCGTCTGCAGCATGGCCGCCGAGTACTACCGGCCCGACCGCTGCGACCACCCGGACTCCGCCGACAGCACCGACCCCGAGCACGGTCCCAACGGTTTCGACCTGCACGCGCTGAGCGGCAACCTGTGCCGCTGCACCGGCTACCGCCCGATCCGCGACGCCGCCTTCGCCGTCGGCCGACCCGCCGATGACGACCCGCTGGCGCGCCGACGCGAACAGTCCCCGCCCGCACCGGTCGCCACCGAGTACGTCCGCGACGACAGCGCGTTCATCCGCAAGAACACCCTCGCCGAGACACTCGCCGTGCTGCGCGATCGCCCCGACGCGGTGGTCGTCGCCGGATCCACCGACTGGGGCGTCGAGGTCAACATCCGCGCCCGGCGCGCCGGTTGCGTGGTCGCCGTCGACCGGCTGCCCGAACTGCGCGAACTGCGGGTCGAGGACGGCCACATCGACATCGGGGCGGCGCTGACGCTCACCGAGATCGAACGCCGCCTCGACGGCACCGTCCCGCTGCTGGCCGAGCTGTTCCCGCAGTTCGCCTCCCGGCTCATCCGCAACAGCGCCACCCTCGGCGGCAACCTCGGCACCGGCTCGCCCATCGGCGACAGCCCGCCGGTGCTGCTCGCGCTGGAGGCGTCGCTGCTGCTCGCCGACGCCGACGGGGAGCGCGAGGTCCCGCTCGCGGAGTACTTCACCGGCTACCGGCAGAGCGTGCGCCGGCCCGGCGAGCTGATCCGCGCGGTGCGTGTCCCGCTGCCGCTGTCGCCGGTCACGGCCTTCCACAAGATCGCCAAGCGGCGCTTCGACGACATCTCCAGCGTGGCCGTCGCCTTCGCGCTCGACATCGAGGACGGCATCGTCCGCACGGCACGCATCGGCCTGGGCGGCGTCGCCGCCACCCCGATCCGCGCGCTCACCACCGAGGCGGCCCTGGAGGGCAGGCCGTGGGCGCCGGAGACTGTCGAGGCCGCGGCCCGGGTACTCCGGGGAGAGGGCACGCCGATGGACGACCACCGCGCCAGCTCCCTCTACCGCTCCGCGATGCTCGGCCAGAGCCTGCTGAAGCTGTACGCGCAAACCACCGAGGCGGTGTCGTCATGAGTCATCTGTCCGAGCGGCCCGAGAAGCCCGTCGTCGGCGTGGCGATGCCGCACGAGAGCGCCACCCTGCACGTCACCGGGACCGCGCTCTACACCGACGACCTGGTGTACCGCACCAAGGACGTCCTGCACGCCTACCCCGTCCAGGTCATGAAGGCCCACGGCCGGATCACCGCGCTGCGCACCGAGCCCGCGCTGGCCGTGCCCGGTGTGGTGCGCGTGCTGACCGGCGCCGACGTGCCCGGCGTCAACGACGCCGGCATGAAGCACGACGAGCCGCTCTTCCCCGACGAGGTCATGTTCCACGGCCACGCCGTCGCCTGGGTGCTCGGCGAGACCCTGGAGGCGGCCCGGCTCGGCGCGGCGGCCGTCGAGGTCGAGCTGGAGGAGCTGCCCTCCCTGGTCACGCTCCAGGACGCGATGGCGGCGGACAGCTACCACGGCGCCCGGCCCGTGATGGAGACCGGCGACATCGACGCCGGCTTCGCCGAGTCCGCGCACGTGTTCACCGGCGAGTTCCAGTTCGCCGGCCAGGAGCACTTCTACCTGGAGACGCACGCCGCGCTCGCCCAGGTCGACGAGAACGGGCAGGTGTTCATCCAGAGCAGCACCCAGCACCCCTCGGAGACCCAGGAGATCGTCTCCCACGTGCTCGGCGTGCCCGCCCACGAGGTGACCGTGCAGTGCCTGCGGATGGGCGGCGGCTTCGGCGGCAAGGAGATGCAGCCGCACGGGTTCGCGGCCGTCGCCGCGCTCGGCGCCAAGCTGACCGGCCGCCCGGTCCGGTTCCGGCTCAACCGGACCCAGGACCTGACCATGTCCGGCAAGCGGCACGGCTTCCACGCCCGGTGGAAGATCGGCTTCGACGCGGACGGCCGTATCCAGGCCCTGGACGCCACCCTCGTCGCGGACGGCGGCTGGTCCCTGGACCTGTCCGAGCCGGTGCTGGCCCGCGCGCTGTGCCACATCGACAACACCTACTGGATCCCCAACGCGCGCGTCGCCGGCCGGATCGCCAAGACCCACACGGTCTCCAACACCGCCTTCCGCGGCTTCGGCGGACCGCAGGGCATGCTGGTGATCGAGGACATCCTCGGCCGCTGCGCGCCGAAGCTGGGCCTGGACCCGATGGAGCTGCGCGAGCGCAACTTCTACCGGCCGGGCCAGGGCCAGACGACGCCGTACGGTCAGCCGGTCACCCAGGCCGAGCGGATCTCCACGGTCTGGCAGCAGGTCAAAAACGGCGCCCGCATCGCCGACCGCACGCGGGAGATCGCCGCCTTCAACGCCGCGCACCCGCACACCAAGCGGGCGCTCGCGCTCACCGGCATCAAGTTCGGCATCTCGTTCAACCTCACCGCCTTCAACCAGGGCGGCGCGCTGGTGCTGATCTACAAGGACGGCTCCGTCCTGATCAACCACGGCGGCACCGAGATGGGCCAGGGCCTGCACACCAAGATGATGCAGGTGGCCGCGACCACGCTGGGCATCCCGCTGCACAAGGTGCGCCTCGCCCCGACGCGCACCGACAAGGTGCCCAACACCTCGGCCACCGCGGCCAGTTCGGGTGCCGACCTGAACGGCGGGGCGATCAAGAACGCCTGCGAGCAGCTGCGCGAGCGGCTGCTCCAGGTGGCCGCGACCCAGCTCGGCGCGAACCCCTCGGACGTGCGCATCGTCGAGGGCGTCGCGCGCGCCCTCGGCAGCGACAGGGAGCTGGCCTGGGACGACCTGGTGCGCACCGCGTACTTCCAGCGGGTCCAGCTGTCGGCGGCCGGCTTCTACCGCACCGAGGGCCTGCACTGGGACGCGAAGACCTTCCGCGGCTCGCCGTTCAAGTACTTCGCCCACGGCGCCGCCGCCACCGAGGTGGAGGTCGACGGTTTCACCGGCGCCTACCGCATCCGGCGCGTGGACATCGTGCACGACGTCGGCGACAGCCTCTCCCCGTTGATCGACATCGGTCAGGTCGAGGGCGGCTTCGTGCAGGGCGCGGGCTGGCTGACCCTGGAGGACCTGCGCTGGGACGTCAGCGACGGGCCGAACCGGGGCCGGCTGCTGACCCAGGCCGCGAGCACGTACAAGCTGCCGAGCTTCTCGGAGATGCCCGAGGAGTTCAACGTCACGCTGCTGGAGAACGCCACCGAGGAGGGCGCGGTCTACGGCTCCAAGGCGGTGGGCGAGCCTCCGCTGATGCTGGCGTTCTCGGTGCGTGAGGCGCTGCGGCAGGCCGCCGCCGCGTTCGGGCCGAGCGGAGTCAGCGTCGAGCTGGCCTCGCCCGCGACGCCGGAGGCGGTGTACTGGGCGATCGAGGCGGCCCGCCAGGGCGGTGCCTCCGGCGGCGGCCGGACCGTCGACGGGGCGCGGGCCGACGGAGCGCACGTCGACGGAGCACGCGTCGACGGGGCCCACGTGAGCGGGGTGCGGCTCGACGGCGCGGCCCGCACCGACGCCACGGCGCTGAGCGGTGCCTGACATGACCTGGGTCGGCGCGGTCGCGCGGCTGCGGGCACGCCGGGAGCCCGGCGTGCTGGTGACCGTCGCGACCGTGCGCGGTCACGCTCCGCGCGACGCCGGCGCGAAGCTCGTCGTGGGGCGGAGCGAGACGTGGGGCTCGATCGGGGGCGGCAACGTCGAGGCCGTCGTCGTCGACCGGGCCCGCGAGATGATCGCCGCGTCCAAGCCGGAGCCGGAACTGATCGACTTCGCCCTGAACGACAAGGTGACCAACCAGCACGGCGTGCAGTGCTGCGGCGGCACGGTCTCCGTACTGCTCGAACCGCTGCCGGTGGTACGGGCGGTGGCGATCTTCGGCGTCGGTCACGTCGGTCTGGAACTGGCGCGCATCCTGGCCCGTCACGACCTCGACCTGCACCTGATCGACTCCCGCGCCGAACTCCTCGCCCCGGAACGCCTCGGCGTGCTGGCGGACGCGGTGGCGCAGGTGCACACCCACCACACACCGCTGCTGCCCGAGGAGGTGCTGGCGACGCTGCCGCCCGGCACCCACGTCCTGATCATGACCCACGACCACGCCGAGGACGCCGCCCTGTGCGACGCCGCTCTGCGGACGTCCCACCTCGGCAGCATCGGGCTGATCGGGTCGTCGGCCAAGTGGGCGCGGTTCCGCAAGCTCCTGTCCACCGAGGGCGGCCACGACGAGGCCGTCATCGACCGGATCAAGACCCCGATCGGACTGGCCGACATCACCGGCAAGGAACCGGCGACCATCGCCGTGAGCGTCGCCGCGGATCTGCTGCGCGCCTTCGAGAGCGAGGGTGACTGACCCCTGCGGCCCGGACCGACGGGGTGCCCCGCACGTACGCGTGCGGGGCACCCGCATCCCCCGTCTCGTCGTGGGAGCGCTCCCACGACGCGGGTGCGCTGCCTGCTTCCCGCTTCGGTGCGGGGGGAGGGGGAGAGGCCGGCAGGGCTCAGCGGCCGACGGCGCAGGCGTCGCCGTTCAGGGTGAACCGGGGCGGCGGTGAGGCGTCACCGGTGTGCTGGGCGAGATAGCCGAGGGTCACGCTCGCGCCGGGCGCGATGGTGCCGTTGTGCGAGGCGTTGACCGCCGTGATCGTGTTGCTCAACTGGGTGAGGTCCGTGTTCCAGTCGGAGACGACGGTCTGCCCGAGCGGCAGCGGGAACTTCAGCGTCCAGCCGTTCACCGGAGTGGTGCCGGTGTTGGTGACGGTGAGGTCGACGGTCGTCCCGGTGCCCCAGGACCGCACGGTGCGGTCGACGCGGCAGGTGGGTTCCTCCCGCTCGAACGACACCCGGTGCAGCCCGCCCGGCAGGTCGTTCACCACGTAGAACTCACCCTCGGCCGTGGTGCCGATCGACGTCACCTGGGTGGGCGTCTCGCCGATCTCGGCCTGCTCGTAGCCGCCCTTGCCGTCGGGGCGCAGCGCCCAGACCGTGGACGAGCAGTAGTCGGTGGCGATGTACGTGCCGCCGACCAGGTCCGCGTACGCGCGGCCCCGGTAGACGTGGCCACCGATCACCGAGCAGCCGCCGGTGTACGGCGAGTAGGTGAAGACCGGCTTCGTGTACTCCTCGCCGGGCGGGCAGTGGCCGCCCTCGAACTTCTCCAGGCCCTCGTAGCAGGACCAGCCGAGGTTCAGTCCGCCCCGTCCGCGCGGGAGATGGTCGATCTCCTCCCAGCGGCCCTGTCCCACGTCGCCGATCCACATCGAGCCGTCGGCGCTGTCGAAGGAGAACCGCCACGGGTTGCGCAGCCCGTACAGCCAGATCTCCGGGCGCGCGCCGGGGGTGCCGGCGAAGGGGTTGTCCGCGGGGACGCAGTACGCGAGCGCGCCGCAGGTGCGGCTGACGTCGACGCGCACGATCTTGCCCAGCAGGGTGTCCAGGCGCTGCCCGGCGCGCAGCGGGTCGGCGGAGCCGCCGCCGTCGCCGATGCTCCAGTACAGGTGGCCGTCGGGGCCGAAGGCGAGCTGGCCGCCGTTGTGGTTGTTGTACTCGGCGTGCTCCTGCGAGAGCAGGACCTCCAGCCGGGACTCGTCGAGCCGGTAGCGGGCGAGGGTGACCGCGCCGTCGGGCAGTGCCGTGTACGCCAGGTACACGTCCTGGCTGTCGGCGAAGTCGGGCGGCAGCGCGATGCCGAGCAGGCCGCGCTCGTTGCCCGACTCGTCGATGGCGGAGGTGATGTCGATCAGCGGGGTGCGGGCGAGACCGGTGTCCGGGTGGTAGACGCGGACGGTGCCCGGTTTCTCGGTGATGAACAGACGGCCGGTGCCGTCGTCGGGGGCGGCCAGGGCGGTGGGGCGCCGCAGCCCCGAGGCGACCTGGGTGGTGGTGGCGTGCAGCGACGGCAGGGGCACCGTCGACGCCGGGTTCGCGCCGCCCTCCCGGGTTCCGGTCTCCGCCCCGGTGCCGGCCGCGGCCACCGTACGGGGCTGGGCGGCGGCGGGCAGCGGGGCGAGCACGGACAACAGCAGGGAGAGCAGCAGAAGGCCGGTCCAGCGGCTTCGTGACATAGGGGCTCCAGGAGCGAGAACGCGTGCATGGCGGTGGCGCTTCCTTGGGAACACAGCGCGATCGGGCCGCGCGCCTCCGGCCTTTCGGTGCCGGTCACGAGCGGCCTCGGGCGGAGACGCGGTGCGGGATCCGGCCGGGGCGAACCGGCCGGAACCGAGCAGACGGCCCCCACCCTGCGATGCGCTGTCCGCGACGGTAGCGGCTGACCCCTGCGTCACACCAGGTCCGTACCGCGACTTCCGGCCGTCCGGCCCCGCTCATCCCACGGCCGGCCGCGCCCGCACGTCCGGCCTCGCTTTACCTCACGGCCGGTCGCGCTCACTTCACGGCGGGTCGCGCGGCACGGCGCCGCGGCTGCGGCGAGGGCTGGACCAACACCGCTCAGGGGCAACGGAGTTACGTACGGGTCAGCCGGCCAGGGGCCGCCACCGGTCCTCCCGTCCGCCTTCCGCCGCGGGGCCGAGGCCGCTGCGCCACACCAGCGTCCCACCGATCAGACCGGGCGTGTCCCGGGTGGCCAGAGCCGGGGAGGCGAGCATGTCGGCCGCCTCTTCCAGATAGGTGACCAGCGTGTCGAGTTCCTCGTCGGGGGACTCGCCGTAGCGGGACCAGCGGCCCGAGTAGCCGGTAGCGGCGTCCAGGTACAGCCCCGAGGTGGTGTCGGCCGGGCCGCGGGCGATCACCGGGATCCAGGCCGCCTGCCACACCGCGGTCCGCTCGTCCCCGGGCCGGCCGGCGCCGCGGGCGTCCTCCCGGGCCCGCGCGTCCATCCACCGCCGGTGGACGGCGGCCACCGCGTCCAGGGGCATCAGCACCCGGTTCCCCGGCAGACAGCCCCAGCCGCCGGACCCGTCGTCGCCCGCGGTCAGCTGCCACAGGACACGCAGTTCGAGGGGTATCGCGACGCCCAGGCCGGCCTCCAGGGCGGCGAGGGCGGTGGCGCTCGCGCCGGGGCGGAGCGCGGCGTAGGAGTCGGGGGCGTCGCGCCGCAACCGGCCGGTGAAGCGCTGCCAGGCATCGGCGACCTGCCGTACGGTGACCGCGTCGGCGGCGGGATCGGCGCGCCGCGCCCGCTCGCCGCGCGCGTCCTCGCCGGAGGCCTCCTCGTCCTTGGAGGACTCGCCGGGTTCTTGGGCGGAGGGGCGGGCGCAGACCGCTGTCAGGGAAGCGGATCTCGATGCGGTCCGGCTCGCGGAGGTAGCCGACGTTCAGGTCGGGGCAGTCGTCGAACATGTCGCCGTCGACCGTGACGGTGAGGATGCCCGGCAGCCCCGAGGGCCGCCCCAGGTCGGGATCGTCGGCCAGCCGGCCCGCCAGGGCCTTCAGCGCGCAGGGGGCGTCGGCCCCCAGGCGGGCGGCGATGTCGTGCACGTCGGGCTGGATGTCGACCTTCACGGTCTGTGGCTCCTCGCTGTCGGCGGCAGGGCACGCGCTGCTCACACGGTAGGCCGCGTTCGCTCGCCGGCGACCGGCGCACCCGTGCGCGGGCCGGCGACGTCACATCTCGCGGGGCTGTCCTGTCATCACCGTGTACAGGCCGTCGACAGCCGCCGCGACACGACGAAACGGGGATGCCGTGACGATTCCGTACGGGCCGGAGGACGGCCTGCTCGATCCGGGCCTGGCCGCGCTGGTGGGGGAGCGGCGCCGGCTGCTCAATCTCGCCTACCGGCTGCTGGGTTCGCTGTCGGAGGCGGAGGATGTCGTCCAGGAGACGTACGTCCGCTGGTACGCCATGTCACGGCAGCGGCAGGAGGCGGTCGAGTCGGTCGGCGGCTGGCTGACCACGGTCGCCACGCGGATCTGCCTGAACGTGCTCGGCTCGGCGCGGGCCCGGCGGGAGCAGTACGTGGGGCAGTGGATCCCCGAGCCGCTGCCGGGGCCCGCCGAGCGGTTCGGCGGGGCGCCGGGCGCGGTGGCGGACGATCCGGCGGACCGCGTCACCCTGGACGAGTCGGTGAACATGGCCTTCATGGTCGTGCTGGAGTCCATGACGCCGGCCGAGCGGGTGGTGTTCGTCCTGCACGACGTCTTCCGCTACGCGTTCGCCGAGGTCGCGGAGATCGTCGGCCGCAGCCCGGCCGCGTGCCGCCAGCTGGCCTCCTCGGCCCGCCGGCGCGTGCGCGAGGCGCGGCCGGCGTCCCGGCCGGTGCCGGCCGGCCAGGCCGCCGACGTCGTCAGGAACTTCAAGCGGGCCTGGGAGACCAAGGACATCGGCGCCCTCATCGGCCTTCTCGACCCGGCGGTGACGACGGTCGGTGACGGAGGCGGCCACGTCAGCGCCCTGCCGCACCCTGTCGTGGGCGGCGAGCGGGTGGCGCGCTTCCTGGTCGAACTGCGGTGCAGGGTGGGTGAGATGACGCTGCTGGAGCGCACCGTCAACGGTCGGCCCGGACTGATCCTTCAGCAGGCGGGGGTCACGCGGGTGGTGTACGCGTTCGACGTCGCCGGCGACCGCATCACGCACATCTGGGGTGTGATGAACCCGGAGAAGCTCCGGCCCTGGACCGCCTGACCCGCGGTCCCGACCGGCTCGCGGACGCGCCCGGCCCGCGGCACGAGCCGTGGGGCGTCGTCCCGCGGGCCGGGCGGGACCGGATACGGACCGCATACGGACCGGGCGGTCAGCCGTCCTTGCCCATGGCCTTGCGCACGACGTCACGGGTGCGGTCGACGAGGGCCGCGACCGGGCCCACGGCGAGGTTCTTGGCCGCCGACTCGGTGCCCGGGTGCGGGTGGGTCGGGGCCGTCGCCTCGGCGGCGCGCAGGGCGGAGGCCATGGCGGCCAGCTGGGACTTGTCGGCGTGGCGGCGGACCTGGTTGAACTCGTAGCGTTCCTCGGCGCGGGCGTGTGCCATCACGTCCAGGCGCAGCGCCTGCAACCGGGGCAGGAACTCCGGGTCGTCCGGGTCCATGTCGTCCAACCGGGCCAGGGTCTCCTTGGCCTCCCGCTCCTCGGCGAGGCGATCGGCGACGATCTTCTCCCCGTCCGGGACGGACCTGCGGGTGAAGGGCCGGATCACCTCCTCCTCGGCCGTCTCGTGCACGGCGAGCAGCCGGACCAGCCGGCGGAAGGCCGCCTGGCGTTCGTCGCCCGTGGCCTGCTCGACCTCGTCGAACAGGGTGCGGATGTCCCCGTGCTGGCGCATCAGCAGGGCGACGACGTCGGCGTCGGACGCGGCGATGCCGGCCATGTCAGCTCCTCTCCCGCGACGCGGCGTCGGGGTGCGGGCCCTCGGTCTCCAGCCGGTACTCGCCGCCGAGCAGTTCCCGGTGCTGGGCCATCACCTGCTCGCTGGGCGGTTCCTCACCGCCGTGGATCTGCTGCTGGAGCCGCTCGAACCGCTCGTGCGCCTCCCGGACGTAACCGCTGCCGAGGGTGGTCAGGTCCATCTGGGTGTCCAGCAGGCCCCGGACGAACTGCTTGTTCTCCTCGAAGGTCAGCACGTTCGGCAGTTCCGGTGCCAGGATCTCCTGCGGCTCGCGGCCGTCGTGGCGGCGCATCAGGTCGCAGGCGATGCGCAGGTGCTCCAGCTCCATGTTGAGGTGCAGCTCCCAGATCGCCTTCACCCGCGGATCCGACTCCTGCTCCATGAACGAGTGGTAGAGGTAGCACTCGTTGTACTCGTGGTTGACCAGCTGCTCCCACCACGTCTCGCCCGGGTCGACCAGCGACTCGTAGTGCGTGACGTGCTCCTCCTCGATCAGCCCGATCTCCTGGTACAGCTGGCGCGCGATGGGCTCCATGTACTGGGGGCCGACGTTCATGTAGAAGTTCATGGTCTGCTGCTCCGCCGACATGATCGTCAGCGCGTGCAGCTTCGACAGCGGGTTCGTGGTCGTGCGGTCATAGGGGTCGCGCACGTTGTCGGCCGGGTGGCGGTGGTGGAACTTGGTCGGGCGGCCCGGCATGACCTCGGTCAGCCCGTCGACGATCGACTCCGCCTTGCGGTGCTCGATCATCTCGTAGAGGTTGGCGTACCGGTACAGGTGGTCGAAGTCCTCCAGCACACCGAACTCGTACGCCTGCCGCAGGTACGGGTCGGGCTCGTGGCGGGCGACCCAGCCGGTGAGGTCGACGGCCACCTGCTCGTAGGCGATGGTCGTCTCCAGCACCGAGGCCAGGCCGGGCAGCAGCCAGTTGACCGCCTTCTGCTGCTGGGCCTCGATGTACCGGACCTCGGCCAGCTGCCGCTTGACGTCCGGGTCGACGGTGTTGCGCGCGAGGTGGTGGCTGAAGAGGATCGCCTCGACCTCGATGCCGTTCATCGTGATGATCCGGCAGCGCGTGTACGGGTCGCCGCGGTCCGGATCGATGGGCTCCACGTTCAGTTCCCGCCAGTTGCGCAGCTGGCGGTCGAGGGGGATGCCTTGGTGTTCGAGAGGATTGAAGCCCATGGGGGTCTCCTTGGCCGACGGCCGGTCTGTGGGCGGGCCGCCGACGAGTACCCGTCCTTCGCCGCGCCGAAAACGAGCGGGGCCCGAGTTGGCCCGGACGGCCCGTCCGGCGTGCGCGCACCCGGCGGGCGTGTCAGCGTGGAGGTCGTGGAGCGTCGTCGGACGCGCGCGACCGCGGGACCGGCCGGGGGCATGACGCCGGTGCCGCCGGCAGGCCGCCCTCCACGTCGCCGACAGTCGCACTCGGCCGCAGCAGCCGGCCGCCGTCAGCCGGTGCCCCGCCCGCTGGGCAGTGGTCCCACGTCGGAGCGCCGGCCGGAAGCGCGGCGCGCGTGACGCTGACCGGGGCCCAGCCCGTCGCGGGCGGCCAGGGCGTCCGCCACGGCTCCCGTCGCGAACGCGTAGACCGCCTTGTGCAGCAGGTCCACCACGAGTTCCCCGCGCGGCCAGGTCTCGGGCGGCGCGCCGACACCGGTGGCGTTCTCGAGGATCTGGTCGTTGGTCAGCCGTACGACCGTGAACTGCGCCGATGCCCAGGGGCCGCGCAGACCGGCCTGCGCCATGAGCGAGCGCACCACACCAAGCAGGGCGCCCTGGCCCGCGTGCATCGCCCAGTTGAGCGGTACGGGTTGCCGGCCCGGGCGCTCGCGCAGGCCGGCCAGGCGCTCCAGGGTGCGGGCGGGCACGTGCGAGTCGGGCCGCCCGGTCAGCCGCTGCTCCGCCTTCTCGCCCAGTGTCATCACCAGCACACCGGCCGTGCCGGCGATCAGGCCCTGCCATGCCGCTCGCTTCATCATGCCGCGCCGAGTACCCCGGCGGGCGGGCCGCGCACCGACGCTGCCGGGCAGGCCGTCGGTCCCGGGCACGCCGACGGTGCCGGGCGTTCCCGCCCGGCACCGTCCGGGGCCGTGCGCCGCTCAGGCACGGCCCGTCCGTGGGGTCAGCCGAGCCGCGCGTGCTCCTGGCCGGCCGGACCGTGCTGCCTCGCGTCCCGCTCCCCGGCGTGCTCCCCGGCGTGCTCGCGGGCGGCCTTGCGGCCGGGCAGGACGGCCAGGACGATCAGGGCGCCGGCGGCCATGATGACGCCGCCGACGAGGCTGGTGTGCGCGACGCCGTGGGCGAAGGCCTCGTGCACCGCCTCCACCAGGGCCTGGGCCTGGCCGGGGCCGCCGGCCGGGCTCTGCGCGATCTGCTCGGCGACGGCCAGACCGCCGCCCACCGACTCCCGCGCGGCGTCCAGGGCGTCGTGCGGCAGCCGGCCGCCCACCTGGTCGGTGAGCTCGTCCTGGTAGGCCGTGCCCAGCAGGGAGCCGAGGACGGCGATGCCGAGGGAGCCGCCGAGCTCCAGGGAGGTGTCGTTGGCGCCGCCGCCGACGCCCAGTTCCGACTCGGGGAAGGAGCCCATGATCGTGTCGGTGGCCGGGGACACGCTCAGTCCGATCGCGAAGCCGAGCAGCAGCAGCGACGGCAGGAAGTCGGTGTACGCCGAGCCCTGGTCGACCAGGGTCAGCAGCAGCACGCCGGCGGTGCCCAGCAGCATCCCGGGCACGATCGTGGCCTTCACACCGAGCCGGGGCGTCAGCTTGCCGGTGACGGCGGCTCCGGCGAACACCGCGCCGGCCAGCGGGAGCAGCCGGACTCCGGTCTCCAGGGCGTCGTAGCCGAGGACGAACTGAAGGTACTGGGTGGCGTAGTAGATCGCGCCGAAGGTGCCGAAGAAGAAGAACAGCACCGCGAGCATCGAGCCGCTGAAGGCGCGCTCGCCGAACCTGCGGACGTCCAGCATGGGCTGCGGGTGCCGCAGCTCCCACAGCGCGAAGGCGACGAAGCCGGCGCCGGCGACGACGGCCGCGGCGACCGGGCCGGTGCCCCAGCCGAAATGCGGGCCCTCGATGATCGCGTAGACCAGGGAGCCGACGGAGACGATCGACAGCAGGCCGCCGACGTAGTCGATCCGGCCCATGCCCTCCGCCTTCGACGGCGGCACCAGCGCGAGCGCGCCGACGACGGCGAGGACCGCGATGGGCACGTTGATCAGGAAGGTCGAGCCCCAGCCGTGGTCCTCCAGCAGCCGGCCGGCGACGACGGGGCCGACGGCGATGGCGAGGCCGGAGGTGGCGGTCCAGGCGGTGATGGCGCGCGCCCGCTCGTGCCGGGGGAACATGGCCACCAGCAGCGAGAGCGTGGCCGGCATGACCACCGCGGCACCCACACCCATGATCGCGCGGGCGGCGATGACCAGGCCGGTCTCGTCGACCAGGCTGCCCAGCACGGAACCGCCGGCGAACAGCAGCAGTCCGGCTGTCAGGGCGCCGCGACGGCTGTACTTGTCGCCGATCGCTCCCAGCACCAGCATCAGCGCGGCGTACGGCACGGTGTAGCCGTCGATCACCCATTGCAGGTCACTGCTGCTCAGCCGCAGGTCACGGGTCATGTCCGGGGCGGCGACGATCAGGGACGTGTTGGCCATGACCACGATCAGCAGGCTCAGGCACAGCACGAGCAGCGCCCACCAGCGCCGCGGGTACGGCCCGGTCGTCTTCCCGGCGGGTGTGTGCGCGAGGAACGGCATCGAAAGGCTCCTGGGAGAGGGGACGGCGGTTCACTTATTTGCCCATCCATGTGCAGGTTAGTTTGTTGCCCGCCCGTGTGCAAAAAAGGGCGGTGGTGACCTGCGGCACGCGTGCCAGAATGGGCGCGTCCCCCATCCGTCCGCCGCGCCGCCCGACCGAGGTTGTCCGTGACCAAGCCCGTTGCCCGCGTACCGCAGCGACGCAACGCGCGCTCCAACCGGGCGCGCATCCTCGCGACCGCCCGCCACGAGCTGGGCCGCAACCCGGACATCACCCTGGAGGAGCTGGCGCGCGCCGCCGGTGTCGTACGGCGCACCCTCTTCGGGCACTTCCCCGGACGGGCCGCGCTGCTGGAGGCGCTGGCCGAGGAGGCCTCCGAGGCGCTGCGGGACGCGGTGGCGGTCGGCGTGCGGCCGGCGGAGCCCGCCGACCGGGCGCTCGCGTACTTCACGCTGTCGATGTGGCCCGTGGGCGACCGCTACCGGATGCTGCTGGCGCTGGCCCAGCGCGATCTGGGCGCGGAACGCGTCGCCGAGGTCCTCAAGCCCGCACGGGACGAGGTCACGGCCATCCTGGAGCGCGGCCGCGCGGAGGGCGCCTTCCCCGCCCATCTGCCGTCCGCGGTGCTGAGCGCGGGCCTGGAGGCGATGACGGTCGCCCTGCTGGAGCAGGTCAACACCGGGGCGCTGGAGGACGACGGCACCCGGGCCGCCGTGGCCCTGCTCATCGCGGCCGGCGTGCCCGAGCGGCGGGCGCGCGCCGCGGTGGCGGAGGCCGTCGCGATGATCGCCGCGGAGCCGGCCCCCGACGTGGAGGAATGACGGATCCCCCGGCCCGCCGGGGGAGGAATGACGGACGGCCCGGCCCGCCGGGGAGTGGCGGGCCGGGCCGTCGGGGTGTTCAGCGCAGGTCGAACCGGTCGAGGTTCATCACCTTGTCCCACGCGGCCACGAAGTCACGGACGAACTTCTCCGCCGCGTCCCGCGCCGCGTAGACCTCCGACACCGCCCGCAGCTGGGAGTGCGCGCCGAAGACGAGGTCGACGGCGGTCGCGGTCCACCTGGTCTCGCCCGTGGCGCGGTCCCGGCCCTCGTACACGTTCTCGTCCGACCGCGACACGGTCCACTCCGTGGCCATGTCGAGCAGGTTGACGAAGAAGTCGTTCGTCAGGGCCTCCGGCCGGTCCGTGAGGACGCCGTGGGAGGTCCGGCCGAAGTTCGTGTTCAGCGCCCGCATGCCGCCCACGAGGACCGTCATCTCGGGAGCGGTCAGGGTCAGCATGTTGGCGCGGTCCAGCAGCAGGGTCTCCGGCGACAGCTTCTCGCCCCGCCGCAGGTAGTTGCGGAACCCGTCCGCCTTCGGTTCGAGCACGGCGAACGTGTCCGTGTCGGTCTGCTCCTGCGAGGCGTCGGTACGCCCCGGCGCGAACGGGACGGTGATGTCGTACCCCGCGTTGCGCGCCGCCTGCTCGACGGCCGCGCAGCCGCCGAGGACGATCAGATCGGCCAGGGAAATCCTCTTCCCGCCGGTCTGCGCGGCGTCGAAGTCCCGCCGGATCCGCTCCAGCGCCTCCAGCGTCTGCCGCACCTCGGGCGAGTCGTTGATCTCCCAGTCCTTCTGCGGCGCCAGCCGGATCCGCGCCCCATTGGCGCCGCCGCGCTTGTCGGTGCCGCGGAAGCTCGCCGCCGCCGCCCACGCGGTGGTGGCCAGCTGGGAGACGGACAGCCCCGAGGAGAGGATCCTGGCCTTGAGGTCGGCGATGTCCGCGTCCGCGACCAGCTCGTGATCGACCGGCGGCACGGGGTCCTGCCACAGCTGCGGCTCGGGCACCCACGGGCCGAGGTAGCGCGAGACGGGGCCCATGTCCCGGTGCAGCAGCTTGTACCAGGCCTTGGCGAACGCGTCCGCGAGCTGGTCCGGGTGCTCGTGGAAGCGCTTGGCGATCGGCCCGTAGACGGGGTCCACCTTCAGCGCCAGGTCCGTCGTCAGCATCATCGGAGCGTGCCGCCTGTCCGGATCGTGGGCGTCCGGCACCGTGTCGCTCGCCGCGGGGTCCGTGGGCTTCCACTGCTTGGCGCCGGCGGGGCTCGTCGTCAGCTCCCAGTCGTACCCGAACAGGTTCTCCAGGTAGCCGTTGTCCCACTGGGTCGGCTGCGTGGTCCACGCCCCCTCCAGCCCGCTGGTGAGGGCGTCCGGGCCCTTGCCGCTGCCGTACGTGTTCCGCCAGCCCAGCCCCTGCTGCTCGATGGGGGCGGCCTCGGGCTCCGGGCCGATGTACGACGGGTCCACCGCGCCGTGGCACTTGCCGAACGTGTGACCGCCGACGATGAGCGCCACCGTCTCCTCGTCGTTCATCGCCATCCGCCCGAACGTCTCGCGAATGTCGCGCGCGGCGGCCAGCGGGTCCGGGTTTCCGTTGGGACCCTCGGGATTGACGTAGATCAGACCCATCTGCACGGCGGCGAAAGGACCGGTGAGTTCCCGGTCGCCGCTGTATCGCTGGTCGCCGAGCCAGGTGTCCTCCGGACCCCAGAAAATCTCCTCCGGTTCCCAGATGTCCTCACGCCCGAAGCCGAATCCGAAGGTCTTGAACCCCATGGATTCCATCGCGCAGTTCCCGGCGAACACCAGAAGGTCGGCCCAGGAGATTTTCCGTCCGTACTTCTGCTTCACCGGCCAGAGCAGCCGGCGCGCCTTGTCGAGGCTCGCGTTGTCCGGCCAGCTGTTGAGCGGCGCGAAGCGCTGAGCGCCGCTGCCGCCACCGCCGCGGCCGTCGGCGATGCGGTACGTGCCCGCCGCGTGCCAGCTCATCCGGATGAAGAGCGGCCCGTAGTGGCCGTAGTCGGCGGGCCACCACTCCTGGGAGTTCGTCATCACCTCGAAGACGTCCCGCTTCAGGGCCTCGACGTCGAGAGCGGCGAATTCCCGCGCGTAGTCGTAGTCCTCGTCCATCGGATTCGCGCTGGGCGAGTGCTGGTGGAGAACCTGGAGATCCAGCTGATTCGGCCACCAGTCCCGATTCGTCCTGGGCCGGGTCGGGGCGGGGGTCGGGGAGGGGATCGCTGGGTTCTCGCTTTCGCTGCCGGACATGCCCGTCCTTCTTCCTGTCTCGGTTTTCCTGCTGCTGGCTGCCGGGTCGGCGTCCGTATGGTCGCGCACCGCGGACCGCGTCGCTACGAAACACGCAGGGCGCACCCCGTATGACAAACGGGCGAGAAGAAGGGGGACCAATTGCGAGCAGTGAAAGGGAAACGGTACGGGGGTGGGCGGGCCGCTGCGCGCGGAGGCGGGGCGGCCGGCCCACCGCCGAAGCCGATCAGCCGATCAGCCGATCAGCCCATCGTGACGACCCGCGCCCAGACCGGCGGCGCGTCCGGGACGTAGTCCGGGCTCCGCTCGCTCACCGCGCGGGCGGGGCGCGGGAAGAGGCCGACGACGGTACGGCACGGCGGCTGCGCGGACGGCCACGGCGTCTGACCGTCCGTCAGGGCCACGATGACGTCCGGTCGGGGCCGGGAGCGCAGGGCGAGGGTGAAACCGGAGCGCAGGTCCGTTCCCCCGCCGCCGATCAGCTCGATGTTCTCGGCCCGGCACAGCGGGACGGCGATCCCGGCCGCCGCGTCACAGGAGATCGCCGAGACCAGGTCGCGCCGCCCGCCCACCGCCCGCGAGATCGCCGCCACCTCCAGCAGCGCGCTGCCCAGCTCCGCGTCGCTCACCGAGCCGGACGTGTCGATCACGACGCACACCCGCGGCGGCGTACGGCGCAGGCTCGGCAGCACCACCCCGGGCACGCTCGCCGAGCGCCGGGACGGACGCCGGTAGCTGTGGTTCTGGCCCCCGCCCGGCGCGCCCGCCGCCGAGCGGACCGCGTCACCCAGCAACTGCCGCCACGGCTGCGGCGGATGGAACGCCTCGTCCGCCCACCGCCGCCAGCCGTCCGGCGCGCTCCCCGGCCGGCCCTTGATCCCCTCCGCGACCCGGAAGCGGACCGCGTCCCGCTGCTGCCTGCTCAGCCCGTGCGCGCCGTCCGGACCCAGCTCCCACGGCTCGTGGACGCTGGCGATCACGGTGGTGAGCGGCAGGTCGAGGGAGGCGGCGAGCTGGCTCAGCGCGGCGGTCTTGCCGATGCCAGGCTCACCCCCACAGCAGCACCGGCAGGTCGGCCGCGACCGCCAGGGTGAGCGCCTCCAGCGGCTCGTCGGGGCGCGGCTCGGTCGTGGTCGTGCGCAGCAGGGCGAGGGGGTCGTCGGCGAGGGCGAGTTGCGTGTCGGTCCCGGACGCGCGGGCGGCGGCGGGTGCGGAGGCGGGCAGGAGCGTGCTGGAAGTCATGGGCATCACCTGGGGTGGGAGGGAGACGAGCGGAACGGGGCGTCCCGTTCCGGAGGACAGAGATCAGAGGACAGAGGAGGAAGGGCGGAAACGGACGGCGGGCGGAGGGCACGGGCGTACGGCGACGCCGAACGTGCCGTACGGGCGTAGGCCTTCCGCGGTGGTCGGTGGTGGTCAGCAGGCCAGGCCGGTGCGGGGCCGGCCCCGGCCGGTGCGCTTGCGGCGCATCGAGGCGGGTGTACGGCGGTCCAGCGGGGGCCGGTGGTCCGTCGCCGTGTGCTCCCCGTCCGCGCGGTCACCGCCCGTACCCGTGGCGGGGTGCACGGCGACCAGCCCGGAGCGGAAGAGACCGTGTTCGACGCGGCGTGCCGCGGCCGCTTCCAGTTCCTGCCACAGCGGCCCGTCGCGCAGCACCGCGGCGGGACCGAGCAGACCCTCGACCACGAGCGCTCCGGTGACATCCCCGTGGCGCAGCCGTTCCCGGACCGCGGGCAGTGCCTGCGGGCTGCGGTGCACGGAGTCGATCGCCCGCAGACAGGGCAGTGCGGATCCGCCGAGCGCCACGAGCAGTTCCTCGCGGCGCAGCTCCTCGCGGCGCAGCTCGTCCGGGTCGTGGTCGACGGCCGTCAGCACGCCGTCGCGCAGCACGATCCGGTGGACCTCGTCCCGGCAGTCCACCCGGTGCGGGCCGGCGGCCTCGACGGCCGGACCGGCCACGGGCGCGGAAGCGGGCACGGCAGCGCCGCGGCGACGAGCGGATGCAGCCGTCCGGCCGTGACCAGCCGGACCGCAGCAGCTCCAGATCCGGAAGGATCCGGGCGGCGGCCTCCGGCAGCAGCGGAAGCGCCGCGACCTCCTGCGGTGGCAGGGCCGTCTCGCGCAGCGGCCGGAGCGTCGGGACGTGGCTGTCGTCGGGGGCGACGAGGGCGAAGACGGCGCGGTCGCGCGCCCCGAGCCGCACCGCGAACGCCCCGCGGTGTCGTCCCTCGTCCCTCAGCAGCAGCTCCGCCTCCGCCGCCCACCGCGCCACCGCCCACGGCGAGCCGGGCGTGGTGAGCCCGTCGGCCACGTCCTGCACCGGCAGGGGCGGGGCGCCGGACGATGCCGGCCGGGCACCGCACCGCCACCCCAGCTCGCGGCTGCGTCCGGCGTCCCACAAATGCCGGTGCAGGTCGAGACGGAACCGCCGGTCTGGATGCGGGTGGGGATGGTGAGGAGGGTGGGGGTGCCGGGAATGGCGCGCGGGTGAGCCGGTCCCCGGGCCTTCCCACCAGGCCAGGGACATCCGCTGTCCGGCGTCCGCCCAGGCGGGCGGCGTACGCACCACCAGGTGCAGCGGCGTGGGGCCGGACGCTCGGTAGCGGGCCAGAGTTAGGGTGAGGCCGGGCCGGAGCCGCCCGTCGGGGGCGATCCGGGGCATGTGCCAGCGCAGATCCGGCGCCAGCCGGCGCAGGTCCGCGCGGAGACGGCTGGTGAGATCGGTGCCGTGGCGGTCGCGCACGGCGCGCAGACCGAGATCGACGTCGATCCGGGCGGCGGCACAGGCCCCCGTCCAGTCACCGACCGCACGCCGTGCGGTCGCGGCCTCGGTCATGGACGGTGGCACGGCGTACTCACGCACGCGCTGCCACAGGTACAGGCGGAACGGAATCCCGTTCGCGAAGTGAGGTGCCATCAGCACTCACCCGACGCGAACGATTCCCCCCGATCCACACGAGGAGAAGGTCATCATCGCGCGTATCGTAACGGGCGCGATGATGACCTGTCAGTCGCTTATTCGACTGGTGTGAGCGGACCCCGTTCCGGGCGGCTGCGTCCCGTCCGGTGGCCGCGTCAGCCGTTCCCGGCCTCCTCCGCCTTGGCGACCTGCTTCGCCAGCTCTTCCTTGTTCATCGTGGAACGGCCCTCCACGCCCAGTTCCCGGGCCTTCTCGTACAGCTCGGCGCGCGTCTCGCCCTCCGTTCCGCCCTCACTGCCGCCGGCGCCGCCCGCGGCCTTCAGGGGCTGACCCGCCAGCGCCGTCGCCCGCCGGGTGGCGAACTCCCTGCCCAGTTCCCGCAGCCGCTCGGTGCCGACGGCCTCGCTCAGGGCGGGCAGGATCTCGTTCTCCTCTTCCTCCATGTGGTGTTCCACGGCGTCGATCCACTCCTGGAGGGCCTGGTCGAACTCCTCGCTCTCCCAGTCCATCTCCAGCAGGTGCTTGCCGAGGCTCTCGGCCTCGTGGTGCTCCTCGGCGGCGTGCTCGGCTCCCGCCTTCTCGCCGGCCTCCCGGGCCACGGCCGGGTACACCCGGTCCTCCTCGGCCTCGCTGTGCGCCTTCAGCATGGCCACGGCCAGGGGGAGGGCCAGCGGCCGGGAACTCCTGTCCGTCTTCATCATCTCGAACAGGCGCTGCAGCTCGCGGTGGTCGGTGGTGACCAGGGTGATGAGGTCGTCGGCCATGGCGGGATCCTCTTCCTCTCTCAGGCGTCTCGTCTTCTCCCGGAGGTGACTCCTGGACCCGCCGGGTTTCCGGGACGGGCGGGCTGATACATACCTTCCGGCCACGTCACCGTTCACGCCGGCCGTCACCCCACCGGCGGCGTCACCGGGCGCAGCCGGCGTCCAGCACTTCGATCACGTCCGGATGCGCGGTGTAGACGAGCCAGCACCACTCACCGAACGCGGCGGACATCCCCGGCAGCTGCGCGGCGGGGTCCTCGGCCACGGCCGTGATCAGCGCGATGATCTCCTGGTGCATGTCCTCCGGGACGTCGAACAGCACGTTGGCGGCCAGCTCGATCAGTTCGACTCTCATGACGCCCCCAGGGGAAAGCGATGATTGCGCCGCGTGCCCTCGGGTACCCGGC
Organism: Streptomyces sp. JB150; assembly: GCF_011193355.1. Taxonomy (GTDB): domain Bacteria; phylum Actinomycetota; class Actinomycetes; order Streptomycetales; family Streptomycetaceae; genus Streptomyces. The sequence goes on from NZ_CP049780.1 coordinate 6,987,941, forward strand.
TCGGCCACCGCGTCACGTCAGCGCGGCCGGCGAGCGAACGGGGGTGCCGGTGGTGACCGGGACACCGCTGGAGGTGGCCGTGCTCGTGGGGCTGCAGGCCTCCGGCAAGTCGACCTTCTACCGCCGGTGGCTGTCGGCTGATCACGAGCTGATCAGCAAGGACCTGTTCCCGCGCGGTGCCCGGCGCAAGCAGGAGCGACAGATGCGCCTGATGGCCGAGGCGCTGGGCGCGGGGCGCTCGGTGGCGGTCGACAACACCAATCCGTCCCCGGCGGAGTGGGGGCCGCTCGTCGCGGCCGGGCACGCGCACGGGGCGACGGTCACCGCATACTGGTTCCCGCCCGATCCGGCGGGCTCCCTGGCCCGTAACGCCGCACGTCAGGGACGGGACCGGGTGCCCGACACCGGCATCCACGCGACGCTCGGGCGACTGCGCCGCCCCTCACGGGCGGACGGTTTCGACGCCGTGCGGGAGGTGCGGTTCGACGGGCGCGGCGGATTCGAGGTGCGCCAGGCCCCGTAGCGGTGCGCACCCTCGGCGTCAGGCCCCCGCCCGGCGTCAAGCCCCACCCGGCTCGGAGCCGGACTGGTTCCAGCCGAAGCGGCGGTCCACGACCGCGGCGAACTCCTCCAGGGTCAGCACCGCGTCCCCGTTCTGGTCGGCCGCGTCGAACAGCGCGGAGGAGGCGTCCGCGTTCTGCAGACCCCAGAACGGCAGCACCCCGGAAGCGGCCAGCGAGGGCCCCTTCGTGCGCAGGGCGACGATCACCTCTTCGCGGGTCAGGGTCCCGTTCCGGTCGAGGTCGAGCGCCTCGAACAGTCTGCGGGCCTTGTCACTCACCACGTCGTCGTCCTCGTCTCGTCGGCGGAAGGCCTGCGGGCCACCCTGGTCACCCTGGATGACGCCGCACCGCTCGTCCGGGTTCCCCGGGCGGGCGGTGCGATCCGGGGCCGGCGGGGCATGCGTACGGTGTGACGGACACGGAATCCTTCTTCGACCGGCTCGATCCCGAGATGTGCGTGGTCACGGCCACGGTGGGGACAGAGCGCGCGGGCTGTCTCGTCGGTTTCTCCGCGCAGTGCTCCATGCGGCCCCTCAGGTACGCGGTGTGGCTGTCCAAGGTCAACCGCACCTACCAGGTGGCCCGCGCCGCGGACCGGCTCGCCGTCCATCTGCTCACCCGGGACCAGCACGACCTGGCCCGGCTGTTCGGCGGGGAGACGGGCGACGAGGTCGACAAGTTCACCCGGGTGCGCTGGCGGCCCGGACCCGGCGGGGAGGCCGTCCTGGAGGACGCCGCCGCCTGGTTCGTCGGCACCGTGCGCGCCCGCGTCGACGGCGGTGACCACGTCTGCTTCGTCGTGGAGCCCGAGCACGCCGGAGGGCGCGGCGACGACGGCCCGCTGCTGCGGCTGCGCGACGCGCTCGACATCGACCCCGGCCACCCGGTGGACTGACCCGCCGGCCCGCACCCGCACCCGCGCCCGATCGCGCACCGCCTGCCAGCATCGGTCCCGCCGCTCGCTTCCGCTCATGGCACCCGGGCGGTCCACTCGGGGGAGGAGAACTTGGTGCGCGCCAGCTCCTCGGCGCGCGCCAGTTCCGCATCGGTCACCTTGCCCTCCGACAGTCCGTACCGGCCGCGGAACGACTCGATCATCCGCTCGATGACGGCCTCGCGGGGCAGTCCGGTCTGCCGGCGCAGCGGGTCCACCCGCTTCTTCGCGCTCTTGATGCCCTTGTCGGACAGCTTCTCGCGGCCGATGCGCAGCACCTCGAGCATCTTGTCCGCGTCGATGTCGTACGCCATGGTCACGTGGTGCAGCACGGCCCCGGGGCGTCCCTCGGGGCCCACGATCCGCTTCTGCGCCGCGCCCGCGATCTTGCCCTGGTCCGTGGCGATGTCGTTCAGCGGCTGGTACCAGGCCCTGATCCCCATGTCGCCGAGGGCGCCGAGCACCCAGTCGTCGAGGTAGGCGTAGCTGTCCTGGAAGGACAGGCCCTGGACCAGCGCCTCGGGGACGGACAGCGAGTAGGTGATGGTGTTGCCGGGCTCCACGAACATCGCGCCGCCGCCGGAGATCCGCCGGACGACCTCCACGCCGTGCCGGGCCGCCCCGTCCGCGTCGACCTCGTTGCGCAGGGACTGGAAGCTGCCGATGATCACCGCCGGGGCGCCCCACTCCCACACGCGCAGCGTCGGCGCGCGCCGGCCCGCCGCCACCTCGGCGGTCAGCACCTCGTCCAGCGCCATGTGCAGGGCGGGGGACTGCGGGCCCTCGTGGATCAGCTGCCAGTCGTAGTCTGTCCAGTCGGTGGCGTGGGCGAGCGCGCGGCGCACGGCGACGGCGATGCCTTCCGAGGTCAGCCCGTACATCACGGTCCCCTCGGGGAGGGCCGCGTCGATCCGGGCCGCCAGGCCGGCGGCGTCCGTGCCGGCCGGAGCCCCGTTCAGCGCCCGGTTCACCGCGTCGAGTGCCTCGTCGGGCTCCAGGAAGAAGTCGCCCGCGACGCGTGCGCGGCACAGCACGCCGTCCTCGACGTCCACGTCGACCACGACCAGCTTGCCGCCGGGGATTTTGTACTCACCGTGCACTCGACCGGCTCCGTTCCCGCTTCCGCTTCCGCTCCGGCCGGGATGCGTCTCCGCCCCGCACCGGACAGTCCGGTGTGATCAACGTCCGGCCGGGACGGATGATTCCCGACATGTACGGCGGCTGCGCCACGCGGGCGGGTCCGTGCCGGGGACAGGGGCGGGGGCGGTGAGCCGGGGGAAGGACCGGGCGGCGGCCAGGAAGACGAGCGTGGTGAGGACGAACGGCCAGGTGAAGGCGTGGCCGCCGGACGGGGCGAGCAGCACCGCGACGGCCGGGGTCAGGAGGGTCGCGGTCGCCGCGCCGAGCAGCGCGTACAGCAGCGTGACCGCAGTCGCGGGCAGGAACACCCCGCACAGCGCCAGCGCGACGAGCACCGCGTTGCAGCCCATCGTGCCGTCGGCGATCCGCTCGGCCGGCGCGCCGAGCGCCCAGGCGGTGGCGATGCCCGCCGCGCTGCCGGCGCACGCCGCGAGCCCGGCCGTCCGGCTCGCCAGGAAGAGGGCCGCGAGCAGCAGCGCCCCCGCCTGCCAGTGCGCCAGGAAGAAGACCTGGGACACGTTGTGGAGGAACGCCCGCGCCAGGTCCTGCGGGAGCAGTTCCTCCGGGCGCGGGGCGGCCGGTCCGGACGCCGCGCCCGGCAGCGCGGCGAGGCCGTCGCCGTACGGCCGGACCCGCGCGAAGGCGGGCGCCGCGGCGCTGATCGCGACCGCGAGCACGCAGTACGGCAGGGTCAGCGGCGGCAGCCCCCACACGCGCAGCACCCGCGCCGCCGCCGCGGTGAGAACCGCGCCGACGACGCTGCCCGCGGCGGCGAGCAGCGCGGTGGCCGGCCGGTCCGGTGAGAGGAGCGCCGCGCAGCACAGGGCCACGAGCGCCGGGTTGACGCCCTCCAGTCCCGGCGTCGGCCGGTCGCGGGCGACACCCAGCGCCCGCGCGGTGCCGGTGCCGAGGGCGGCGCCCCCGGCCGCGTACACCGCGTACCGCCAGTCGGCCGCGCACAGGGCCAGGCACACGACGGCGCCCGCCCACGGGCGGGCCAGGAACATCACCTGGGCCAGGCCGCGCAGCACCTGTGCCGCGAAGCCCGGCCCGCGTTCCGCCGACCACCGGCGATCCCGCCGACGAGTGCGCACCGACCGTCGCATGCCCCGCCCCCTCAGACGAGCCCACTGCCTTCTTCCGCATTGCGGCATCGGGTTTCCGTCATACGGTACCGGGTCGTGAGGGGCGCTGGGCACGCCCGGTCAGGACGCGCTACGAGGCGTCGCGGACCGTGCCGGTCAGGGGCGGGCCGTCGGGCGCGCCCTCCTGGCCGGTGGGCTGGAGCACCACGTACTCGGCCGGCTCCGCGACCCCGTCGCGCACCGTCTCCACGTCCACCTCGGCGCTCAGCGCACCGTCCGGCACCACGCCCAGGAGGGAGAAGAACTCCAGCCGCGACAGGGGCAGCTCCTGGTCGGGAACCTCCCCGTACATCGCCCGCAGCCACTCCTGGTCCACGTCCCGCGTGGACAGCTCCGGCCGGTCACCGACGGGCACCACCGCGAGCGATGCCGCGACCGGCACGTCGGCGGGCTCGGACAGCGAGACCCGCCAGCGCAGCGGCTGCCCCTCGGGGACGTCGTCCGCGACCGGCGTCAGGCCGATCTTCGGCATCGGGTCGTCGTTGCGCGCGGTGATCCCCCCGACGTACGAACCGACCACCGCGTCGCGCACCGCCTTGACCAGCACGTAGCTGGACTTGTCCCAGGCGTAGCGCTCGTTGCCCTCCACCTTCATCGTCACCGTCGTGCCCGGGTGGCCGGCACGCATCGTGACCAGCCGGTGCGTGGTCGTCCCGGTGTCCGGGTCCATCACGTACACGCGCACCGTGCCGCTGCCCTGACCGGAGACGCGTATCGGCACCTCGTACGTGCGCACGCCCGCGTCCCCCTCGTCGACCGTCAGCCGGCCGATGTCCACGCGGGGCAGCGTCGCCGCCCGCACCGCCGGGGTTCCGGGACGCCAGGCGTGGGCGTCCATCAGCCAGGCCCGGCCCGCGCGCGAACGCGGAGTCAGCTCCAGCGCGGCCACCCGCTTCAGGTCCACTCCGGCGCGGCCGGCGGCACCGAGCGGTACGCGCAGCTCCTGCGCCCAGTAGGAGGCCGTACGGTCGCTGCCCGGCAGCCCGTCCGCCCGGACCGTACCGAGGGTGACGCGCTTGCCGGCCGCGTCGGTGACGGCGACGTCGAGCTTGGTGCCGGTGCTGTTCGGCGGCACGATGACGCGCAGCGCCAGGCTCTTCGCGCCCTTCAGGGTGACCGTCTCGTCCGGGCGGATCCGCGTCGGCGTGCCCGCGGCGGACCACTTCAGCGCGACCGCGCGGCGCCCGTGCTCGCGCTCCGGCCACCAGCGGGCGAAGTGCGGGGACGAACCGGGTGTGTCCTCGTCGAGGCAGGCCTTGCGCGGGTCCGGGTCGACCGCGGAGCACAGCCGTCCGCCGGTCACCTTCAGCGGGCCGTCGGGCAGGAAACCGGCGCCCCGGCCCGCGCCCACCGCGTGCGTGAGGACGCGCGCGGGATCCGCCGACGGCGCCCGGCGGCCGGTGCCGTCGATCAGCTCGCGCACCCGGTCGTCACCGGCGACGAACAACCGCGCGGCGGCGGCGATGTAGGTGGCGCCGGCCCGGTGCTGCTGCTCGGCGGTCAGCCGGGTGCGGCTGCCCGGCGAGCAGACCGGGTCCCGCTCGTCGGGGTCGGTCCAGAAGTCGTCGTCCGCGGGTGCCTGGGCCTGGCCCGGCGTCCACTCGCTGTTGAAAAAGTTGTGGTTGGCGCCGGTCATGTACACCGCGCTGTGCAGGGCCTTGCCGCGGCTCACGCCCCGCGTGCCGTCGACGTACACCTGCCCCTGGAGGTCCGAGACGTCCCCGTCGCAGCCCGGCAGGATCGTCAGCGACGGCACGTCGGGCACCGGGTTCTGGCCGAAGACCGTGGGACCGATGAGCACGGTGCCGCGGACCGTCCAGCGGGTGCGCCCCGCCGGGCCGTCCCGGTCGGCCGGCGGCGGGTAGAGGCTGTCCAGCGCGGCCCGGTCGACGCCCTCGCCGCCGCGCGAGTGGCCGACCAGCAGGACGCGGGACAGATCGGCGCGGGGCGCCTTGCGCACGGCCGCGGGCGCGGCGGACGGCTCGGCGGACCAGTCCGCCCAGCGCGCCAGATGTGTCCGCACCAGCGACGAGCGGGCCTGCGCGCCGGCGTCCTCGACCTCGGCGTCCTGGCCGTTGATGCCGTTCGCGGAGATCGACACCGTCACATAGCCCTGCGAGGCCAGCAGCTTCTGGTCCTTCAGATAGCCGCGGTGGCTGGGGATCGGCTGGGCGCCGGGGGCGCACGGCCAGTCGATGGTGACGGCGTTCTCGCCGCCGCCGGGCACGTAGCAGGTGGCGTGCCGGCCGTGCAGGAACAAGGCGAGGGGACGCTTGCCGGTGGCGCCCTTCGGGGCGACGACCATGCCGCGCATCTCGACCGGTGCAGGGAAGCCGGGCAGGCGCACGGAGTCGAGCGCGTACTCGCCGGACACGGTGGCGTACGGGCCCGGCCTGCCCGGGTCGACGGCGCCCGCGGGCAGCCGGGGCGGCAACTGCGGGCCGCGCGGCGCGGCGGCGTCCGGCCGCTCCGCGGCGGCCGGGCCGCGCTCGTCCAGCCGGCGCCCGCCGGACCACACCTGAAGGTCCGTCAGGTCGCCCGGTACGGCCGCCTCGTCGAGCGGCAGCCGGAAGGTCCGGCCGTCCTCGCCCGGCCGCGGTACGCCCACCGGGCCGTCCGCGGTGCGGAACTCCACCCGTGCGTCACCCGGCGGGATCCGGCGCGGCGCCCGCCACTCCAGGGTGTTCCCGTCGTCCGTGGCGGTGATCCGCCAGCCGGGCGGCAGCTCGTCCGCCTGGCCGGGGGCCGTGCCGGTGGCACCGGGCGGCTGCGGCCGGGCCTGGGCCACGGCGGGTGACACGCCGATCAGCGTGACCGCGGCGAGCGTGGCCGCCCACGCTATTCGGGCACGTTTCACTGATCCTCTCCTCAACTCCTGGACATCGGGCGCCGACAGGGCGCCTTCCGTGCAGGAGGAGGCGGGGAACGATCTCCGGGTTGCCTGAGGGGCGGGAGACGGCCGGAAAGAGGTCAGCCGGCGGGGGGAGTGGGGCGGCTTCCGCAGGCTGCTGGTCAACCGGAGGAGGGCTGGGAGGACTCCCACAGGCCGCCGGTCAGACCCACCGGATTGCCGGACGGCACCAGGCCCGCGCCCAGCACCGTCCTGGCCAGGGGCTCGAGCAGGTCGGCGAGGCGGGCGGCGGACGCCGCGCCGAGGGTCCGCCAGGGGAGCGCCGCGGCGGCGTCGGTCCGCGCCTCGACCTCCGCGTGCAGGGCCGCCCCGGCGTCGGTCAGCGAACCGTCCCCGGCGAGCAGACCGCGCTGGCGCAGCGCGTTCTCGGCTTCCTGCCAGGCCGTCAGGTCCCACTTGCGGCTCTCGCGCAGAAGCGTGGCGTCCGACTCGCCGGCGGCGGCCTTCAGCGCCATCGCCTCGACCGGTCCGAGGCCATGGGCGACGAGCACGGCGACATGACCGTCCCCGCGGTGCTCGCGCAGCGTCGTCAGCGCCTGCCACAGCCTCAGGTGCGGCCGGTCCGGGCGGTCGAGGGCCTGGTTGGCGGCGCCGAGCACCCGGTCCGCGGTGTCCGCCGCCAGTGCGGCCTCCCAGGCCAGGTCGGCCGCCTCGGCCATCGCGGCCGAGGCGACGGCGTCCGCGCCGTACAGCCGCCGCATCGCGGCGTCCATCGCCGCCAGCCGGGCCGCGAGCGCGTCGGCCGGTGTCGTGTACTGCCAAGCGTCCGGCAGCGCCCGTGCCACGCGGTCGGGGTGGAAGACGTGGAAGGAAGCGGTCACGACGGGCGCGGCGACCGGACCGAGCGGGGCCGCGCGCAGGGCGAAGTAACTCATCCAGAAGCCCCGCAGACCGAGATCCGCGGCGGCCTGCCGGGACTCCGGGGCGAAGTAGACGATGGCGTGCACCGGTTCGTACCGCTCCCACATCGCCCGTGCCAGTGCGTCACCCACCGCGTGCCTCCCGCTTCTCGGCCCGTTCCGCGGCCACCGCGCCGCGATGCGGTGACCGCCGAGCAGCATGCGCCACGGCGGCCACCCGGACAAGGGGCCCTCAGACCACCGGGGGCATCTCGCCGGGACGTGAGTCGAGGCCCGCCCGGTGGTTCAGCCACGAGCCGCGCGTGAAGTCCGGCACCGCGACCGGACGGCCGCCCGCCGCGAGCGACGCCACGCTCAGCGGGACCGGCGAACACCAGACGGCGGCGTCGTAGACGTCCATGTCCGGGGCCAGCCCGGCCCGCATCTGCTGGACGGTGCGCCACTGCAGGACGTAGTCCATGCCGCCGTGCCCGCCGTTGCCGGCGGCGTCGTCGCCGATCGTCCGCCACAGCCAGTGGTCGAACTCCTTGCGGTAGGCGTCGAACGCCCGCCAGGTGTGGCCGCTGTGGTCCGGTTCGAGGTAGATCCGGCCGCCGCTCGCGGACGTCACGCCCGCGTAGTCCTCGAAGATGCCCCGGCTGCCGGCGAGGGAGTTGATCCGGCTGTACGGGCGCGGGGAGCTGACGTCGTGCTCGGCCCGGATCACCCGGCCCCGCGCGGTGTCGATCAGGCAGGTCACGAGGTCGCCGTTGACGTACGTCTCCCTCCAGCTCGGGTGGGATCTCGGCACGAACCGCGCGCGGTAGTCGGCGAGCCCTCTCGGCTCGGTGGAGGTGGCCCGCAGGGCGGTCATCCGGTCGCCGCGGTTGATGTCCATGGCCGCCGCGATCGGGCCCAGGCCGTGCATGGAGTAGAAGGAGGCGGTGGAACGGGTGTGCCACAGCCGCCGCCAGGAGTCGGTGTAGTACGTGTCGGAGAACAGCAGGGCCCGCAGGTCGTGCAGGTAGCCGCCGTGGCCGTTGGTGATCTCGCCGAACAGGCCGTCGTGGGCCATCCTCAGCATCGCCAGCTCGTTGCGGCCGTAGTTGCAGTTCTCGGCGAGGATCAGGTGCCGGCGGGTGCGCTCGCTGGTGTCGACCAGGTCCCACAGCTCGTCCAGCTCGGTGGCGACGGGCAGTTCGACGAGGGCGTGCTTGCCGGCCAGCAGTGCCGCGCGGCCCTGCTCGTGGTGGAACTCCCACGGGGTGGCGATGTAGACGAGGTCGATGTCGTCGCGGCGCAGCATGCGCCGGTACGCGTCGGCCGAGCCGCCGTACTCGGCCGGCCGGGGCCGGCCCTCGGCGACCAGCCGGTCGGCGGTGCGTGCGGCGCGTTCGGCGCGGATGTCGCACACGGCGGTCACGGCGCATCCGGGGACGGCGGCCCAGCCCGAGGCCATGCCGTGGCCCCGGTTGCCCAGACCGATCAGGCCGACGCGGACCGTGCGGTGTTCCGCGAAAGGGACACCGATCATGGACTTCTGGCCGGGGCGCCGGGGCGGTGTGCGCTCGGCGGACGGGGCGGCGGGGGCGGTGGACGGGGTGCCGGGGGCGGCGGGCGAGGCGGCGGCGCCCGTGCCCAGTCCGGCGACGGCGGCACCGGAGGCCAGGGCACCGCCCATGAGAGCACGGCGTGAGACAGCGGGGATGTCAGGCATGCGCGGATCGCTCCTTGTGCGGGGCCGGCTGCTCTTGCTGCCGCACGACTTTGTCCACGCTCCCGCCGTGTGTCAATAGGTGCTCGGAAAGAAGCAGTTGCGAGCAGAAACGAGCATGGCGGGCGGTCAGGTGACGATCCGGCCGCCCCGCATCCGCACCCGTCGGCCGGTGAACCGCGCGGTGAGCATGCGGTCGTGACTGACCATCACCAGCGCGCCCTCGTAACCGTGCAGCGCCGCCTCCACGTCCTCCACGAGCGCGGGCGAGAAGTGGTTGGTCGGCTCGTCGAGCAGGAGCAGGTCCACCGGCGCGCACAGCAGACGGGCCAGCGCGAGCCGGCGCAGCTGGCCCATCGACAGCGCGCCGACCCGTACGGCCAGATCCGCGGGACGGAACAGGCCGAAGCCGAGCAGGGCCGCGCGGTGCTCCTCCGGGTCGCCGGGCCTCCCGGCGGCGAAGGCGTCCAGCAGGGTCCGCCCCGGATCGGTCACCCGAGACTCCTGCGGCAGCCGGCCGATCCGGGCCGGCCGCCGGCAGTGCCCGCGGTCCGGGCGCAGCTCACCGGCGAGGACCCGCAACAAGGTGCTCTTGCCCGCCCCGTTGGGCCCGGTGACCAGGACCCGCTCGCCCGGCGCGACGGTGAACACGGGCAGGTCCAGGCGGGTCCCGACCGTCACGTCGTGCAGCGCGGCGAGTGGCCCGTCGTGGCCGTCGTGGCCGGCGTCGCCGCCCCCGGCGACCCGCGCGGTGAACCGCAACGGCTCCGGCGGCCGGGGCACCGGCGACTCCTCCAGCCGCCGTACCCGCTCCTTGGCCTGCCGGACCCGCGCGGAGAGCTGTTTGTCCACGGAGCGCTGGTGCCGACCGCCCACGCGGTCGGCGTTCACCGCCCGCCGGGCACCGGCCGTCATGCCGTCGGCGGCGCGCCGCACCAGCTCGCGCTGCTCGGCCAGCTCCCGCTCCCAGGCGGCGTGGTCGCGCTCCCAGCGGCGCCGGGCCGCGGCCCTGGCCCGCAGATAGCCCGCGTAACCGCCGCCGTGCCGGTGGACGGTACGGCGCTCGGGGTCCACCTCCCACAGGGCGGTGGCGACCCGCTCCAGGAAGACCCGGTCGTGGGAGATGACGAGCACACTCCCGCGGTGGGCGCACAGATGCTTTTCCAGCCATTCCAGAGCGGCGGTGTCCAAGTGGTTGGTCGGCTCGTCCAGGAGCAGCAGCTGCGGGGCCGCGGCCAGGACACAGGCCAGGCCGAGACGAGCCTGTTCACCGCCCGACAGGCTGCCCAGGAGCCGGCCGGGTGCGAGATGGGCGATGCCGAGACCGTGCAGGGCGGCCCGGACACGGGCGTCGGCCGCGTACCCGTCGCGCGCCTCGAACGCCGCCAGCAGCTCGCCGTACGAGGAGAGCAGCCCGTCGAGTTCGTCCGGTGCGGCGTCGGCGAGGGCCTGTTCGGTGGTCCGCAGGGCGTGTTCCAGCGCGCGGATCTCGGCGAGGGCGTGGTCGACGGCGTCCTGGACGGTGTCCTCCGGGGACAGGTCGGGGGTCTGCGGGAGATATCCGGTGCCGCCCGGGGCGTGGACGCGCAGCTCACCGGCGTCGGGCCGGTCGAGACCGGCGACCAGGCGCAGCAGGGTGGTCTTGCCGCCGCCGTTCTCGCCGACGATGCCGACGCGCTCGCCGAGCGCCACGGACTGGCGTACGCCGTCCAGCAGCGGCCGGCCGCCGGGCGCGCGCACAACATCATCCAGGACGACCTGGAACGAGAGCGCGGACGACGAGGACGCGGAAGAGGAGGGGGTGGGGTCGAGCATGGGTGAGCCGCCGTATCGGGAGACGTGATCAGTGACCGGTACGGAACGGGAGGTCACCCGGGCACGGCGGAAGACGCCGGCACCCGGTCTCCCGGGGGCGGCATCAGACGAAGTAGAAGGCCCTGATCACCCGATCAGGCTAACAAGGGCGCCCTGTCCGCCGTCAAAGGAATTACGGCGGACAGGGCGTCCCGGTGGTGTGGCGCGCGGCGACGTCGTGGCCAGGTCACCGCGCGCCCGTATGTCCGCCCGTCAGGCGATCTCGACGAGCAGGTCACCGCCCTCCACCTGCTGGACCCGGTTGATGGCGACCCGGCCCACCCGGCCCGCGCGCGGGGCGGTGATGGCGGCCTCCATCTTCATCGCCTCGATGGTGGCCACCGTTGCCCCGGCCGCGACCTCGTCGCCCTCGGCGACCGCCAGCGTCACCACACCCGCGAACGGGGCCGCCACATGGCCGGGATCGGCCCGGTCCGCCTTCTCGGTCACCGGCGCGTCCGAGGCGGCCGCCGCGTCCCGCACCTGGATCGGCCGCAGCTGGCCGTTGAGGCCCGCCATCACCGTGCGCATCCCGCGCTCGTCGGGCTCGCCGATGGCCTGCAACTCGATCAGCAGCCGCACACCGGGCTCCAGGTCGACGGCGTACTCCTTCGCCGGACGCAGGCCGTAGAAGAAGTCCTTGCTGTCCAGCACGCTCGTGTCGCCGTACGCCTGGCGGTGCGCCTCGAAGTCCCGCGTGGGGCCGGGGAACAGCAGCCGGTTGAGGGTCGCGCGCCGGGACTTCTCCAGCCCCGCGCGGTCCTCGTCCGTCAGCTCCCGCACCGGCTTGGCCGCGCCGCGCCCCTGGAGCGCCTTCGTGCGGAACGGCTCCGGCCAGCCGCCCGGCGGGGTGCCCAGCTCACCGCGCAGGAACCCGATGACGGAGTCCGGGATGTCGAACCGCTCCGGCGTCGCCTCGAAGTCCTCCGGCGTCACCCCGGCCCCCACCAGGTGCAGCGCCAGGTCGCCGACCACCTTCGACGACGGCGTCACCTTCACCAGCCGGCCCAGGATGCGGTCGGCGGCCGCGTACATCGCCTCGATCTCCTCGAAGCGGTCGCCGAGGCCGAGCGCGACCGCCTGGGTGCGCAGGTTGGACAGCTGACCGCCGGGGATCTCGTGGTGGTAGACCCGCCCGGTCGGGGAGGCGAGCCCGGACTCGAAGGGGGCGTAGACCTTGCGGACGCCCTCCCAGTACGGCTCCAGGTCCCCGACCGCCTTCAGGTCCAGGCCGGTCGGCCGGTCGGAGTGGTCGAAGGCGGCCACGATCGCCGACAGCGACGGCTGCGAGGTGGTGCCCGCCATGGACGCCACGGCCCCGTCGACGGCGTCCACGCCCGCCTGCGCCGCCGCGAGATAGGTGGCGAGCTGGCCGCCCGCCGTGTCGTGGGTGTGCAGGTGCACCGGCAGGTCGAACTCGCGGCGCAGCGCCGAGACCAGCCGCGCGGCGGCCGGGGCACGCAGCAGGCCCGCCATGTCCTTCACGGCCAGCACGTGCGCGCCCGCCTCGACGATCTGCTCGGCCAGCCGCAGGTAGTAGTCGAGGGTGTACAGCCGCTCGCCCGGGTCGGACAGGTCGGCGGTGTAGCAGAGCGCGACCTCCGCGACGGCCGTGCCGGTCTCGCGTACGGCGTCGATGGCCGGGCGCATCTGCGAGACGTCGTTGAGCGCGTCGAAGATGCGGAAGATGTCGATGCCGGTGGCGGCGGCCTCCTGCACGAACGCGTCGGTCACCTCGGTCGGGTACGGCGTGTAGCCCACCGTGTTGCGCCCCCGCAGCAGCATCTGGAGGCAGATGTTGGGCACCGCCTCGCGCAGCGCCGCCAGCCGCTCCCACGGGTCCTCCGCGAGGAAGCGCAGCGCCACGTCGTACGTCGCGCCGCCCCAGCACTCCAGGGACAGCAGCCCCGGCAGAGTGTGCGCCACGTGCGGGGCGACGGCCAGCAGGTCCTTGGTGCGCACCCGCGTGGCCAGCAGCGACTGGTGCGCGTCCCGGAAGGTGGTGTCGGTGACGCCGAGCGTCGGCGCCTCCCGCAGGGCGCGGGCGAAGCCCTCGGGACCCAGTTCGGCCAGCCGCTGCCGGGACCCCGCGGGCGGTGATCCGGCGGGCAGCGACGGCAGCTTGGAGACCGGGTCGGCCAGCTCCGGGCGCTCCCCGTGCGGCTTGTTCACCGTCACGTCGGCGAGATACGTCAGCAGCTTGGTGCCGCGGTCGGCGGAGTGCCGCGCGGTCAGCAGATGCGGCCGCTCCTCGATGAACGAGGTGGTGACCCGGCCCGCCTGGAAGTCCGGATCGTCCAGGACGGCCTGCAGGAACGGGATGTTCGTGGCGACACCCCGGATGCGGAACTCGGCCACCGCGCGCCGGGCCCGCCCGATCGCGGCCGGGAAGTCCCGGCCCCGGCAGGTCAGCTTCACCAGCATCGAGTCGAAGTGCGCGCTGATCTCCGTACCGGCGTGCGTCGTGCCGCCGTCCAGCCGGATGCCGGAACCGCCGGGAGAGCGGTACGCGCTGATCCGGCCGGTGTCCGGGCGGAAACCGTTCGCCGGGTCCTCGGTGGTGATACGGCACTGCAGGGCGGCGCCGCGCAGCGTCAGCGTCTCCTGGGACAGCCCCAGGTCCGCCAGCGTCTCACCGGCCGCGATGCGCAGCTGCGCCTGGACCAGGTCGACGTCGGTGACCTCCTCGGTGACCGTGTGCTCCACCTGGATGCGCGGGTTCATCTCGATGAAGACGTGGTTGCCGTCCCGGTCGAGCAGGAACTCCACGGTGCCCGCGTTGCGGTAGCCGATCTCCCGCGCGAACCGGACCGCGTCGGCGCAGATCCGCTCCCGCAGCTCCGGGTCGAGGTTCGGGGCGGGCGCCAGCTCGATCACCTTCTGGTGGCGGCGCTGCAGCGAGCAGTCCCGCTCGAACAGGTGCATGACGTTGCCCTCGCCGTCGGCGAGGATCTGCACCTCGATGTGGCGCGGGTCGACGACCGCCTTCTCCAGGAACACGGTCGGATCGCCGAACGCGGACGCCGCCTCGCGGGAGGCCGCCTCGATGGACTCGCGCAGCGCCGCCGGGTCCTCCACGCGGCGCATGCCGCGCCCGCCGCCGCCCGCGACCGCCTTCACGAACACCGGGAAGCCGATCTCCCCGGCGGCCCGGACCAGCTCGTCCACGTCCGTCGACGGCGCCGACGAGCCGAGCACCGGCACCCCGGCCGCCCGCGCGGCGGCCACCGCGCGGGCCTTGTTGCCGGTCAGCTCCAGCGTGCCGGCGTCCGGGCCGACGAACGTGATGCCCGCCTCGGCGCAGGCCCGCGCCAGCTCCGGGTTCTCCGACAGGAAGCCGTAACCCGGGTACACGGCGTCCGCACCCGCCCGCCGCGCGGCCCGCACGATCTCCTCCACGGACAGGTAGGCGCGCACCGGGTGACCCGGCTCACCGATCTGGTACGCCTCGTCGGCCTTGAGCCGGTGCAGCGAGTTGCGGTCCTCGTACGGGAAGACGGCGACCGTGCGCGCGCCCAGTTCGTAGCCGGCGCGGAACGCCCGGATCGCGATCTCGCCTCGGTTGGCGACCAGCACCTTGCGGAACATCCTGGATCCCTTCGGCCTGCCGGTGAGTGAGGACCATGGTGGTGGCGCGGGGCGGGTACTGCCATGTGAACCGGGCCACTTGACCGGTTGAGTGCCGTCCTCGGCCGCCTGCGGACGGGTCGGTTGAGTGCTGCCCAGGCGGGGTCGGTCGGTGCCGGCCCCGGCCGGTCGGTTGCGCTGCCCCCGGCCGCCCCCGGCAGGCCGGTCGGGCTCATCCGGCTCATCGGGCAGACTCTGCGGGATGGATTCCTACCGCCCGGTTCACCGTGAACCCGCTCCGACGTCGTACGGGCGCCTGCGCGTGCGGGCCGCCGACCTCGGCCCGGCCGGCTGGCTCGTCGAGCGAGCCCGCGAGGCCGTCTTCGGCACGGTCGGAAGCGTCGCCGTGCCCGGTTTCCCCGCCTACGCCCGGATCCTGCACCCCGCCTCCCTCGGCGAGCGGCCGGTGCGCTGGGAGAGGGTGGGCGCCGCCCACGGGCGCGAGGTCACCGGGCACACGCGCTGGCACGAGCTGATCGGCAGGGCCCCCGACTACCCCAACGCGTCCGAGTACGGCCTGCCCGGCGTCTGGGACGAGCACCCGTCCGAGGGTCCGACCCCGCCCGGCGTCGCCCGCGCCCTGATCCCCGTCCTGGCCCGCCACACCGCGACCCCCGAGCACTGCTGGTTCGGCCTGTGGAGCGGCTACGGGCGGTGGGACTTCGACCACGTCCCCACCTTCCCCACCCCTGGGCGCGACGAGGTCCTGCTCACCGGAGCCCTGGCCGACGCCGTGTCGCCCGCCTCGCTCGACGAGTTCGCGGAACTGCCCGACCTGTGGTGGCCCCAGGACCGCTCCTGGTGCGTGGGCGGTGACGTGGACCTGGTCAGCACCTACGTCGGCGGATCGCGGGAACTGATCCGCGACCTGCTGGCCACACCGGAACTGGAGGCCCACGCCGTGACCGTCAGCGACACGGTCGGCTGAAGCCGTGGCTTGGCGGCGGGAGTCGTCGCCTTGCGGCGGGACGTGAGGCCGTGGCCTCGCAGCACGGCGAGAACACCGACGCAGGCGGTGGTCCACGGGCCCGCGGAGGACGCGGTGACGGCGGGCGCGGCGGCCAGGAACGGCCCGAGGGGGAGCGCGGCGGGCGCGAGGATGTCGCCCACGGTGACGACGGCGATGAGCCCGTGGGGAACCACCAGCAGGACACGAGGCTGCTCCCTCGGTCCACGAAGACCGCCGGGCGGTCGCCCGGGCCCAGGAAACCTGCGTACAACCGCGTGCGTTGCGGGCCCTCCCCAGACGGGGCGAGCCCGGCCGCGCGGGGCCGAGCCGGCTGGGGCGGGCCGGGCCGAGACGGGGGAGCCGGCCCCGTGCCGCAGCCGGGGCTCGGTGGCGGATCAGCTCTCGGACGGCTTCAGGACGACGAAGTCCGCGTTCGACGGGTCCAGGCAGACCGCCAGCCGGCCCACGCCCTCCGCGTCCTCCGGCCCCATCTGCACGCTGCCGCCGTTCTCCCGGACTCTCTCGACCGCCGCGTCGCAGTCCTCGACGCGGAACACCGGGTGCCAGTAGGGCCGCCCGTCCGCCTGGGTGAGCGCTTCCCTGGGAAGCTCCACCAGACCCCCGTGCATGCGCTCCTCGGGCAGCCCTTCGGGCGTGATCAGCGAGTAGGTGCCCCCGCCGCCCGGCAGCTCCGTGTCGCTGAACCGCCAGCCGAGGATCCCGCCGTAGAACTCCTTCGCCCCGGCGACGTCGTGCGTGCACAGCTCGATCCAGGACAGCGAGCCCGGCTCGTCCACCAGCTCCACGCCCTTGTTGGTGCCCGGCTGCCAGACGGCGAACTGGCCGCCCAGCGGGTCGCTGTACTGCGCCATCCGGCCCCACTCGTCGAGGTCCCTCGGCTCCACCCGCACCGTGCCGCCCGCGCTGCGCACCGCCTCGGTGGTGGCGTCCGCGTCGGTGACCGTGAAGTAGATCATCCAGGCCGGCCGCGCGCCCTCCTCGGTGAGCTTGCCGAGCCCGGCCACGATCTTCCCGTCCCTGCGGAACATGCCGCCTTCCATCTCGCCGCCCTCGCCCATGGACTCGTAGTCCCATCCGAGCACGGCTGTGTAGAACGCCGCGGCGGCCCGCACGTCCGGGGCGCCCAGGTCGAGCCAGCAGGGGGAGCCGGGAGCGAAGTCCGTGGTGATCATGCCGACGCCTTTCCGTGGATCCTGTTTGCACCCAGCGTGACACCGGCCACTGACAATCGCCCGCCGACGTCCTCCACCGCGATCCGCAGGCCCTGCCCGGGTGGCGCCCCGGCCGCGCCCAGGGTGGCGACGGCGGTTCCCCACACCGTGCGGACGATCGAGCTCGCCCCCGGTCCACTGCTCCGCGGCCCCACGTGCCCAGACCGCGCCAAGTCACCGTCATCCGGCGCGCGATGCCACGCACGACCGGCGCCTCGTCCGTCACGACGACGGTCGGGGGCGGCGATGGATATCTGCTGGCGTGGGAGCGGGAACGGGCGGAGACTCGTGGCATGGGTGACATGGCGGCGTTCCGGGACGAGGTCACCGCGTGGGCGGCCGGAGGACCCCCGGACACCGCGCGGGAGCTGGCCGCGCGGCTGCCCGTCCGCGTGGTGGTCCTGCTCGAAGGGCCGAGCGACGCCGCGGCGGTCGACGCGGCGGCCGAGCTGCGTGGCCGGGACCTGGAAGCCGAGGGCGTCTGCGTGCTGCCGATGGGCGGTGCGATGAACGTCGGGCGCTTCGCCGGCCTCCTCGGGCCGACCGGTCTCGGACTGCGCCTCACGGGACTGTGCGACGAGAGGGAACGTCCTTACTACCTCCGCGGCTGGCAGCGGGCCGGTGCGGCGCAGGAGCGGTTCTTCGTCTGCGCGGCGGACCTGGAGGACGAACTGATCCGCGCGCTGGGCGTCGCGCGGGTGACGGAACTCGTCCGCGCGGAGGGCGATCTGCGCCCCCTGGAGACCTTCCTGCGCCAGCCCGCACAGCAGGGCCGCAGCCCGCAGCAGCAGATGCGGCGCTTCCTCGGTACGAAGAAGGGCCGCAAGATCCGGTACGGCCGTGTCCTGATCGAGGCCCTTGACCCCGACCGCGTGCCCGCCCCCCTCGACGGTCTGCTCGCCGCCCTCTGACCACGGCGCAGCGCCTGTGACGGGGATGTCAGAGGCGTGTGGTGGGATGTCCCACCGAAGGCATTGATCGATTACGGGGGCATCCTGATGAGCGAGTATCCGTCGCTGACCCGCGCGCTGGCCGAGGGACTGGTCAACGTGCTGTGGTTCGTCGAGAGCTGCGAGGACGAACAGATGGACCCGGACGACGCGGTCCGGGTCCTCGAAGACGCCGCACACCTCCTGAGCGGCCTCTCCGCCGGCCAGCGCGGCGAGTTGCTCGACCTGCTCGACGCGATGGCGGCCGAGGAGACGGACCCCGAACGGCGGGAGTTCCTGGAGGACTTCCCGGAGGGCTTCGGGCTCGTCGACGAGCCTGCCTGAGGCCGGCGGCCCCGGCACCCCGGCGGTCCACCGTGGCCCGCGGGGCCGCCGGGGCACGTCCGGCTTCGGCTTGTCCCCCTGTGAGGGGCGGTGCCATGGTGGTCACATGGCGACACCGCTCCCCGACTACGCGTCACTTCTGCCCGAACTCAAAGAAGTCCGACGCGCGGGACTGGTCCGCCTGCACGGGCGTTCGCTGCCGGCGCTGGAGTCGGCGGCCCGGGCGGTGACCGCGACCGCCGCCCGCACTCCGGGGGCGGCCGTCGAGGCCCTGCTGCGGCTCGCCGTGACGCGGCTCGACGCGGGGACGCTGCGCACCGCCGCCGAGTACACGATGGGTCTGGCGCACGGCACCCGGGACTGGCCGGCGTCCTCCCGCCGCGCCCGGGCGGCGTCGGTGTACGGGGTGAGCGTGGAGCGCTTCCGCAAGGACCACGAGGTGATGGTCCTCGGGCAGATCGCCGAGCACATCGTGCGGCTCGCGGGGGAGCCGGCCGGTGTGACCGCCCGTACGGCGGCCGGCGAGTGGGGCGCGAACACCCACCGGTCGGTGGCGGCCCGGGCGGGCGGCCGGCCGGTGCGACTCACCCTCCACGTGCACCCCGTGGACCTGCTGCGCGACGTCGACGTGATCGTTTCCCCGTCCAACGTGTACCTCGCGCTGCCCGAGCCGTACAAGGCGTCCGTCGCCGCGTCACTGCGCCGGGCCGCCGCAACCCATGGTGTGACCGGCGAGGTCCTGGACGACCCGCTGCCCGGGGAACTGCGCGCGTGGGCGGCCCGCCACGGCGCCTCGGGACGCGCCGTGCTGCCCGGCACGGTGGCGGCCACCGGGAGCGGAGCCCTGGCCCGGCAGGGCGTACGGCGCGTCTACCACGCGGCCGTCGCCGTGCCTCGCGCCGGAACCAACGACTACGACGTGCACCCGGCCGACGTGACCCGGTCCGTGTCCCGCGTCCTGGCCGTGCTCGCCGAGGAGCGCGACCGGCACACCCCGCCGCTGCGCTCGGTCTGCTTCCCGCTGCTCGGCGCGGGGCGCGGCGGGCTGCCGTACCACGTCTCGCTCGCCGCCGTGTGGGCGGCCGTGGAGGCGGAGCTGGCGCGCGGCGCGGACTGGGACGTCCACTTCGTGGTGCGCACCGCCGAGGCGGCGGAGCTCGTGGAACGCATCCCGGCAGGCGGCGTACCGGTCCACGGTCCCGGGCCGGCCGGGTGAGCGGCGACTGGAGTGAGCCTGGCCCCTGACGTGGGGTCAGGGGCGGGCGGGGGAGGAGTCGGGGAAAACCCTGCTGTGCTTCTCCCCGCCCTGGGCTTAGACTGAAAGTCCAATCGTTGGAGACATTGTCCAGGGGGAGGCGATATGGCCGAGCGGGATCTGGAGGCCGAGCGCGACGCGATCATCGGCGCGCTCACCCCGGTCGTCGACGGACTCGTGGCCACCTTCGGCCCCCTGTGCGAGGTGGTGCTGCACGACTACCGGCACCCGGAGAAGTCGGTGGTCGCCGTGGCCGGTTCGGTGACCGGACGCGCGGTGGGCGGCGCGATGAGCGAGATCGGTCTGCGCGTCCTCGCCGGCGGCGACGAGGCGGCAGACGAGCTGAACTACCTGACCCGGACCCGCTCCGGCGACCTGGTCAAGTCCTCCACGATGGTGCTGCGCGACTCCACGGGCACCGTCTTCGGCGCCCTGTGCGTCAATCTCGACGTCACCGCCGTCCACCACGCCCACACCCTGCTCGGCCACCTCGCCGGCTCGGCCCCCGACCCCGCGCGCACGCCGGTCACCACCTTCGGCAACGACATCGACTCCGTCGTCGACGCCATACTCGACACCCACCAGCCGCACCGGCACCACAACTGGGCGGGCCTCGACCGCGAGGACCGCCTGGAGCTGTTCCGCAGCCTGGACGAGCACGGCGTCTTCGCGGTGCGCCGCGCGGTCGAGCACGTCGCCGCCCGGCTCGGCATCTCCCGCGCCTCCGCCTACAGCTATCTCTCCCAGGCCAGAACCAAGGCCCCCCCGACGTCCCAGGGAGGACACCCGTGACGACCGCCCCTTCGCCGGTCACGCTCGACGACGTCCGCGCGGCAGCCGCGCGCCTCAAGGGCGTCGCCCACCGCACCCCCGTGCTGCGCTCCCGTACCCTCGACGCACTGGTCGGCGCGGAGACCCTGCTGAAGTGCGAGAACTTCCAGCGGATGGGCGCGTTCAAGTTCCGCGGCGCCTACAACGCGATCTCCCGGCTGACACCCGAGCAGCTGGCCCGGGGCGTCGCCGCGTACTCGTCGGGCAACCACGCGCAGGCCGTCGCCCTCGCCGCCCGCGAGCTGGGCACCAGCGCGGTGATCGTGATGCCCGAGGACGCCCCCGCCTCCAAGCAGGCGGCGACCGCCGCGTACGGCGCCGAGATCGTCACCTACGACCGTTACACCGGCGACCGCGTCGCCATCGCGGAAGCGCTCGCGGCCGAGCGTGGCCTGACCGTCATCCCGCCGTACGAGCACCCGCACATCATCGCCGGTCAGGGCACCGCGGCCCTCGAACTGATCGAGGAGGCGGGCGAGCTGGACGCCCTGATCGCCCCGGTCGGGGGCGGCGGGCTGATCGCGGGCAGCGCGACCGTGCTCAAGGGGCTGCGGGCCGGGGTCCGTGTCATCGGCGTCGAGCCGGAGGCCGGGGACGACACCAAGCGCTCCCTGGAGGCGGGCCGGCGGGTCAGCGTCCCGGTGCCCCGCACCATCGCCGACGGGCAGGCCCTGCACACGCCCGGCGAGCTGACCTTCTCCCTCAACCGGCACCTGGTCGACGAGATCGTCCTGGTGAGTGACGACGAGATCAGAGTTGCCATGCGGTTCGCCTTCGAGCGGCTGAAGATCGTCGTCGAGCCCAGCGGCGCCACCCCGCTGGCCGCGCTGCTCTCCGGCCGCGTCACCGGCCTGCCGCGGCGGGTCGGCGTGATCATCTCCGGTGGCAACATCGACACGGAACGCTTCGCGCGGCTGTGCGCGGGAGGGGAGCCCGAAGCGGAGGAGTGACCGTCTGCCGCCCGCCGCCCGCCGCCCGCCGCCCGCCGCCCCGACCTCCGGCGTCTGCCGTCCACCGTCGAACGCCGCACATCGAAGATCGAACGTCGAAAGGTAGAAGGTCGAACATCGAATGGCGGCCCCCCACCCCCGGGCGGACGATGGACGTGAGGGGCCCGGCCGCCGCCGGTGTCACCTGCGCCGCAGGGGAGACGGGGACCGGCCCCCGGCCGTGGCGGACGCGGCCGGAAGGGAGGAGAGCATCATGCTGGAGATGAAGATGCTCGACAAGCCGGACGAGCGGCGGGACTTCCCGCACGGGCACATGGAGGCCGTCCACCTGAGCGGATGCGACTTCGCCGTGGCGACCTTCGAGCCGGGCTGGCGCTGGTCCCAGGACGTGGGGCCGATCGCGGGCACGGAGAGCTGTCAGATGAACCACAACGGCTATGTCGTCAAGGGCCATCTGCACATCCGCATGGACGACGGCGCGGAGGCCGACGTCGGCCCGGGCGAGGTCTTCGTCTGCTCCCCCGGGCACGACGCGTGGGTCGTGGGCGACGAGCCGTGCGTGGCCTTCGACTTCGAGGGACAGACCGCCAAGGAGTACGCCAAGCCGAAGGAGGGCTGAACCGACGGTCTGCTCAGACCGGTAGCAACCGGCTGACCAGGGCGCCGAGTTGGCGCGCGGTGCGGCACTCGTACATCGCGACCAGCTCGGCGTAGTCGGGGGCCGCGGAGTCCCCGGTGCCCCACTGGGCGCGGGGCTCCGGGTTGAGCCAGTACACGCGGCGCGCCTGCCCGGCGATCCGGCGCAGCGCCGGAAGGTTCGGGTCGGCCATGTTGGTCCGCGCGTCACCCAGCACGAACACGGTCGTCCGGGGCCCCACCGCGGCGCCGTACCGCTCGGCGAACTCGCCGAGTGCGGCGCCGTAGTCGCTGCTGTCGTGCCAGCCCGTCAGCCGGGAGTGCTCCCGGATGCGTCCGCTCAGCCCCTCGGCGTCGGCCGCGCCGTGCGTCAGCAGTCCCGTCACCTCGTCGATCCGGTTGACGAAGGCGAACACCCGCACCTTGCTGAACTGGTCGTGCAGGGCCTGCACCAGCAGCATCGTGAAGCCGGAGAAGCCGGCGACCGACCCGGACACATCGCACAGCAGCACCAGTTCGGGCCGCGCGGGCCGCCGTCGGCGCAGTACCGGCCGCATCGGCACCCCGCCCGTCGACAGCGAGCCGCGCACGGTGCGCCGCAGGTCGATCGTGCCGCGCGCGGCGCGCCGGCGCCGCGCCGCCAGCCGGGTGGCCAGGGTGCGGGCCAGCGGCCGGACCGTCCGGCGCAGCTCGGCCAGCCGGTCCCTCCCGGCGTACAGGAAGTCCACCCGGTCCGCGGTCGGTGCCACCGCGCGCCGGGCGATCTCGTCCCGTCCGCGCCGTTCCGCCACCCGGCGCCGCGCCTCCGCGGCCACCTGTCCCCGGAACACCTCGATGCGCCGCCGGATCTCGTCCTCCAGCAGCCGGTCCGCGAACCCCGCGCCGCCGCCTCGCGCGCGGACGTCGTCGCGCACCCGGGCGAGCAGCGTCTGCGGGCGCAGCCGCTCCAGGGTCTGGTACGCCGACCAGCCGTCCGACCCGGGTGAACTCCCGTACGCGCCGAGACTGCCGACGGCCTCGATCGCCAGCCGGCCCATCAGGGCGACGTCGTTCGCGGCGAGCGCCGCGGCCAGCCGCTCGCGCAGGTCCTCCCGCCCGGCCGGCTCCCCGCCCCGGCCGTCTCCCGGTTCAGTGCCCGGCGCGCCGACACCACGCGGGAAGTACAGGTCGAAGACCTGGTCGAACAGCCGCCGCTGCCCGGTGGTGTGCAGCAGCGTGGCGGCCAGGCCCTCGCGCAGCAGCTCGCGGTCGGCCAGCCCCAGCGCCTGTGCCGCCCGCGCCGCGTCCACCGTCTCGCCGGTGCCGACGCGCACGCCGTGCGAGCGCAGCGCGGCGACGAGGGCGGTCAGCCGTGCCGCGACGTCCGTTCCGGCGGCCGTCATACGGCGTCCAGGTCCAGCTTGGCCGCGGCCTTCAGCACATCGTCCTGGTGCTTGAGCAGGACGCCCAGGGTGTCCCGGACGACACCCTCGTCGAGCGTGCCGGCACCCAGCGCGAGCAGGGTGCGCGCCCAGTCGATCGTCTCGGCCACCGACGGGGCCTTGCGCAGGTCCATCGCGCGCAGCGCCCCGGCCACCCGCACCACGGACGCGGCCAGCGCCTCGCTCAGCCCCGGCACCTTCAGCCGGACGATCCGCCGCTCCAGCTCCTCCTCGGGGAAGCCGATGTGCAGGAACAGACAGCGCCGGCGCAGCGCCTCGGACAGCTCGCGGGTGGCGTTCGAGGTGAGCACCACGAAGGGCCGTCGGGTGGCGGTGACGGTGCCCAGTTCCGGCACGGTCACCTGGAAGTCGCTGAGCACCTCCAGCAGCAGGCCCTCCACCTCGACGTCCGCCTTGTCGGTCTCGTCGATCAGCAGCACCTTCGGGTCGTCGCCGCGGATCGCGGTGAGCAGCGGGCGCGGCAGCAGGAACTCCTCGCTGAAGATGTCCGTGCGGGTCTCGTCCCAGGTCTCGTCGCGTCCGGCGCTGATCCGCAGCAGCTGCTTGGCGTGGTTCCACTCGTACAGCGCCCGTGACTCGTCGACGCCTTCGTAGCACTGCAGCCGCACCAGCCGCGCCCCCGCGACCTGGGCCACGGCCTTGGCCAGCTCCGTCTTGCCGACTCCGGCGGGGCCCTCCACCAGCAGCGGCTTGCCCAGCCGGTCGGCGAGGAAGACGGTGGTGGCGACCGCGCGGGAGGCCAGGTAGCCGGTCTCGGCGAGGCGGGCGGAGACGTCGTCGACGGAAGTGAACACGAGGGCCTCCAGGGCGGCGTCGGGAACCGGTCACCCATCTAAGCGCTTGTTCACCGACGGTGTCACGCCTTCTGCGAGGGCCGGGGACTGCCCCAGCAGCCGCTGCATGGCCTCGGCGCCCCTGACGGCCGCGTCGCCGCAGCAGTTGTTGAACAGCACGTGCACCTCCTCGACCCGCTCGGCGAGGGACCACAGCCGCGGCACCCACTCGACGAGTTCCGCGTCGTCGTAGGCGTGGCGGAACCGGTCCTCCTTGCTGCCGGTGCCCCACGCGGTGCTGCGCCCGTGGAACCGGACGACGGACAGCCGCGGCGAGGTGACCGGGGTGACCGGCGGTATCGACGACGGCAGCGACCGGTTCATGTCGACGGCGACGGCGGCCATGCCGTACCCGGCGAGCAGCGCGCGCGTGTGCTCGGCCCGCTCGTCGAGCCACCACGCGGGGTGCCGGAACTCCACGGCGACGGGCCACCCCCGCGTCCGCTCGGCGCACTGCGCCAGGAACTCCTCCGCCCGCGGCCCCGGCCGCAGCCACGGCGGGAACTGGAACAGCACACTCCCCAGCCGCCCCGCCTCCCGCAGCGGCGCGATCCCCGCGCGGAACCGCGCCCACACCTCGTCCAGCACAGCCGGATCCCGGCTGTCGGCGGGCAGCCCGTCCGGCATCACCGCGCCGCGCGTCGGATGCCCCGTCAGCAACGAGAACGCCTTGACGTCGAACACGAACCCGTCCGGCGTCCGCTCGGCCCACAGCCGGCTGTTCCGCTCACCGGGCAGCGCGTAGTAGGACGCGTCCACCTCCACGACCGGGAACCGCTCGGCATAGTGCCGCAGCCGCCCCTCGGCGTCCCGCCGCCCGCGCGGATACCAGCCACTGCCGACCAGCTCCCGGTCGGTCCACGAACACGTGCCCACGAGAATGTCACCCATGCGGTGCGGTTACCCACCGGACCGCACTCTCCCCGTGACACGGCCCACGCGCGCTTGACGCTCCAACTGCGCTGGTGATGAACCACTCATGGCTCTGACTGGTCAACTGGCGGCGCTGCTCGGCGTGGTGCTGGGCGCGGTCGTGTCGATGGCGGCGACCGTGGTCGTGGAAAGGGCCCGGTGGCGCCGGGAGCAGTCCGTCCGCTGGGACGAGCGCCGCCTGAACGCCTACGCCGACTACGCACGCGGTGAAGAGCCTCGCGCACCAGTACCGGCGCATAGCCGTCGCCCGGGGCATCACGGCGAGCGGGGCCGCGCCGCTGGAGCCGACGGACGAGGTCCTCGCCGAGGTCGCGGAGGCCGAGGTGCGGCGTTCGGCGCTCGCCGAGACGGTGTGGCTCCTCGGAGACGTCGCGACGAACACCGCCGCCGTCCGGCTCAACCACTGCCTGTGGCATCTGGAGTGGCTCGCCCGCGAGCTCCCGACAGCCGGACAGGACGGCTGGGACCAGGCCTACGAGGAGTTCCGGCAATCGCGCCATCAGTTCCTCCGGCCGGCCCGCGCCGGCCTCGGCGTGCGGGGCGCCCGCATAGCGGAGCCCCTGCCCTGGCCACCCCCGTGGCGGGGTGACCTCTCACGAGGCACCCCGCAGTGACCGGCCGCTACACGAGGGCGCCCCCACCGCCGGCACCGTCCGCCCCGTCGGCACCGCCGCCACCGTCCGGCTCCCCGCTCACCAGCACCACCTCCAGCGTGCGCGGGCCGTGTACGCCCTCCACCCGGTCCAGTTCGATGTCGCTGGTCGCGGACGGGCCGGAGATCCAGGTCAACGGGCGGGTGGGGGTCAGGCGGTCGAGGGCCTGGGGGACGGAGGCGACGACCTGGCCGGGTACGCGGACGACGCAGACGTGATGGTCGGGGATGAGCGTGATGCGGCGGCGGCCCTGGTCGGGGGCGCCGTCCAGGACGATCGTGCCGGTCTCGGCGATCGCCACCGCGCAGGCCGTGACGACGCTGTCCACGCGGTCCAGCTCGTGCGGCGTCGACTCCGCCCGGTCCGCCACCAGTTCCGCCGAGGACCGGGCGAGCCAGCCCGGATCGAGGCCCGGCGGCACCAGGACGGTCCGCGAGCCGCGCGCGGACAGCAACCCCGCCACCACGGACGGCAGTTCGGCGGCCGTGCACCGGTGGACCAGCGCCCGGTAGTCCGCCAGGTTCTCGGCCAGGAGGTCCACCGTCTCGGCGACCGTCCGGTCCCCGTGCTCCCGCAGGTAGCCGCGGGCGACCACCTCGTCGTACGGCGCGTCCTCGCGCTCCACGCCGGCCAGTGCCCGCCGCACCCGGCCCAGGATCCGGTCCCTGCTGTTCACTTCGCGCCGTCCTTTCCGCCCCGCGTCCGCTGCCACCAGTCCCGGAACGGTTCCGCCGGCACCGGCGGAAGCTCCCGGCTGCCGCTCCACGCCCGGCCGGGCCCCGGCAGGGTGCGCGGGTGGAGCCGGCGGGTGCGGGAGGCGAGCCGCTGCCCGGCCCGCAGCGCGCCGGGGCGGCTCAGCGCCCAGCGGGCCGCCCGCATCGCCGCCCGCTCCGCCGCGTGCCCCTTGGCGGGCCGCAGCAGCACCTTGTTGCCCTCGCGGACGGCCGGCCCGCCCTGCACCACCCGCTCCCGCAGATGCACCAGCACCTCGGGGATGTCGATGGCGACCGGGCACACCTCGTAGCAGGCGCCGCACAGCGAGGACGCGTACGGCAGCGACGCGTCGATCTCACTGCCGGTGCCCCGCAGCTGAGGGCTGAGAATGGCGCCGATCGGACCCGGGTACACCGAGCCGTAGGCGTGGCCGCCCGCCCGCTCGTACACCGGGCACACGTTGAGGCAGGCCGAGCAGCGGATGCAGCGCAGGGCCTGGCGGCCGACCTCGTCGGCGAGGGTGTCGGTGCGGCCGTTGTCGAGCAGGACCAGATGGAAGGTCCTCGGGCCGTCCTCGTCCGTGGTGCCCGTCCACATGCTGGTGTACGGGTTCATCCGCTCGGCCGTCGAGGAGCGGGGGAGGGTCTGGAGGAAGACCTCCAGGTCCCGCCAGGTCGGCACGATCTTCTCGATGCCGACGACCGAGATCAGCGTCTCGGGCAGGGTGAGGCACATCCGCCCGTTGCCCTCGGACTCCACGACCACCAGCGTGCCGGTCTCGGCAACCATGAAGTTGGCGCCTGAGACACCGACCCTGGCGCGCAGGAACTTCTCCCGCAGGTGCAGCCGGGCGGCCTCGGCGAGTTCGGCGGGCGTGTCGGTCAGGCCCTCCGGGGCCGGGTGGCCCCACGCGGCCATCTCCTCGCGGAAGATGTCGCGGATCTCGCCGCGGTTGCGGTGGATGGCGGGCACGAGGATGTGCGACGGCCGGTCGTGGCCCAGCTGCACGATCAGCTCGGCGAGATCGGTCTCGTAGGCGCGGATGCCCGCCGCCTCCAGGGCCTCGTTCAGGCCGATCTCCTGCGTGGCCATCGACTTGACCTTGACGACCTCCGACTCGCCGGTCGCCCGCACCAGTTCGGTGACAATCCGGGTGGCCTCCGCCGCGTCCGCGGCCCAGTGGACGACCCCGCCGGCCGCCGTCACCGACTCCTCCAACCGCACCAGGTAGCGGTCCAGGTGACGCAGCGTATGGTCCTTGATCCGCTTGCCCGCCTCGCGCAGCGCCGCCCAGTCCTCCACCTCGGCGACGGCCCTGGCCCGCTTGGCGCGGATCGTGTGCGTGGCGTGCTGCAGGTTCCCGCGCAGCGTCGCATCGCGCACCGCCTCGCGCGCGGCGGCCGGGAACGCCGGCATCCCGAGATACGTACCGCTCATGCCAGGGACTCCTCTTCCGTGCTCGCCAGGATCTCCGCGATGTGCACCGGGCGCATCCCCGACCGCAGCCGCGCCATGGTCCCGCCGATGTGCATCAGACAGGAGTTGTCGGCCGCGCACAGCACCCCGGCGCCGGTCGACTCGGCGTTGCGCACCTTGTCCGCGCCCATCGCCGCGGAGACGTCGGCGTTCTTCAGCGCGAACGTGCCGCCGAAACCGCAGCACTCCTCCGCGCCCGGCAGCTCCACCAGCTCCAGCCCCTTCACCGCCTCCAGCAGCCGCCGCGGCCGGTCGCCCAGACCCAGGCCGCGCAGCCCGTGACAGGTCGGGTGGTACGTCACCGTGTGCGGGTAGTACGCGCCGACGTCCGTCACCCCCAGCACGTCCACCAGGAACTCCGTCAGCTCGTACGTCTTCGGCACCACCGGCGCGAGCGCCGCGGCCAGCGACTCGCCGCGGCCCTCGGCCCGCGCCCGCTCACCCATCCGCGGATACAGCTCCCGCACCATCGCCCCGCACGACCCGGACGGCGTCACGATCGCGTCGTAGGCGCCGAAGACCTCGGCGAAGTGCCGCGCCAGCGGCTCCGCCTCGTGCCGGTAGCCGGTGTTGTAGTGCGCCTGCCCGCAGCAGGTCTGCGCCACCGGGAAGTCGACCTCCACGCCCAGCCTGGACAGCAGCCGCACCACGGCACGCCCGGTGTCCGGATAGAGCGTGTCGTTGACACAGGTCAGGAACAGGGCGACACGCATCGCGGCTCCTCGGGGTCGGTCATCGGATGGGGGCAGGGTAGTGCGGGAAAACGGGGAGGGCGGGACGTCCGGCCCGCTCCGCGGACGGGCCGGACGCCGGCGGTCAGCGCGCGCCGAGCCGGTCCTGCGCGGCCCGCCAGCGCGCCGTGTCCCCCCGCGGTTCGTAGCGGGTCAGCGGCTGGGTGCGGGTGAGCAGCCGGCGCATGTCGGCGCGGTCGCCCACCAGACCGTGGGCGCGCGCCTGCACCAGGACGTTGCCGAGGGCCGCCGCCTCGGTCGGCCCGGCCACCACCGGCAGCCCGCACGCGTCGGCGGTCAGCTGGCACAGCAGCGCGTTGCGCACCCCGCCGCCGACCACGTGCACCACGTCCACGGACGTCCCGGCGAGCCGCTGGGCGTCCTCCACAGCCCGTCGGTGGGCGAGCGCGAGCGAGTCGAGAATGCACCGGGTGACCTCGGCTGGCGTCTCGGGCACCGGCTGCCCCGACGCCCGGCACGCCCCGGCGATCCGCTCCGGCATCCGGCCCGGCGCGAGGAACGCCGCGTCGCCCGCGTCCACCACGGACCGCAGTGCCGGCACCACGGCCGCCGCCCGCAGCAGCTCGCCCAGCTCCGGCTCGCCCCAGGCCCGCACGCACTCCTGGAGCAGCCACAGGCCCATGATGTTGCGCAGATAGCGGACCGTGCCGTCCAGCCCCAGCTCGTTGGTGAAGTTGGCGGCCCGGCTCTCCTCGGTCAGCACCGGGGCGGGCAGCTCCAGCCCGGCCAGCGACCAGGTGCCGGTGCAGATGTACGCGAACCGCTCGCCGGTCGCCGGTACGGCCGCCACCGCGGAGGCGGTGTCGTGCGAGCCGACCGCCGTCACCGGCACCGGACCGGTCAGCCCCGTCTCCTCCAGCACCTCGGCGCGCAGCACGCCCGCCGGATCGCCGGGCCGGCGCAGCGGCGCGAACAGGCTCAGGTCGATGCCCAGCCGCGCCGCCACGTCGTACGACCAGTCCCCGGTGCGCGGGTCGACGAGCTGGGTCGTGGACGCGTTGGTCAGCTCGGTGCCCTGCTCGCCGGTCAGCCAGTAGGCGATCAGATCCGGGATCAGCAGCAGCCGCTCGGCCCGGGCGAACTGGGCGGAGGAGCGGGCGGCGGTCAGCTGGTACAGCGTGTTGAACGGCGCGTACTGGATGCCTGTGGCCGCGTACAGCTCCGCGGCCGGGACCGTCGCCCACACCGACTCCGCGATGCCCTCGGTGCGCGCGTCCCGGTAGTGCGCCGGGTTGCCGAGCAGCGCCCCGTCCGCGTCCAGCAGGCCGTAGTCCACCGCCCAGCTGTCGATGCCGGCGGAGTCCACCGGGCCGGCCGCCCGCAGCCCGTCCAGCACGCCCGCGTACAGCCCGAGGATGTCCCAGCGCAGCCCCTCGGGCAGCCGCAGGGGCCGGTTGGGGAAGCGGTGCGCCTCGGTCAGTTCCAGTTCGTGCCGGCCGACGCGGCCGACCATGACGCGCCCGCTGGACGCGCCGAGGTCGACCGCGGCGTACGACTTCACGAGCGCGCTCACCGCAGGAAGGCGGCGGCGACGCCCGCGTCGACGGGGACGTGCAGACCGGTGGTGTGCGTGAGGTCCCCGCCGGTCAGCGCGAACACCGCGTTCGCCACGTGCTCCGGCAGCACCTCCCGCTTCAGCAGCGTCCGCTGGGCGTAGAACTCGCCCAGCTTCTCCTCCGGCACCCCGTACACGGCCGCGCGCTGCGCGCCCCAGCCGCCCGCGAAGATGCCCGAGCCGCGCACCACGCCGTCCGGGTTGACCCCGTTGACCCGGATGCCGTGCTCGCCCAGCTCTGCGGCCAGCAGCCGCACCTGGTGGGCCTGGTCGGCCTTGGTGGCGGAGTAGGCGATGTTGTGCGGGCCGGCGAACACGGCGTTCTTGCTGGCGATGTAGACGATGTCCCCGCCGAGACCCTGCGCGATCATCACCCGGGCCGCCTCCCGCGACACCAGGAACGAGCCGCGGGCCATGATGTCGTGCTGCAGGTCCCAGTCCTTCGCGGAGGTCTCCAGCAGCGGCTTGGAAATGGAGATGCCCGCGTTGTTGACCACCAGGTCCACCCCGCCGAAGGCCAGCACCGCCGCCTTGAACGCCTCCGTGATCTGCTCCTCGGAGGTCACGTCCACGGTCACGGCGACC
Organism: Streptomyces sp. JB150; assembly: GCF_011193355.1. GTDB lineage: Bacteria > Actinomycetota > Actinomycetes > Streptomycetales > Streptomycetaceae > Streptomyces. Next base: position 7,018,738 of record NZ_CP049780.1, read on the forward strand.
GCCTGGTCCGGCCCGCCCAGCTCCTCGGCCACGGCGGCCGCGTTTCCCGCGTTCAGATCGGCGACGACGACACACGCGCCCTCGGCCACCAGCCGGTGCGCGATGGCCCGGCCGATCCCGCTGCCCGCGCCGGTCACCAGCGCCACCCGCGTGGCGAGCGGCTTCGGCTTCGGCATCCGCCGGAGCTTGGCCTCCTCCAGCGCCCAGTACTCGATCCGGAACTTCTCCGACTCCTCGATCGGCGCGTACGCCGACACCGCCTCGGCGCCCCGCATCACGTTGATCGCGTTGACGTAGAACTCGCCCGCCACCCGCGCGGTCTGCTTGTCCTTGCCGAAGCTGAACATGCCGACGCCCGGAATCAGCACAATCGCCGGGTCGGCGCCGCGCATCGCGGGGGAGTCCGGCTCGGCGTGCCGCTCGTAGTAGGCGGCGTACTCCTCGCGGTACGCGGCGTGCAGCTGCTTCAGCCGTGCGACCGCCTCCTCCAGCGGGGCCGCCGGCGGCAGGTCGAGGACCAGCGGGCGGACCTTCGTGCGCAGGAAGTGGTCGGGGCAGGAGGTGCCGAGCGCGGCGAGCCGCGGGTGCTCGGCGCGGGCCAGGAAGTCCAGCACCACGTCCGTGTCGGTGAAGTGCCCGACCTGCGGCCGGTCCTGCGAGGCGGTGGCCCGCACGTACGGCGCCAGCGCCGCCGCCCGCTCCCGCCGCTCGGCCTCGGGCAGCGCGCCGTAGCCCTCGATGACGGGCCCGAACGGCTCCGCCCTGCCCCGCTCCGCCAGGAACGTCTCCGCGGTGCGGATGATGTGCAGCGAGTTGCGCTCGCACTCCTCCGCGGTGTCCCCCCACGCGGTGATCCCGTGCCCGCCGAGGACGCACCCGATGGCCCGCGGGTTCGCCTCCTTCACCGCGGCGATGTCCAGCCCGAGCTGGAACCCGGGCCGCCGCCACGGCACCCACACCACGCTGTCGCCGAAACACTCCGCGGTCAGCTTCTCCCCGTCCGCCGCGCACGCCAGCGCGATGCCGGAGTCCGGATGCAGGTGATCGACGTGCCGGGCGTCGACGAGCCCGTGCATGGCGGTGTCGATCGACGGCGCCGCCCCGCCCTTGCCGTGCAGGCAGTAGTCGAACGCGGCGACCATCTCGTCCTCGCGCTCGACCCCCGGGTACACGTCGACGAGGGCCCGCAGCCGGTCCAGCCGCAGCACGGCCAGCCCCGCCTCGGTCAGCGTCCCGAGATCGCCCCCGGACCCCTTCACCCACATCAGCTCCACCTCACCCCCGGTGACGGGATCGGTGTCGGTGCCCTTGGCGGACGCGTTCCCGCCGGCGTAGTTGGTGTTGCGGGGATCGGACCCCAGCCGATGCGAACGGGCGAGCAGAGCGGCGGCTTCGGGATGAGTAGCCATGACCATCGGTTCCTTAGAAGAGAGGGTGCCTGGAGAAAGGGGCGCGGGGAACTGCGCGATCAAACACCGGCGGCCCGCAGCCCGCATACGACAGAACCCGGCAGACGCTCACGCCCCCCAGCCCGCCTGCTGCCCACCGACCCGCTCGGCCACGATCCTCTCGGCCCACCCGGACCGGGCGTACGCGGCAAGGGGCTCGGGGTCCAGCCCCATCTCCTCGCGCACCTCCCGCAGCAACGGCCGCACATCGGTGTTGAACGCGTCCATCAGCACGGCGTTCGCGCCGAGCACATCACCGTCCCGCTGCGCGGCGGCAAGAGCGTCCCGGTCCACGAGGAGCGCCTTCGCCGTCGCCTCCTGGACGTTCATCACCGAGCGGATGATCGCGGGGATCTTCGCCTCGATGTTGTGGCACTGGTCGAGCATGAACGCCACGTCCGGGGTGAAACCGCCCCCGCGGACCACCTCGTACATGATCCGGAACAGCTGGAACGGATCGGCCGCGCCCACCATCAGGTCGTCGTCCGCGTAGAAGCGCGAGTTGAAGTCGAACCCGCCGAGCTTCCCCTCGCGCAGCAGCGTCGCCACGATGAACTCGATGTTGGTGCCCGGCGCGTGGTGCCCGGTGTCCACCACGACCTGAGCCTTCGGACCGAGCTTCAGACAGTGCGCGTACGCCGTCCCCCAGTCCGGCACGTCCGTCGTGTAGAACGCCGGCTCGAAGAGCTTGTACTCCAGCAGCATCCGCTGGCCCTCACCGAGCCGCGCGTAGACCTCCGCGAGCGCTTCGGCGAGCCGGTCCTGGCGGGCCCGGATGTCGTCCTGGCCGGGATAGTTCGTCCCGTCGGCGAACCACAGCTTCAGATCGGTGGAGCCGGTCGCGTCCATGATGTCGACGCACTCCAGCAGATGGCCGACGGCCTTGCGGCGCACCGCCGCGTCCGGGTGACAGATGCTGCCCAGCCTGTAGTCGTCGTCCTGGAAGGTGTTGGAGTTGACGGCGCCGAGCCGCACCCCGTGCTCCTCGGCGAACTTCGCCAGCGCCGCGTAGTCGTCGACCCGGTCCCACGGGATGTGCAGCGCGACGGTCGGCGCGACGCCGGTGAACTCGTGCACCTTGGCGGCGTCCTGCAGTTTCTCCCGCGGGGTGCGCGGCACACCCTGCTGCGTGAACACCTTGAAGCGGGTCCCGGAGTTCCCGTACGCCCACGACGGCGTCTCGACGGCCTGGGTCTTCAGTGCGGCCTTCACCGCGGCGACATCGGTCACTGCTGGGCTCCTACCGATTCAATGAAACGATTCAGAACGGCAAGCTATGAGTCGCTCGGAGGGGTGTCAAGCACTCTGACCAACCCCGCTCTCCGTGACTCCTCCGTGACCCTCGTCTATCGAAATCTTTTCGACACGGACCCATTGACGTGACATGGCTGGCCCGCCTAACGTCCCGGCAACCCAGTTGAAACCTTTCACGACGCCGTGCGGGCCGCCTCCGGTCACCGGGGCCTCCCACCGCGTCGTCGAGGAGCCCCCATGACCCACCCGTCCGACACGGGGCCGACCCCGGTGCTGGCGCTCCAGGGCATCTCCAAGTCCTTCGGTGCCGTCCGCGCCCTGCGGGACGTGTCCCTGGAGCTGTTCCCCGGCGAGGTGCACGCCCTCGCCGGGGAGAACGGCGCGGGCAAGTCGACCCTCATCAAGACGCTCGCCGGAGTGCACCGGCCGGACACCGGCCAGGTACTGCTCGACGGCGAGCCCGTCGTCTTCCACGGCCCCGGCGACGCCCGCGACGCCGGCATCGCCGTGATCTACCAGGAGCCCACGCTCTTCCCCGACCTGTCGATCGCCGAGAACATCTTCATGGGCCGCCAGCCCCGACGCGCCCTCGGCCGCATCGACCACAAGGCCACCCGCGCCGCGACCGCCGCCCTGATGCGGCGCCTCGGCGTCGACCTCGACCCCGACCGCCCCGCGCGCGGACTGTCCATCGCGGACCAGCAGATCGTGGAGATCGCCAAGGCGCTCTCCTTCGACGCCCGCGTCCTGATCATGGACGAGCCGACCGCCGCGCTCACCGGCAGCGAGGTCGCCCGCCTCTTCGGCGTGGTCCGCACCCTCAGGGAACAGGGCGCCGCCGTCCTGTTCATCTCCCACCGGCTGGAGGAGATCTTCGCGATCTGCCAGAAGGTGACCACCCTGCGCGACGGCGCCCGGATCGCGAGCGAACCCCTCGCCGGGATGACCGAGGACGACCTGGTCCGCCGCATGGTGGGCCGCGACCTCGACGAGCTGTACCCCAAGCAGGACGTGCGACCGGGCGAGGTCGCGCTGAGCGTGCGCCGCCTGACCCGCGAGGGCGTCTTCACCGACGTCTCATTCGAGGTGCGGCGCGGCGAGATCGTCGGACTCGCCGGACTGGTCGGCGCCGGCCGCACCGAGGTCGCCCGGGCCGTCTTCGGCGTCGACCGCCGGGACGCCGGAGAGGTCACCGTGGACGGCAGGCCGCTCGTCAACGGCGCCCCCTCGACCGCCATGGCCGCCGGCCTCGCCCTCGTCCCCGAGGACCGCCGCGCCCAGGGCCTGGTGATGGACATGTCCATCGAGCGCAACATCGGCCTCACCGGTCTGCGTACGACGGTGAAGGCGGGCCTGATGGACCGCGGCGCCGAACGCAGCCGCTCCCTCGACTGGGCGGTGCGGCTCCAGGTGAAGTACGCCCGGATCGCCGACGCCGTCTCCACGCTGTCCGGCGGCAACCAGCAGAAGGTCGTCCTCGCCAAGTGGCTCGCCACCCGCCCCAAGGTGCTGATCGTCGACGAGCCGACGCGCGGCATCGACGTCGGCACCAAGGCCGAGGTGCACCGCCTGCTCTCGCAGCTCGCCGCGGACGGCGTGGCCGTCCTGATGATCTCCTCCGACCTGCCCGAGATCCTCGGCATGGCCGACCGCGTGCTCGTCATGCACGAGGGCCGGCTGACCGCCGAGATCCCGCGCTCCGACGCCACCGAGGAAACCGTGATGGCCGCAGCCACCGGGAGGGCGGCAGCGTGACCGTGACCGCCCCCGAGCAAGCCCCCGTGTCCGACGTGCCCGAGCCGAGCGGCACCCGTTTCGTCGACCGCGTCTTCCGGATGCGCGAACTCGCCATCCTCGTCGTCTTCCTGGTGATGATCGCCGTCACCCAGGCCGGCAACAGCGAGTTCCTCTCCGAGCAGGGCGTCAAGGACCTGCTGCTGAACGCCACCATCCTGGTTCTCGTCGCCACCGGCCAGTCCCTGGTGGTGATCACCCGGAACGTCGACCTGTCCGTCGGCTCCACCCTCGGCATCAGCGCCTTCGCCGCCGGGACGTACCTCCAGGACGGCGGCCACCCGGTGGTGGCCGTAGTGCTGGCGGTGCTGATGGGCGTCGGCTTCGGCCTGCTCAACGGCGCGCTCGTCAGCCTCGGCCAGGTGCCCGCGCTCGTCGTCACCCTCGGCACCCTCTACATCATCCGCGGCATCGACTCCATCTGGGTCGGCTCCCGGCAGATCACCGCCGCCGACCTGCCCGGCTCCTTCGTCGACTTCGGCTCCGGCGGCATCTCCGCGGTGCCCTACCTCGCGCTCATCGCCCTCGCCGTCCTGGTCGCCACCGCGTACTACCTCAAGCACTTCGGCAGCGGCCGCGAACTGTACGCGCTCGGCTCCAACCCGGAGGCCGCGCGGCTCGCCGGCATCCCCGTCCGCACACGCATCCTCGCCGCCTACACCGTGTGCGGGGCGCTCGCCGGACTCGCCGGAGCGATGTACCTGGCCCGCTTCGGCAACGTCGACTCCGGCACCGGCAACGGCTACGAACTGACCGTCGTCAGCGCGGTCGTCGTCGGCGGCGTCGTCTTCACCGGCGGCTCCGGCAGCGTCTACGGCGCCGCACTCGGCGCGCTGCTGCTGACCTCGATCAACAGCGTGCTGCCCGCGCTCGGCGTCAGCTCGGTCTGGGTGCTCGCGATCAACGGCATCCTGCTCATCCTCGCCATCGCGGTCGACCGGGTCGTCGCGCTGCGCGTGGCCAACGCCCTGAAGAAGAGGAACGCCCGCCATGCCTGAGTCCCTGACGCGCGCGGTCCGCTGGGACACGGTCGTCGGCGCGCTGCTGATCGTCCTGCTGCTGTTCTCCTTCACGTTCGTGGACGGGTTCGGGAACGCGCTGAACCTGTCGTTCCTGATCGGGAACACGCTGCCCATCGCGCTGATCGCGCTGCCGATGACCCTGCTCGTCGTCTCCGGTGAGATCGATCTGTCCGTCGCGTCCACCGCCGGGCTGTCCGGCGCGGTGATGGGCGCCCTGTGGAACCAGGGCATGGCCATCGAGGCGATCATTCCGCTGTGCCTGCTGCTCGGTGTGGTGTGCGGGCTGGTCAACGGGCTGCTCGTGACCAGGCTGGGACTGCCGTCCCTCGCCGTCACCATCGGCACCCTCGCCGCCTACCGCGGCATCGCGCAGATCGTGCTCGGCTCCGACGCGGTGACCGATTTCCCGGCTCCGTACCTGGACTTCGCGGCGGGCCGCATCGGTGACACGTTCCTTCCGTACGCCCTCCTGCCGTTCCTGGTGCTGCTCGCCATCGCCGTCGTCGCGCTGCACGCCACGCCGTTCGGGCGGTCGCTGTTCGCGATCGGGGCGAGTGAGGAGGCGGCGCGGTTCGCGGGGATCCGGGTCAGGCGGCAGAAGCTGATCCTGTTCACGCTGACCGGGCTGATGGCCTCGCTCACCGGTGTGTTCTGGGCCCTGCACTACGCGAGCGCGCGGTACGACAACGCGACGGGGCTCGAACTCTCCGTCGTGGCCGCGGTGCTGCTCGGCGGCATCGACTTCGACGGGGGCAAGGGGACGCTCGGCGGGGCGATCGCCGGTGTCTTCCTGCTCGGCGCGCTGCAGAACGTGATGAGCCTGCAGGACGTCTCGGCGCAGTCGCAGATCGTCGTCACCGGTGTGCTGCTCGTCCTGTCCGTCCTCGGGCCGCGAGTGGCGCGGCAGGTCGCCGTCGTCCGTGCGCGGTCGTCCGGCTAGCCGGTCGTTCGTGGCTGGCCGCGCAGTTCCCCGCGCCCTCTCAGGGCGCCTCCGCTCCCCCCTGTCGAAAGGACACCTCATGCGCAAGTCCTCCCTCCGCCGCACCTGTACCGCCCTCGCCGCCGTCACCTCCCTCGCCCTCGCCCTCACCGCCTGCGGTGGCACCACCAAGAAGGACGTGGCCGCCGAGCAGGGCCCGGCCGCCGCCGCCGGCAAGGCGAACCCCGACGCCGAGCTGAAGAAGGGCCTCACCGTCGGCTTCCTGCCCAAGCAGGTCAACAACCCGTACTTCACCACCGCCGACCAGGGCGGCGAGAAGGCGCTGAAGGAACTGGGTTCGAGCTACAAGGAGGTCGGACCGTCCAGCGCCACCGACACCTCCGGACAGGTGTCGTACGTCAACACCCTCACCCAGCAGCAGGTCGACGCGATGGCCGTGTCCGCGCAGGACCCGGGCGCCCTGTGCACCGCGCTGAAGCAGGCGATGAGCAACGACATCAAGGTCGTGACCTACGACTCCGACACCAAGCCCGACTGCCGCAACGCCTTCGTCTCGCAGGCCTCCGCCGAGGATTTGGGCCGCACCGAGGTGCAGCTGCTCGCCGAACAGATCGGCTACAAGGGCGAGATCGCGATCCTGTCCGCCGCGCAGACCGCGACCAACCAGAACACCTGGATCGAGTTCATGAAGGACGAGCTCGAGAAGCCCGAGTACAAGGACATGAAGCTCGTCGAGATCGCCTACGGCAACGACGACGCCCAGCAGTCCTTCCAGCAGACCCAGGGCCTGCTCCAGGAGTACCCGAACCTGAAGGGGATCATCTCCCCGACCACCGTCGGCATCAAGGCCGCCGCCCAGTACCTGTCCGGCTCCAAGTACAAGGGCAAGGTCAAGCTGACCGGCCTCGGCACCCCGAACGACATGCGCAAGTACGTCAAGAACGGCACCGTCGAGGCGTTCGAGCTGTGGGACCCGGCCAAGCTCGGCGAACTCGCCGCGCGCACCGCCGTCGCGCTGGCCTCCGGACAGATCACCGGCAAGGAGGGCGAGACCTTCACCGCCGGCGGCATGGGCGAGTACACCATCGGCGAGGACGGCGTGATCAGCCTCGGCAAGCCGACCGTGTTCGACGCGAAGAACATCGACGACTACACCTTCTGACCGGGGAGCGGTACTTCATGCAGCGCGTTTGTTTCCTGCTCAAGGTCCGCCAGGACAAGATCGCCGAGTACCGCGAACGCCACGCCGCCGTGTGGCCGGAGATGCTTGACGCGCTCTCGGCCACCGGCTGGCACAACTACTCGCTCTTCCTGCGCGACGACGGCCTGCTCGTCGGCTACCTGGAGACCGAGAATTTCGAGGCCGCCCTCGCCGGCATGGAGGCCACGGACGTCAACGCCCGCTGGCAGGCCGAGATGGCCCCGTTCTTCGAGTCACTGGACGGCGCCCGGCCCGACGAAGCCATGAAACCCCTCACCGAGGTCTTCCACCTCGCCTGACCCGGAGCGTGCCGATGAGACGACGTACCGTCCTCACCACCGCCCTGGCGGCCGCCGCGGCCACCGCCCCCGGCGTCGCGCGGGCCGCCACCCCCGGCCCCTCGGTCACCCCCGCGGGCACCACCACCCTCGACCACCAGGCGATCTACTTCGTCTCCTACGACGGCCTGGTCAACAACAACTCCTTCCAGAAGAACGGCCTGCTGACCTACCAGGGCCACCAGTACGCCGCCTGGTACACCGCCGACCGCAACGCCGTCGTCGGCCGCCGCGCCCTGGGCGCGAGCACCTGGCAGACCGTGCGGGCCGGCCACACACTGCGGTACGACGACTCCCACAACGTCATCTCCCTGGGCGTCTCGAAGAGGGACGGCCGGCTCCACCTGAACATGGACTCGCACAGCGACGGCTTCACCTACGTCAAGTCCGTCGCCGGACTCATGGACGATCCCGCGGGACTCGGCTGGAGCGCCGGCTTGTTCGGGCCGCCGCAGTCCACGCTCGACGGGCTCGCCCTCACCTCCCGGTTCACCTACCCCCAGTTCATCGCCACCCCGGAGGGCAGGCTCCAGCTCAGCTACCGCGCCGGAGTGTCCGGCAACGGACGCAACGCGCTCGCCGAGTACGACGGCACCAGGTGGACGGCGCTGGGGGAGTGGACCGGCTCCACCGGCACGTACACCAGCGCGCACGGCTCGTCCACCGCCCGCAACATGTACCTGCACGGCATCGACTACGACCGCCGCGGCCGGCTGCACGCCTTCTTCACCTGGCGGGAACAGAACGCCGCGGTGATGTGCGCGAGCGGCGGCATCACCAACCACGACACCGGCTACGTGTACTCCGACGACCGCGGCCGCACCTGGCGCGACGACGCGGGCGCGGTCGTCGGCGTCACCGGCTCCTCCGACCGGGTCCGCGTGACCGACACCGGTCTGGTCGTGGACCCGCTCAGCCCCGACCATTCCCTGATGAACCAGGAGAGCCAGTTCACCGACTCCGCGGGCCGGCCGCACGCGATCGTCTCCTACGTCCCCGGCCGCTTCGGCCAGTGCACCACGGACTACGTCGCCGACCGCACCGCCCACGGCCGCGCGTTCCACCTGCGCCGCACCCCCGCCGGCACCTGGCGCAAGACCGAGATCCCCGTCCCGCTGAACTCCAGCCAGCGCACCAAGCTGGTCCTGGACCGGTACGACAACGCCTACGCCGTCCTCCCGTACGGCCGCATCGCGGCCGCCTCCGCCGCCTCCGGGCACACGGACTGGAAGCCGCTGTACGACGGCGCGGGGCTGAACGCCTTCGGCGAGGTGGTGGTCGACGAGACGCGGATCGCCCAGGACGGCGTCCTGTCGGTGATGTACCAGGAGAAGTCCACCGGTACGACCCCGTCGGCGCTGCGCGTCGCCGACTTCCGGCTGCCCTCGTGAGTGCGGTCGCGGCCGGGCGGCGTGACGGTAGTGTGAAGGCCTTCCCGCCGCCCCTCGTCTTTCTGGAGGTCCCTGCCTGATGGCCCAGTCGGTGGGTATCAAGGACGTCGCCCGCGCCGCCGGAGTCTCCGTGGGCACGGTCTCGAACGTCATCAACCGTCCGGACACGGTCGCCACCGAGACCCGGGCGCGCGTGCTGTCCGCGATCGACCGGCTCGGCTACGTCCGCAGCGAGTCCGCGCGCCAGCTGCGCGCGGGCCGCAGCCGGATCATGGGGCTGCTCGTGCTGGACATGGGCAACCCGTTCTTCGTCGACGTGGCGCGCGGCGCCGAGCGCGCCGCCCGGGACGCCGGGCTCGGCGTGATGGTCTGCAACAGCGCCCAGAACCCCGGCGAGGAGGCCGAGTACCTGTCGCTCTTCGCCGAGCAGCGGGTGCGCGGCGTGCTGCTCACCCCGGCCGACGCCACCGGCCGCAACATCGAGGCGTTCCGCCGCCACGGCATCCCGTTCGTGCTGGTCGACCGGGTCGCCGAGGGCGCCACCGAGTGCTCGGTCTCCGTCGACGACGTGGCGGGCGGCGCGCTGGCCGTACGCCACCTCGTCGACGCCGGGCACCGGACCATCGCGTACGTCAGCGGCCCGCCCGGCCTGAACCAGGTGCGCGACCGCCGCACCGGCGCGCTCAACGCGCTCGCCGAGGCCGGACTCGGCCCCGAGGCGCTGCGCGAGCTGCCCACCGAACGGCTCGACGTCGCCGCGGGCCGGGACGCCGGGGCGCGGCTGCTGGGCCTCGCCGACCGGCCGACCGCCGTCTTCTGCGCCAACGACCTGCTGGCCCTCGGCGTGCTCCAGGCCATGTACGCGGCCGGGGTCAGCGTCCCCGACGACCTCGCCATCGTCGGCTACGACGACATCGAGTTCGCCGCCGCCGCGGCCGTCCCGCTCACCTCGGTCCGCCAGCCCGCCGTCACCATGGGCGCGCTCGCCGCCGAACTGCTGCTGGAGGAGACCGAGACGGACACGAGCCGCCGCGCCCACGAACACCGCCGGGTCGTCCTCCAGCCGGAGCTGGTGGTACGGCGCTCCAGCCTCGCGGGACGCTGAACGGCCGCGCCGCCGCTGAACGGCCGTTCAGCATCCCCGCCCCGGCCGGGCCGGCGCACATGTGCTGGACTGGGACGCGATCACACCCGACCGTCCGCACCGGGAGCCCTGTTGAGCGTCAGCTACCGCCAGCCCGGCGTCGTCCTCACCGACCGCCACTTCACCGTGCCCCTCGACCACGCCGACCCGGCGGGCGAGACGATCGAGCTGTACGCGCGCGAGGTCGTCGCCGCGGACAAGGCGCACCAGGAGCTGCCCTGGCTGCTCTACCTCCAGGGCGGCCCCGGCTTCGGCGCCAACCGGTTCGTCGGCAGGCAGGCCTGGCTGGGCCGCGCCCTGCAGGAGTTCCGTGTCCTGCTGCTCGACCAGCGCGGCACCGGCCACTCCACGCCCGCCAACCGCCAGACCCTCCCGCTGCGCGGCGGCCCCGCCGAGCAGGCCGGTTACCTGGCCCACTTCCGCGCCGACGGGATCGTCAGGGACTGCGAGCTGATCCGCGGCCAGGTCACCGGCGGTGCCCCCTGGACCGTCCTCGGGCAGAGCTTCGGCGGCTTCTGCACGGTCACCTATCTCTCCACCGCCCCCGAGGGCCTCGCCGCCGCCCTCGTCACCGGCGGACTGCCCTCCCTCGACGCCCACGCCGACGACGTCTACCGGGCCGCCTACCCGCGCGTCGAACGCAAGGTCGCCGCCCACTACGCCCGCTACCCGCAGGACGTCGAGCGGGCCCGCCGGATCGCCGACCACCTGCTCGGCCACGACGTGGTCCTGCCCAACGGCTACCGGCTCACCGTCGAGGCCTTCCAGTCCCTCGGCATCCTCCTCGGCGGCAGCGAGGGCAGCCACCGCCTGCACTACCTGCTGGAGCACGCCTTCGTCCGCACCCCGCAGGGACCGCGGCTCTCCGACGCCTTCCAGGAGGAGGTGCAGGGCCTGCTGTCGTACGCCGGGCACCCCCTGTACGCGCTGGTCCACGAGGCGATCTACGGCCAGGGCGGGCGTCCCACCGCCTGGGCCGCCGAGCGGGTGCGCGCCGAGTTCCCGCAGTTCGACGCCACCAAGGCGCTCGCGGGCGACGGGCCGCTGCTGTTCACCGGCGAGTGCGTCTACCCGTGGATGTTCGACACCGACCCGGCGCTGCGCCCGCTGCGCGAGACCGCCGCACTCCTCGCCGCCCGCACCGACTGGCCGCGCCTGTACGACCCGGCCCGCCTCGCCGCCAACGAGGTCCCGGCCGCCGCCGCGATCTACCACGACGACATGTACGTCGACACCGCGCACTCCCTGGAGACGGCCCGCGCGATCAGGGGCCTGCGCACCTGGGTGACCGACGAGTTCGAGCACGACGGGATCCGCGCGGGCGGCCCGCGCGTCCTGGACCGCCTGCTCGCGCTGGTCCGGGACGAGGTGTAGGCACCTCAAGCGGCGCCCGCCGGGCGGCAGTTGCCGCACGGCGCTACGCTGCGACCCATGACAGAGATCACCCGGCTCCAGCCGATGCCCGAGGACTGGACCCGCGCCCTCGCGGTCGTCGCCCACCCCGACGACCTGGAGTACGGCTGCTCCGCGGCCATCGCCCAGTGGACGGAGGCGGGCCGCGAGGTCGCCTACGTCCTCGCCACCCGCGGCGAGGCCGGCATCGACACGCTCAACCCCGCGGACGCGGCGCCGCTGCGCGAGCGGGAGCAGCGGGCGAGCGCCGCGGTCGTCGGGGTGTCGGTGGTGGAGTTCCTGGACCACCGTGACGGCGTCGTCGAGTACGGCACCGCGCTGCGCCGTGACATCGCCGCCGCGATCCGCCGCCACCGCCCCGAGCTGGTGATCACCCTCAACCACCGGGACACCTGGGGCGGCGTCGCCTGGAACACCCCGGACCACGTCGCCGTCGGCCGCGCCACCCTCGACGCCGCCGCCGACGCCGGCAACCGCTGGATCTTCCCCGAGCTGGTCGAACAGGGCCTGGAGCCCTGGAACGGGGTGCGCTGGGTCGCCGTCGCCGGTTCCGCCACCCCCACCCACGCCGTGACGGCCACGGAGGCGGGCCTGGAAGCGGGGGTGCGCTCCCTCCTGGAGCACCGCGCGTACATCGAGGCCCTCACCGACCAGGACCCGGAGACCTACGTCCGGCAGTTCCTGACCACGACCACCCGGGAGGCGGGGGAGCGGTTCGGCGGAGCGCCGGCGGTGGCGTTCGAGCTGTTCCCCCGCTGACCGGACGTCAGCCCCCGCCGCCGAGCGGCTCCCGGCCTGTTGAGAGGATCGGGGAATGACGGACTCCCCCCTGCGGATCAACGCGCTCATCGTCGATGCCGTCGAGCCCGAACGGCTTGCCGCGTTCTGGTCCGAACTGCTCGGCAGGCCGGTCGTGGGCCGTATGGGCCCGTACGTGTGGCTGCGGCGGGAGGACGGCCTGGGCCTGGGCTTCCAGCGGACCACCGAGATCAGGCCGGGCAAGAACCGGATGCACTTCGACATCACCTCGCCCGACCCCGCAGCCGAGCGGCAGCGGGTCGAGCAGCTCGGCGGGCGCCGGCTGGAGGAGTACGCCGGTGGCGGATTCCTGGTGATGGCGGACCCCGAGGGCAACGAGTTCTGCATCATTCCGGAGGGCCCCTTCGAGCTCGACGACGAGGGGCGTGCGCACTACCTGGACTGACCGGCACTCCGGACGCCTCGACAAGGTGTTTCCCGCCGGTTGAGACGACCCCCACAACCGGTGGGAACGCCGCGGTGGGCTTTCCCCGCGGCGGCCCGTCTAGGGTGGAGCGCATGCGTGATCACCAAGGTGACCTGGCCGAGCTGCGCGGTGACTGCGGCAGCTGTTTCGGGTTGTGCTGTGTCGCCCTGCCCTTCGCCGCCTCGGCGGACTTCGCCCTGGACAAGCCGGCCGGCAAGCCCTGCCCGAACCTCGGCGGCGACCACCGGTGCGGCATTCACGACCGGCTGCGCGGCAAGGGGTTCGCCGGATGCACGGTCTACGACTGCTTCGGCGCCGGACAGCGGGTCTCCCAGGTCGTCTTCGGCGGCGCGGACTGGCGGGGCGCGCCACCCGAGCACGCGCGCCGGATGTTCGACGTCTTCCCCGTCGTGCGGCAGCTGCACGAACTGCTCTGGTACCTCACCGAGGCCCTGACCCTGCCCGCCGCCCGCCCGCTCCACCCCGACCTGCGCCGCGCGCGGGAGCGCACCGAGGCGCTGACCCGGCAGACCGCCGAGGAGATCGCGGCGCTCGACGTCGCCGCGCACCGGCAGGAGGTCAACGTGCTGCTGCTCAAGACCAGCGAGCGGGCGCGGGCGGGCATCCGCGGGCGCGGGAGGGACCGCCGGGGCGCCGACCTGACGGGCGCCCGGCTCAGGGGCGCCGATCTGCGCGGCGCCGACCTGCGCGGCGCCTGGCTCATCGCGGCCGATCTGACCGGTGCCGATCTGCGCGGCGCGGACCTGATCGGCGCCGACCTGCGGGACGCCGATCTCACCGACGCCGATCTGACCGGCGCCTTCTTCCTCACCCAGCCGCAGGTGAGCGCCGCCCGCGGGGGAGCAGGCACCCGCCTGCCGCAATCGGTGAGCCGCCCGGCGCACTGGACCGGAGCGAGCTGAGCCGCGGCGCGCCGTCAGCGCGCCGGTGATCCCCGCGTAAGCCGGACGTGGTTGGCGTACACCCGGATCTTCGATAGGTTAGGTAAGGCTTACCTAAGGAGGATTCGGATGGGTGACGGGAAGCGTGACGGGCAGACCTGGGCGGCCACGCCCGCGACGGCGGAACGGGCCCGGTCGGTGCTGGCCGCCGCCTGGTCGTGCTCGGTGACCACGGAGGGCATCCGCGAGGAGCTCGTCGGGGCGCACACCGTGACCGAGGACGGCCGGGTGATCCTGCACGTCCCCGACGACAGCGCCCTGCTCGCCGCCGCCATCTGCGCGCCGCGCGGGGAGCCCTCGGCCGTCCTGGAGTTCGCCGACGTCGCGCCCGTGCCGCTGCGCGACCGGATCCGCGCCCGGCTCTGGCTCGCCGGCTGGCTCACCGTCCAGGAGGGCGGTGGCCTGGCCTTCCAGGCCACCCGCGTGGTGCTGCACCGACCGGCCGGTGCGGAGGTGATCGACCTCGCCGAGTTCGCCGCCGCCCGGCCCGACCCGCTGGCTGCCGCCGAGGCCCGGCTGCTCACCCACCTCGCCGACGCCCACCCGGACGCCGTCGAGCGGCTCAGCCGCCTGGTCGAGCCCGGCAGCCTGCACGGCGCCGTGCGCGTCCAGCCGCTCGCCGTCGACCGGCACGGGCTGACACTGCGCATCGAACGCCGCCGCGCCCACGGCGACGTACGCCTGGCCTTCCACCGGCCCGCCGACGACGTCGCGCAGCTCACCGAGCGGATGCACGTGCTGCTCTCCCAGGCGAGCGCCGGGCACTGCCCGCGCGCCCTACAGCGGCAGCGCACAGACGGCGACGGGTGACGCGAACGGCTCACCCGCGCGCCGCAGCCCGCCGGTCTCCCGGTCCACACGGAAGACGCTCACGGTGCCGGACCGCTGGTTCGCCGCGAACAGCAGCCGCCCGTCGGGCGAGAAGGCGATCTGCCGGGGGAAGTCCCCCGCCACCGGCACCGTGCCGAGCAGCCGCAGCCGGGCGCCGTCGTCCTCCACCGCGTACCGGGCGAGACTGTCATGCCCCCGGTTGGCGAGGAAGGCGTACGCCCCGTCCGCGGTGACCAGGATCTGCGCCGGATAGTTGGTGACGTCGCCCCGCGCGCCCGTCGAGGGGCCGCTCCCGATGTCGAGGCGTCCGGTGTCCGGGTCGTAGGCGCACACCGCGACCGTGTCGTCGAGTTCGTTCGCCAGATAGGCGTACCGGCCGCCGGGGTGGAAGGTCAGGTGCCGCGGCCCCGCGCCCGGCCGGGTCCGTGCCCGGGCGACCTCCGTCAGCGTGCCCTCCCGCTCGTCCAGGCGGTAGGTGTGCACGGTGTCCGTGCCGAGGTCCACGGCGAGGACGTGCCGGCCGTCCGGAGCGGTGACGATCTGGTGCGCGTGCGGTTCCCGGCCCGGGTGCTCGACCAGACCGGTGCGCTCGCCGAGCGCCCCCGACGCGTCGATCGGGTGCACGGCCACACTGCCGGAGGCGTAGTTCGCGCTGAGCAGCCAGCGTCCGCCCGGATGCACGGACAGATGACAGGGCGCGGCCCCTCCGGTGCTCCGGCTGCCCAGCACCGTCCGGTCGGCGAGCCGTAGGGCGCTCACCGCGCCGTCGTCCCGCTCGCTCACCGCGTACACCGTCCGCCCGTCCGGGTGGACCGCGAGGTAGGACGGGTCGGGCACGCCCGTGAGCGTGCCGGTGCCGGTGATGCGTCCCGTCACCGGGTCGTACGAGGCGAGACCGATGCCGGTGCCGCCGCCCTCGGCGGAGGTGTAGGTGCCGAGGAGGAGGGGGCGGGGGCCCGACGGCTCGGGTGAGGGCGTCCCCGAGGCGCCGCCTCGGTCGGGCCGCACGGTCCCGCTCCCGCGCCCGCCCCCGGTCTCGGGGGCGGCGCTCCCGCCTCCGGCCCCGGGGGAGCCGCCGCACGCGGCGGCCGCCGGCAGCGCGGTCAGCGTGCCCAGGAAACGGCGCCTGCTCCAGCTCATCGATTCCCCACTCCGGCTCGTCGCTCATCCCTCGCCCGGCCGCCTCGCCGTCCCGGTCGTCCGGTCGTCCGGGTCGTCCCGGCCATCCCGGTCGCCCGGTCATCCGGTCGTCCGTTCATGCGTTCCGAGGCTCTCATGCCGTACGGCGTATGGCGGACAGCCGGTCCCGCAGCCGGCGGCGGGTGATCCGCGCCCGCTCCAGCATGCGGGTCAGCCACGGCCGCCGCTCGCGCTGCTCACGGGTGCTGCGGTCCAGCTCCTCCAGCAGCCGGCGCGAGCGGTGCTCGATGGCCAGCTCGTCGAGGATACGGTTCACCTCGGTCAGCACCGCGCCGTGCAGCTGCCACTGGCGGGGATCGCGGCGCACCTCCTCCAGCATCGTCTCGGCCAGCTTGTCGCGGGTGGCCGCGGCCGCCTGCAACTCGGCCGCCAGCCGCTCCTCGGCCGACTCGGCGTTGCTGCTGACATGCGTGGTGACCAGCACGGCGAAGCTGACGATCGCGTCCGCGATCTCGGACAGCAACTGCTCCACCAGAGCACCGGTCCGCGGCTCGAACAGCGGCTCCGGCTCGCGCTCCTTCGCCAGGTCGGTCAGGGAGCGCGCGATCACCCGCAGGACGACCGTACAGATCTCCAGGGTGTCCAGGCCGGTGCGCAGCACGATCCGGTGCAGCAGGCCCTCCCGCACGCGCGGATTGAGCCGGAGACTGTCCTCGGCCTGCCGCAGCGCCGCGTCCACCTGCACGATGTCGTGGTCCAGGCGGCGGGCCTCGTGCAGCCGCTCGGCGGCGCGCTCCGCCGGGGTGCGACCCGCCGCCTCCTCGCCGACCCGCAGCATCAGCTGCCGCATCCGGCGGGCCAGCCCCTCGATGGACTCGCCCGCCTCGCCCACCCACACGGGCGGTGGCAGCAGCAGATTGCAGCCGAGCCCGACGACCGCGCCGATCAGCGTCTCCAGGACCCGCGCCCAGGCGTACTCCCCGACGGCCGTGACACCGAGGACCAGCATGGCGCTGATCGCCACCTCGGCCACGTACTCGTCGACCCGGACCAGATGGCCCACCGCCAGTGACACCATGATCACCAGCGCGAGGCTCCACCAGGTCAGACCCACCAGCAGGCTGAAGGCGATGGCCACCAGCACCCCGGCCACCACCGCGTTCACCCGGCGGATGCCGTTGGTGAGGGTGGCGTACAGGGTGACCTGGACGACCAGCAGGGCGGTCAGCGGCGCGGTGAGCGGGGCCGCCTCGGGGCTCAGACGCAGGGCGATGACGTACGCGACGGTCGCGGCGAACGTCGACCGCAGGGCCTGGACGACCACCGGTTCGCGATGCCGCTTGACCCATCGGGCGACGGGTTCCGGCCATTTCACACGTGCAATTCGCATCCCTTGCGCTGTTCCCCGTCACTGTGGACGTCGAACGTGTGAGGGATGTCCGTTCAGGCGTACAGCTTGTCCAGGAAGGCGAAAAGGTTGCCCGTCGTGCGGGCGATCTGCTCCTCCAGGGTCAGGCTCTCCTCGAAGCGGGCGCCGGACTCGGGCACCTTCTTGCCGCGCAGATACAGGGAACAGGCCAGGTCGGTGCACATGTACAGGCCGACCGAATTGCCCTCGCGGCCCGCCGCGCCGGCCTTGCGGGCGGTCATCAGGGAGACGCCGCCGCGCGGGTGACCGGTCAGGCAGAGCGCGCACATGCTGCGCTGGAGGAAGCCGCGCTGTGGCGGCGGGAAGCGCAGGCTGACGCCGACCGGGCGGCCGTCGCGCTCGACGACCAGATAGCTGCGGTCCGGCGCGCCCGGATCGCGCCAGCCCAGGAAGTCGAGGTCGTCCCAGGGACGTTCGGCGAGATCCCGGGGGAGCGGGAGGCGGCTCGCCTCGCCCTTGGAACAGTTGACGAAGGAGCCGCGGATGTCCTTGTCGGTCAGCGGGCGCACGGGGTGCCTCCTGAGAGATGTGTGCGAGGGGTCGGTGGCAGGGAAACCTAGGAGGTCTAGGTTTCCGTCCGGTCAGGGTAGACAGCCGATGGATGGAGGTGCCATCGATTTATCGCCTGGCCGCCTGGCCGCCTGGCCGCCTGGCCGCCTGGCCGCACCGCCCCCCCGGCTCATACCGGTGCGGGCGGCCACACCCCCGCCGCCAGCACCCCGAGGGCGTACGCCCGCGCCACCAGTTCCGTACGGTTCGCCGCGCCCCAGCGGGCCGACAGGCGCCGCAGGTGATAGGTGACGCCGTCGGTGCTGAGGCCGGTCTCGCGGGCGGCGCGGGCCGTGGTGGCGCCGCCCGCGAGGAGGGCCAGGATCCGGGCCTCGACCGGCGTGACCCGCGCCTCCCGCGCATTCCTCGCCTCCTCGGCCGCCCGCACGGGCCTGCGTTCGCCCAGTACCCGCAGCATCACCAGCAGCGTCGGCGTGTCCTCGATGGTGTCGCTGACCGGGTCGGCGGTCAGCTCCCCGTACCGCTGCGCGCCGCCGGGCGCCCGCCAGCGCACGGACACCTGGTAGCGCGACCGGTGCCGCAGCCGCAGCGCCTGGGCGATCCGCTCCACCTGGGTCGCCTCCTGCGGCCGGAACAGCTCCAGCACGTCCCGGCCGCGCAGCCCGCCCGGTGTGGTCCCGCACTCGGCCGCCATCGCCGGATTCGCCAGCAGCACCGCGCCGTACACATCGCACACGGCCACCGGGAGCGAGACCCGGTCGAAGAGCGTCAGCGCGCGATTGCGCCACAGCACGGCCTCCCGCCGCTCCGGATCCACCGGCACCTCCCGCCACTGCTCGACCGCCTCTCACGATAAAGAGGCAGGCCGACGGCCGTGCCCGCGGGGCGGAGGGCGGGGGAGCGGCGGTGCGCAAGGAGGGACGCGCCCTTTCCGCTGCACGATCGTGTAGTCCCACGGGCCGGGCGCGGCAGGTCGGGCGCACAGGCTGGGAGGGCAGGACTTCCGTACCGCGAAAGGCAGTTGTCGCGTCATGCCCCCCACCGCGCCGCACCCCCCCACCGCACCGCATCCTCAGGCCACGCCGCATCCCCGCACCGCGCCGTCCGCCCGGATCGCGCCGTCCGCCCGGATCGCGCCGTCCGCCCGGTCCGCGTCGGACCCGGTGACCGCGCCGCACCCCCGCAGCCCGGCCGGACTGCCCGGCGTCCCCCTCGTCGACATCTCCGCGACCGGCCCAGGCCGCGCCCCCCTTCAGCAGGTCATGGGCCTGATGCGGGAGCACGGGCCGGTCCTGGTGCGGCGCCTGCACGGGCGGGACACGCTGTTCGTCAGCGATCTCGACCTCGTCACCGACCTCGCCGACGAGCGGCGGTTCGCCAAGCACATCGGGCCCGCCCTGGAGAACGTCCGCGAGTTCACCGCCGACGGCCTGTTCACCGCGTACGACGACGAACCCAACTGGGCCAAGGCGCACGACATCCTCATGCCCGCCTTCGCGCTCGGCTCGATGCGCACCTACCACCCCGTGATGCTGGAGGTGGCCCGCAGGCTCATCGAGTCCTGGGACCGCGCCGCCGCCGACGGCCGCCCGGTGAACGTCCCCGACGACATGACCCGGATGACCCTGGACACCATCGGCCTCGCCGGATTCGGCTACGACTTCGGCTCCTTCGCACGCGCCGAGCCCCACCCCTTCGTCGAGGCGATGGTCCGCTGCCTGGAGTGGAGCATGACCCGCCTCGGCCGCGTCCCGGGCGAGGACCACGCGGCCACCGACGCGGCGATTCGCGCCGACGCCGACTACCTCGCCGCCGTCGTCGACGAGGTCATCGCCGCCCGCACCGGCACCGCCCCGGCCGGCGCCGGCGACCTCCTCGGCCTGATGCTCACCGCCGCGCACCCCGCCGACGGCACCACCCTCGACCCGGCCAACATCCGCAACCAGGTCATCACCTTCCTGATCGCGGGCCACGAGACCACCTCCGGCGCCATGTCGTTCGCGCTGTACTACCTGGCCAAGCACCCCACCGCGCTCCAGCTGGTGCGCCGCGAGGCCGACGCGCTGTGGGGCGACCGGGCCGACCCCGAACCGGCGTACGACGACATCGGCCGCCTCGCCTACACCCGCCAGGTCCTCAACGAGGCGCTGCGGCTGTGGCCCACCGCCGCCGCCTTCAGCCGGCACGCGCGGGAGGACACCCTGCTCGGCGGGCGCGTCCCGCTGCGCGCCGGGCAGGCCGTCACCGTCGTCACGCCGATGCTGCACCGGCAGCCCGCCTGGGGCGACAACCCCGAGCTGTTCGACCCGTCCCGGTTCGCCCCCGAGGCCGAGTCGGCCCGCCCCGTGCACGCCTTCAAGCCGTTCGGCACCGGGGAACGCGCCTGCATCGGCCGCCAGTTCGCGCTGCACGAGGCGACCATGCTGCTGGCGATGCTCGTCCACCGCTACCGGCTGCACGACCACGCGGACTAC
This sequence comes from Streptomyces sp. JB150, assembly GCF_011193355.1. Lineage (GTDB taxonomy): Bacteria > Actinomycetota > Actinomycetes > Streptomycetales > Streptomycetaceae > Streptomyces. The sequence goes on from NZ_CP049780.1 coordinate 7,039,254, forward strand.
CGCCTCACCGTCAAGGAGACCCTCACCCTCAAGCCCGACGGGTTCACGCTCACCCTCACCCCGCGCACCCCTGCCGACCGGGTCCACCCCCCGCTGCCGGGAGCGCCCGCCGCGCTCGCGCCGCGGCGGACGGGCGAGACGGTCGCCCTTCCGGCCCGCGTCCGCCCCGGCACCCGCGCCCTCTTCCTGCACGGCAGCAACTACGGCACCTGCCGCGACGTCGCCGCCCGGCTCGCCGACGAGGCCGCCGAGCTGGGCTGCGCCACCGAGGTCGCCGCCCTCGACGCGTACGCCGGCGCGCTGCCCGCCGACCGGCCGGTGATCATCACGGCCGCCTCGTACAACGGCCGCCCCACCGACGACGCCACCGCCTTCGCAGCCTGGCTGGAGGGCACCCCCGACCTGACCGGCGTCCACTACGCCGTGCTCGGCGTCGGCGACCGCAACTGGGCCGCCACCTACCAGCACGTCCCCACCCGGATCGACGCCCGCCTGGCCGGACTCGGCGCCACCCGGCTCACCGACCGCGCCGCGGCCGACGCCTCCGGCGATCTCGGCGGCGCCGTCCGCGCGTTCACCGCCCGGATGCGCACCGTGCTGCTGGAACGGTACGGCGATCCCGAGGCCGCCGCCAGTGCCGACGGGGCCGCCGGTGCCGCCGGTGCCGAGCCGGACACCGGCTACCAGGTCCGCACCCTCACCGGCGGCCCGCTCGACGCCCTCGCCGAACGGCACGGACTCGTCGCGGCCACCGTCACCGAGGCCCGCGACCTCACCGCCCCCGGCCATCCGCGCCGCAAGCGGTTCGTCCGCGTCGCCCTGCCCGACGGCGTCACCTACCGCACCGCCGACCACCTCACGGTGCTGCCCGCCAACCCGCCGGGCCTCGTCTCCCGCGCCGCCGCCGCGTTCGGCGTCGACCTCGACACCGTCCTCGACATCCGCACCGCCCGGCCCCGCCGCCACGGCCTCGCCGCCGACCGGCCCCTGACGGTCCGTCACCTGCTGACGCACCACGTGGAACTCCAGGACCGTCCCGGCGCCGACCGGCTCACCGCGCTCGCCGCCGCCGACCCCTGCCCGCCGGAACGCGCCGCCCTGGCCGCCCTCACCGACGACCCGCGCACCCTGGTCGAACTGTTCGAGGACTTCCCCGCCCTGCGCGGCGCCCTCGACTGGCCGCGCCTGCTCGGCCTGCTCACCCCCATGCGCCCCCGCCCCTACTCGATCTCCTCCTCACCCGTCGCCGACCCCGGCCACGCCGACCTGATGGTCTCCCTGCTGGAAGTGCCCGCCCGGTCCGGCAAGGGCGTGTACCGCGGCACCGGTTCCGGTCATCTCGCCTCCGTCCGGCCCGGCGACACCCTGTACGTCCGTGTCCAGCCGTGCCGGGAGGTGTTCCGGATCGACGGCTCCGCACCCGTGGTGATGATCGCCGCGGGCACCGGGCTCGCCCCCTTCCGCGGCGCCGTCGCCGACCGCGTGGCCGCCCTCGCCGACGGCGCCGAACTCCCGCCCGCGCTGCTGTACTTCGGCTGCGACGCCCCCGACGCCGACTTCCTGCACGCCGAGGAGCTGCGCGCCGCCGAGGCCGCCGGAGCGGTCCGGCTGCGCCCCGTCTTCAGCGCGGCGCCCGAGCGCGGGATGGCCTTCGTCCAGCACCGCGTCGCCGCCGAGGCCGACGAGGTGGGCGCCCTGCTCGACGCCGGGGCCACGGTGTACGTCTGCGGGGACGGCACCCGGATGGCGCCGGGCGTACGGGAGGCGTTCCGTACCCTGTACCGCGAGCGCACCCCGGACGCCGATGAGGCGGCCGCCGCCGCATGGCTCGTCGCGCTGATCGCCGACGGCCGCTATGTGGAGGACGTGTACGCGGCGAACTGAGCCGTCACGAAGGTTCGCCCCGCTTAGCTCATCCCATTAATTAAGTGGTTGAGTAATATCGGGGACAGGGACGGGCGGGGAGGAGTCACATGGCGGAGCGCAACGGGCGCACGGTACGCGACCTGAGACGGGCCAACCGGGCGGCGGTGCTGCAACGGCTGTACTTCGACGGGCCGCTCAGCCGGTTCGAGCTGGGCCCCGCCACCGGGCTCAGCTCCGGCTCCGTCAGCAACGTGGTCGCCGACCTGGTCGCCGACGGCCTGGTCGAGGAGGCCGGCAGCGTCGACTCGGACGGCGGCCGCCCCCGCACCCTGCTGCGGGTCGCGCCCGGCAGCGGCCACATGATCGGCGTCGACGTCGGCGAGACCCGGGTGCGGATCGAGCTGTTCGACCTCACCCTCACCGAACTCGCCCGCGCCGAACGCCCGCTGGGCCAGCGGCGCTACGACGTCGACGTCATCGCCGGCCACATCCGCGACGGCGTCGCCGAGGTCACCGACAGCGCCGGGATCGACCCCGCGCGGCTGCTCGGCGTGGGGATCGGGGTCCCCGGCATCGTCGAGCACACCCCGCAGCGCGGGGCCGTGGTGCACGGCCAGACCATCGGCTGGGACGCCGTCCCGCTGGAGGAACTGCTCCGGGCGGGCTCCCCGCTCCCCGACACCGTGCGGTACTTCATCGACAACGGTGCCCGCACCCTCGGCCAGGCCGAGATGTGGTTCGGCGGCGGCCGGGGCGCCCGCAACGCGGTCGTCGTCCTCTTCGGCTCCGGCGTCGGCGCCTGCCTGGTCACCCCCGAGGTGGAACACGGGCGGGCCGTCGAGTGGGGGCATCTGACGGTACGGGTCCGGGGGCGCCGGTGCCGCTGCGGCGCACTCGGCTGCCTGGAGGCGTACGCGGGTGCCGAGTCGCTGCTGGAGCGCTGGCGCGAGGAGGGCGGCCGGCCGCCCGAGGACGCCGACGAGGAGACCGCGCTGACCGCGATGCTCGCCGCCGCCTATCCGGCCGGCGGCGGGACCGCCGATCCCGCCGCGCTCGCCGTGCTGGAGGAGACCGCCGAGTATCTGGGCGCGGGCCTGTCCGACCTGATCAACCTCTTCCAGCCGGAGCGGATCCTGATCGGCGGCTGGGCGGGGCTCCAGCTCGGCTCCGGGTTCCTGCCCGCCGTACGCGAGCACGCGGCGGCGTACGCCCTGCGGCACCCGGCCGAGCAGGTCACCATCGATCTCGGACGCCTCGGGCCCGACGCGGTGACCGTCGGCGCGGCGATCCTGCCCCTGGCCGACTTCTTCGCCCGCGGCGGCCGCCGCCCCGAGACCACCCCCGAGGGCCCCGCACCGGCCTGGCGCACGGTCCTGGAGGAGCGAGCGGGCCGCTGAGCGGCACCGCCTTTGGGGAGGGCCGGGACGAGGGCGCCGAGGCGGGTGGTGAGCCACGGTCCCGGCCGGGCGTGCGGTGCGCAGGCCGTGGCCGTCCCGTCCGAGCCCTCCGGGTCGGACCGAGGCGCCCGCGCACGATCCCGACTGAGCGTGCGCCCGCCACGGTGCGTTCCGGCGGCCGGGGTGGGACTCGGCCCGCTCGCCAGCCGGGGGTCGTGGGCTCGTCCGGTCAGCCTGTCGACTCCTCGGGTGCCGGCTCCTCCTCCACGCCGGGCCCCTCGCCCGTACCACCGGAGCGGGGCGCGTCCCGGCGAGCGGTGCCCGCCTCGTCGGTGTCCGGGACGTCGGTGCTCTCATCGGCGTCCTCGTCCGGCGCGGCGTGCTGCGGCTCGCCGGGGCCCGAGGGCCCGGTGGGCACGTCCCAGGGGTCCTCGCCCTCGCGGACCTGCTGGTCCGGCAGGTCGCGCGGTACGGGGTCGGCGTTACGGCCGGGTTCGGCGTCCCGGTGTTCGTCCACGATGTGCTCCTTCTCGGTGTCGTTGCCGTGCTGCCGGCGGGGGTGTCACACGCCGGCGGTCAGCCGACCTTGCGTCCCCGCAGCGGTGCCGTGTCCGTCCCGGCCCCCTGCTGCAGGCCCTCCAGGAACTCCTCCAGGACCTCGGTCGCCGTCCGGGTGGGCCGCCAGCGCAGTTCCTCGTGGGCGCGGGAGCAGTCCAGCAGCGGCAGCCGCAGGACCGCGTCGAACAGGTGCGGAGAGGCCGGCAGCAGCCGCAGCCCCCACGCCGCCGCGATCGCCGACCGGGCCGCGGTGCGCGGCATCCGCACCGGCCGGGTGTTCAGCATCCCGCCCAGCAGCTGCGCGTCCACCGGCGGATCGGCGGCCAGGTTGAAGGCCCCCCGCACGTCCGTGCGCAGCGCGAGCCGGTAGGCCTCGGCCGCGTCGTCGGTGTGCAGCGCCTGCACGCGCAGGCCCGGGATGTCCGGCAGGAACGGCAGCAGCTCGGGGCGTGCCAGGGGGCCGGGCAGGAACCGGCCGCCGAAGATTCGCCGCTGCTCGCTCGCCGACTCCCGCTTGAACAGGAACGCCGGCCGCATCCGCACCACGCGGATCTCGGGGTGCTCGCGCTCGAAGGTGTCCAGGGTGCGCTCCAGGTAGGCCTTCTCGCGGCAGTAGGCGGCGTCCGGCCAGCCGTGCGTCGGCCAGGACTCGTCCACCATGCGGTCCTTCGGCCCCGGTGAGTACGCCCCCACCGAGGAGGCGTGCACCAGCGTCCCCACCCCGGCCGCGGCCGCCGCGTCGAACACCCGGATGCTGCCGAGCACGTTCGTCCGCCAGGTGCGCGCGGGATCGTGCGTCGGCTGGAACGCCCACGCCAGATGGATCACCGCGTCCGCGCCCCGGAACGAGCTCGTCAGGTCCGTCCGGTCCGACGCCAGGTCGACCGCGGACCACTCCGTCTTCGGCGGTGCCCAGTCGGGGATGCGACGGGCCAGCCCCAGCACGGAGCCGGTCTGCGGATCCTCCGCCAACAGGCGCACCACGCTGGTGCCGACGTTGCCGGTGGCGCCCGTCACCACGACCCTGCTGCCCGCTGTGCTGCTCACTGTCGGCTCCTCTCCGCCGTACGCTCCGCGGGCGGGCCGAGTACCCCCGCCTGGGCAGGAGAAAGCCCCGACCGGACGGGGGAATCACGGTCGGGGCGGCTCGGGGTGGGCGCGGATGGCGGTCGCCTCTCGGCGAAAGGCTCCACAAGGCTTCAGCCGAACGATCGTCCCTGTGGGCAAAAGGTGAGGCCCGGGGACACTGTCCCATCCGCACCCACGGACGGTTCAACGGTCAACCACGTGCGGATGTTCCGCCGTCGGGCCGCCCGCGCGGTGATCCGCGTCACGTCCGCGGCGCCAGCGGACTGTCCGCCAGCGAGGCCAGCAGACCGGCGGGATCGTCGTACACGGCCTGCGCCCCGGCCTCCTCCAGGTCCGCGCGCGGAATGCCGCCGCACAGCAGGCCCACACAGCGCACCCCGGCCCTGCTGCCCGCCCGCATGTCCCACACGGTGTCCCCGACGAACACGGCCCGCTCGGCCGGCACCCCGGCGAGTTCCAGCGCGTGCCGGACGGGTTCGGGGGAGGGCTTGCCCGACTCGACGTCCTCCGCGCTCGCGGTGGCGGTGATCGCCTCGTCGGCGTCGAGGGCGCGCCGCAGCGCGGACAGCTCCGCGCCGCTCGCCGAGGTGGCCAGGACGACCTTCCAGCCGTCCTCGTGCAGCCGCCGCAGCAGCCGCCCGGCGTCCGGCAGCGCGGGCAGCCGGTCGAAGAACTGCCCGTACAGCGCCTTGTGCGCGGCGCTCAGCTCGCCGTCCCGCTCCGTGTCGCGCCCCTCGCCGAGCAGCCGGGCGATCAGATCACCGGAGGGCAGCCCCACCGACCGGTGCACGGCGTGCATCGGCACCCGGTACCCCGCCTGCCGGAACGCCTCCCACCAGGCCGTCACATGCAGGTGGTTGGTGTCGACGAGCGTGCCGTCGACATCGAACACCGCCGCACGTTCCATGATCCACATCCCTTCCGCGTCCGGTGTGCGAGCCTCTCGTCAGGACGTCCGTCGGCACGCCCCCCTCACGACGCCGTCCCGCCCGCCGGTACCCGCCCCTCGCGCGTCCACGCCAGCAGCTCCTTCGCCGACCACGTGGTCACCACCCGCTCGGGCGGCACCCCGCACTCCTGGGCGCGGGCGCACCCGTTGATCTGCCAGTCCAGCTGGCCCGGCGCGTGCGCGTCGGTGTCGACCGCGAACAGCACGCCCGCCTCGACGGCCCGGCGCAGCAGCCGGCGGGGCGGGTCCAGGCGCTCCGGACGGCTGTTGATCTCCACCGCCGTGCCCGCCTCGGCGCACGCCGCGAACACCGCGTCCGCGTCGAACTCCGACTCCGGCCGCCCCCGCCCGGTCACCAGCCGCCCGGTGCAGTGCCCGAGGATGTCCGCGTGCGGATCGCGCACCGCGGCCACCATCCGGCGGGTCATCGACCGGGCGTCCATGCGCAGCTTGGAGTGCACCGACACCACCACCACGTCCAGCCGCTCCAGCAGCTCCGGCTCCTGGTCCAGCGAACCGTCCTCGAGGATGTCGCACTCGATGCCGGTGAGCAGCCGGAACGGCGCCCAGGTCGCATTGAGCGCGGCCACCACGTCCAGCTGCTCGCGCAGCCGCTCGGCGGACAGGCCGCGGGCCACCGTCAGCCGCGGCGAGTGGTCGGTGAGGGCCACCCACTCGTGGCCCAGCCGGATCGCGGCCCGCCCCATCTCCTCGATCGGGCTGCCGCCGTCCGACCAGTCCGAGTGCACATGGCAGTCCCCGCGCAGCAGGGCGCGCAGCGCCTCGCCGCCGCGGCGCGGCGCCGGGGCCATGGCCTCGCTCTCCAGCTGCTCCAGGTATCCCGGCACCCGCCCGGCCAGTGCCTCCCGCACCACCTGGGCGGTCTTCGGCCCGATGCCCTTCAGCGACTCCAGCGACCCGTCGTCGGCGCGCCGCCGCACCTCGTCCCCGGGCAGCTCCCGCAGTACCCGGGCCGCCGTGCGGAAGGCGCGCACGCGGTACGTCGGCGCCAGGGACCGCTCCAGCAGGAACGCGATCCGCTCCAGGGCCTCGACGGGATCCATCGCCACCTCCTCGTCCAGGCCTCCAGGGTTCCCCAGCACCGAGGGCCCCGCACGACGGGCCGCGCGGTTTGCCCGCCCCCGCGCCGGGTACTGGCGAGATCCGCAGGGCGCCGACGTCCCCGCACCCGAGGAGGCCGCGATGTCCGTCCCCACCGCCCAGCACCCCAGGGCCGCCGTGATCACCGGCGCCGACTCCGGCATCGGCCGGGCCACCGCCGTACGGCTGGCCCGGGCGGGCATGGACATCGGCATCACCTGGCACGGCGATGCGAAGGGCGCCGAGGAGACCGCCGAGGAGGTCCGCGCCCACGGGCGGCGGGCCGAGGTGGCGCACATGGACCTCACCCGGCTGCCCGAGGCCGCCGACACCATCGACGAGCTCGCCGACCGGCTCGGCCGCCTCGACGTGCTGGTGAACAACGCCGGCACGGGCACCGCCACCCCGTTCCTCGACCTGACCCTCTCCGACGTCCGCCAGGTCCTCGACATCGACCTGGTGGGGCCCTTCCTGTGCGGTCAGCGGGCGGCCCGGCACATGATCCGGCAGGGGGACGGCGGCCGTATCGTCAACGTGACCTCGGTGCACGAGCACCAGCCGCGGGTGGGCGCCGCCCCGTACTGCGCGGCCAAGGGCGGACTCGGACTGCTCACCCAGGTCATGGCGCTGGAACTGGCCGAGCACGGCATCACCGTCAACGCCGTCGCGCCCGGCGAGATCGCCACGCCGATGACCGGCCAGGAGGACATCGACGTCACCACCGAGCGCCGCCCCGGCGTCCCGCTCGGCCGGCCCGGCGACGCCCGCGAGGTCGCCGCCGTCATCGCCTTCCTCGCCGGACCCGACGCCTCGTACGTCACCGGCGCCTCGTGGTCCGTCGACGGCGGCATGCTCCGCATGGGCCCGCACGCCGGATCGCATCTGACCGCCGACGACTGGCGTCGGCCCTGAGACCGTGCGACTGCGTACCAGCTCCTGCGAACGGCCCGGGTTCACCCGGGTCCGGCACGGCCGCGGCTTCCGCTACCTCGACAGCCGCGGCAAGCCGCTCACGGACCCCCGGCACCTGGCCCGGATCCGCGCCCTGACCATCCCGCCGGCCTGGCGGGACGTGTGGATCTGCCCCTGGCCCAACGGCCACCTCCAGGCCGTCGGCACCGACGACGCGGGCCGCCGCCAGTACCTGTACCACGAGGAGTTCCGCGCCCAGCAGGAGCAGGCCAAGCACGAGCACGTACGGCAGGTCGCCGCCGCGCTGCCCGAGCTGCGCGCGCAGGTCACCGCGGACCTGTCCGGCCGGGGCCTGAGCCGGGCCCGCGTCACCGCCTGCGCGGTGCGCCTGCTCGACCTCGGGTTCTTCCGCATCGGCAGCGACCGGCACACCCGGCAGAGCGAGACCTACGGCCTGACCACGATGCTCCGCGAGCATGTCCGCTGCGGGAGCGGCGAGATCGCCTTCTGCTTCCCCGCCAAGGGTGGCGTCGAGATGGTGCGGGCCCTGGTGGACGACCAGGCGCACACCGTGGTGCGCGCCCTTCTGCGCCGCCCCCGGCGCGGCGGTGAACGGCTGCTCGCCTACTGGGAGGGCCGGGCCTGGCACGATCTGCGCGGCAGCGACCTGAACGAGGCGCTGCGCCGGCTGTCCGGCACGGAGATCACCGCCAAGGACTTCCGCACCTGGCACGCCACCGTGCTGGCCGCCGTCGCGGTCGCCGTCACCGCCCGCGGCGGCCGCGCCACCGCGGCCTCCCGGCGCCGGCAGATCGCGCGGGCCGTCCGCGAGGTCAGCCACTACCTGGGCAACACCCCGGCCGTCTGCCGGGCCTCGTACATCGACCCCAAGGTCTTCGAACGGTTCGAGGAGGGCCACACCATCGCCCCCACGCTCAGCCGGCTCGGCGAGCACGGCGACTTCGGCCGGCCCGCCACCCAGGGAGCGGTCGAGGCGGCGGTCCTCGACCTGCTCACCGGGTGACGTGTCCGGATGCCGATGGCGTGAACCGTCCTACCCTTTAGGCATGACCGAGATCGCGAGTCCCCATATATCCCATCCGCGGATCATGGTGCTCGGGGTGCAGCCGGGCAGGCCGCCGTTCCGCATCGTGGAGATCGACGGGCAGGTCGTCGGTGAGGCCCGGACCGTCACCGACGTCCTGGAGACCGCCGCCGCCTTCGGCATCACGGTGCACGACCTGGACGACCCGGACGTGGTGCGCTGGGTGGGCGGCGACAAGTTCACCTGGACCACCAGGTAGCGCCGCCGGTCAGCCGACCGTCCACTTCTGGTTGGCGCCCCCGGTGCACGTCCAGATCTGCAGCCGGGTGCCGTTGGCCGAGTTGTTGCCGGTGACGTCCAGGCACTTGTCCGCCTGCGGGTTCACGATGTCCCGGGCGGCGGTGACGACCCACCGCTGGGCCGCGGTGCCGTTGCAGTCCCACAGCTGGACCGGCGTGCCGTCGGCGGTGCCGCCCGAGGCGACGTCGAGGCACTTGCCGAGGGCGCGGAGGGTGCCGTCCGCGCCGACCGTCCACCGCTGGGCGGCGGTGCCGTTGCAGTCGTAGAGCTGGACGGGGGTGCCGTTGGCGGTGTTCGCGCCGGCGACGTCCACGCACTTGCCGGCCAGTCCGCGTATGGCCGCCCCGGTCGGCGAGTCGCTCGTCGTCACCGACACGTGGTCCACCACCAGGCTCTGCGGGAAGACGGTGGAACCGTCCGGGTCGCCGGGCCAGTAGCCGCCCACGGCCAGGTTCAGGATCAGGAAGAACGGCTTGTTGAACACCCACTGGCGGCCGCCGAGATCGGCCGGGGTGCGCCGCTGGTAGACCTGCCCGTCGACGGACCAGGTGATCGAGTCGGGCGCCCAGTCCACGGCGAAGGTGTGGAAGCCGTCCGCGAAGGCCTGGCCGTTCGGCAGGGTATAGGCGGCGCCGATGCCGCCGGAGCCGGAGTAGCCGGGGCCGTGGATCGTGCCGTGGACCGTGGACGGCTCGAAGCCGACGTTCTCCATGACGTCGATCTCGCCCGAGTTCGGCCAGCCGACCTGCCCGAGGTCGGTGCCGAGCATCCAGAACGCCGGCCACATGCCCTGCCCGCGCGGGATCTTCATCCGCGCCTCGACGTGCCCGTACTGGGCGGCGAACTTGCCCGAGGTGTTCAGCCGGGCCGAGGTGTACTGACAGCTGCCGTACCAGCACTGGTAGCCCGCCGGGTTCTCGCGGCGGGCGGTGATCACCAGGTGGCCCTGACCGTCCAGGGCGGCGTTGCGGGTGCCGGCCGTGTAGTACTGCCGCTCGTGGTTGTTGACGTTGTCACCGGTCTCGGTCTGCCACTTGGAGCCGTCGACCGCCGCGCCCGCGGGTCCGTCGAACGTGTCCAGGAACGTCACCGCCTGGGCTCCGGTCCCGGCGGCGGGTTCCGCCCGGCCGGCGGGTTCCGCCTGGGCGGGGGTGACCGCGGCGGAGGCGACCAGCAGCGCGGAGAGCGCGCCCAGCAGGCATCTGCGGAGCAGACGTGGGGTGGCCATGGGGGTCCCTTCGATGTGGGGGAAAGGGCATCCCCTTGATTTAAGAGCTGAGCTAAGTCCCCGTCAATGCATTGGTACAGACCGGAAGTCGGACCCGCGGGCCGGGCGGCCCTCAGCGGCGGGCGTGCACCGCGCGGCCCAGCCGCCGCCCGAGCAGCAGATACCCCACCAGCGCGCCCGTCGTGTTGAGGATGACGTCGTCGATGTCGAACGCGCGGCCCGTGACCACCGCGCCCTGCGCCAGCTCCACCATCAGCATGACCAGCGCGGTCAGCAGCAGCACCCGCACGATGCCGCGCGCCCGCGGCGCCAGCACCGGTACCAGCACGCCGAACGGCACGCCGAGCAGCAGGTTCCCGCCGACCTGCCGGACGGCGTCGCGCGGCGTGGACTCGTTGAAGTACGCGCGCAGCGAGTCACCCGGACGCAGATTGCTGTGGGTCAGCGCCTCGGAGGCGGGGGAGGGCTCCAGCGTGAGCCGGGCCAGCACCACCGAGAACGCCACCATGAGCACGAACGCGCACGCCATCGCCAACGCCCGGCCCAGCGCGGGAAGAAGCCGCCGCCGGGGCCGCTCCGGCCGGGTCTCCGGTCGCGCCTCCGGCCCGGTCTCCGGTCGCGCCTCCGGCCCCGTCCCGGGCCGGGTCTCCGTCCGGATCCGCGCCGCGGTCTTCGCACGGGAGCGCGTTCGCCACGGGCGCGGGGAGTCCGACGGAAGAAACGACCTCAGGGAACGCAAATCTGCCCAAGCCATCCGGCCCTCCGGTCCTCGACGTCTGTCGACAGCTGTTGTCCTGGAGATGGGGAAGGGACGCGTACCCGCGGGTCAGTCGCCGTAGACGACACGGACCCGCTCGAACCCCAGGGACCCGAGGAGCCCTTGGAGCATGTCGGTGGTGTTCTTCTCGGCCCGCGCGGTCAGCCCGCTCTCCTCGGCCGCCTCGCCGATGTGCCGCACCGCCAGCCGCTGCACGGCCTGTTCGCCGTTGGGGTTGTCCGAGAACAGGTCGCCGAGCCGGTCCAGCAGTCCGCGCTGCTTGGAGACCGCGTAGGAGCGTTCCGGGTCGAGGGCCGGCTTGCCGAGTGCCGCGTGCGGCAGCCGCAGCGTGGCCGCCGTACGGTCCTCGTTCACCGTCACGTCGTCCTCGCCCGCCTTGCCGAGGTCCACGTAGGCGTCGACGGTGCCCGCGCCCACGTAGAGCGTGCGGGTGCCGCGCACCGCGTCCGGCAGGTACTTGGCGTCCTTCTCCAGGTCCACCACGACCTGGAAGTTCCCCGAGGCCGCCTCGTACCGGCTGATGTCCCGGATCGACTCCAGCAGCGCCGGGCCCGAGCGGTCCCGCGTCTCCGTGCCGAACAGGTCCTTCAGGCCCGGCAGCACGCTCAGCCGCAGTCCGGCCAGCAGCAGTACGAGCACCAGCGCGACGGCCGCCAGGGCCTTCGCCCAGCCCGGCACCCGCCCGAGGGAAACCACCACGACGACGGCCCTCCTTCTTCGGCCCTGCCCTTCCTCCCCTTCCGACTGCCCGTCACGTCCTTTCTCAGACCGCCGAGTTGATGATCTACGTCCCTTACAGGGGCGGCGGCGACTGCGGCTGGGCGGGGTGGAAGGGGGAGACGTCGAGCGCCGCCTGGAGGGTCGGCAGCGGGGGCAGCAGCCGGGTCAGGCCCGTGACGCGCAGCACCCGTAACGTCGGCGGGTGCGCACAGACCAGCGACAGCCGGCCGTCGCGGGCGAGCACCCGGCTGCGCGCCCGGTACAGCAGCCTCAGCCCGGAGGCGTCGAAGAACTCCACCGGGCTGAGGTCGATCACGATCCGCGGGGCGGGCGGGGCCGTGGCCTCGTCCAGACGCGGGGCGATCTCCTCGGCCGCGACGATGTCGATCTCCCCGCGGAACTCCAGGACCGTGTGGCCACGGTCCTGGCGCACCCGCAGGTACCGGGAGAGCGGTGCAGGCTCCTGCTGCACGACGACATCGCCTCCAACCAGCCCCGAGTCAGCGCACAACTGCGCGCTCTGCCCTGCAAGTTACCCTCGCGGACTGAATTTCAGCATGTTCGATTGACATATGTCTGTGAATTGCGACCGAGTTTTTTCGTGTCTTGAACGAAGGGGGTCGCGCGGCCTCAGTCGACGACCAGCACCAGCTTCCCGGCGGTCCGCCCGGTCTCGCCCCGCCGGTGCGCCTCGGCGGCCTCGGCCAGCGGGAACGTGTCCGCGATCGCCGGCCGCAGCGCCCCCTCCTCGACCAGGCGCGCGATCTCCAGCATGCCGGCGCGGTCGGCGTCGACCAGCATCCGCACCGCCCGCACCCCGAGCCGGTCGGCCTCCTCGTACAGCTCGTCCGAGCCCACCGGCAGGATCGACACCACCAGTCCGCCCTTGCGCAGCACGCGCAGCGAGCGCACGGAGTGGTCGCCGCCGATCGTGTCCAGCACCACGTCGACGTCCTCGACCGCCTCGGCGAAGTCCGTCTCCCGGTAGTCGATCACCTCGTCCACGCCCAGCTCCCGCAGGAAACCGTGCTTGCCCGCGCTCGCCGTGCCGATCACGTACGCCCCGCGCGCCTTGGCGATCTGCACCGCCACATGGCCGACCCCGCCGGCCGCCGCGTGGATCAGCACCCGCTGCCCGGCCCGCAGCCCCGCCGTCTCCACCAGCGCCTGCCACGCGGTCAGTGACACCAGCGGCAGCGCGCCCGCCCGCACATGGTCGATCGCCGCCGGCTTCGGCGCCAGGGCCCGTGCCGGGACGGTGACGTACTCGGCGTGCGAGCCGTGGCCGAAGGGATACGGCAGCATGCCGAAAACCTCGTCGCCGGGCCGGAAGGCGGCGACCCCGATCCCGGTCGCCTCGACCACGCCGGAGACGTCCCACCCGAGGACGAACGGCGGCTTGCCGAGGAAGCCCCCGTTGGCCCGGTGCTTCCAGTCCGTCGGGTTGACCCCCGCGGCGCGCACCCGCACCAGCACCTCGTTCGGCCGCGGGGCCGGCCGCCTTGTCTCGACGACCTTCAGGACCTCGGGACCGCCGAGGTCGTCCTGGCTCACGGCACGCATCGTGTTCACATCGCTCATGGTCAACCAGCCTGCCGGGCCCCTCACCGCCCGGCAATGGCAAGATTGCCACCCTTCGATAGGATCGTGCCATAGGATCGTGTCATGCGTGATGAACGGCGGCGGCCCGAACGCGTCGTGGTCCTGGCCCTCGACGGCGTCTACCCCTTCGAACTGGGCATCCCGAGCCGCATCCTCGGCGCGGCCGACGGCCGGTACGAGGTGCTGACCTGCTCCGCCGACGGCGGTCCGGTGCGCACGAACGCCGACTACACCATCGGTGTCCAGCACGGCCCCGACGCCCTGGACGCAGCGGACACGGTCGTCATCGCCCCCGTCTCACCGTCCGAGCTGACCCCCGACCTCCCCGACGCGGTACGGGCGGCCCTGGCCCGCATCCGCCCAGGCACCCGCACGGTCTCCATCTGCACCGGCGCCTTCGTGCTCGCCGCCGCCGGACTCCTCGACGGCCACCGGGCCACCACCCACTGGCAGCTCGCGGACCACTTCCGCCGCCGGTACCCGCACATCGAACTCGACCCCGACGTGCTCTTCGTCGACGACCACCCGGTCCTCACCTCGGCCGGCGCCGCCTCGGGCGTCGACGTCTGTCTGCACCTGATCCGCAAGGACCACGGCAGCCACCTCGCCAACACCGTCGCCCGGCGCTGTGTGGTGCCGCCGTTCCGCGACGGCGGCCAGGCCCAGTACATCGAGCAGCCGGTCCCCGAGGCCGGTGCCGCGAGCACCGCCGCCACCCGCGCCTGGGCCCTGGAACGCCTCGGCGACCCGCTGACCCTCTCCGACCTCGCCGCGCACGCCCGGATGAGCCTGCGCACCTTCGCCCGCCGCTTCCACGACGAGGTCGGCGTCAGCCCCGGCCGCTGGATCGTCCAGCAGCGCGTCGCCCGCGCCCGGCAGCTGCTGGAGGCCAGCGACCTCACCGTCGACCAGATCGCCGGACGCGTCGGCTTCGCCACCGGCGCGTCCCTGCGCCAGCACCTCCACGCGGCCATCGGCGTCTCGCCCCAGGCCTACCGGAGGACCTTCCAGCGGACCCGCTGACCCCCGCCGCGCCGGCGCCCGCGGCGGCAACCCCGCAGGTGGGCAAGGGCACTTGTCGACGTGAACAGACATGGCGGAGAGTGACGGAACCCTCACCTCCGCGGCGCCCGTGAGGTTGATCCTTTCGCGTTGAAACCAGATAAGCTCCCGTCCGGCGCTGCGAGTTGACGCGAATCGCGACGGGTCGGCTTCGCGGTGCGTACTCATGAGTGCGGTCCCCCATGCACACCCCCCCCTGTTCGATCGTGTTGCTTCGAAGGATGCAGATGGAACTTGCCACTCCGCCGCCGGCGGCGCGGCCCCCTGTCGCCTGGTACAGCTGGTGGCTGATGCCACTGGCCTTAGGAGGCGGGACGGTTGCCGCCACGTTCATGAGCTCCGAGCGCATAACCGCGGCCGCCGCCGGTGCCGCGGCGACGGCGGCGAGCTCGGTCTGCGTACGCCTGCTGCTGCGCACCCAGACCCGGCTGCGCAGCGCCGAGGGCGCGTTCCGCACCGCTCAGGCCGAGCACTCCCAGCAGTGGCAGCAGCACGTGGCCGGCCTGGAGCGCCAGCACGCCGCCGAACGCTCCGCCCACGAGGCCCGGCTCGCCGAGCAGTCCCAGACCTACGAGGCCCGCCTCGCCGATCAGGCCGAGGGCTACGAGGCCCGGCTCGCCGAGCAGTCGGAGGGCTACGAGGCCCGGCTCGCCGAGCAGTCGGAGGGCTACGAGGCCCGCCTCGCCGAACAGGCCGAGACCTACGAGACCCGGCTCGCGGAACAGGCCGAGAGCCACGAGACCCGGCTCGCCGAGCAGAACGACCTCTGGCAGGAGCGACTCGCCCACCAGCGGCAAGCCGTGGCCCGACTCGCCGACGAGCAGCTGCCCGACGCGCTGAGGCGGCTGCGCGCCGGCGACGCCATCGACGACCTGCTGCCCTCGGTGAACCAGTGCGCCGAGGTCGCTCCGGAACTCCAGGCCGACCTCCGCAAGGTCCTGCGCACCGCGCTGATCGGCGTCGAGGAGGAGTTCAACCGCTCCACCGCCGCCGAACAGGCCGTCGTCGGCATCGGCAACCGCATCCACGTCCTCACCAGCAAGCTGCGCGGCCGGCTGCACGAGATGCAGGGCGAGCACGGCCGACTCCCGGCCGTCGCACGCGGCCTGATGGAGCTGGACCAGGCGATCGGCCCCGCCGACTGCCTCGCCGCCAGCATCGGCGTGCTCGGCGGCTCCGACCGCCCGGGACGCCAGTGGCAGGAGCCGCAGCGCCTGCTCAGCGTGGTCCGCGGCGGCATCGGCCGGATCAAGGAGTTCCACCGCGTCGACGTACGCCATCTGCCCGAACTCGGCGTCGACGGCGGGCTGGTGGACCACCTCACCCTGATTTTCGCCCACCTCCTGGACAACGCCACCCGCTACTCGCCGCCCACCGAGCCGGTCATCGTCTCCGGCAAGGAGGTCCCGAACGGTGTCGGCATCGAGATCCAGGACTCCGGCAAGGGCCTGAGCGAGGAGAAGAAGCGCGAGGCCGCGGACGCCCTCGCCGGCACCGCCGCCGGACCCGGCCTCGGCGGCATCACCGAGGACGCCAACATCGGCCTGCGGGTCGTCGGCATCCTCGCCCGCCGCTATGGCATCCGGGTGACCTTCGCCGACTCGCCGTGGCTGGGTACCTCGGTGGTCGTCGTGGTCCCGCACAAGTACTTCAGCCCGCTGCCGGCGGCCACCCCCGCCGCCCCCGCGGCCGCCACGGCCACGGTCACGGGCACGGCCACGGGCACCGTCACGGCCCCGGCCCCGGTCATCGCGCCCCTCGCGGGCCCCGCCGCCGACGCCGTCGACACCACCCCCGGCGGGCTTCCCCGCCGCCGCAGCAGGCGCGGCGAGAGCGCCCGTCACCAGCCGGCCGAACGCCTCGAGCCGGCCCAGGACACGGCCGTCACCGCCGTCCCGCCGGACGCGTCCTTCGCCGGCCTCGCCGCCTTCGCCACGGCCGGCCGCACGCCCGGCACGGAGGAAGGCCGCACGCCCGGCACCAACGAAGGCCGCATGTCCGGCACCGACGAAGGCCCGGCCGCCGACGGCGTCCCCACCGCCGGACGCGACTTCGCAGAGCACCGCACTGAAGAGAGCGACTAGTCCACATGACGCAACAGGGAACCGACGTGAGCTGGGCGCTCCGCGATCTGGTGGAGAGCATCCAGGAGATCCGTTTCGCCCTCGTGGCCTCCAGCGACGGCAAGGCCATCACCTCCTACGGCGCCGAAGACCCCGACGACGTGGACCGTTTCGCGGCCGTGGTCGCCGGCCTCCAGGCCCTCGCCCAGCCGGTCGCCGAGCAGTTCCCCACGTACGCGGGGAACCTGCGCCTGGCGATGATCGAGGTCGACGGCGGCCACCTCTTCGTGGTCCGCGCGGGCGTGGAGACGTACCTCGGCGTGCTCGCCCGCGAAGGCCTCGACCAGGGGCTGCTCGGGCACCAGATGAGGGACCTGGCCCGCAGAATGGGTGAACTCCTCGGCACCACTCCGCGCCTGGAGGAGCACTCTGGATGAGTGGACCCCGCCGGCCGGCCGATCCTCCCCCAAGCTCACCGCTTCGCTCGAACAGGAAGGACCCCCAAGGTCTCGAGCGCTATTACGTCCTCACCAAGGGACGCAGCGGACCGGGCGGTTCGGCGTCGAGCCTCGACGTGGCGACCCTCATCGTCTCCCGCGCCGCCCCCGCCCCGGGCATGCAGCACGAGTACGCCGACATCCTGCGGCGCTGCCGCGAACCGCTGTCGGTGGCCGAGCTCGGGGCCCATCTGGGGCTGCCCTTCAACATTCTCGCGGTGCTGCTGGCGGACCTGCTGCAGGCAGGCCATGTCGACGCCCGTGACCCCATCCCGGCGCACGACGCCGGTCGCGGGCCCGACCTCGCGCTCCTGGAGGAGGTACTCAGTGGACTTGAAAGGCTTTGACCGGCCCGGCGACCCGGCGACCGGGGGCACCCGCTCGGTGAAGGTGATGATCGCCGGCGGGTTCGGCACCGGGAAGACCACCCTGGTCCGCTCGGTCAGCGACATCAAGCCGCTCACCACCGAGGAGACGCTGACCCAGGCCAGCGCCGGCGACGACCACCTCATCGGCGTCACCGAGAAGACGGAGACCACCGTCAGCCTGGACTTCGGCAAGATCAGCCTCAACGACAGCCTGATGCTGTACCTGTTCGGCACGCCCGGACAGGAACGGTTCTGGTTCCTGTGGAACGGGCTGTTCAAGGGAGCTCTCGGCGCGGTCGTCCTGGTGGACACCCGCCGGCTCGCCTCCAGCTTCCGGGCGATCGAGGAGATGGAGCGGCAGAACGTGCCCTTCGTCGTCGCTTTGAACATCTTCCCCGACTCCCGGGAGTACCCCCTGGAGGAGATCAGGGACGCCCTCGACATCCCCCCGCACATCCCGATCGTGGCCTGCGACGCCCGCGACCGGGCCTCCAGCCGTGACGTGCTGGTCGCCCTCATACGTCACCTGAAAGAACGCTCCGCCGTCGCACTGGAGTCCCGATGAACGACCAGACGTTAAGCGATACCGAGACCCCGCGCGGCTGCCCCGTCGGCCACGGCGGGGGCGACCTCACCCGGCTGTACGGGCCGGAGGCCGCGACGGACCCGGTCGGGATCTACGAACGCCTGCGCGAGGAGCACGGCCCGGTCGCGCCGGTCCTGCTGGAGGGGGACGTCCCCGCCTGGCTGGTGCTGGGCTACCGCGACAACCGGCGGGTGCTGGACACCCCTTGGCAGTTCAGCCGGGACGCGCGGATCTGGCGGGACTGGCGGGAGGGCCGGGTCGAGGAGACCTCGCCGCTGGTGCCGATGCTCGCCTGGCGGCCCGACTGTGTCTCCCAGGACGGCGAACCGCACCGCCGGCTGCGCGGCGCCGTGACGGACGGCCTCCAGGCCGCCGCCGCGCGCGGCATCCGCCGCCACGCCACGCACTTCGCCAACAAGCTGGTCGACGCGTTCGCCGACGCCGGGCGCGCCGACCTGGTGGCGGACTACGCCGAGTACCTGCCGATGCTCGTGCTGACCCGGATCCTCGGGCTGGCCGAGCGGGAGGGGCGGCGGCTGGTGGAATCCTGCGCGCAGGTGCTCAAGGGCGGCGAGGAAGCCGTCGCGCACAACGACCGGATCATGGAGATCCTCGGCGAACTCGCCGAACGCAAGCGGGCCGAGCCCGGCTCCGACTTCACCACCGCGCTCCTGGAGCACCCGGCCGGCCTGGACACCGACGAGGTGATCAGCCATCTGCGTCTGGTCCTGATCGCCGCGCACACGACCACCAGCAACCTGCTGGCCCGGGTGCTGCAGCTGATCCTCACCGACGTCTCCCGGCTCTCCGGCCTGACCAGCGGTCAGCTGAACATCTCGGCGGTGGTCGAGGAGGTCATGTGGAACTCGCCGCCGCTCGCGGTCATGCCGGGGCGTTTCGCCGCCGCCGACCTGGAGCTGGGCGGTCACCACATCCAGGAGGGCGACCTGCTGGTCCTCGGCCTCGCGGCCGGCAACCTGGACCCGGAGATCCGCCCGGACGCCGGCGTCTCCGTCCAGGGCAACCAGTCCCATCTGGCGTTCAGCTCCGGCCCCCACGAATGCCCCGGCCAGAACATCGGCCAGGCCATCATCGAGACCGCCGTCGACACCCTGCTCCACCGCCTGCCCGGCCTGCGCCTGTCCGTCCCGCCGGAGGAACTGACCTCCACGGCGTCGACCTGGGAGTCCCGCCTGGACAGCCTGCCGGTGGAGTTCGCCGCGTGATTCGCCGCGTGACGACCGGTGCCCGGCGGACCGCCGGGCCGGTGGTCGACTAGTTGGCTGTCGGGCCCATGGCCGACCGGACGGCCGCCGGTCCGGTGATGGGCAGGACGGCCGCCGGTCCGGTGAGGGACCGGACGGCCGCCGCGCCCGTGACGGCAGTACGGGCCGTCCGCCCGGTACGGCCGGCCGAGGGGTGTGCCCCGCCGGGCACACCCCGGCGGTCAGACGGTCAGCAGGTCGTCCACCGAGCCCCGGCCGGACAGTTCCGCCGCGGCGACGGGACCCTCCTTGGCCGCCGCGTAGCGGCCGGTGGTCAGGGCCCACTCGTAGTTGCCGTTGATCCAGTGCTGGATGGCCTCGACGCCCATCCGCACCCGGGCGCGCTCGTCGGCGTCGAGGCCGAGTTCGTCGCACATCGCGGGGACGCGGGCCTCCAGCTCCAGGTACTCGGCCAGGCAGGCGCTGGTCATGCGGTACGCCTCGGCGGCGGCCGCCTCCCAGGAGCAGGCCCGCTCGCGGTGCAGGACGGCTATGAGGTTGTGACCGTCGCCGCGCCGGCGCTCGCGCTCGAAGGAGTGGATGTCGTTCATGAACCCGATGGTGTCGGCGGCGAGGTCCCGCATCCGTTCCATCAGCGGATGAGCCATCACCTGCGGGGGCACCTCGAAGCGCCGGCTTCGCTCACCGGCGTCGATGCTGTGGTGGATGCCGACGGTACGGCGCCGGAACGCGGCGTACTCGGGCAGGCACAGGCTGCCCGCGAGGCCCTGCGCGGCCAGGTCGACCTCCTCGCAGTGGGCGACCAGGAACCGCCCCCATGAGGCGGCGAACCGCGACTGCCATGTCAGGGACATGCCATCCGAGAGGTGTTCCCACACCTCCGCCCACGCCACGGTGATCGGGCACACCACCCGCGGCCGGGTGCCCGCCGGACGCAGCGGCGTCACGATCAGCTCCCGCGCCACCTCCGCGACCCGGTCGGCCCGGTCCGGCTGCGCCGCGTCGAACTGGTCGTCGAAGAGGAAGGCCAGCGAGAACCAGTTCATCAGCATGACGAGGTCGTCCGCCGAGGCGTACGGATAGGTGCGGGCCGCGGCCTGCGCCAGATCCCACGACGCGTACTCCTCGAACCCCGCCTGGCTGCGCACCAGCCCCGTCTCGCGCACCCAGCGCAGATGGCGCTCGCGGGCGTACTCCAGATGCGGGCTGACCGGGGTGGTGAAGGGCAGATCGAACCGGACGTCCTGAGGCATGTGCTTCCTTTCGGGAGACGGAGTACGGAGCCCCCCACCCCATGCGAACGGGTGGCCGCGCCGCCGCCCGTGCACTCGAACGAGGTTTCCCGGTCCGAAAGTTGAACCGAGAAGCGGTCTGAGGCTGCCCCGACCGTAAATGATCTACACCGGGCGCGTCCGTGATCTCCGTTACTGATCAAGCCCGTTGAGCTGCGTATACTCGCGCGCCCATCCCGGCCCTCCGCCCGCCCGGCCGCGGGCCGACTGAATCCCCGCCGGCGGGATAACCGCAAGGAAAAGGGGCGCGGGGCGGACCGCTCCGCCCCGGACCCTGCGGAGGAGACATGCCACTGGTGAAGGCGGGCGTCGTGGTGCTCGACTGTGCCGAGCCCGAAAAACTCGCCACGTTCTACAAGGAGTTGCTGGAAGCGGAGGAGACCGAGGCCACCGCCAACCGGGTCGAGATCCGCAGCCCCGACGGCACCCGGCTGGCGTTCCGCCGTGACATGAACGCCACCCCGCCGAGCTGGCCGCGCCCGGAGAACTCCCTCCAGGCCCATCTGGAGTTCGTGGTCGACGACCTGGACGCGGCCGAACGCCGCGTCGTCTCCCTCGGCGGCCGGCCGACCGACGCCAAGGACCCGTCCGGTTCCTTCGAGTCCCGTGGCTACGCCGATCCCGCGGGACACTCGTTCACCCTGCGCGGCGCCACCCCCTCGGCGCCCAAGCAGGGCTGAGACGCACAGGACGCCACAGGACTGACGAGGGTACCCGGGCCGGCTGCCGGCCCGGGTACCCTCGTGTGCGCGCCGCCCGGTTCAGTCCCGGCCGCCCGGGCCCGCCGCCGGCCACACTCCCGTCTTGCGCTCGATGGCCTTCGCCCCGGCGCGGTCGACCGCGCTGCGCACGACCGCGAAGATGGCGCCCTGCACCGCGGCGGCGAGCAGGATCTCGCCCCAGCCGCGGTCCGGGTCCAGCGCGTCCGGCGCGTCCTCCTCGTCCCGGATCGCCATCCACACCTTGCGGAAGGCCAGGCCCGCCAACGCACCGCCCGACCAGCCCAGCAGCCAGCCCACCGGCTGGTAGGCGGCGGGCAGTTTCCGCTTCTTGCTCTTGGCCACGTACGTCTCCTCGCTCTCGTTGCATCAGGGCCGGCCGGCGGCCGGCACCTCCTCGCCGGCCCGCACCGGGCCGGGCGGCACCCCGTTACCGAACGGCCGCCCGCCCAGCTCCTCGCGGTGATGAGCCGTCAGCCAGCCGGACAGATCGGGCCCCAGAGGCACGATCCGGGTCGGGTTGATCCCGGTGTGCACCTGGTAGTAGTGCCGCTTGATGTGGTCGAAGTCGACCGTGTCCCCGAATCCGGGCGTCTGGAACAGATCGCGGGCATAAGCCCACAGCACCGGGTTCTCCGACAGCTTCCAGCGGTTGCACTTGAAGTGACCGTGGTAGACCGCGTCGAACCGCACCAGGGTGGTGAACAGCCGGATGTCCGCCTCGGTGATCGTGTCGCCGACGAGGTACCGCTGCCGCGCCAGCCGCTCGGCCAGCGACTCCAGCCGCCGGAACACGGCGGAGCAGGCGGCCTCGTACTCCGCCTGCCGGGTCGCGAAACCCGCCCGGTACACACCGTTGTTGACGTCCTCGTAGACGTCCGTCATCACCTCGTCGATCTCGTCCCGCGAACGCTCCGGATACAGTTGCGGTGCGCCTTCCCGGTGCAGGGCCGTCCACTCGGTGGCGAAGTCGAGGGTGATCCGCTCGTAGTCGTTGGTGACGAGCTTCCCGGTCGGGATGTCGACGATCGCCGGGACGCTGACACCGCCCGGGTAACCGGTCTCCCGCCGGTCGTAGGCCTCGCTGAGGTAGCGGATGCCGAGCACCGGATCGCGGCCGTCCGGGTCCAGCGAGAACCGCCAGCTGCGGTCGTCCTGGACCGGGTCCGTGATCGCCAGCGACACCGACGCCTCCAGGCCCAGCAGCCGGCGCGCGATCACCGCCCGGCTCGCCCACGGACAGGCGCGGCTGACCACCAGCCGGTAACGGCCGGCCGCCACCGGCCAGCCGTCCCGGCCGTCCGCGGTGATCCGGTCGGTGAAATGGGCCTTCGACCGCTCGAACGACCGCCGGCCGTAGGCACTGTTGCCGTCATCCGCGCCGCTCATCCGCCTGCGCTCCCTTCCACGCGCGGTTCACTCCCGACGCGTCCCCGAGTTCCCCCGATCCGGCCGTCCGCACGGTGTGATCCGCGCCGCCCCGGGCATCCGCCGAAAGGTGAGCGGGACATCCTCGAACGCGGACGTGAAGCGAAGGACGAAACACAGCGACCAGGGCTCGCTGGGGGAGGGGAGGCGGCCGGCCGTGCAGGAGACACCGGAGCCGGCGCGCGACGAGCGGGAGCCGGCGCGCGAGGAGCGGGAGGCGGCACGCCGGCGGGGGCGGAGGCAGAAGGAGCAGCAGGAGGAGGACCGCAAGACCCGCGTCACCGTGCTGGTGGCGCTCGCGGCCAACCTGGTGATCGCGCTCGCCAAGACCGTCGGCGGTCTGATCGCGAACTCGCCGGCCCTGCTCTCCGAGGCCGCGCACTCGGTCGCCGACAGCATGAACGAGGTCTTCCTCCTGGCCGCGCTGCGCCGCAGCCGCCGCCCCGCCGACCGGCGCCACCCCTTCGGCTACGGCAAGGAACGGTTCTTCTGGTCGCTGCTCGCCGCCGTCGGAATCTTCGTCATGGGCGGCTGCTTCTCCTTCTACCAGGGCATCGAAGCGCTGACCCGGGACACCCAGGAGAGCTTCGGCGGCTACATCGCCGGCCTGGTCGTCCTCGGGGTGTCCCTGCTCGCCGAGGGCGGCTCCCTGCTGCGGGCGCTGCACCAGCTGCGCCGGCAGGGCGTCTCCGAGGGACTGCGCGACCCGGCGCTGCGCACGGTCGTCGCCGAGGACGGCACCGCGGTCGTCGGTGTCTGTCTCGCCCTCGCCGGGATGGCGCTGCACATGGCCACCGGCCAGGTGGTGTGGGAGGCGTCCGCCTCGCTCGCCATCGGCGCCCTGCTGGTCTACGTCGCCTACCGGCTGGGCCGCGAGGCCCGCGACCAGCTGATCGGGGAGGCCGCCGACCCGGAGGCCGGCGGCCGCATCCGCGCCCTGCTGCGGGCCCAGCCGGAGATAGACAGCGTGGAGGCGCTGTTCACCATGAAGACGGGCATCGACTCGCTGCTGGTCGCCGCGCGCGTCGACCTGGTGCCCGGACTGGACAGCGAACGGGTGGAGGAGGTCGCGGTGCGCATCAAGCGGTCGATCGCCCGTACCGTCCCCGAGGCGGAGCAGATCTTCCTCGACGTGACCGACCGGCTGGCCCACGAGAACGTGATCGACCGGCCGGCGCACGAGAACGTGACCGGCCGGCCGGCCGACGAGGCACGGGAAAGCCCCGCCGCGACGGGGGAACGCGGCGGGGCCTGAGACGCGGGTGCCCGGTCCGTGCCGCTTCATGCGTGCCGGGCACCGGGAGTTTCCGGGCGCTGCCGGAGCGGTCCGCTCAGCCGGCCGGCTCCAGGACGAACACCGGGATCTCGCGGTCGGTCTTGCGCTGGTAGTCGGCGTACGGCGGGTACGCCGCGACCGCCCGCTCCCACCACTCGGCCTTCTCGGCGCCGGTGACCTCGCGGGCCGTCATGTCCTGCGTGACCGGCCCGTCCCGCAGCTCCACGTGCGGGTCGGCCTTGAGGTTGTGGTACCAGTACGGGTGCTTGGGCGCGCCGCCCTGGGAGGCGACGACGGCGTAGCGTCCCTCGTGCTCGACGCGCATCAGCGGAACCTTGCGGATCTTGCCGCTCTTGGCGCCCCGCGTGATCAGCAGCACGACGGGCATCCCGGTGTCCTGGAGGGTCGTGCCGCGGGTGCCGCCGGAGCTCTCGTACAGCTCCACCTGCTCGCGTACCCACTGCGTCGGGCTGGGTTCGTACTCGCCCTCGAGAGGCATGTCATCCGTCCCATCGTCGAGTTGCCCGGCCGCCCGCTCGGCGGCCGGTTCGGTTTACATCGCCTGCAACACCGCCGCCGTCCCGGATCATCCGGCTCATCACCCGAATGGCTGATCACCGGCCGGCCGCGGGGTCACGGCCCTTCAGACGCCGGGGCGGTGTCGAGGAGCAGCCGTGCCGCCTCCCGCGCCTCGGCGGCCGGGGCGGTGGTCGCGGTGATGCCCGCCGTGACCATGGCGCCCTCGGCGAGCAGGAACAGCGGCGCGGTGAGGGCGGCGGGCAGCCCCGCGTCCGCGACCAGCCGGGCGAGGTCCTCCCGGAACGCCTCCTTGTGCGCCCGCACCCGCTGCGCCACCCCCTCCGAGGTCGCCCCCAGCTCGCCGTGGGCGTTGATCCACGCGCAGCCGCGGAAGCCGGGCTCGGCGAACCACTCCTCCAGCCAGTCGAACACCGCGAGGATCCGCCGCCGCGGGTCCTCGTGGTCCGCGACCCGCGCGGCCAGCCGCCCGCGCCAGTGGGCGTCACGCCGCTCCAGATACGCCTCGACCAGCTGTTCCTTGGCCGGGAACAGCTGGTACAGCCGCTTGAGCGAGAGCCCCGAGGCGCTGCGGATCTCGTCCATGCCGACCGACCGCACGCCCCGCCCGTAGAAGAGGCGCTCCGCCGCGTCCAAGGCCCGCTCCCGGGCGACCGCGCTGTCCATCAACTGCCGTCCGTCTCCCTGTCCTTGACGTGAGAACGAGCGTTCTCCTACGGTAGCAGCCCGGCGGAGAATGATCGTTCTCCGCCCCGTCCGCCCGTCTGCCGCTCCCCAGGAGGAAGCATGACCGCGCGCCCGCCCCTGCCGCCCTTCACCCGCGAGACCGCGGCCCGGAAGGTGCAGGCCGCCGAGGACGCCTGGAACACCCGGGATCCGCACCGGGTGGCACTCGCCTACTCCGAGGACTCGGAGTGGCGCAACCGCGACACCTTCCTCACCGGCCGCGCCGCGATCGTCGCGTTCCTGACCGCCAAGTGGGCACGGGAGCGGGACTACGCGCTGCGCAAGGACCTGTGGGCGTACGACGGCAACCGCATCGCGGTCCGCTTCCAGTACGAGTGCCGGGACGCCGACGGCCGGTGGTGGCGGTCGTACGGCAACGAACTGTGGGAGTTCGACGAGCGCGGCCTGATGACCCGGCGCGAGGCGAGCATCGACGACGTGCCCATCGAGGAGGAACAGCGGCGCATCACCGGACCCCGCCCGGAGGCCGAACGCGGACTGACCATCCCCCTGCGATGAGGTGCCCGCACGGCTCTTCAGTAAGGTGCCCGGGTGATGCCACAGGCCGGGACACCCTTCCTCTACGTCGTCGTCTGCGCGGCCGGTGTCGCCGCGGACGTCGGCACACTGATCACCGCCGCCCGTGAGCGCGGCTGGGAGGTGGGCGCCATCGCCACCCCCGTCGCGATGAACGGCTTCTTCGACAGCGCCGCCGTCGAAACCCTCACGGGCCGCCCCGTCCGCTCCGCCTGGCGCACCCCGGGCGAGCCCCGGCCCTTCCCGCCGCCGGACGCGGTGGTGGCCGCCCCGGCCACCTTCAACACGCTCAACAAGTGGGCGGCGGGACTGGCCGACACCCTCGCCGTGGCCACCCTCTGCGAGGCCTCGGGGCTCGGCGTCCCCGTCGCCGCCCTGCCCTGCGTCGCCGACGCCCTGGCCGCCCACCCCGCCTACCGGGACAGCCTCGCCCGGCTGCGCGCCATGGGCGTCCGCTTCGGCGAGCCGTACTCCGGCGAGGACCCGGCCGCCTTCCCCTGGGAGCAGGCCCTGGACCTCGTCACCGCCCGGCGTCGTACGCTCCCCTGAAACCCCTACCGACGGCGGGAGCAGTGACGATGCAGTATGTGAAGCTCGGTTCGACCGGCCTCGACGTGTCGCGGATCTGTCTGGGCTGCATGACGTACGGCCTTCCCGACCGCGGGGTGCACGAGTGGACCCTGGACGAGGGCGCCTCCCGGCCGCTCATCCGGCAGGCGCTGGAAGCCGGCATCACCTTCTTCGACACCGCCAACGTGTACTCCGACGGCACCAGCGAGGAGATCGTCGGCCGGGCGCTGCGCGACTTCGCCCGCCGTGACGAGATCGTGCTGGCCACCAAGGTGCACGGCCGGATGCGGCCCGGTCCCAACGGCGCCGGCCTGTCCCGCAAGGCGATCATGACGGAGATCGACCACAGCCTGCGCCGCCTCGGCACCGACTACGTCGACCTCTACCAGATCCACCGCTTCGACCCGGACACTCCCGTCGAGGAGACGATGGAGGCGCTGCACGACCTCGTGAAGGCCGGCAAGGTCCGCTATCTCGGGGCCAGTTCGATGTACGCCTGGCAGTTCTCGAAGATGCAGTACACGGCCGAGAAGCACGGCTGGACCCGGTTCGTGTCCATGCAGAACCACTACAACCTCCTCTACCGCGAGGAGGAGCGCGAGATGCTGCCGCTCTGCGCGGACCAGGGCGTCGGCGTCCTGCCCTGGAGCCCGCTCGCCCGCGGCCGTCTGACCCGCGACTGGGGCACGGTCACCGAGCGCAGCGCGCGTGACGACTTCGGCAGCACCCTCTACCAGGAGGGTGACCACGCCATCGTGGACGCCGTCTCCCGGATCGCCGCCGAACGCGGCGTCCCGCGCGCTCAGGTGGCGCTCGCCTGGCTGCTGCACCAGGACACCGTGGCGGCGCCGGTCATCGGCGCTTCCAAACCGCACCACATCGAGGACGCCGTGGCCGCGGTCGAACTGGAGCTGACCGACAAGGAGATCGAGGAACTGGAGCGCCCCTACACCCCGCACCCGGTCTCCGGACACTGACGCACCCTCAGGTCACGTCCCCCGCCCGCAGCACCGTCACGGTCACCGCCGACTCGCTCCCGCCCACCGGCACCTCGCCCGCGCTCCACGGCACCCGCAGCGGCCGCCGCTCGCCGGGCGGCGTGACCAGCAGGACCGCGGGGAGGGCCGTACGGGCCCCGCTGACCCGGGGATCGGCGTACGACAGTCCGGCCCAGGCGCTGCCGCCCGGCGCCAGGCGGAGCCGGGCCAAAGACTCGGGCCGGCGCCGCGGGTCGGGGCCCAGCTGCCGGCCGGAGGCGTCGGCGAAGGCGGCGCCCGGGTAGCCGTGGAGCGTGCAGGTGCGCGACGACGTGTTGGTCAGGAGGATCGGGTGGTTCTCCTGGCCCGCGCCGGGGTCGTCACGGCCGATGGAGGCGCGCACGTCGGGGGTGCGGCAGCGGCCGGCGGCGGGGGAGGAGGCGGTGGCCGGCGAAGGGCTCGCGGAAGCGGCCGGTGCTCGGGCCGCCGCGCCGGCCGCGCCCGCCGTACCGCCGTCGCCACAGGCGGTCAGCAGACCGAGCGCGCAGACGGTGACGACGAACGCCGGGGGACGGGAGGGCGAGGGGAGCAAGACCATGGACAGCTGGTGCCCCGTCCCGTACCGGGGATGCCCGGCCCGCCTCGGCCCTCGACCCCGGCCCGCCTCGCCCCTCGGCTCGCCCGCCTCCGCGTCACTCCTCCTCGACGAGCGCCATCTCCGCCCAGATCGTCTTGCCCTCGGGGGTGTGCCGGCTGCCCCAGCGCTGGGTGAGCTGGGCGACGAGG
The DNA here is from genome assembly GCF_011193355.1 of Streptomyces sp. JB150. Taxonomy (GTDB): domain Bacteria; phylum Actinomycetota; class Actinomycetes; order Streptomycetales; family Streptomycetaceae; genus Streptomyces. The sequence continues at coordinate 7,067,449 of NZ_CP049780.1, forward strand.
AGCAGTCCCCGGCCGCCCTCGTCCCAGGTCTTGGCGCGGCGCAGATGCGGCGCGGTGTGGCTGGTGTCGGAGACCTCGCAGATCAGCGTGTCCGCGTCGTGGATCAGCCGGAGCCGGATCGGGTGCGAGCCGTACCGGATCGCGTTGGTGACCAGCTCGCTCACCACCAGCTCGGTGGTGAAGGAGGCGTCCGTGAGCCCCCAGGTGCTCAGCTGCTCGACGACCTGCTTGCGGATCGGCGCGACCAGGGCCGGATCGGCGGGGATGTCCCAGGTGGCCACCTGGGAGGCGGGCAGCCCGTGGGTACGGGCCAGCAGCAGCGCCACGTCGTCGCTGGAGCCCCCGGCCGGCAGCAGGGCGCGCAGGATCCGGTCGCACGTCTCGTCCAGCGAGTCCGGCCCGGCCGGGCCGGCACTCGCGGCCAGCGCCTCGCGCAGCAGCCGGTGGCCGATCCCCACGTCCCGTTCCGGGCTCTCGACCAGGCCGTTGGTGAAGAAGGACAGCAGCGTGCCCTCGTGCAGATACAGCTCCGCCGCCTCGAAGGGCAGTCCGCCCAGCCCCAGCGCCGGACCGGCGGGGACCTCCAGCTCCCGGGGCACACCGCCCGGCGGCACCACGATCGGCGCCGGATGCCCGGCCCGCGCGATGCTGCAGCGCCGGGACACCGGGTCGTACACGGCGTACAGACAGGTGGCGCCCAGCTCACCAGGGCTGCCGCCCTCGCCGCCGGACTCCTGCGACAGCCGCACCACCAGGTCGTCGAGGTGGGTGAGGAGTTCGTCGGGGGCGAGATCGATGTCGGCGAGGGTGCGCACGGCGGTGCGCAGCCGGCCCATGGTGGCCGAGGCCTGGATGCCGTGGCCGACGACGTCCCCGACGACCATGGCGACCCGCATCCCGGACAGCGGGATCACGTCGAACCAGTCGCCGCCCACCCCGGCCCGGGCGGCCGGCAGATAGCGCGACGACGCTTCCAGGGCTGCCGTGCTCGGCAGGGAGCGGGGGAGCAGGCTGCGCTGGAGGGCGAGGGCGGTCTCGCGTTCGCGGGAGTAGCGGCGGGCGTTGTCGACGCAGACCGCGGCGCGGGCGGTGATCTCCTCGGCCAGCAGCACGTCGTCCGCGGTGAACGTGTCCGCCCGCCGCCGCGCGCGGCTGAGGACGGCGACGCCGAGCGTGGTGCCCCGGGCCTGCATCGGCACCACCATCACGGAGTGGATGCCGTGCTGCCGGACCCGTTCGCGGCGCGTGCGGTCCTGGTCGAGCCAGTCCTCCAGATCGCCCGCGGCCACCGACACGACCACGGCACGGCCCGCCAGCAGCGAGGCCGCCTGCGGGGAGGCGGCCGGATAGAACTCGACGTCACCCTGCCCGACCACCGCCTGCGGACCGCCCGGGGTGACCGACTGGTGGGCGACGCGGCGCAGCGCGACCGGTGCGGCGACCGCCGCCGGGGGCTCGCCGCCGTGCTCGGGCGGGTCGAGCAGATCGACGCTGACGAAGTCGGCGAGCGCGGGCACGCAGACGTCGGCCAGCTCCTGCGCCGTACGGGTGACGTCGAGGGTGGTGCCGATGCGCACACTGGCCTCGTTCACCAGATGCAGCCGCTGCCGGGCCTGGTAGTTCTCGGTGATGTCGTGCGCCGCCATGCACACGCCCCGCACCCGCCCCTCGGCGTCGGTGACGGGCGCCATCCGGGCCAGCCAGGCGTGCGCCCGGTCCTCGCCGCCGGCCCGCAGATACGTCTGCACGTCCTGCGGCCGTCCGGTGGTGAGCACCTGGAGGAGATGCCGTTCCAGTTCCTCGTTCTGCGGCTTGCCGCCGATCTCGGAGTGTCTGAGACCCCGGATGCGCTCCTCGGGCAGGCCGACCACCCGCGCCATCGCCTCGTTCTGGGTGTGCAGCCGCAGCCGGTCGTCGTAGAGGGCGACGGCACACGGGGACTGGGTGAGTGCCGCCGCGTCCAGCGGATTCCCGGGGGCGCGGGAGTGCTCCAGCGGCGTGACCACCAGCCAGTCGCCGGGACCGTCCCCGGACGGCCGGCGATGGTGGGCGAGCAGCCATACCGTCACCGTGTGCCCGTCCCGGTGACACAGGGCCACCGTGCCGTGCCAGCGGGGGGCGCTCACCTCGGGGACGGGGCCGGCGAGGAGCCGGGCGCCGGGCCGGCCCACGACCTCGTCGGCCGCCCAGCCGAGCAGCCGGCGCGCACCCTCGCTCCACTCGGTCAGCGTGCCGGCGGCGTCGATGGCAGCCCGGGCCGTCGCGGCCTCGTCGAACGGGTAATCCGGGCTCATCGTCGCCACTCCATCGCGCACACTCACTGTCAACAAGCGCGTCAGTTCCGTTCCAGCCTAGTGCGTCGGGCTTGCGGAGGGACGGGGAACGCACCTGGCGCGACGGCGCCGGCGGGGCCGCCGCGGTGACCGGTCACCCGTGACGGACCGGCCCGCCGGCGCGGAACGCGCACCTCCGGACTGCCTCATACCGGCCCCCGGGGGAGAGGCGTGTGGATGTGTGGGGGAGACTTTGTGCATGCCGGCAGCACTGTTAGCCTGCGACGTATTTCGCGTCGCGCAGTTCGAAAATTCGTCGGCGATGCCCCTGGGAGGGGAACGAGGGTGCGCATGACCAGCAACACGAGCGAGGTCGCCGAGTCCGTACCGGGCGACCAGGAGCTGAGAATGCTTCTGGCCGGCCTGACGGCCGTCCGGGACGGTGACTTCGGCACACGCCTTCCGGAGGACGCCAGTGGGCTCATGGGCGACATCGCCACCGTGTTCAACGGCATGGTGGACCAGTTGTCCGTGTTCACCTCCGAGGTGACCCGTGTGGCCCGCGAGGTGGGCACCGAGGGAACCCTCGGCGGCCAGGCGGAGGTGCCCGGTGTCTCCGGCACCTGGGCCGACCTGACCGACTCGGTCAACGCCATGGCGGGCAACCTCACCACCCAGGTCCGCGACATCGCCCAGGTGGCGACCGCGGTGGCCAAGGGCGACCTGTCGCAGAAGATCGACGTGCCCGCGCGCGGCGAGATCCTGGAGCTGAAGGAGACCGTCAACACGATGGTCGACCAGCTGTCGGCGTTCGCCGACGAGGTGACGCGCGTCGCCCGCGAGGTCGGCAGCGAGGGGCGCCTCGGCGGCCAGGCCAAGGTGCCGGGCGTCGCCGGCGTCTGGCGGGACCTGACCGACTCCGTGAACTTCATGGCGGGCAACCTGACGTCCCAGGTGCGCAACGTCGCCCAGGTCGCCACCGCGGTGGCCAAGGGCGACCTGTCGCAGAAGATCACCGTGGACGCGCGGGGCGAGATCCTGGAGCTGAAGAACACCATCAACACGATGGTGGATCAGCTGTCCGCGTTCGCCGACGAGGTGACGCGCGTGGCCCGCGAGGTGGGCACCGAGGGCCGTCTCGGCGGCCAGGCGCACGTACGGGGCGTGTCGGGCACCTGGAAGGACCTCACCGACAACGTCAACGTCATGGCGTCGAACCTGACCAGCCAGGTCCGGTCGATCGCGCAGGTCGCCACCGCGGTCGCCCGTGGTGACCTGTCGCGGAAGATCACCGTCGAGGCCAAGGGCGAGGTCGCCGCGCTGGCCGACGCCATCAACACCATGGTGGACACCCTCTCCGCGTTCGCGGACGAGGTGACGCGCGTGGCCCGCGAGGTCGGTACCGAGGGCCGCCTCGGCGGCCAGGCCCAGGTGCCCAACGTGGCCGGCACCTGGAAGGACCTCACCGACAACGTCAACTCCATGGCCAACAACCTCACCGGCCAGGTGCGCAACATCGCGCTGGTGACGACGGCCGTGGCCCGCGGTGACCTGTCGAAGAAGATCGACGTGGACGCGCGCGGCGAGATCCTCGAACTCAAGACGACCATCAACACGATGGTCGACCAGCTCTCCGCGTTCGCCGACGAGGTCACCCGCGTGGCCCGCGAGGTGGGCACCGAGGGCCGTCTCGGCGGCCAGGCCGAGGTGGAGGGCGTCTCCGGCACCTGGAAGCGGCTCACCGAGAACGTCAACGAGCTGGCCGGTAACCTCACCCGGCAGGTCCGCGCCATCGCCGAGGTCGCCAGCGCCGTCGCCGAGGGCGACCTGACCCGCTCCATCACCGTGGAGGCCTCCGGCGAGGTCGCCGAACTCAAGGACAACATCAACTCCATGGTGGAGTCCCTGCGCGAGACCACCCGGGCCAACCAGGAACAGGACTGGCTCAAGACCAACCTCGCGCGCATCGCCGGCCTCATGCAGGGCCACCGCGACCTGCCCGTCGTCGCCGAACTCATCATGGACGAGCTGGTCCCGCTGGTCTCCGCCCAGTACGGCGCCTTCTACCTCGCCGAGGACGGGGAACAGGGCCCCGAGCTGCGGCTCGTCGGCTCCTACGGCCGCCCCGAGGACGACGCCCGCCCCGACCGCTTCCCCTTCGGCCGCACCCTGGTCGGCCAGGCCGCCCGCAGCCGCCGCACGATCGCGGTCGACCAGCTGCCGCCCGACTACGTCACCATCTCCTCCGGCCTCGGCCGGACCGTGCCGACCACCCTGCTCCTGCTGCCGATCCTCTTCGAGGACCAGGTCCTCGGCGTGATCGAGCTGGCGTCCGTCACCCCGTTCACCGCCATCCACCAGGATCTGCTGGAGCAGCTGCGGGAGACGATCGGCGTCAACGTCAACACCATCCTCGCCAACGCCCGCACCGACGAACTGCTCGACGAGTCCCAGCGCCTGACGGCCGAGCTCCAGGTCCGCTCCGCCGAACTCCAGGCGCAGCAGGAGGAGTTGCAGCGCTCCAACGCCGAACTGGAGGAGAAGGCCTCGCTGCTGGCCGCGCAGAACCGCGACATCGAGGCGAAGAACCTCCAGATCGAGCAGGCCCGGCAGGAACTGGAGGCGCGCGCCCAGCAGCTGGCGCTGGCCTCCAAGTACAAGTCGGAGTTCCTGGCGAACATGAGCCACGAGCTGCGCACCCCGCTCAACAGCCTGCTCATCCTGGCCCAGCTGCTGGCGCAGAACCCGTCGCGCAACCTCACCCAGAAGCAGGTGGAGTACGCGGGCATCATTCACTCCGCCGGCTCCGACCTGCTCCAGCTCATCAACGACATCCTCGACCTGTCGAAGGTCGAGGCGGGGAAGATGGACATCGCCCCCGAGCGGGTTTCGCTGCGCCAGCTCATCGAGTACGTCGAGGCCACCTTCCACCCGATGACGACCCAGAAGGGCCTCGACTTCAAGGTGACCACCGCGCCGGGCGCGCCGAACGACCTGGTCACCGACGACTCCCGGCTGCGCCAGGTGCTGCGCAACCTGCTGTCGAACGCGGTGAAGTTCACCGAGCAGGGCGCCGTCGAGCTGGTCATCCAGCCCGCCGCGCCGGACGAGGTGCCCGACACCGTGGTCACCGGCGGGCCCGTCGTCGCGTTCCAGGTGAAGGACACCGGCATCGGCATCCAGGAGCAGCAGCTGGAGGCCATCTTCGGCGCCTTCCACCAGGCGGACGGCACCACCAGCCGCAAGTACGGCGGCACGGGCCTCGGCCTGTCCATCACGCGGGAGATCGCCCACCTGCTCGGCGGCGCGGTGACCGTGGACAGCACGCCCGGCCGGGGCAGCACCTTCACGCTGTTCCTGCCGGTGACCCGCCCAGACTTCGAGCAGCTGGCGGGCCGGGCCCTGGAGGGCGCGGCCGAACTGCCCGCCGAGGACGGCTCCGTGGACATCCCCGTGGCACCGCGCCCCAGCCCGCGCCCGCGCGCGGGGGCGCAGCGCCGCCGCCGGCTGCTCGTCGTGGAGGAGCGGCCGCGCGGCCTGCTCACCCTCGTCGCCGAGAGCGTCGTCGCGGACGTGGCCCGGCACAGCCCGGACGAGGCCGTGCCGCGGCCCGAGGTGGACCTGATCACCGCCGTCGGCGCCCAGGAGGCGGCCGGGGCGCTGGCCGCCGAGCCCTGCCACTGCGTCGTCCTCGACCTCGACATGCCCGACGGCGAGGCCGCCCGGTTCCTGGAGGCGCTGCGCGGCGACTCGGCGCTGACGGACGTCCCCGTCCTCGTGCACAGCAGCCACCCCACCGACGCGGCCGAGGTGCTGCGCCCGCACGCCTCCGACGGGGCGCTGGAGTTCCTCTCCAGCCTCGACGAACTGCGGGAGCGCATCGCGCTGCACCTGTCCGCCGAGGAGCCGGGGGACGTGCTGTCCCTGGTGCGGGGCGAGGAGTGGCAGGAGCTGCCGTCACCGACCGTCGACGACTCGTTCGCCGGACGGACCGTCCTCGTCGTCGACGACGACGCGCGCAACCTCTTCGCGCTCAGCGGGATCCTGGAGCTGCACGGCTTCCGGGTGCTGCACGCGGAGGACGGCCGCAAGGGCATCGAGACACTGCTCGACAACCCCGACATCGACCTGATCCTGATGGACGTGATGATGCCGGAGATGGACGGCTACACCGCCACCGCCGAGATCCGCAGAATGCCGCGGTACGCCGACCTGCCGATCATCGCCGTCACGGCCAAGGCCATGCCGGGCGACCGGGAGAAGTCCCTGGCGTCCGGGGCGAGCGACTACGTCACCAAGCCGGTCGACACCCAGGACCTCATCACCTGCGTCCGACGCTGGCTCTCCCGGTGACCCCGCCCGACCCGCACACCCCGCCGGACCGACACCACCATCCGCACCTCAGGGACGTCCCGCGCAGGAGCAACCCCACCGTGAGCCCCACCGACCACCCCGAGCACCCCGACCACGCACGGCACGGGGGCGGTTCGGCGACCCCGGACGGTACGGCGCCCACACCGTCCGCGACCGGCGCCGAGCCCTCGCCGTCCTCGCCGGCGCACCCCGCCGACGAGACCGCGGCCGGCGGCCCCGACGGCCCCCGGACGGAGGACGGGACGCCGGCGACGGACCTCGCCCGCGCCGAGACCGAGACGTCGGCGGCGGACCTCGTCCGGGTCGAGGGCGAGGCGTCGATGACGGATCTCGTCCAGTCCGGGACCGAGGCGGCGGTGACGGATCTCGTCCAGGCCGACGCCGAGGCGGCCGCGGTGTTCGCTCACACCGGTCACGACCCGTCGGCCGTCGCCCGCCCCGTCGTCGGCGATCTCGCCGGTGTGTCCGCGACCTCCCCCGTCGGGCGGCTGGCCGCCACCGTGGAGCGGTTGCGGCGGGAGGTGCGGGCGGCGCAGGCCGAGGCCGAGGGCCGGGCGCTGATCGAGCTGGCCAAGGGCATCCTGGTCGAACGGCTCGGCTGCGGCCCCGCGCAGGCGGCCAAGCAGCTCGCGGAGCTGACCGAGCAGGCCCGGATGACCCCGCTGGAGTTCGCCGTCGAGGTCATCAACCAGGCGGCCCGCGACCGGGTCGCGGAGGCCACGGACGCGTTCCTCGCCAACGCCGTGGGCGCCCGCTCCGGAAAGCTCGACCAGGCCGCCGTACGCCTGCGCGCCGCCGAGAGCGGAGCGCTCGCCGCGCCGGACGCGCAGGCGGTCGTCGACTCGCTGCTGGAGCACGCGCTGCGCCCGCTGGGCGCGGTGGCCGTGGCCCTGTGGGCGGCGGGCCCCGACGGCTCGCTCACCCTGGCGGGCAGCGCCGGCTTCGCCCCGGCCGAGGCCTCCCGGTGGCGCTATGTGCCACCGGACGTGGCGACGGTCGCGCGCCGCGCGCTCACCGAGCGCGGCGGCCAGTGGATCTCGTCCCTGGCGGACACCGGGCTGCCCACGGTCGGCCGTCACTCCTTCCCGGACGGCGGCCGGGTCGCCGAGCCCGCCGGTACCGGGGGCCGTATCCACGGGGTGCTGGAGATCGCCTGGCCGGCGCCGCTGGAGCCGCAGCCGCCCCAGGTCGTCCGCCAGGTCGAGGCGCTGGCCGAGCTGTGCGCGCACACCCTGGAGACGTACCCGCCACGCCCCGAGGCGGCCCACGAGCCGCGGGTCATGCCGGACACCGCGGAGCTGATGGACCTCGCCGACGGGCTGCACGACCCGGCCCTGGTGCTGGAGCCGTATCTCGACGACTCCGGGCGGCTGGCGGACTTCCGCATCCAGCACGTCAACACCCGCTTCCTGGACCCGGCCGGCCGGCCCCGCGCGGTGGTGAGCGGCGCGCTGCTGCTGGAGGCGTACCCGATGACGGCCGGGGGCAGCGAGCTGTTCCAGCGCATCGAGCGGGTGTACGCCACGGGCGAGCCGTTCCGGGCGCGGCGGATGCACCTGACCGCGCTGGTGGACCAGGTGCCGCTGTCGGCGGTCGCCGACATCAGCATCAGCCGCCACGGCAACAGCCTGCTGCTGATCTGGCGCATCGAGGACGAGACGGCCCGGCTGGCGAGCCTGCTCCAGCACGCCCAGCGGCTCGGCCGGGTCGGCGGCTTCGAGGAGAACCTGCTGACCGGCGGGATCACCTGGAACAGCCAGATGTTCGACCTGTACGGCCGTTCCCCCGGCAGCCCGCCGGTGCCGCTGGAGGACCTGCCCGCCCACGCGCACCCGGACGACGCCGTGGCCATCGGCCGCTTCCTGCGCACTCTGATGCACCACCGGCGGCCCGCCTCCGCGGCCTTCCGGCTGCAGCGGCCCGACGGCGTCACCCGCCATATCCGGGTCGTCGCCGAGCCCGTGCTGGACACCGACGGCCGGCTGTTCGTCGTCCGCGGCGCCTGCCAGGACATCTCGGCCCAGCACTGGACGGAGGTCGCCCTCGCGGCCACCCGCGACCAGCTCGCGCACACCGAGCAGCAGGCCGCCGAGCGCAACCGGCTGGCGCTGCAGCTCCAGCACGCCATCATGCCGCCGGCGCAGGCCCCGGTGCAGACGCCCGGCATGCAGGTGGCGGTGCGGTACCGGCCCGCGGAGACCGAGAACCTGGTGGGCGGCGACTGGTACGACGCCGTGGTGCTGCCGTCGCGGCGGGTGCTGCTGTGCGTGGGCGACGTGGCGGGCCACGGCATAGAGGCCGCGACCAGCATGGTCGTGCTGCGCAACGCGCTGCGCGGGCTCGCGGTCACCGGCGCCGGACCGGGCCAGCTGCTGTCGTGGCTGAACGTCGTGGCGCACCATCTCACCGGTGCCGTCACCGCCACGGCCGTCTGCGGCCTGTACGACCCCGAGGAGCGCACCCTGCGCTGGGCCAGGGCGGGGCATCTGCCGCCGGTGCTGGTCCGGGGCGAGGAGGCCGAGCCGCTGCCGCTGGTCAAGGGCCTGCTGCTGGGGGCCGTACCGGAGGCGGTGTACGAGGAGGACGAGATCCGGCTGGCGCCGGGGGACACCCTGCTGATGTACACCGACGGGCTGGTGGAGCGGCACGACCGCTCCGTGGAGGAGTCGCTGTCCCATCTGCTGGCCACGGCCTCCCGGACCGCGCCGACCGCCCTGGACCAGCAGCTGGACCGGCTGCTGACGTACAGCCGCTCGGACACGGACGACGACACCTGCCTCGTCGGGATCCGCGTGGCCTGATAACGAGTCGCCTCCGCACCGTTGACGCCGCGTCGTCCCTGCCACAACGATGGCCGCGTCCCTTTTTTGGGAGCGCTCCCATAGCGTGCGAGGCGCGTGCGGGAGCCACCCGTATCTCCCGAGGAGCCCCGACGTGAGAAGACGCAGAACCGCCCTGCTGTCCCTGACGGCACTCGTAGGCGCGGCGCTCACCACGGTCCCGGCGCAGGCCGACGAGGTCGAGCAGGTCAGGAACGGCACCTTCGACAGCACCACCGACCCCTGGTGGGCGTCGAGCAACGTCACCGCTGGCCTGTCCGACGGCCGGCTGTGCGCGGACGTGCCGGGCGGCACGACCAACCGCTGGGACGCCGCGGTCGGGCAGAACGACATCACCCTGGTGAAGGGGGAGTCCTACCGCTTCTCCTTCCACGCCGACGGCACTCCCGCCGATCACGTGGTCCGGGCGATCGTGGGTCTGTCGGTGGCCCCGTACGACACCTGGTTCGAGGTGAGCCCGCAGCTCAGCGTCTCCGGCAACACCTACTCGTACACGTTCACCTCGCCCGTCGACACCACCCAGGCGCAGGTCGGCTTCCAGGTCGGCGGCAGCGCCGAGCCCTGGCGGTTCTGCATGGACGACGTCTCGCTGCTCGGCGGGGTGGCGCCCGAGCCGTACGAGCCGGACACCGGGCCCCGGGTCCGCGTCAACCAGGTCGCCTATCTGCCCGCCGGGCCGAAGAACGCCACCCTCGTCACCGACGCGACCGAGCGGCTGCCCTGGCAGCTGAAGAACGCCGGCGGCGCCGTGGTCGCCCGCGGCTGGACGGTGCCGCGCGGCACCGACGCCTCGTCCGGGCAGAACGTCCACTCGCTGGACTTCAGCGGGTACAAGACCCGCGGCCAGGGCTTCACGCTCGTCGCCGACGGGGAGACCAGCCGTCCCTTCGACATCGGCACCCGCGTCTACGACCGGCTCGCCACCGACGCGGCGAAGTTCTACTACACCCAGCGCAGCGGCCTCGCGATCCGCGACGACCTGCGCCCCGGCTACGGCCGTCCGGCCGGCCACGTCGGCGTCGCGCCCAACCAGGGCGACACCGACGTGCCGTGCCAGCCGGGTGTGTGCGACTACCGGCTCGACGTCTCCGGCGGCTGGTACGACGCGGGCGACCACGGCAAGTACGTCGTCAACGGCGGCATCTCGGTGTGGGAGCTGCTGAGCACCTACGAGCGCGCGCTGCACGCCCGCACCGGCGAGGTGGAGCGGTTCCGGGACGGCACGCTCGCCATCCCGGAGAGCGGCAACAAGGTGCCCGACCTGCTCGACGAGGTCCGCTGGGAGCTGGACTTCCTGCTGAAGATGCAGGTGCCGGACGGGCAGCCGCTGGCGGGCATGGCCCACCACAAGATCCACGACGAGAACTGGACCGGGCTGCCGCTGCTGCCCAGCGACGACCCGCAGAAGCGCGAGCTGCACCCGCCGACCACCGCCGCGACCCTGAATCTGGCGGCCGCCGCCGCGCAGGCGGCCCGCCTGTACAAGCCGTACGACCCCGAGTTCGCGGCGCGGGCGCTCGCCGCCGCGCGCAAGGCCTGGGCGGCGGCGCAGGCGCACCCCGACGTGTACGCGGACGAGAACGACGGCATCGGCGGGGGCGCCTACCCCGACCGCGCCGTCGACGACGAGTTCTACTGGGCGGCCGCGGAGCTGTACCTCACCACCGGTGAGCAGCGCTTCGCGGACCATGTGCTGGCCTCCCCGGTCCACACCGCCGACATCTTCGGCCCGACCGGCTTCGACTGGGCGCGCACCGCCGCGGCGGCCCGCCTGGACCTGGCCACCGTGCCGAACCGGCTGCCCGGCCGGGACAAGGTCCGCCAGTCCGTCGTCAAGGGCGCGGACCGCTATCTGGCCACCCTGAAGGCCCACCCCTACGGCCTGCCGTACGCCCCCGCGGACAACAAGTACGACTGGGGCTCCACCCACCAGGTCCTCAACAACGCCGTCGTGCTGGCCACCGCCTACGACCTCACCGGCTCCGCCAAGTACCGGGACGGCGCCGTGCAGACCATGGACTACGTCCTCGGCCGCAACGCGCTGAACATCTCCTACGTCACCGGCTACGGCGAGGTCAGCGCGCAGAACCAGCACAGCCGCTGGTACGCGCGTCAGCTCGACCCGCGGCTGCCCAACCCGCCGGCCGGCTCGCTGTCGGGCGGTCCGAACTCGAGCATCCAGGACCCGCTGGCGCAGAGCAAACTCCAGGGCTGCGTCGGTCAGTTCTGCTACATCGACGACATCCAGTCCTGGTCGACCAACGAGATCACGATCAACTGGAACGCGGCGCTGGCCCGGGTGGCGGCGTTCGTGGCGGACCAGGGCTGAGGCGGGCCCGTACCAGGTGCCGGCCTCCGTGCCGGCGCCTGGTGTCGGCCTGTGTGCCGGCACCGTGTCCGAGGGGTTCGAAAGTGATGCGTATCTCATCGAATCTGACCGCTTTCGATCCCCTCGGTACCGTCATGTCCCCTATCTGACCTGGGGATATTTACGAGTAAGTACCCGCGAGGTACCGTGGCTCCATGCCAGCCCTCAACGTGGAGTTCAGCGAACGCGAGCTGGAGGACCTGCGGCAGATCGCCAAGGAGCGCGGGACGTCGATGAAGGCCCTCGTCCGGGAGGCGGCCGCGGCCGACATCGCGCGGCACCGGGCGCTGCAGGAGGGAGCCGAGGCCTTCCGCCGGTTCTTCTCCGCCCACGCCGACGAGTTCGCGGCCGCCTTCCCCGACGACGAGCCGCCCGCCGGTGGCGAGGGGCGGGTCGCCTGACGTGGCACCCGTCCTCCACATCGACGTCCCCTGGCTGCTCCAGCGCCACGAGGAAGTCCTGCCGGACCAGCCGACCATCAACGACTTCTCCGCGCTCGTCGCCGCCGTGGCCCGGCACCGCGTCGACCCGCCCCGGCTCGGCGTCGACTCCGACCCGGCCTGGCGGGCCGCCGCGCTGCTGCACACCCTCGCCCTGCTGCGCCCGCTGCCGTCGGCGAACGCCCGCTTCGCCTGCGCGACGGCCGTGGCCTACATGTTCGTCAGCGGCGTCGGCATCGACCCGCCCTACGGCGCCCTCGTCGACCTCGCCCGCGACTTGATGGACGGCAGGACCGACGTCTACGGCGCGGCGGACCGGCTGCGCTCCTGGCAGATCTGACGCCGCCCGGACCCGTGCCTCGCCCGCTGCCCTGTCGTGCTCCGTGTCCCGCCCGCCGCCCGGCGCCGTGTCCCGCCTCCGCCCGGCGCCGGTGCGCCGCTCCCGCCTCCGCCCGGCGCCGGTGCGCCGCTCCCGCCCTCGGGGGAGGCCGCCGGCCGAGGGCGGGAGGAACACGGCCGGCGGCCGTGCCGCGCGGGAGTGCCGATGCCTCGCGCGGGGCCTGGCGACGAGGCCGACTCCAGTGCACCGCAGCGCGCCCGCGGGCGGGAGCGTGCGCTTCGCCCCCGGCGCGGGCACGGGTTTCCCACGGGGTGCGGGATAAAGCGAAGGGCGGGGCGGACGGCGCGAGTTGCGGCGGAATCTGACTCTGTTTCAGTGGTGCTGATGTTGCCCAAGCGCCTTGTTGTGCGTGACCCGGTTGTGCAAGGGTGATCCACCGGCAATTTCTGCTCCCATCCCCGCCCATAAAGGTACGCACCAAGTCAGGCTTCCTTTCGGCGAACAGAACTCCCGGCTGTCCCATATACGTGGGAAGGAACCCCGCTCAGTGCTCACCCCCCACCCCGCTCCACCGCCGTCCCCGGACGGCGTCCCCGGCCCGTCCGACGAAGCGCTGGCCGCCCGGCTCAGCGGCGTCCCGGACGCCGAGGTCTCCCAGGCCGCCGCCTTGTTGCTGGCCCGCCACTGGCCCTCCGCGTACGCCTACGCGAGCATCTGCCTCGCCTCGTCCGCGCAGGTCGCCGGCATGGTCACCACCGCGGCCTGCCACCAGGTACTGGACCGGCTCACCCTCGGCGACAACGGTGTCGCGCTGCGCCCGCGGCTGCTCGTCGCCGTGCGGGACACCGTGCGGCTCTGGGCCGCCGAGGACCGGATATCCGGCGTGCTGCCGGAGTTGCGCAAACCGGCCGGCGGACGCGGTATGCGCGCGGCCAAGTCCATGACTCCGGAAAACCGCAGGCTGGCAGAACGCGCTTTCCAGGAGCTGCCGGGACCGGCCCGCTGCCTGCTCTGGCACACCGAGGTCGAGGCCGAGCCGCTGGACATCCCCGCCGCGCTGCTCGGCATGGACACCGACACCGCGGCGGTCACCCTGGAACAGGCGCGGGAGAAATTCCGGGAAGGCTGCGTCCGCGCCCACCGGCAGCTCGCCCCGAGCCCCGACTGCCGCTTCTACAACCGTCTCCTGGACGTGCCGATCCGGCGCGGTGGCGCGCTCCTCCCTGACGTCCAGGACCACCTGGCGCAGTGCCGGCACTGCCGGGACGCCGCGGAGCAGCTGGGCCAGGTCGAGACCGGGCTCGGCGCGCTGCTCGCCGAGGCGGTGCTCGGCTGGGGCGCCCGCCGCTACTACGACTCACGGCCCGGCCGCAACCAGCACCGCCGCCCCCGGGGCCGGGGCGCCCGGCGCGCGGGCCGCCGTCCCCGCGTGCTGCCCAGGTTCCCCGGCGTGGGGGCCCGTTCCACCCGAGCGCTGCGCACCGGCGTCGGCATCGCCTCCGCCGGGCTGCTCGCGACCGCCCTCGTCACCAGCCTGTCGTACGACGGCGACGCCGACCCCACGGCGTCCGCCGGCGCGACCGATCGCGGCGGCACCGACCGCGGCGACGCCGCCACCCCCGGGCCGGCCACCACTCCCCAGGACGCCGCCCAGCTCCCCAGCCCGCCGCGCGAGACGCGGTTCCGCAACGCGGCCACCGGCCTGTGCCTCGACATCCAGGGCGAGCCCAGGGCGGGCGCGGAGGCCGGGCTGGCGGCGTGCTCCGCGGAGTGGACGCAGCAGTGGTCGTACGAGGACGACGGCCTGCTGCGCAGCGTCGCGGACCCCGGACTGTGCCTCGACGCGCACGCCGACGCGGGCGTCGTGATCCTCGGCACCTGCGCCGAGGCGGGTGACGCGCGTGGCGGCGATGTGCGCTACGACCTCACGCTGCGGGGAGAGTTCGTGCCCCGCTGGGACGAACGGCTCGCCCTCGCCCCCGCCACCGGCGACCCGGGCGCCGACATCGTCGTCAAGGTCCGTGACGGTTCCCCCACCCAGCGGTGGAGCGCCGATCTGTCGGCCGCGGAGGGCGACCCCCTGTCCACCGACGACAGGGCCCGCCAGGCGGGACTGCCGGAAACGCGCTGACCGCCCCGGCCCTCGCCCCGGCCCGTTCCGGGGCGGGGGCGGAGGCCGCTCGTCCGCGTGCGCGGGGCTGGTCAGCCGGCCTCCTCCACCAGATCGGCGGCCGTCACGGTGGCGGGGGAGGCGTGGCCCGACAGGGCGAGGGTGAGGTCGAGTTCGGCGAGCAGGCAGCGGATGACGTGCTCGACGCCCGCCTGTCCGTCGAGGCCCAGACCGTACGCGTACGGCCGTCCGACGAGCACCGCGCGGGCCCCGAGGGCGAGCGCCTTGACGATGTCGTCGCCGGTGCGCACGCCGCTGTCGAACAGCACGGCCAGCCGGTCGCCGACCGCCTCGGCGATCCGGGGGAGCGCGTCGGCCGCCGCCACCGAGCCGGCCACCTGACGGCCGCCGTGGTTGGACACCACCACCCCGTCCATCCCCGCCTGGGCGGCGCGCCGGGCGTCGTCCGGGTGCAGGACGCCCTTGAGGACGATCGGGCCGTCCCAGTTCTCCCGCAGGAACGCGAGGTCGGGCCAGGTCTTGGCGGGGTCGGCGAACATGCCCGTGAAGTGCATGACGGCCGCGTTCGGATCCTCGTGGACCGGCCTGGCGAGGCCCGCCAGGAACGCGGGGTCGGTGAAGTAGTTGGCGGTGCCGACGCCGTGCAGGAAGGGCAGATACGCCTGGTCGAGGTCGCGCGGCCGCCAGGCGAGCAGCGGTGTGTCCAGCGTGACGACCAGCACGCTGAAGCCGGACGCCTTCGCGCGGCCCAGGAAGCTGCGCGTCACCTCGCGGTCCTTCGCCCAGTACAGCTGGAACCAGCGCTCGGCGTCGCCCATCGCCTCGGCGACCTGCTCCATGGGCGTGCTGGACGCCGACGACAGGATGTACGGCACGCCCTGCGCCGCGGCGGCCCGGGCGGCGGCCGGCTCGGCGTCGGGGTGCAGGATCGACAGCACCCCGACGGGGGCCAGCGCCAGCGGGGCGGGCAGCGCGCGCCCCAGCAGCTCCACCGACAGGTCCCGCTCGTGGACGTCCCGCAGCATCCGCGGCACGATCCGGCGCCGCCGCAGGGCCGCCCGGTTCGCGCGGACGGTGTCGCCGTCGCCCGCCCCGCCCGCGACATAGCCGACCGGGCCGGGCCCGAGCCGCCGCTCGGCCATCTCCTCCAGCCGCGTCAGGTCCGTGGGCAGCCGCGGCACCGCGCCGGTCATCCCGTTCAGGTAGATCTCGTACTGGAAGTCCGCCCAGTGCCTGCCCATCCCGTCCCCTCCCACCACAGAACCCGATCCTGCGCCGCCGCCGACCATACCGGCCGGTAGGGGAGTGCGGGATCAGACCGCCGAAGGCGAGCGGACCTGCCGATGGGAAGCGCGGCGAGGGACGCCAGGGGCCGGGAGCGGAGGACGGTTCGTCCAGCCTGTGGGTGTGGAGTGGATGATTCGACCACCTCGCGCTGAACGCCGGGCGTCCGGTGGGGGGCGGGGCCGGTCGGATTCGGAATGTTTCCGGCCGATTAACGAGGATGGTGAAACCAGCCATTCGGCCAACTAAAACGATCAAGAACCGCGCAGATTGGCGATTGGAACGTTCGAATCCCGTGACTTCGCGCCACTGATTCAATACGCAAGGTTACTGAAACCGATGGGGTCGATGTGAGTTTCGGCGCCGGACTCGGCAGACTCGCGCTCGCCGGCCGGCACTCACAGCGTGCGGTCCGGTACTCAACGCAATCGAGCGGAAGGAAGCACACAATGCGGAACTTCGCGCGCCGGGCAGCGACCCTCGCCCTCGCGGCCACCGCGCTCGCCGCACCCCTGAGCGGGACCGCCCAGGCGGCGCCCGCCACGCTCTACGCCCCCTCCGCCCTGGTCTTCACCGTGGGCCACGGCGAGACCGCCGCCCAGGCCGTCCCGGAGCGTGCGGTCACCCTGAACTGCGCACCGAAGCCGTCCGGCACGCACCCGGACCCGGCCTCGGCCTGCGCGGAACTCAGCCGTGTGGACGGCGACTTCGCCGCCCTGGAGAGCGAGAGCGGCGTTCTGTGTACCCGGGAGTACGACCCCGTGGTCGTCACGGTCGACGGCGTCTGGCAGGGCGAACGCGTCTCCTACGAGCGCGTCTTCGCCAACGAATGCGTGAAGAACTCGTCCGTGGCGAGCGTCTTCGCGTTCTGAGACCGGGATCGCGGCCGGTTCCGTGAAGGCAGCAGGAGTTCCGCAGGTGGGGAGTGCGGATTCCTGTCACGGACCGCGGCGGTCTCGTGACAGGGGCCGGCGGGCGGAGTGGGGCCGCCTGCCGGCCTCTCGATCATTCAAGCGTTCCGGCGTTCGGGCGCGCCGCTCACCGCTCCCGAGTCCGGGCGCGGTGGCTGGTGTCGCACCAGGGAAACGTGCGGCTGCGACGGCAGGTGCACAGGGCGACCCGGAACCGGTCGGAGGACACGGTCGTGCCGTCCTCCAGCTCCACCTCCACCGGGCCTTCGACCAGCAGGGGCCCCTCGCGCCGCATCCTGATGCGGCGGGGACCGTCAGTCGGGGAGTTCGGCACGGACGACCACCAGCTCTTCCTTCTCCTCCGAGGGCCCGAGCAGCCCCCGGTGTCTCAGCCATTCGGCCCGGGCGCTGAGCACCGGACCGAAGGCGATGCGGCTGCTCCGGGTCACGGCCGCCTTCAGGCCCGCCGCACGCAGCTGCGCCAGCGTCCGGTCCGGGTCGTTGAGCGCCGAGTGCACCATCAGCAGCACCCCTCCGGGC
The DNA here is from genome assembly GCF_011193355.1 of Streptomyces sp. JB150. Taxonomy (GTDB): domain Bacteria; phylum Actinomycetota; class Actinomycetes; order Streptomycetales; family Streptomycetaceae; genus Streptomyces. Next base: position 7,084,950 of record NZ_CP049780.1, read on the forward strand.
CGTAGCAGACGCGGCGCCTCCCGGCAGATGCGGTCCACCACGAGGCGTCCGTCGTGGCCCCCGTCCCAGTTCCGGGCCCGCCCGCGCGGGACGCCCCGCCCGTCCGGGGCCGGCACGTACGGCGGGTTGGCCAGGATCAGGTCGAACCGCTGGCCGCGCACGGGGGCGAACAGATCGCCGCGCCGGACGCGCACCGGCAGCCGGGAGCGCCGGGCGTTGACCCACACGGCGCACACCGCCCGCCAGGAGACGTCCACGGCGGTCACCTCGGCACCGCGCCGCGCCGCCTCCAGGGCGAGCGCGCCGCTGCCGGTGCCGACGTCGAGCACCCTCGCGTCCGGGGGCAGCGGCTCCTCGGACAGGGCCGCTGCCAGCAGGGAGGTGTCTTCCTGGGGCGGATACACGCCGGGTGGGATCAAGGGATTCACGCTCTCCCAGTACCCGGATGTTCAGGATGTATGGGATGGTGCCGATGTGACGGCGGAGCGGAGCGAGGACCTGCCCGCCGTCCAGTCCTCGAGCAGCCGCCGCGCGAACCGGTCCTCGACCAGACCGGTGGCGTCGATCCCGAAGACCACGTCGGGGGCCAGCTGCGGCTCCTCCTCCAGCAGGCCGCCGATGACGTCGTGGCGCACCACCTGCTCGTGCACCGCGTCCGCCTCCACGTGCTCGTCGTAGAAGTGCTCGGCCGCGGGACCCGCCCCGGTGCGCCGCATCGCCTCCGCCAGCCGTCGCGAACCGGGCGACGAGGTGACCTCCACGGCGGCGAAGTGACCGACGAGGGCGCCCCTGAGCGCCCGGTGCAGGCCGAACAGCGACATCAGGTTCACCGTGGCCAGGGCCTCCGCGGACGCCGCGTCGAGATAGCGGCCGTAGGTGGTGTCCAGGCCGAGGTCCGTCATCAGGTCGGCGAACAGCCGGGCGTGGACCCGGTCCGCGCGCCCGCCGCCGAACTCGTCGAACTCCACCGCGGCCATCGCCGCCTTCGCCCGGCCCCACAGCCGCGGCAGCACCCAGGCGTGCGGGTCCGCCTCCTTCAGGTGGTACAGGGACCGGTGGGCCGCGTACTCCCGCAGCATCCACAGCTCGCCCTTGTCCCGCAGATAGTGCGTGACGCCGGTGCCGTCGACCGGTTCGACCAGCAGCTCGGCGAGCGCGTCTCCGACGCTGTCGTGCACCGGGGTGTCCGTCCGCAGCGCCGCGAGGAACCGCCGCTCCAGCGCCGCCCGGGCGCGCAGCAGCTCAGGGTCCCACTCGCGCTCCGGGTCCACGCCGGCGAAGCCGCGGTAGTGCAGCTCGTAACAGAGGTAGAGGGCGAGCTGGAGGTCGTCGCCGTACGGGTCCGCCGCCGCGGCCTCCTCGGGGCCCGGCGGGGGGCCGGCCGCGCGCAGGCAGTCCTCGACGGCGGCCGAGAGCGGGCCGCGGGGCGGGGGCAGGGGCTGTCCTTCGTGTTCCATGCGCAACGGGTACCCCGGAAACCCCGGAACGGGCCGCCGGCACCGCACACCACGCGTCCGGAGCAGGCGACCGGCCCCTCGCCCGGCCCCTCACTCGCCCTCGGACTGCTCCTGCGCCCGGGTGTTCGGCGTGATCGCCTCCCCGGCCTCGCCGTCCTGGCGCCGCTGCTCCTCGGTGTCGCGGACGCGGCGCTCCTCGTCCAGTATTTCCCGCAGGACCTCCTCGAAGGCGGTCTCCGGCTGCTCTTCCTCGCGGTGCTTGTCGTTGGCCGACACGGTGACCGCTCCTTCCGGTCCAGGGTCAGGATGGGGTGCTCGCGATGCGCAGCGGCACCGGGTCCGCGGCCGCTCCGCCCTCGTCGAGCCGGCTGACCTCCGCCCACCAGGACGGGCCGTCCTCGATGTGGCGCAGCAGCACGCCCTCGCGGATCGCCCACGGACAGACCGTGAGCGTCCTGAGGCCGGTCAGCTTCATCGCGGTGTGCGCGACCAGCGCGCCGGCCAGGCTCTGCGCGGCGCGCGGCGCGGAGATACCGGGCAGCAGGGCCCGCTCGGCGGCGGACAGCGCGGCCAGCCGGTCCACTGCCGCCCGCAGGTCCGCGCGGCGCAACTGCCGCTCCGCGAACGGCCCCTGGCGGCCCGGTGCCGCGCCGCACAGCCGTCCGAGCTGCTGGAAGGTGCGGGAGGTGGCCACCGCGGTCCGCGGTCCCTCCCAGCGGATCCGCGCACTGGCGTCCCGCAGCTGATGGCGGACCTTGCGGCGCAGCGCCCGCACCTGCTCCGGGGTCGGCGGGTCCTGGTCCGTGAAGAACTCGTGGGTCAGCCGGCCCGCGCCGAGCGGCAGCGACGCCACGAAGTCGGGCAGCCGGCCACGGCCGAAGGCCACCTCCAGCGATCCGCCGCCGATGTCGAGCAGCGCGAGCGGGCCCGACCGCCAGCCCATCCAGCGCCGGGCGGCGAGGAACGTCAGCTCCGCCTCGACCTCGCCGGGCAGGGTGCACAGCTCCACGCCCGTGCGCGAACGCACGGCATGCAGCACCTCGCGGCGGTTCGGGGCGGCCCGCACGACGGCGGTCGCGAAGGCGAGCGGCCCGGCCGCGCCCCACTTGTCCGCGGTGAGGTCGGCCTCGGCGACGGCCTCGGCGAGGCGGTCGACGGCGGTCTGCGGGATCGGCTCGCCGGGCCGCACCTCGTCGGCGAGACGCAGCCGCCACTTCGCGGTGTGCACGGGCAGCGGCACCCCGCCCTCCGCGTCCGCCACCACGAGCCGCACCGTCTTGGAGCCCACGTCCACCACGCTGATCCGCATGTCAGCCGGGTACCCGAAAAGCCGTACGCCCAGTCTTCGGGCGGATGATCACGCCACGGCGCCAAGAAGCACACGCCCGGCCGCGAGGCGGCGGCGCGCCGCCCGAGAGCCGCCCGCACCGCACGAGGACCGGCAGCGTTCACGCCAGGACCGGCACCCGACCTCGGCTCGCGGCCTGCCGAGGCACCGCCCGGGCCCACGGCCCACCCCGGCACCGCCCCGGTCCACCGGGCACCGCCGCCCCGCTCCGGTCACTGCGCACCGCCGCCCCGCTCCGGTCACTGCGCACCGCCGCCCCGCTCCGGTCACTGCGCACCGCCGCCCCGCCCCGGTCACTGCGCACCGCCGCGCCACCCGGTTCACGCCAGCTGCCGCCGCACCAGCTCGTGCAGGCGGCCGCCGGTGTCCGCGAGGAGCTGGGCGGGCGGGCCCTGCTGGGCGATCCGGCCGTTGTCCATCACGATGACCCGGTCGGCGTCCAGCACCGTCGACAGCCGGTGGGCGATCACGACGCGGGTCGCGTCGAGGGCCTTGGTGCTCTCGATGACCCGCCGCTGCGTCTCGTTGTCCAGCGCGCTGGTCGCCTCGTCGAAGAAGAGGATGCGCGGGCGGCGGATCAGCGCCTGCGCGATCATCAGCCGCTGCCGCTGGCCGCCCGAGATCGCCCCGTTGCCGGCGACGATGGTGTGCAGGCCCATCGGCATGCGCTTGATGTCCTCGGCGAGCCCCGCCATCTCCGCCGCCGCCATCGCCTCCTCCGGCGTGTACGGCTCGGTGCCGCAGATGACGTCCAGGATCGACCCGGTGAACGGCTGCGCGTGCTGCAGCACCACCCCGCACTGCCGCCGTACCGCCGACTGGTCGAGCGCGGCCAGGTCCTGGCCGTCGTAGAGGACACTGCCCGAGGTCGGGCGGTCGAAGCCGATCAGCAGCCGCAGCAGCGTGGACTTGCCGCAGCCGCTCGGGCCGACGATCGCCACGAACTCGCCGGGCCGCACGGCGAAGGAGACGTCGTCGAGGACGAGCGGACCGTCCTCGGAGTAGCGGAAGGACAGCCGCCGTGCCTCGATCGCGCCGGACAGCCGCCCCGGCCGGGTGCTGGCCGTGCGCACCTCGGGCAGCTCCCGCAGCACCGGCTTGATCTGCTCGTACAGCGGCAGTGCCGCCACCAGCGACACGAACGCGCCGGTCAGCTGGGTGACCGAGGTCAGCAGCATGGTCACCGACGTGTGGAACGCCAGGAACTCGGCCGCCGACATCGAACCCCGCGCCGGCCCCGCCAGCAGCATGAACATCAGCAGCGAGCACAGCGGCAGATACACCGCCCCGAGCACCGTGGAGAGGTTCTTGATCCGCCCGAGCCGCTGCTGGAGCTCCCGGCTGCGCGCGAACTCCTCCGCCCACGCCGCGTACGCGTAGTTCTCGGCCGCCGCCACCCGCAGCTTCGGCAGGCCCCGCAGCGTCTGGAACGCCTGGTTGTTCAGCTTGTTGGTGAGCACCGTCAGCCGCCGCTGCCAGCGCACCTGCCACAGCCCCAGCCCGAGGAACACGGCCGAGACGACGACCAGCATGGCCACCGCCGCCAGCGCCATCGGCACGCTGTACCACAGCAGCAGCCCCAGGTTCACCGCCCCGACCGTCACCGACTGGGCGACCGTCGGGCCGACCCCCGCGAGCAGCCGGCGGATCGCGCTGATGCCCATCGCCGCACTGGCCAGCTCACCCGTGGACCGCCCGGTGAAGAACCTCGTCGGCAGTCGCAGCAGCCTGTCCCACACGGCCGGCTGCAGCGTCGCCTCGATCCGGCCCTCCAGCCGCAGGAGCGTCAGGTTCTGCAGCAGCATGAACGCCGCCGCCACCACACTGCAGGCGATGACCGCCGCGCACACCTGCGCGATCAGCCCGCTCTGCGCCTTCGGCACGTACTCGCCGAGCACCTTGCCGGTGGCGATCGGCACCAGCGCGCCGATCGCCACCGTCACCAGCCCGCTCAGCAGCAGCGCGGTCACATCGCCGCGCGTGCCGCGCAGACAGAACCGCAGCAGCCCGAGCGGACCCAGCGGGCGGTCCGGCAGCGGCCGGTAGAACATCACCGCGCGCGGCTCGAACTCGCCCGCGTTGGCCTTCTCGACCGGCGTCTCACGCCCGGTCGCCGGATGAACGGCCACATAGCCGCCGCGCCGCCACAGCAGCGCGACCGGCGCCCCGGACAGCGCCCGCCGCCCGACCAGCGGTCCGGCGTTCTCCCGCCACCAGGCGCCGTCGAGCCGCACCGCGCGGGTGCGCACCCGCGAGGCGAGCGCGATCCGCTCCACCGGGTCGAGGCGGTCGCTCTCCGTGCCCCCGTGGCCCGGATCGGCCAGCGCGATCCCGGCCGCGCGGGCCACCAGCCGGCACGCCGCGTAGGTGGCGTCCGCGTCGGCGGCCGTCGTCCGCCGCTCCGAGGAGCGGCCGATGGCCGCCAGCAGTGTCCGGTCGGCCCGCGCACGCACCTGCTCACCGGCCTTGATGCCGGCCGCGGCACGCGTCTCGTGGCTGCGCTCCAGCTGCTCGATCCACCGGTCCAGCGTGGTCAGCAGGCGGTACTGCTGGTCCACCAGGCTCTGCCACAGCGCCGGGTCCATCAGCAGATCGGCGGCGGCCTCCGCGCCGTACAGCGAGCCGTACTGGACACTGCCCGGCGGCACCTGCATCCAGAACACGTCGTCGTCGGTGACCGCCCCGGCCCCCTCGACGGCGCCCTCCGACGCCATCGGCGCCTGGAAGAGCACCGACAGGCCGCGGCCCACGCCCAGCGCGAGGGCGTACTCCAGCGGGCTCGTCGTCGGCGGCACGTACTGCGGATTGCCGTACTCGTCGTACGACCAGGTCTGCGTGGCCGCCGGCTGGTACAGCTCGCGCAGGCCGATGCGGTGCACCACACAGCCCCGCACCGGACGCGCCACCAGCGTGTGCTGCGGGCCCGCCACCGGGCCGAGCAGCAGCGTGCCCGCCTCCAGCCGGCCCAGGTGGTGCCAGTGCCCCTGCCGCGCCGCGTCCACCGCGAACAGGTCGAGCGCGCCCGCCGCGACCAGCCACAGCACCTGCGGACCCTCCAGGTCGAGCCGGGTCAGGGCCGACCCGTCGATCGGCGTGCCCAGCGAGGACAGGGCGCCCAGGACCAGGTCGCCCTCGTCGACGGCTGTCATCTCATCGCTCCCTGACCAGTGCCGCGTACGCTCCGCCGCGTGCCACCAGCTCCGCGTGCCGCCCGCGCTCGACGACCGTGCCGTGCTGGAGGACCACGATCTCGTCGCTGTCCCGCACGGTGGACAGCCGGTGCGCGATCACCACACAGGCGCAGCCGCGCCGCCGCAGGTTGTCCATCACCACCAGTTCCGTCTGCGCGTCGAGCGCGCTGGTCACCTCGTCCAGCACCAGGACGCTCGGCCGGCGCACCAGCGCCCGCGCGATCTCCAGCCGCTGGCGCTGCCCGCCGGAGAAGTTCCGCCCGTCCTGCTCGACCCGGCTGTGGATGCCGCCCGGACGGCGCATCACCACGTCGTACAGGGCCGCGTCCCGCAGCGCCTCGATCACCGCGTCGTCCGGGATCGACGGGTCCCACAGCGCCACGTTGTCGCGGATCGTGCCCTCGAAGAGGAACACGTCCTGGTCGACGAAGGAGACGGAGGCCGCGAGCGCGCCGCGCGGAATGTCCTCCAGACGCTGCCCGTCGATGCGGATGACGCCCTCCCATGGCGTGTACAGACCCGCGATCAGCCGCGACACGGTCGACTTGCCGCTACCGGACCCGCCGACCAGCGCCACCTGCTGCCCCGGCCCGACGGTCAGGTCGAAACCGGTCAGCAGCGGCTTGTCCAGCGGGCTGTAGCCGAAGGTGACGTTCTCCAGCTCGACGTGCCCGTGCAGCCGCCGCGTGGACTCCCCGCCCGTACGGCTGTACAGCGGGTCCGCGCGGAAGTTCTCCACGTCCTTCAGCCGCGCCACGTCCGCCGCGAAGTCCTGGATGCGGCCCGCGACCCCGTTGAGCCGGGTCAGCGGCGCCGTGAACCGGGTGACCAGCGCCTGGAAGGCGACCAGCAGACCCACCGAGATATGACCCTCGACGGCCCGCAGCCCGCCGATCCACAGGATCAGCGCGCTGTTCAGCGTGGCCAGCGTAGGCGCCACCACACCCAGCCAGGCGCTCGGCACCCCGAGCCGCTGCTGCTCCTCCAGGGTGGTCGCGTGCTGCCCCGCCCACTTGCGGAAGTAGCCGTCCTCGCCGCCGGTCGCCTTCATCGTCTCGATGAGCTGCAGACCGGAGTACGCCGTCGTGGTCAGCCGGGCGTTGTCCGCGCGCAGCTTCGCCGTACGGGTCGCGCGCAGCCGGATCACCACGCGCATGGCGACGAGGTTCAGCAGCGCCACGCCGATGCCGACGAACGTCAGCTGCGGGTCGTACGTGTAGAGCAGCACCGCGTAGAGCACGACGACCACCGCGTCCACGCCCGCGGCCGCGAGGTCGCGGGCCAGGGTCTCGGCGACCGCGTCGTTGGACTGGAGGCGCTGCACCAGGTCGGCCGGGCTGCGCTGGGAGAAGAAGGTGACCGGCAGCCGCAGCAGATGGCGCAGGAAGCGGGCGCTGGACAGGGTCGAGGAGATGATCCGGCCGTGGTGCAGGTTCGCCTGCTGCAGCCAGGTCAGCACCAGCGTGAGCAGCACGCACGCGCCCATGGACGTGAACAGCACGTCCAGCAGCGAGGTCTGCCCGCCGATGAGGAACATGTCGATGTACGTCCGGCTGAGCGCCGGCACCGCCGCGCCGACCAGCACCAGCAGCAGGCTCGCCAGGACGGCGGCGGGCAGCGTGCCCGCCGTGCCGCGCAGCCGGGCGGGCAGCGCGCCGAGCACACCGGGCCGGCGCCCGCCCCTGGTGAAGTCCGCGCCGGGCTCCATCACCAGCACCACACCGGTGAAGCTGCCGTCGAAGTCCTCCATCGGCACGAACCGGCGGCCCTTGCCGGGGTCGTTGACCCACACGCCGCGGCGGCCGAAGCGGCGGCCCATGCCGTCGTAGACGACGTAGTGGTTGAACTCCCAGAACAGGATGGCCGGTGCCTGCACCTCGGCGAGCGCGGCCAGGTCCATCTGCATGCCCTTGGCCGTCAGGCCGTAACCGCGGGCCGCCTTCAGCAGGTTGCTGGCGCGCGAGCCGTCGCGCGAGACACCGCAGGCGATGCGCAGCTCCTCCAGCGGGACGTGCCGGCCGTAGTGGCCGAGCACCATCGCCAGGGAGGCGGCGCCGCACTCGACGGCCTCCATCTGGAGCACGGTGGGGGTGCGCACGGTACGGCGGCGGGCCTTGGGGACCGTGCGCCGCGGCGGGGCGGCCCGGCGCCGGCCCCGGGTTTCCCCGGCGGTGGTGGTCACGGCAGCAGCCAATCGACGGGACGCTGATCGGCCAGCCGGATCGAGCCGGTGGCCAGGGTCATGGAGGTGAGGCGGTGCGGCGGGCCGTCCGTGGTCGACCAGGCGTAACCGCTTCTCGTGGACGCCGACTTGTCGAGGCGGACGAGCACGGCGACGGGACGGCCGTCCTCGGTGAACTGCTCGCCGAGCCGGCCGTCACCGAGAAACGCGCCGATGCGCTGGGCGGTCTGCGGCGAACGGTCCACGGACTGCACATGGCCGCGCAGCACGCCGTACTCCTGGGTGGGCACCGTCTGCACGGTGAGGTCCACGGGCGCGTCGGCGGGGATCGCGGAGGCGTTCTCGGCGGGGACGTACACCGTCGCGTACAGCGGGGCGTCCTTCGCCGTCACCTTCTCCACGGCGGCGACGTCCGCGCCGGTGGAGACGATCTGCCCGATCGTCGCGGCGAGCGCGGTCAGCCGGCCCGCGGCGAGGGTGCGGACCACGGTCTCGCCCCCGGCCGTACGGACCTTCAGGACGGGGGAGTGGGCGGGCAGCCGCTCGCCCTCCTCGGCCAGAATCTCGGTGACCTGGCCGGCGACGGGGCTCTGCAGGACGTAACTGCCCTGACCGTGGGTGAGGATGGCGGGCGCGCTCACCGTGGACGACACGCTGCCCGTCACCGCCCACACCGACGCGGCGGCCATCGCGACGACCGTCACGGACAGCACGAGCCAGCCCTGCGGGCGGGCGAGGCGCACGGGGAGGTCCAGCTCCTCGGACGACTGGAGCCGGGCGAGGGCCTGTTGGCGGAACTGCACGGGGACTCTTCCCTCACCGGGTGAACTGCGGGGACGTGCGTGGTGGCATCCGAAGAGTCCCGGAGCCGCACGGCGGCTCCGGGACTCTTCGTCCACCCTGAGGTGCGATCAGAGACCGGCGACCAGGGCGGTGACCGGGGCGGTGTTCAGGCCGGTGACACCCTCGACGGTGCCGACGGCCGTGTCGACCAGGCCGGAGACCGGGGCGACGCCGTCCACCAGGCCGGTGACGGTGCCCAGCGAGTTCACGTGCAGGCCGCCGGAGACGTTGTCGAGCTCGGCGTCGGAGATCTCGGCGGTCTCAACCTGGGGGGTGGAGTTCATGATGGAACTTCCCTTCATATGGATATCTCTCAAGGGGGGAGCGGCCCCCTCTGGGGACAGACGGACGGCCGCGCACCGCGGGCCCGGCGCTGTGCGCCCCGTGCAGGGCGTCCCTCGCGGCCCCCGCGGTGCGATGGATCAAAGCACGCGGCGACGTTCGTCCTCCACTCAACAAGCCCCCTCACCAGGGCATTTGAACCCTCGACGTGCCCAGCCGTGCAGGTGCGCGCACGGCTTGTCGGCGACTTCTTCACATGCCGCACGGCATCGGCGCACACCATCGCTTGCCGCCCGTTCGGCGAATCCGGCACACCCGCCCCAATGGCGCGTCCGGCAGCGTCGGCCGGGGCGGCCCGTCCGTGTCCGGTGAGCCGGTTGGGCAGTCGCTGTGCAGATTTCCTGAAGCCCTCGTTCCGCTACGCGGCCGGGACGGAACGTGGCCGGTCGATCGCGGAACGTGTCAGCCCAGAAGGGCGTAGACCGTGCTCGCGTGGGCCGCGAGGTCCCCGTTCGGCTCCGCCGTCATCGTGACGTCGGCGAACGCCATCCGGCGGCCCAGCTTGGTGAGCACCGCCGTGACCAGGACGTCCGAGCCGGTCACCGCGCGCTGGAACGACGTCGACTGCTGCACGGTCGTCATCGGCACGAAGGCGCCGCGCGCCGCCGAGACGGCGATCACCGTCGCCGTGTCCGCCGCGGCCATCAGCGCCTGCCCCGACAGCGCGCCGCCCTCCCGGGCCAGCCGGTCCGACCAGGGCAGCCGCAGGGTCGCCCGGTCGCCGCCCAACGACTCCACGGCGAGGCCGAGTTCCCGCACCCAGGGGGCGAAGTTCGCGGACAGGATCTTCTCGGCCTCGGCCGGGGTCATCGTCATGCAGGGACTTTTCCCCGGCGGGCCGTTCGGTATCACCCTTCTGCGTGTCTTGTATCGCCCGTCCGGGTGACCGGTTTCTCGCCAACGCGGTCCGGTTTCGCACACACGGTTGAACGCCTCGCGCGTGCGCTGCGTACCAGTGGCCATCCAGGCGCCCCCAACCGCCGCCGCAGGGCGGCCCGCACCCGGTCCCCCAGGAGGTCGAGAAGTCTTGAGTCACAAGCGCATTTCGAAGCGCAAGGCCGTGCTGGCCGCGGGCGGCGTGGCGGCGCTCGGAGCGGCGGCGCTCCTGCTGCCCCACGCCAACGCGTCCCAGGACGGCGCGGCGCAGACCCAGGCCGCACCCCGTGCCCTGAAGGCCGCGGACGCCTCGGACTTCGCCGGCCGGCTCGCCGGACTGCTCGGCGACGCCTTCGCCGGGTCCTACTACGACGCCGGCCGGCAGCAGCTCGTCGTCAACGTGGTCGGCGACGACAACCAACTCGTGGTCCAGGCCAAGAAGGCGGGCGCGGCGGTCCGCCAGGTCGACAACAGCACCGCCGAACTGCGGGCCGCCGCGCGGACCTTGAAGAGCGAGGCGACCATCCCCGGCACCGCCTGGGCCGTCGACCCCCGGACCAACAAGGTCGTCGTCACCGCCGACTCCACCGTCACCGGCGCCGCATGGGACACGCTGGAGTCCGCCGTGCGGAGCCTCGGCCAGGAGAAGGCGACCCTGCGCAAGTCCTCCGGCACGTTCAGGACCTTCGCCTCGGGTGGTGACGCCATCTTCGGCGGCGGCGCCCGCTGTTCCCTCGGTTTCAACGTGACCGCGGGCGACGGCACCGCGGCGTTCCTGACCGCCGGCCACTGCGGCGTCGCGGCGGCCGAGTGGTCCGACGCCCAGGGCGGCGCGCCGATCGGCACCGTCGACCAGGCGGTCTTCCCCGGTGAGGGCGACTTCGCGCTGGTGAAGTACGACGACCCCGCCATCCAGGCGCTCAGCGAGGTCAACGCCGAGGGGCAGGCCGTGCCGATCCTCCAGGCGGCGGAGGCCACCGTCGGTCAGGAGGTGTTCCGCATGGGCAGCACCACGGGCCTCGCCGACGGCACGGTCACCGGCCTCGACGCCACCGTCAACTACCCGGAGGGCACCGTCACCGGGCTCATCCAGACGAACGTCTGCGCCGAACCCGGCGACAGCGGCGGCTCGATGTTCACCCAGGACGGCCTCGCCCTCGGCCTCACCTCCGGCGGCAGCGGTGACTGCACGGCCGGCGGGGAGACGTTCTTCCAGCCCGTCACCACCGCGCTGGAGGCGGTGGGCGCGACGCTCGGCGAGGGCGGCGCGGCGGGAGCCGGCGGCGCGGACGAGGGAGCCGGCGGGGACCAGGGTGCCGGCGGCGAAGAAGGCGTCGGCGGTGACGAAGGCGTCGGCGGTGACGAAGGCGTCGGCGGCGACGCACAGGACGCCGGCAACGGCGGGCACGACGCCGGAAACGAGCAGCAAGGCGCCGGGAGCGGTCAGGAAGGGGCCGCTCCCGGTCAGGAAGGCGCCGCCCCCGGTCAGCAGGCGGGCGGCGACCACCAGGGCACCGGCGACGGGCAGGACACCGGAGCCGGTGAGCAGCCCGGCGGCGAGGACGACGGCGCCGGCGAGTCCGGGCCGACCCAGCCTCACTGACCTCCGCCGATGGGTCGGTGAGACCGGCCGGGCCCCTCGGCGGAGGGGCCCGGCCGCTTTCCGTCTCACGCCCGCGACCGCAGCAGCAGCAACGCGACGTCGTCCGCCCGCTCCTCCGCCCCCGCCCCCTGCCCGATCAGCACGTCGGCCAGCTCGTCCAGCGGCAGTTCCCCGGCCTCGCACAGCCGCTGCCCGAGGAGGGCGAGCGCCTCCTCGATGTCGACGCCGGGGGACTCGATCAGCCCGTCGGTGTAGAGCAGGAGCACCGAGCCGGGCGCCAGCTCCACCTCCGTCGTCGGATACCCGGCCGACGCGTCGATGCCCAGCAGCGGGCCGCCCGCCAGATCGAGCACCCGCACCCGCCCGTCCGGCCGGCGCAGCAACGGCGGCGGATGCCCGGCCCGTGCCATCACGGCCCGCCCGCCCGCCGGATCGAGCCGCAGATACAGACAGCTCGCGAACAGATCGACGCCGAGGTCGATCAGCAGCCGGTTGGTGCTGCGCATCACCTCCTGCGGCGACTGGCCGACGGTGGTGTACGCCCGTACGGCCGTCCGGATCTGTCCCATCAGGCCCGCCGCGGTCACGTTGTGCCCCTGCACGTCCCCGATCACGGCCGCCGCGCCGCCCGGCACGGGCACCACGTCGTAGAAGTCACCGCCGATGTCCATGCCCCGGGTGCTCGGCAGATAGCGGGCCGCCGCCTCGACGCCGGGCAGCGGCGGCAGCGAGGGCGGCAGCAGCGCCGCCTGGAGGCCGTGCGCCAGCTGGTGTTTCACGTCGTACAGCAGCGCCCGCTCCAGGGCGAGCGCGACCAGCCCGGCCACACTGCTCAGCACCGCCCGCTCGTCGGTGGAGAAGGGATGCGGCTCGGCGTAGGCGAGTACGCACGTGCCGACCGGGCGTCCCGAGGCGATCAGCGGCAGATACGCCCAGGCGGCGAACCCGTCCGGAGTCGCGGACCGCGCCGGATACAGACGCTCCAGCTCCTCCCGTGACTCGAAGAACGCGGGCACCCCGGTGCTCAGGGCGTGCGCGCCCGGGGTCCGCGCGCCCAGCGGCGTGCCGTCGAACCGCTCCACCACGCGCGGGTCCCGGTAGCCGCGATGGCCCAGCACCCGCAGCCGGCCCGCCCGGGTGCCGAGCACCACCAGGGCCTGGCTGCCGACCGCGGGGGCGAGTTCGTCGGCGACCAGCTGCACCACGTCCTGCACGCCCACCGCCTCGGTCAGCGCGCTCGCGAGCGTCAGCACCTGCGAGATGGTGACCAGCCGGCTCGGACCGTCGGCGGCACGCGGCCCGGCCCGGCCCGGCCCGGTCATCGCCCCGGTCCGGGTGATGCGCACGCTCAGTCCCGACGTGCTCGGATACAGCCGGAACGACAGCCAGTCGCCCGGCGGGCGCAGCGCCACGAACGACGTGGGGTGCTGGCTGAACAGGGCGGCCCGGTACCGGTCCTCGTACACCGGGTCGTTCAGCCACGGCACGGTCGCCCACAGATGGTGGCCCACCAGCCGGCGCACCGGCTGGCCGATCAGCTCGGCCGCCGCCGGGTTGGCGTAGGCCACCCGGCCGTGCAGATCGAGCGCGCACAGCCCGTACGGCAGCCGGGACACCAGCCGGACCGCCTCGATCGCGCCGATCGTGCCGGTCACGCCGCCCACCGTGGACGCCGCGAGCAGATCCGGTTCCGGCAGCACCGGACGGCCGTCCCGCGCGGCCCGTTCCAGCCGCACCGCCAGCCGCGCGCAAGCGGACGTCAGATGCTCCCGCTCCCAGTCGGACAGCACCGGCGTGCGCACACCGGGCCAGGTGACGAAGACCCCGCCGTACACCGTGTCACCGGCCGCCACCGGCAGCGCGGCCAGCGCGAAGGGGTACGGCAGCACCACGGCCACCCGCGGATAGCGGCGCGCCATCTCCTCCTCGTCGCCGATCCAGACCAGCCGGCGTTCGCGCACCGCCTCCGACAACGGCAGCGGGGCGCTCGTCGACACCCGTTCCCAGGGCGCGGCGAAGGCGCGGGGCAGCCCCGCCATCACGGCCATCTCCAGCACCTGCTCGTCGGGGGAGAGCAGGTACACCGCACCGGAGTGGGCGTGGACCCCGTCGATCATCGCGGCAAGCGCCAGGGACAGCAGCGGACCGCCGACCGGATGCCGGCCGGCCGCCGGTGCCTGCCCGGGCTGCCCGTCGGACACGCCGACCACCTCCTCGCGGCGCCGCGAGCGCGTTTCCAGGCAACAAATCTCTCGCGTCCCGGCCGCCCCCGCACGGTGAACGGCCCCCACGCCGCACGCCGAGCACGCCCGTTCACCGCGCCATCCCAGCCGAAACTCACCCTCGTACCCCCGCTGCCGCACCTCACGCCCCCTGGATGGAAGCGTGCCCCGGTGCACGGGCGCGGGGTGCGCGCCCCCGCGCATCCCGTTGGCCGGTTCTGCTCGGCCGGACGGGCGCGGGGCCGCCAAGAATGGGCAGGCGCTCATCACCTTGAACCGGCGACGGCAGTCTGAGAGGGGCAGTGTTGATCCGGGTGCTGCTGGTGCACGACGCGTGTCTGGTGCGATCGGTCCTGGCGGACTGGCTGCGCCGGGAACCCGACCTGGGGGTCTACGACTCCCCTTGGCGGGCCGCCCCGGGGCGGGTCCGTTCCTTACGGCCGGACGTCTGCGCCGCGGACCTCGAGTACACGGGCCGCTACGGCATCCCGCCGCTGAACGAGCTGTCGGGGCGCGGCGGCGACAGACCCCCGCGTCTGCTGGTGCTGGCCGGCGCGGACCGGCCGGGGCTGCTCAGACGCGCCGCCGAGGCGGGCGCGCTCGGCTACGTCGACAAGGCGGGCCCGCCCGAGCGCCTGGTGCACGGAATCCGCCAGGTCGCCGCGGGGGAACGTTTCGTCGACGACTCTCTCGGCTTCGGCTTCCTCAAGGCGGCCCAGATGCCGCTGACCGGCCGCGAGCTGAGCGTGCTCAGCCTCGCCGCCCAGGGCGCGTCCATCGACGAGATAGCCGGCAGCCTGCATCTCTCGCGCGGCACCGTGCGCAACTACCTCGCGGCCATCACCCGCAAGACCGGCGCCCGCAACCGCATCGACGCGATACGGATCTCGCAGGGCGAGGGCTGGCTGTAGCGCTCGCGGGAAGGCCCCGGGCGGTGCCTCCCTCGCGGGAGACGGCCGCCCGGGGCCGGTGATGCGCTGCCGGTCAGAGACAGAGCAGGACGCTCGCGGCGCTGATGCAGGAGAGCAGGCTCACCGTGCTGGCGCCGCCGCCACCGGTGTGCTCGTCGGCTTCCATCGTCTGCAGGTCGAGAAGAGCCATCTTCTGTTCCTTTCCGTGATCATCATGGTTGCCCTGATGGGTGTTGCGCGTGCATCCCGTGGGGACGGGTGCGGTTCACGACTCCTCCGGTCCGGCGGACCGGGGAACCGCGTCATGAGGGCCGCCCGGCGGGCGGCGGGAGGAACGGCAGGGCGGCGGGCGCGTCGCCGAGGGCGGCGCCGAGCGCCAGCAGGCAGCCGGCCGTTCCGGTGGCCAGGTCCATGGAGAGCCGCATCATCTGGTGCCCGGGGAACGCGAGCCGCCCCTGGTACGGCATCGCTAGCCAGCCGAGCCCGGCGATCTGCTCGGCCAGCCGGTCACGGAGACCGGTGCCGGGCGCGGTGGTGCGGCTGAGGTGCAGGATCATTCCGGCGCGGCCCTGGAACAATCCGGGCTGCGCGTAGAAGCGGCAGGTCGCGGCGGTGAGCACGCCCGCGCGGGCCCGCTCGAACTCACCCGTGTCGTCGGCCGCGTGGGCGAGGTAGTCGTCGAGGACCATGCCCAGCCCGGCGCTGCCGTCGCCGAGGTACGGCAGCGTCCGCCACCCCTCGTCGACCTCCAGCGCCCCGCCCTCGCGGACCACGCAGCTCGCCAGGTCCTGGCGCAGCGCCCGCCCGGCCGCCGCCAGCAGTTCCCGGTCGCCGGTGGCCTCGTACCGCCGCAGCAGGAACAGCGCCTGGCCGCTCGCCCCGCGCATGAGCCCGGCCCGCCGTCGCGGCGTCTCGGGGCGCGGCTCGCCGAGCCGGCGTACGACGATCTCCGCGGCCTCGGCGGCCCGCTCCCGCAGCTCCGTCTCACCGGTGGTGCCGGCGAGGTGGTCGAGGACCAGGCCCAGCCCGGCGAGCCCGCCGTGCAGGTCCGAGGACAGGTGCTGCCAGCGTTCCCGCAGCACGCCGCCGACCAGGTCCAGGGCGCGCTGCCGGTGCCCGAGCCGGTCCAGCACCAGTGCCACGCCCGCCAGACCGTCGTACAGGCCCAGCGGGGTGCCCGCGGGCGGCGGCGCGGTGCGGTCGAGGAGCCAGCGCTCGCCCTCCTCGTACCGGTGCGCGCCGACCTCCGCCAGCGCGTACAGCACCCCGGCCGCGCCGTGCGCGAGGCCCAGGCCACCACCGTCGGAGAACTGGGCGATGTCCCCGGGGAAGAGCCGGTCCGTGCGTTCGGGCGTGGCGGATTCGAGGACCGCCTCGACCATCGAGTCCCGGCTGCGCGGCCAGTCGCCCGGGTCCGCGGGGCGCACCGGCCGCACGGGGGCGCCGCCCGCGGTGTCCCGGGTGATCTCCGCGACCGCCTCGTCCAGGAACGCCCGCGGCACGTCGGGGAACTGCTCGGCGATCACCTCGGCGAGATGGGCCGCCTTGCCCCGGTCGACCACGAACAGCGTGGTCACCGGCAGGAACAGGGCGAGCCGCAGACAGGCCAGCGCATAGCGGTCGACATCGGTGCCCCGGCGGTCCGGCGGCGCGAAGAACCCCGGATGGGCGACCACCTGGCGGCCCCGCTCGGCGGCCGGTGCCGCCGCCTCGAAGTCCAGCAGGAACACCGACTCCTCGTCGGGCGCCACCATGATGTTGAACACGTGCAGGTCGTTGAAGACGATCCCGCGCTCGTGCACCGCCGCCACGGCCCGCTCCACCGCCCCGTGGATCCGCAGCGCCCACGCCGTGTACTCGGCGACGGCCCGCGGGTCCGGCTCCGGCAGCAGCAGCGGGTGCCGCTCGGCGAAGAAGGAGTTGAGCGGCCGGCCCTCGACGAAGTCCATCACCAGGAACCGGTGCTCGCCCAGCGTGAACCAGTCACGCACCTCCGGCACCACCCCGGTCCCGGCCACCCGCTCCAGGGCCTCCTTCTCGCGCTCCAGCCGGGCCACGGCGTCCGCGCCGTCGGCCGCGAGCCCCGCGTGGGGCCGCGCCTCCTTCAGCACCACCTTGCGCCCGTCGCGGGTGTCGGTGCCCGCGTACACCCCGCCGCCGTTGGAGAAGTGCAGCGCCTTCTCGATCCGGTACGGCAGGTCACCGACCGTGGTGGCGTTGCGGGCCGCCAGCTGCGGGGCCAGGAAGTCCGGCAGCGTCACCCACTCCGGCACCCGGAAGGCCGGATCGCGCCGGTCCGGAACCAGCCGCCCCTCCCCGTCGCGCAGCGCCGGCACCAGCGACCCGCGCTCGTCGACCACGTAGGAGCGCGCGAAGGCGCCGTAGCGGACGTGCAGCGGGCCGTCCTCCCAGCGCAGATCGGTGAGGATGTACGGCCCCTCCATGCCCTTGAGCAGGGCGCCGAGGTCGGTCAGCACCTGGTGCAGCTGCCGCTCGTCGGCCGGGTAGAGGGTGACGAACTTGCCGCTGCCCTCGCGCGGCGCGTACTTGGCGTTGCGCAGGTGCAGCAGATGCGGGGCCGGCACGAACTTGAACGGGATGCGGCGCGGCACGCAGTAGTCCCAGACGATCTCCGCGATCCGCTCCGCGTTCCCGCGGGTGGCCGCCGCGTGCACCTTCCAGCCCTGGGCCGGCCCGGGCAGCGGCTCGCCGTCCGCGCCGAGCGGGGTCAGCGTCAGCCAGTCCCCGGTGCGCGCCGCGCGCCAGCCCTCGGGCACCTCACGCCGCGCCGTCGCGTACAGCGGGGCGGCCTCGCTCCCCGCGCCCGTCAGGCGGTCCGGTGTGTCGTAGAAGTGACCGTCCGCGAGCGCGTACACCTCGTACCGCTTGTCCATGCGTCCCCCTCCGTGACGGCACCGAGCTTTCCAGCCACGCGGTGGCTCCGGACAGTCACGCCTGTCACGAGGTCGCCGTGCGGAACGCACGCGTCAAGACATGTTCGAACCGTTTCGAGCACCCAAGCGCCGAACAGCCGCCTTCTGGCCTTGCACGGGCCGCCCGTCGACCCCCGCACGGGTCACCCACCGACCCCCGCGGGCCGCTCGTCGCCCCCGAACGGCCGCCCGCCAGCCCTGCCCGGGCTGTCCGTAGAGCCCGTCCCGGCCGCCCGTCGCCCCGCACGAGCCGCCTGCCGACCTCGAACGGTTGCCTGCCGGCCTTGTCCCGGTCGCCGGTCGGCCCCGTCCTGGCCGCTCGCCGACCGCGCACGGGCTGTCCGTCGCGCCGCAGCAGCCGCTTGCCGACCTCGAACGGTTGCCTGCCGACCTTGTCCCGGTCGCCGGTCGGCCCCGTCCTGGCCGCTCGCCGGCCCTCGCACCGACCCCCCGCCGCGACCGCAGGGGCTGCGCGGGCGTCGCATTAGCGCTGTAATACGGACGTGGTCAGTGAGGGCGCTGCGGGACGCGGAACGGCGACGCCGCGCGCCGAGACCGCGCTGCGAGCGATCATGGAGGACCGCGGCGCGCCCGGGCGGCTGCACCGCGTCCTCGAACAGGCCCTGGTCTTCGCGGGGGCCACCTTCGCCGCCGTGTACACCCCCGCCGAGGGCGGCGAACAGCTGTGCCTGGTGGAGTCGGCCGGCGTGCCCCGCACGCTCTACGGACTGCGCGACACCTATCCGCTCGCCGGGCGCTCCCCGGTCGCCGACGCCCACCGCGCCGGGCAGCCGGTCTGGCTGGGCCCCGCCGACCTGGCCGCCCGCTCCGACAGCCGGCGCACCCCCGGACCGGAGTTCCACCTCGCCGCCCTGCCCGCGCACCGGGACACCGGCGGCGGCTGCCTCCTCGCGGTCAGCGAGCAACCCCACGGCTTCGACACCCACCAGCGCACGTCCCTCGAACTCATCGCGGACGCCGTCTCCTGCCCCGCCCCGCCCGGCCGCGCGGAGGGCGGCGAACTCCCGCCCAACGCCTTCTCGCTCGCCATGGACAGCGGCCGGGTCGAGGTCGGCGACGCACTCCTTCACCTGTTCGGCGTCACCCGCGACGACTTCGACGGCCGGGTCGAGACCCTGCTCGGCCTCACCGTCCCCGAGGACCTGCCCTCCCTCATGTCCGTGGTCGAGGCCGACCACATGACCGTCGGCGAGCGGGAGCTGGAGTTCCGGGTGGTGCGGCCCGCCGGACCGCCCCGCTGGCTGCGGCTGCGCGGCCGGCTCCTGCCGGGCGGCGAGGGCCGGCCCGCGCTGCTCGTCGGCACCGTCGAGGACGCCGCCGGGCTGCGCTCCGACGTCACCGACGTCGCCCGCGTCCAGCGGCTCGCCTCCGCCCTCGCCACCGCCGGCACGGTCCGCGAGGTCAGCAAGGCCGTGGTCGCCGCCCTGCGCCGGCCGCTGCGCGCCGACCGCATCGCCCTCGCCGAACTGGAACACGACCGGCTCGTCGTCACCGTCCTCGACCCGCCCGAACCCGAGGCCTGGCCCGAGCTGTGGCGCCTGGAGTGGCGCACCGAGTGGCCCGACGCACCCGTGCGCGCCATGCCCACCCTCGCCACCGCCCTGCGCGAGGGCCGCGCCCAGATCTGGCCCGCCGGCACCCCGCTGGAACCCGCCCTCGCCGAGGTCGGGCCCGGCGGCCTCGCCGTGCTGCCGCTGCCCGCCGGCGGCCGGATGGCCGGCGCCTGCCTCATCGGCTGGGACCGCCCGCACGACTTCGGCCCCGACGAACGCGCCCTGCTCACCGTCTCCGCCGGCCTCGCCGGACAGGCCCTGATGCGCGCCCGCGCGTTCGACGCCGAGCACGAACTCGTCGGCATGCTCCAGCGTCAGCTGCTGCCCCGCCGCCTGCCGACCCTGCCGGGCGCGGTCGCCGTCGCCCGCTATCTGCCCGCCACCGCCGGACTCGAGGTCGGCGGCGACTGGTACGACGTCATCCCGCTGCCCGACCACCACGTCGCCCTCGTCATCGGCGACGTGCAGGGCCACAGCGCCGCCGCCGCCACCCTGATGGGCCAGATGCGCACCGCGCTGCGCGCCTACGCCGTCGAGGGCCACCCGCCCGACGTGGTCGTCTCGCACGCCAACCGGCTCCTGGTCGACATGGAGACCGACCTCTTCGCCACCTGCGCCTACGTCGACGTCGACATGGAGGAGGGCACCGGCTGGTGCGTGCGCGCCGGCCACCTGCCGCCCCTCCTGCGCCACCCCGACGGCAGCACCCGGATCGTCCAGGCGGAGGGCGGCCCGCCGCTCGGCGTGATCTCCCAGGCCGACTTCCCCATGACCCCGCTGCGCCTGACGCCCGGCACCCTGATCACCCTCACCACCGACGGCCTCGTGGAGTCCGCGGACGCCGACATCGACCAGGGCATGGACCAGCTCGCCCGCCGGCTCGCGGGCGCCGACCCCGCCCACCTCGGCCTGGTCGCGGACACCCTGCTCACCGGGGCCCGCCGCAGCGACGACGTCGCCCTGCTGCTGATGCGCTACGACGGCATGGCCGTACGCCCCCTCCGGGAGAGCTGGACGGTGTGGCGCGTCCCCGAGGCCGTCCGGCACGCCCGCCGCTTCACCAACCGCACCCTGCGCGCCTGGGGCGTCGCCCGGTACGCCGACGCCGTGCTGCTGGTCGTCTCCGAACTCGTCACCAACGCCCTGGTGCACACCGACGGCCCGGTCCGCCTCGACCTCACCCTGGTCGGCAGCCGCCTGCGGGTCGCCGTCGCCGACTCCTCGCCCCGCACCCCCGTACGGCCCACCAGCATCGGCTGGGAGGCCACCGGCGGGCGCGGCCTGCTGCTCGTGGAGGCCATGTCGGCGGCCTGGGGCACCGTGCCGGTCAGCGGCGGCAAACAGGTGTGGTGCGAGATCGTGCTGGACGAGACCTGAGCGCGGGTACCCGGAGCGGCGACCACCTCTGAGGTGAGGCCAGAAGGAGGTACGCCATGACCCAGCACGTCCGCGACATCATGACCGCCGATCCGGTGACCGTGGAACCGGTGACCTCGGTCGCCCAGGTCGCCCGGATCATGCGCGACGAGGACATCGGCGCCGTCCTGGTCACCGAGGACGACTCCCTGCGCGGCCTGGTCACCGACCGCGACCTGGTCGTCCGCGCGCTGTGCGAGGGCGGCGACCCGGAGCAGACCTCGGTCGCCTCGGTGTGCAGCGAGGACCTGTTCACGCTCACGCCCGACGAGGACCTGGACCACGCCGTCCAGCTGATGCGCGAGCACGCGGTCCGCCGCGTCCCCGTCGTCGACCACGGCCACCCCGTGGGCATCGTCTCCCTGGGCGACCTGGCGATGGAACGCGACCCGGACTCCGCCCTCGGCGACATCAGCGTGGCCCGCCCCAACACTTAGGGCCACCCGCCGGGCGGGGAGCCGTCCCCGCCCGGCGCCACCCTTCCCGCAAGCCGCCGGCCATTCATCCACCCCCGGCGGGTACCCGCACCCCCATGAACACCTCCGCGTACACCACAGCCGCCTCGGGCTCCCCGGTCGGAATGATCATCATCGTGATCGCAGGCGTCCTCATCACCGCGGCGCTCATCTGGGCCGTCCAGTACGGCATCCGGGTGCGCCGCAGCGAGGCCCGGCGGTCGAGGACCGGCAAGCAGCCGACGCTGCCGGAGTCCGGGCCGGTGCACGAGACCCGGGAGCAGCGCGAGCCGCACGACATGGCCGAGGGCGAACGGCTCACCCCGCACGAGCTGCGGCCCACCGGCGGTTCCCCCAGCGAGGACCAGCACCGCCCGCGCTGGGACCGCGGTTCCAGCGGCTCGTTCGGCGGTGGCGGCCCGACCACCTGAGCGGGCCCGGCGTTTCGCCCGGGTCACCGTGGGGGACCCGGGTGACCACACCCAGTGAAGGGACCCTGCCGTGACCACCCCGACCAGTGACGAACCCGCTGCCCGCCGGCCCGAGACAGGCTGGTCCAGGGCCCGCCGCCTGAGGGAGGAACCCGCCCTGCGTACCTGCCTGGCCCCGGTGGAGGGCCCGGACGGCCCGCCCGCGCCGCACACCGCCGCGGAGTGGAACATCGTCAGGGGTGAGGACTGACCCGCACACGACAGGCGTACGGCCAACCATCACCGGCGTACGCTGAACCCGTGCGCCTGCTGCTGATGGCCGACACCCACATCCCCAAGCGCGCCAGGGCACTGCCCGAGCCGCTGCTTGCGGAACTGCCGCACGCCGACGTCGTCTTCCACGCCGGGGACTGGGTCGACACCGCCACCCTCGACCTGCTGGAGCGCCGCTGCCGCCGGCTGATCGGCGTGTACGGCAACAACGACGGGCCCGGACTGCGGGCCCGGCTACCCGAGGTGGCGCGTGCCGAACTGGGCGGCCTGCGCTTCGGCGCCGTGCACGAGACCGGCGCCGCGCAGGGTCGCGAGGCGCGCTGCGCCGCCCGCTTCCCCGACCTCGACGTGCTGGTCTTCGGCCACAGCCACATCCCCTGGGACACCACCGCCCCCTCGGGCCTGCGCCTGCTCAACCCCGGCTCGCCCACCGACCGCCGCCGGCAGCCGCACTGCACCTACATGACCGCCACCGTCGCCGACGGGCTTCTCACGGAGGTCACCCTGCACCGGCTCCCACCGCGTTGAGACCGGCCCGTCCGAGCCCCGCGGCCCGTTAATTCACTGGCGCCCCGCTCCCCGGTTCTGCTGCACTGCGTCCGACCCGTCCGTCGCGCCCGGAGGAGCGATCCATGCGCACTGCGTCCATGTCCGTCCCGCACGCAATGACCCCCCTCACCAAGGACATGACGCTTCGTGCACTTGCTCAACCTCGGGATCGTCGCGCACGTCGACGCGGGTAAGACCAGTCTGACCGAACGGCTGCTGCACAGCGTCGGAGTCATCGACGAGATCGGCAGCGTCGACGCCGGCAGCACCCGCACCGACACCCTCGCGCTGGAGCGCCGGCGCGGCATCACCATCAAGTCCGCCGTCGTCTCCTTCCCGCTCGACGACGTCACCGTCAACCTCATCGACACCCCCGGTCACCCCGACTTCATCGCCGAGGTGGAACGGGTGCTCGGCGTGCTGGACGGCGCCGTCCTGGTCGTCTCGGCCGTCGAGGGCGTCCAGGCGCAGACCCGCGTGCTGATGCGCACCCTGCGCCGGCTGCGCATCCCCACCCTCCTCTTCGTCAACAAGATCGACCGCCGGGGCGCGGCCTACGAGGACGTCCTGCGCGCCGCCGCCGAACGGCTCTCGGCGGCCGTCGTCCCCATGGGCACCGCCACCGCCCTCGGCACCCCCGCCGCCCGCTTCACCCCCGGCCCCGCCCCGGCCGCCCTCGACGTCCTCGCCGACCACGACGACGACCTGCTCGCCGCCTACGTCGAGGGCACGGTGCCCGACGCCCTGCTGCACACGGCCCTCGCCGAGCAGACCCGGCGGTGCCTGGTCCATCCGGCGTACGCGGGTTCCGCGATCACCGGAGCGGGCGTCGACGCGCTCACCGACGGCATCCGGCGGCTGCTGCCCCCCGCCGACGGTGACCCCGACGGACCCGTCTCGGGCACCGTCTTCAAAGTGGAGCGCGGCCCGGCGGGGGAGAAGGTGGCCTACGCCCGCCTCTTCTCCGGCACGCTGCGCACCCGCGACCGGATCCGCTTCGGCGCCCGCGGCGACGAGGGCCGGGTGACCGCCGTCCACGTCTTCGAGGACGGCACCGACATCCGCCGGGACGCGGTCACCGCGGGCCGCATCGCCCGGCTGTGGGGCCTCACCGAGGTCAGGACCGGCGACTGGCTGGGCGTACCCCGCACCACGGACGGACACCTCTTCGCCCCGCCCACGCTGGAGACCGTCGTCGAGCCGGCGCGCCCGGCGGACCGGCGGGCCCTGCATCTGGCGCTCACCCAGCTGGCCGAGCAGGACCCGCTGATCGGCCTGCGCCACGACGAGGTGCGCCAGGAGACCTCGGTGTCCCTCTACGGCGAGGTGCAGAAGGAGGTCGTCCAGGCCACCCTCGCCGACGAGTACGGCCTCGACGTCACCTTCCGCGAGACGACACCGCTGTGCGTCGAGCGACCCGTCGGCACCGGCGCGGCGGTCGAGTTCAACAAGAAGGACGGCAATCCGTTCCTCGCCACGGTGGGGCTGCGCGTCGAGCCCGCCCCGGACGGCGCGGGCAACGCGTTCCGCCTGGAAGTGGAGCTGGGTTCGATGCCGTACGCCTTCTTCAAGGCCGTCGAGGACACCGTGCGCGAGACCCTCACCCAGGGCCTGCACGGCTGGCAGGTCACCGACTGCACTGTCACCATGACCCACTCCGGGTACTCACCGCGCCAGAGCCACGCCCACCAGGGCTTCGACAAGAGCATGTCGAGCACCGGCGCGGACTTCCGGGGCCTGACCCCGCTGGTGCTGACCGAGGCGCTGCGCCGGGCCGGGACGCGGGTGCACGAACCGATGCACCGGTTCCGGCTCCAGGCCCCGGCGGACACCCTGGGCGCGCTGCTCCCGGTGCTGTCCGCGCTGCGGGCGGTGCCCCGGACCACCGAGACGCGCGGCGCCCACTGCCTGCTCGACGGTGTGGTGCCGGCGGCCCGGGTGCACGCCCTGGAGCAACGGCTGCCGGGGCTGACGAGGGGCGAGGCCGAGTGGGAGAGCGCCTTCGACCACTACGCACCCGTCGAGCGGAGCGCTCCCGTACCGGAACGCCCGCGCACCGACCACAACCCGCTGAACCGAAAGGAGTACCTGCTCAAGGTCACCGGCAGGAACCGGACGGAGAGCTGACGACGCGTCAGGTGGGCGGCGGCTCCGGACAGCCGCCGTCCGCCGCTCACCCCGTCACCTGGCCGACGGGCCCGTCCAGTTCGCGGGCACCCGGGCCAGCCGCACCCGCTGGGGGTGGTCGCCGACCGCGATCGACGCCGTCTTCTCGCCGGTGGCGAAGTCGATGGCGGTCACCCGGTCGGCGCCGCTCTCGGAGACCACACAGGACCTGCCGTCGCCGCTGACGGTCGCCCAGTAGGGCTTGGCGACGGGCACCAGCGGGCCCTCCCGGAGCGTCGTGCGGTCGACGACGGTCGCGTAGTCGTCCATGGTGCCCGCGACGCACAGCTTGGTGCCGTCCGGCTTCATGGTGATGCCGTGATGGCGGGAGTCGTTGACCCAGGTGGTGCGGTCCTCGCTGGTGGCGGGGTTCTTCGGAAGGGTTCTCGTCCGGGTGATCCGGTCCGTGGCGACGTCGTACTCGAAGAAGCCGTTGAAGAACGACACTAACGTCACCGCCGACCCGCGCCGCGTCCGGATCACCTTCGTCGAGATCGTCGGCGTCAGCCCGCGCCTGGAGGAGCAGCGCCTGGCCCGCCGGGCGCGCTGGGTCGACCTCATCCGCACCGAGGCCGAGGCCGCCGCCGCCCGCGGCGAGGCCGTGCCCCGCGATTACCACCTCCCCGCCACCGCCTTCATCGGCAGCGTCAACGGCCTCCTCCACGACTGGACCGCCGGCTGGGTACCCGCCACCCTCGACGAGGTCGTGGCGGAACTGGTCCGCCAACTCCTGGGCATCCTCCGGCCGGTCGACTGGAACCCCCAGAAATAGGGCGGGCGGCCGTGTCCATGGCCTGCGGCCGCGGGCGACGTCTGCTGCCAGCCCACCGACCGGTCCTACGCCCAGGTCAGCAACCGCGACCTCGAGGTCTCCCACCCCCGCCCGGCGAAGCCGCAGCCGCGCACGCCCTCTCTAGCCGCGCAGCCCGTTCACCCACTCCACCGCCGCCGCCGACCCGTCCTCCTCCCGCACCCGTGCGGCCAGCGTCCGGGCCCGTTCCCGCATGCCGCGGTCGCGGGTGGCGCGGACGAGGGCCGGGGTCAGGGCGGCGACGGTCAGCCGGCGCAGCGGGACCGCGCGGGGCGCCACCCCGAGGGCGACCAGGCGGGACGCCCAGAACCCGGCGTCGAACTGCACCGGCACGGGAACGGCGGGTACTCCGGCGCGTACCCCCGCCGCCGTGGTGCCCGCGCCCGCGTGGTGCACCACCGCGGCCATCCTCGAAAACAGCACGGAGTGCGGCACCTCCCCGACGGTCAGCATGTCGTCGCCGTCCGCCGCCAGCCCGCCCCACCCCCGCTGGAACACCCCGCGCAGCCCGGCGGCGCGCAGCGCCCGCACGATCTCCCCGCTCAGCCGCCCGGGATCCGGCACCGTCGCGCTGCCCAGGCCGACGAAGACCGGCGGCGGACCCGCGTCGAGAAAGTCCGCCAGCCCGGCCGGCAGCCGGGGGGCACGGTCGTACGGCCACCAGTACCCGGCCACGCCGAGCCCGGTGCGCCAGTCGCGCGGCCGGGGCACGACGAGCGGGCTGAATCCGTGCAGCACCGGCCAGTTCCCCCGCTCACGGGCCCGCCACGCCGCGCCCGCCGTCCGCGGCGGCAGCCCCAGACGGTCCCGTACCGCCGGAACGGCCGCCGAGAACACCCGCTCCACGGCCAGCCCCACCCCCAGCCCGCCGAGCCGGTTGCCGGCCGCTCCCCACGAGCCGCCGGAGAGCACCGCGGGCGCGAACTCCCGGGTGGCGGCGAGTGGTTGGAGATACGGCCCCATGCTCGGCAGCCGCAGCCCTTCCGCGATGGTGTGCCCGAGCGGCCCCAGCGAACTCGACAGCAGCAGCGCCTCACTGGCGCGCGCCGCCGCGAGCAGGTCATCGGTCATCCGCCCGATCAGGGACCGCGCCATCCCCACCATCCGCACCAGCTTGCCCACCGCGCCGGCACTGCGGTGCAGCCCCCGCCCCCGCGAGGTCTCCAGTTCGGCCCGCGGATCCACCGGCAGCGCGTGGAACCCCACTCCCGAGCCCGCCACCAGCGGCTCGAAACAGCCGTGGGTCACCAGCGTCACCTCGTGCCCGGCCCGCACCAGCGCCTGCCCGAGCCCGGTGTACGGGGCCACGTCACCCCGCGAGCCCGCCGTCATGATCGCCACTCGCACAACGGCCAGTATGCCGCCGCTACCGCCGCGCCCGGGCGCTTCCGCCGTATCCTTCGGCCAGCCCGGTGGACCGCCGACGGCGGATGGCCGCGACCATGGCTCCCCACCACCGGAGGCGTCCGCCCTTACGTCTCCTGAGCCCCCTGCGCCTCCGCGTCCGGTTGCCCCGGCCGCTCCACCGCGACCCGCAGGGGCGCCCGGAACGACAGCAGACCGAGCATCGGCACGTCCTCGGCCGCCGCCGGCCGCACCCGCGGCAGCCGGCGCGCCGCCTGCCGGAGCGCCACCGCCGCCTCCGTCCGCGCGAGGGTCGCGCCCGGGCACAGGTGCCGCCCCACACCGAAGGCCAGGTGCCGGCGGACGTTCGCCCGCTGCGGGCACATCCGCTCGGGCGCGTCGAAGACCTCCGGGTCCGAGCCGCTGCCCATCAGCATCAGCAGCAGCTGGGCGCCCTCGGGCAGTTCCACCCCGCCCAGCTCGGCCGGGCGCGCGGCGACCCGGCGCCACGTCGTCACCGGCGGCTCGCGGCGCAGCACCTCCTCGACCCAGCCCTCGGCCAGGCCCGGCTCGTCGGCGACGCGGGACCACAGCCCGTCCTCGGCGAGGGCCCGGCGCAGCACCGTCGCGATGAGCTGGCCGGTGGTGGACTGCCCGGCGACGAACACGAAGAAGCACGCGCCGACCGCGGTCCGCACGTCCAGCGGCTCGCCGCCGGGCAGCCGGTGCTCGGCCAGCGCCGCGACGAACGAACCGGGCCGGGCGGCGCCGGCCCGCACGGTCCGGGTCAGCCACTGGTGGAACTCGGCGACCAGCGGCGCCAGTTCGAGCTGCCGCTCGGCCGTCGGCCGGCCCCAGAACAGCTCCAGCGAGGCGTCGCTCCAGCGGATCAGCGTGGCGGGGGAGACCCCGTCGATGCCGAGCAGCTCCATCAGCACCCGGCACGGCAGCACCTGCGCGAACGACGTGAACAGGTCGACCTCGCCCGAGGCGTCGAACCGCTCCCAGGCCGCCGCGAGCAGCTCGTCGGCGATCCGCTCGATCACCGGTACGGCGGCGGCGACGCGCCGGGCGTCGAAGAACCGGGTGACGACCCGGCGCAGTCCGGGGTGGCTCGCGGTGCCGTTGTTCGCGAGCGCCGGGGGCAGGTTGAACCCGGCGCGGGCCAGCACCCGCAGCACCCCGACCGGCAGCGGCGTGACGGCGTGCTGGGCGTTGTCCGGGTGGAAGACGCCCGGGTCGAGCAGCACCCGCCGGATGTCCTCGTGGCGGCTGACCAGCCACAGCCCGGTCCGCGGGTCGTGGTGCACCGGGGCCTCGGCGCGCAGCGTGTCCAGCCAGGGATACGGGTCGCGGACGAAGCCGTCGCCGAAGAGATCGAGCAGGTCGAGGGCCTGGTGGGAGGCCCCGTCGGGGCTGATCGTTTCCGGTGCCGAGAGAGTCACGGCCGGACGCTAACACGTGTTCACGCGGGCACCCTCCGTGTGTGCGCGGCATCACTCGATCACCGGGAGCCGCGCCACACAGAGGCCGGCGCACGTCGCACGGTCACCACGGGAGACCCCCGCACGCCAAGCGCTGACGGGAGACCAACGCCTCGCACACGTCCCGCGGGAGGCCGACGCACGCCAAGCGCTCACGGGAATCCGGCGCGCCGCGGGCGGGCGCCGGCCTCCCGCCCGTCACAGCCCGAGCTGCCGCTCCGCCGCGTCCACCGTCTGCTGAAGCAGCGTGGCGATGGTCATCGGGCCGACCCCGCCCGGCACGGGAGTGATCAGCGAGGCGCGCTCGACGGCCGAGTCGAAGTCGACGTCGCCCACGTTGCCCGGGTTGTAGCCGGCGTCGATCACCACCGCGCCCGGCTTGACGTCCTGGCCGCGGATCAGCCGGGGCCGGCCGACCGCGGCGACCACGATGTCCGCCTCGCGCACCGCGGCCGACAGATCCGCGGTGCGCGAGTGGCAGTAGGTGACGGTCGCGTCCCGGGCGAGCAGCAGCATCCCGGCCGGCTTGCCGAGGATCGCGCTGCGGCCCACCACCACGGCCCGCTTCCCGGCCGGGTCGATGCCGTACTCGTCCAGCAGCCGCATGATGCCGCCGGGCGTGCACGAGACGAAGCCGGGCAGGCCGAAGCTCATCGTGGCGAAGGAGGCGAAGGTGACGCCGTCCACGTCCTTCTCGGGCGCGATCGCCTCGAACGCGGCCCGCTCGTCGATGTGGTCGCCCACCGGGTGCTGCAGCAGGATGCCGTGCACCCCGGGGTCGGCGGACAGCTCACGCAACGTGCCCACCAGCTCCCCGGTGGTCGTGGTGGCGGGCAGGGCGACGTGCCGGGAGGCGATGCCGGCCTTCCGGCAGCGGTTCTGCTTCATCTTCACGTACGTCACCGACGCCGGGTCCTCGCCCACCAGCACCGTCGCGAGACACGGTGCCGTGCCGGTGCGGCCGGTGAGGCCGGCCGCGCGCTCGGCGGTCTCCTCGACGATGCGCCGGGCGAGCGCGGTGCCGTCCATGAGCCGGGCCTGGGACATGATCCACTCCTGGGTCGATCGACCGGATCGCCCAGGCGCGCGGCATCGACTCCACGTGGACCGCTCCCCGGTGGTACTCCACCTCAGCGCCAGTCACGGCCCCGGACCAGCGTAACCGAGGCCGTGTGCGGCGCGGTGCCCGGCCCGGCGCTACTCGTCCCAGGCCTGGATCATGGTCTGGTCGACGATCTTGCCGTCGCGCAGGGTGACCATCGACTCGGCGAGCACCCGGACCCCGTCGGGGTACTCACAGGACTCGCTGAAGGCCGCGCGGTCGCCCTGGACGACACAGTCCTCCAGCTTGTGCGCCATGTCCCGGCCGTAGACGTCGACGAGCAGCTCGCCGATCTCGTCCCGGCCGCGCAGCACCCGCGGATGGCTGGGCTGGGTGTTGCGGTCGACGACCCGCAGTCGCGCGTCGTCCGCGTACAGCGACATCAGCGTCGCCGAGTCGTGTCCCTCGATGCCCCGGCGCAGTGTCTCGGTGTCGAAGGCGGGAGTGGCCGCGGTGCCCATCGTGACCTCCTCGAAAAGGGGGCGGCCCGGTCTGGCGGCGGGCCGCGAAGGGCCTTACCTACGAGGCTCCTCCGCCTCTCCGGCCCCGGCAAGCGCAGCGGATACTGCGCCTGACGGGTGAGCCCGGCCGGGTGGCCGTGTCCGCGCGCGGGCGGCCCGCGTTGCTCCAGGCATGATCTCAACACGTCGTATCGCCGCCGCCGTTGCCCTCGCCGCCGGGATCACGGGTCTGGCCGCACCCCTGGCGAACGCGGCCGACGCGGGCGCCGGCTCCGGCAAGCTCAACCCGATCGGCGCCCTCGACTCGCTCGCCGTCAGCGACCTGCCCGCCGAGCACAAGGACGCCGTGCCGCGGCCCTCCGCCCAGCTGCGCCAGCTCGGCAACGTCCACCAGATCAACCGGCTGAACGAGCTGAACTAGCTCGTCGCCCCGGTCGCGCCCGTGCTCGGGCCGGTGCACGCCATCCGGTAGCCGGCCGGACACCGGGGCGCCGTTCCGGGCGGGCACCCTCAGTCCGTCGAGGCGAGGAACTGCGTGGCCGCCAGCTCCGCGTACAGCGGATCGGCGGCCACGAGTTCGCGGTGGGTGCCCACCGCGCGGACCCGGCCCGCGTCCATCACCACGATCCGGTCGGCCATCGTCACCGTCGACAGCCGGTGCGCGACCACCAGGACCGTCGTCGTCCGGGCCACATCGGCGACCGTGTCCCGCAGCGCCGCCTCGTTCACCGCGTCCAGCTGCGACGTCGCCTCGTCCAGCAGCAGCAGCCGGGGCCGCCGCAGCAGCGCGCGGGCGATCGCCACCCGCTGCCGCTCCCCGCCGGACAGCTTGGTGCCACGGTGCCCGACCAGGGTGTCCAGACCGTCGGGCAGCCGGGCGACCAGCCCGTCGAGCCGGGTCGTCTTCAGCACTCGGGTGAGCGTGTCCTCGTCCGCCCCCGGATTGCCCAGCAGCAAGTTGCCCCGCAGCGAGCCGGACAGTACCGGGGCGTCCTGCTCCACGTAGCCGATCGCCGACCGCAGCCGGGACAGCTCCCACTCGGCGACGTCCCGGCCGTCGAGCGTGATCCCGCCCTCCTCCGGGTCGTAGAACCGCTCGATCAGCGAGAACACGGTGGTCTTGCCCGCCCCGGACGGGCCGACGAACGCCGTCATGCCGCGCGGCGGCACCGAGAACGTCACCCCGTGGTGGACGTACGGCAGATCCTCCGCGTAGCGGAAGCGGACGTCGGTGAAGGCGAGCGAGGCCGGCTCGGCGTCGGCGTCCGGCAGCGGCACCGCCGGCGCCTGCGGCTCGGCGGGCAGCCGCAGCGCCTCCTGGATGCGGGTCAGGGCCGCGGCACCGGTCTGGTACTGGGTGATCGCGCCGACGACCTGCTGGATCGGCGACATCAGATAGAAGACGTACAGCAGGAACGCCACCAGGGTGCCGATGTCGATCGCGCCGGTCGCCACCCGCGCCCCGCCCACCGCCAGCACGGTGATGAAGGCGATCTGCATCGACAGCCCGGCGGTGTTGCCCGCGGCGGCCGTCCACTTCGCGGCGCGCACGCTCTGCCGCCACGACTCCTCCGCGGCCGCGTGCAGCGTCTCCTCCTCGCGGTGCTCCGCGCCGGACGCCTTGACCGTGCGCAGCGCGCCCAGCACCCGCTCCAGCGAGGCCCCCATCACGCCGACCGCGTCCTGCGCCTGGCGGCTCGCCCGGTTGATGCGCGGCACGATCACGCCGAGGATCGTGCCCGTCGCGAACACCACGGCCAGGGTGACCCCCAGCAGCACCGGGTCGACCAGCCCCATCATCACCACGGTCGCCACCAGCGTGAGCCCGCCGGTGCCGAGCCCGACCAGCGAGTCGGTGGTGACCTCGCGCAGCAGGGTGGTGTCGGAGGTGATCCGGGCCATCAGATCGCCCGGCTCGCTGCGGTCCACGGCGGCGATCCGCAGCCGCAGCAGGTACGACGACAGGGCGCGCCGGGCGCCGAGCACCACCGACTCCGCGGTGCGCCGCAGCACGTATGAACCGAGCCCGCCCACCGCCGCGTTGGCGACGACGAGCAGTGACATCAGCAGCAACGCGCTCGCGATCGACCGGTCATGGGCCAGGTCGTCGATCAACTCCCGCGCCACCAGCGGCAGCAGCAGGCCGGTCGCCCCGGTGACCAGGGAGAGCACCGCGCCCGCCAGCAGGGCCCATCGGTGCGGTCGGACATAGCCGAGAAGCAGCCGCCACGGGGGCGGTCCGGTGGGGGTCTCGGTGCGGGTCACGGTTCTCCTTCGCCGTCGCGGCCAGTGGCGGACCGAGGTCAGGCTACGACGGCCGACGCGCGCCCGGCCCCCGTTTTCGCGCCGGACCGCGAGGCACCCGCGACGACGGGGTGCCCCGCACTCCGCGGAGCGGTCCCCGCAGGCGCGGGCACCGGAGCCGTCCCGCGCGCAGGCCGTGTGCCGGCCGTGCGCGCTCGGCGCCGGGCGGACGTGCGGCCCGCCGGGGCCCGGCGCGCGGACCGACCGGCGGAGTGCCGGGCGACCTCTCGGGACGGACCGACCGCACGGCCCGGCGGCCGGCGGGACGTGGCCGGAAAGTGCCCCGCGCGCTCGTCGGTCACACCCTTGGCGATCAATCGGCCGTAGGGTCGCAAGCGGGACGGACACCCGTGGACGGAAGGAAGCAACAGCATGGCGCAGGAAGTGCGCGGCGTGATCGCACCGGGCAGGGACGAGCCGGTGCGGGTGGAGACCATCGTCGTACCCGACCCGGGGCCGGGGGAGGCCGTGGTGCGGGTCCAGGCCTGCGGGGTCTGCCACACCGACCTGCACTACAAGCAGGGCGGCATCACCGACGAGTTCCCCTTCCTCCTCGGCCACGAGGCCGCCGGGGTGGTGGAGGCGGTCGGCGACGGGGTCACCGAGGTGGCGCCCGGCGACTTCGTGATCCTCAACTGGCGAGCGGTGTGCGGCCGGTGCCGGGCCTGTCTGCGCGGACGCCCCTGGTACTGCTTCGACACCCACAACGCCGCCCAGCGGATGACCCTCGCCGCCACCGGACAGGAGCTCTCCCCGGCCCTCGGCATCGGCGCGTTCGCCGAGAAGACGCTGGTCGCGGCCGGGCAGTGCACCAAGGTCGACCCCGCCGTCGCCCCCGCGGCTGCCGGACTGCTCGGCTGCGGGGTGATGGCCGGGATCGGCGCCGCGATCAACACCGGCGGTGTGAGCCGCGGCGACTCGGTCGCCGTCATCGGCTGCGGCGGCGTCGGTGACGCGGCCATCGCCGGCGCACGGCTGGCGGGCGCGGCACGGATCATCGCCGTCGACATCGACGACCGCAAACTCGCCACCGCCCGCACGATGGGCGCCACCCACACCGTCAACTCCCGCGAGACCGACCCGGTCGCCGCCATCCGCGAGCTGACCGGCGGCTTCGGCGCCGACGTCGTCATCGAGGCGGTGGGCCGCCCCGAGACGTACACCCAGGCCTTCTACGCCCGTGACCTCGCCGGCACGGTCGTCCTCGTCGGCGTCCCCACCCCGGAGATGAAGCTGGAGCTGCCGCTGCTGGACGTCTTCGGCCGCGGCGGCGCGCTGAAGTCGAG
The DNA here is from genome assembly GCF_011193355.1 of Streptomyces sp. JB150. Classification (GTDB taxonomy): domain Bacteria; phylum Actinomycetota; class Actinomycetes; order Streptomycetales; family Streptomycetaceae; genus Streptomyces. The sequence goes on from NZ_CP049780.1 coordinate 7,118,514, forward strand.
CTGGTACGGCGACTGCCTGCCCTCGCGCGACTTCCCGATGCTCGTCGACCTGCATCTGCAGGGCCGCCTGGACCTCGGGGCGTTCGTCACCGAGACCATCGCGCTCGACGAGGTCGAGAAGGCGTTCGAGCGGATGCACCGCGGCGACGTCCTGCGCTCGGTGGTGGTGCTGTGATGACCGCCCGCGTCGAACGCCTCGTCACCTCCGGCCAGTTCCGCCTCGACGGCGGCACCTGGGACGTCGACAACAACGTCTGGATCGTCGGCGACGACCACGAGGTCGTCGTCATCGACGCCGCCCACGACGCCGACGCCATCGCCGAAGCCGTCGGTGACCGCCGGCTCACCGCCATCGTGTGCACCCACGCCCACAACGACCACATCGGTGCCGCGCCCGCCCTCGCCGACCGCACCGGCGCCGTCATCTGGCTGCACCGCGACGACCTGCCGCTGTGGCAGCAGACCCACCCGGAGCGCGAACCCGACGCCTGGCTGCGCGACGGCCTCGTCATCGAGGCGGCCGGCGCCGACCTGACCGTCCTGCACACCCCGGGACACGCCCCCGGCGCGGTCTGCCTGTACGACCCGGGCCTCGGCGCCGTCTTCACCGGCGACACCCTTTTCCAGGGCGGACCCGGCGCCACCGGACGGTCCTTCTCCCACTTCCCGACCCTCATCGACTCCATCCGCGACCGGCTGCTCACCCTCCCGCCCGAGACGAAGGTCCTCACCGGACACGGGGACGGCACCACGATCGGCGCCGAGGCACCCCACCTGGAGGAGTGGATCGCGCGGGGCCACTGAACGAGGGAGACGACGACCCGGCGCGAAAAGGCGACAGAAGATGTCCGGCTTCCCCGGCATTCTCGAAGCCGACCACTGACGCGACAGGAGGCCGGACATGCCGGAACAGCCCCTCAAGGACACCATCGCACTCGTCGCCGGGGCGACCCGCGGCGCCGGGCGAGGGATCGCCGTGGAACTCGGGGCGGCCGGCGCCACGGTGTACGTCACCGGGCGCAGCACCCGCGCACAGCGCTCGGAGTACGACCGCCCCGAGACCCTGGAGGACACCGCCGACCTCGTCACCGAGGCCGGCGGTACGGGCATCGCCGTGCCCACCGACCACCTCGACCCGGCGCAGGTGCGTGCCCTGGTCGACCGGATCGACGGCGAGCAGGGCCGCCTCGACGTCCTCGTCAACGACATCTGGGGCGGTGAGAAGCTGTTCGCGTTCGACGTGCCGGTCTGGGAGCACGACCTCGACAACGGGCTCAGACTGCTCCGCCTCGCCGTCGAGACCCACGCCATCACCAGCCACATCGCCCTGCCGCTGCTGCTGCGCCGGCCCGGCGGCCTGGTCGTGGAGATGACCGACGGAACCGCCGAGTACAACCGCGACCACTACCGCAACTCCTTCTTCTACGACCTCGCCAAGGCGTCCGTCCTGCGCATGGCGTTCGCCCTCGCCCACGAGCTGGGCCCGCGCGGCGCCACCGCCGTCGCCCTCACCCCGGGCTGGCTGCGCTCGGAGATGATGCTGGAGCACTTCGGGGTGCGGGAGGACAACTGGCGCGACGCCCTCGAAGCCCAGCCGCACTTCGCCATCTCCGAGACCCCGCGGTACGTCGGCCGCGCCGTCGCCGCCCTCGCCGCCGACCCGGACGTGGCCCGCCACAACGGGGCCTCGCTCTCCAGCGGCGCACTCGCCCGGGAGTACGGCTTCACCGACCTCGACGGCAGCCGCCCCGACGCCTGGCGCTACCTCGTCGAGGTGCAGGACGCGGGCAAGCCCGCGGACACCACCGGCTACCGCTGAGCACCGGCGTCCGACGCCGGCGGCAGCGGCCAGCGCGCCGGGTGTCCGGGCGGCAGCGCCAGATCGGCGCGCACCGCCGCGTAGTAGCCCTCCCGCGCCTCCCGCTGCCGCTCCAGCAGTTCCTGCCACGCCTCGGGGTCGCGCGTGCCGGCGCGCAGGAAGCGTTCCATCGCCAGGACCGCGACCACCCACGCCCGCGCGCGGTCCACCACCTCGCGGCTGCCCAGCAGGATCAGCGCCTCACCGGCCGGGTCCCGGGCGTCCGCGGCCTCCGCCAGCAGCGGCTCGGCCTGCTCGGGCGTCAGCGGGTGCGGGTGCGGGTCGTTCCCGAGGTGCGACGCCACCCGGTAGGCCAGGGTGATGGTCTTCTTCAACTGGCGCGCGTAGTCGGCGTACGCCGCCAGCCGCCGCTCCTCCCACCGGGCCGCCCGCTCCTGGCGGAACCGGACCTGCTCTCCGCGCATGACCACCAGATAGGAACCGAGGGCACCGATCACCACACCGAGCAGGGCGGGCAGTTGCTGTATGAACTCCGACATGGACGCACGGTATCCGGGAAACAATCGATGCAGCGCCGCTTAACATCCGTGTAGATTCCTTCACTTGTCCTACTCGATCGCCGTCGGGCACCGTGTCCCCGTGCCGACCGACCCCCAGACCGATCACCGCGCCGACTCCCGATCCCCGTGGCGGGTCCGCGACTTCCGCACCCTCTTCACCGCGACCACCCTCAGCCAGCTCGGCACCAACGTCGGCTATGTCGCCATGCCCCTGGTCGCGGTGGCCGCGCTGGGCGCGGGACCCGGCCAGGCCGGCGCCCTCGCCACCCTCAGCACCCTGGCGTTCCTGCTGATCGGGCTGCCGGCCGGGGCGTGGGTGGACCGGATGCGGCACCGCCGGGTCCTGATCGGCGCCGACCTCGCCCGCGCACTGCTCTGCGCGTCCGTACCGCTCGCGTGGTGGCTCGACGCCCTCACCCTCGGCCAGCTCTACGTGGTGGTCCTGCTGACCGGCTGCGCGACGGTCTTCTTCGACGTCGGATCGCAGAGCGTGCTGCCCCACCTGGTCGGCCGGGACGCCCTGGTGGGCGCGAACGCCGCCGTGGTCAGCCTCCAGGCGGCCGGCAACGTCGCCGGGCGCGGCCTCGGCGGCGGTCTCGTCCAGCTGCTCACCGCCCCCGTCGCCGTGCTCTGCACCGCCCTGGCCCACCTCGCCTCCGCCCTCCGGCTCCTCGCCCTGCGCGGCGGCACCGCACCCGGGCCGGCGGCCACGCGGACGAGCCTGCGGGCGCGGATCGCCGAGGGACTGCGCCATGTCCTCGGCAACGCCGAGCTGCGCGCCCTCGCGCTCACCGCGTCCCTCACCAACCTCGGGTCGCAGATCGTGAACACCCTGCTGCCCGTGCTGTTCGTCCGCGAACTCCGCCTCCCGGCCAGTGTGCTGGGCCTGTACTGGGCCGCCGGCGGCCTCGGTCTCCTGCTCGGCGCCCGCTGCGCCCGGCCCCTCGCCGCCCGCTTCGGCCACGGCCGCACCCTCGCCCTCGCCGGGCCGTTCCTCGCCCCCGCCGCCCTGCTCGTCCCGCTCATCGGGCGCGGCCCCTGGCTGGGGCTCGCCGGCGCCGGATGGGCCCTGACGATGTTCAAGACCGGCATGGACAACGTGCTCGGCGTGAGCCTGCGCCAGGGAATGACCCCGGACGCCCTGCTCGGCCGTATGAACGCCACCTTCCGCTTCATGCTGACCGGCGCGCTGGCGGTCGGCGCGGCCCTGTCCGGCCTCCTCGGTGAAGTGGCCGGCGTCCGCCCGGCCCTCTGGACCGGGGGTGCGCTGCTCGCGATGGCGTTCCTGCCGGTCCTGCTCTCACCGGTGCGGCGCCGGCGGACGCTGCCGGGACAGCGGCCGGCGCCTGCCACGCCGGCCCCGTCGCGGCGGGCCGGATGAGCCGCCCCGCATGAGGCGCCTCACATCCGCCGCATCTCTACAACCGTTCGGGGCAGGTATCCGTCTACCTGAGCAGACATTCATCGCATCCGAAGGGCAAACCCGACCATGGGGGACAAAAGCAGACGGGCAACCGTCGTTCTGGGTACCACCGCACTGGTGGCCCCGCTCACACTCGCGCTCGGCGCCGCTCCGGCGCAGGCGGCGAGCTGTACGACCCAGACGGGGCCGTACCAGAAGCAGGTCGAGAAGTTCCTCGGCCGGCCCGTCGACGGCGTCCAGTCCGCCGCCGACTGCAAGGCGATCCAGGCCTTCCAGACCAAGCACGGCATCCAGCCGAACGCCGGCTACGCGGGCCCCGTGACCTGGGGCGTGATGGACCTGATGCTGAAGCAGAAGGCCGTGGGGAACAATCCCAACAAGGCCGGCAAGTGCCCGGTGAACAAGGGTCGCATCGCCTGCGTGAACCTCACCCTCCAGCTCAGCTGGATCCAGGACGGCAAGAAGCTCGTCTACGGCCCCGTCCCGGTCCGTACCGGGCGCGACGGCGACGAGACCCGCACCGGCCTGAAGAAGATCTACTGGCGCAACATCGACCACGTCTCCTCCATCTACGACGTGCCGATGCCCTACGCCCAGTTCTTCGACGGCGGCCAGGCCTTCCACCAGGCCAACGTCAGCATGTGGAACCCGCCGGGCTCGCGCGGCTGCGTCAACCTGACGAAGACGGACGCCAAGAAGTACTGGTCGCTGCTGAAGACCGGCGACGACGTCTTCGTGTACGGCCGCAAGCCGGGCACCTGACGCACCCGTCCCGCACCGGCCGCCCGGGGGCCGAGGGGGGAGTGATCAGTAACACGTCCGATATGCCGGATTCGTTCCTGTTCGCTCACGCCATCTTCACGTCGGGCCCCGTATGCTTCACAGCATGTCCACCACTGTTGAACCCGCCACCGGGCGATCGGCAGCGGAGATCAACGAGGAGATCCGGGCCCTGTGGCGCCGGTCGGGCGGGACACTGAACACCGAGCAGCGCGAGGAATACCAGCGGCTCGTGATGGAATGGGCCGACCGCGCGTCGGCCGCCTGACCCACCCGTCCTCGAATCAACTCCAGCTCGCCGAGTACTGGCGCTGGTAGGCCCTGCGGTCCTGCTCCGTGCGGATCCACCGCGTGGCCACCAGCGCGACCAGGCTTCCCGCGATCACCAGCAGCCCCGGACCCGCGGTGCGCGGGTCCGCCAGCCGCGCGTACAGCGACGGCGCCGCCCCGCCGCCCGCCGCCTGAGCCGGCACGCCCGGCGCGCTCGCGTCCTGACTCGCGGAGGACGACGGAGCCGGCGAGCCGGCCCCGGCCGCCGTGATCAGCCGCACACCGAGCTGGTCCATCGCCTCCGTCACCGGCTGGAAGAACGTCGTCCCGCCACCGCGGCAGTCCCCGCTGCCCCCGGACGTCACCCCCAGCGCGATCCCCTCCGCGAACAGCGGCCCGCCGCTGTCCCCGGGCTCGGCGCAGACGTCCGTCTCGATCAGGCCCGTGACCGTGCCCTCCGGATAGTTCACCGTCGCGTCCAGCGCCGTCACCCGCCCGTCGCGCAGCCCGGTCGTGCTGCCGCTGCGGAACACCCGCTGCCCGACGGCCGGTTCGGCCGCCCCCGTGATCCGTACGCCTCTCCCCGCACCGATCGCCACCACGTCGGCGCCCCCGCCCGCCCGGTCGCCGGCGTACCGCACCAGCGAGTAGTCCGCGCCCGGGAACCGCCCCGCGACCGTCCGGCCCACCTCCCGCGCGCCCTGGTCGTCCGCGAACCACACGGAGCCCGTGGGCCCGCAGTGCCCGGCGGTCAGGATGAACTCGCGCCGCCCGTCGGTCACGTTGAACCCCGCCGAACAGCGCCCGCTCGTCGACAGGATGGGCCGCGCCCCGTTCAGCCGGGTGGTGAAGGTGCCCGCCGAGCGCTCCATCCGGACGAACCCGCCGACCTCCTCGGCGAGTTGCGCGAGCCGGTCCCAGTCGGCGGCGGAGACGGTGCGGTCGGCCCGTACCACCACCTCGTTGCGCCGGTAGTCCACCGCCCACGCCGTGCCGGCCACCCGCGGCGCCGAACGCAGCGACGCGGTGGCCGACTTCAGCTCCCGCAGGCTGTGCCGCACCACCTTGGGCGTGGCACCCGCCCGGCGGACCTCTGCGGCCGTGTCCCGGTCGGTGACCGCGACCACCGGCCGCCCGTCCGCGCCGAGCCAGCTGCCCGCGGTCCGCTCGGCGCCGAGCCGCTCGACGAGACCCGGACCGGTGACGGGCGGGACAGGCGGCGGCGGGCTCGCCACGGCCTGCGTGACCATCGTCCCGCCGAGCAGCAGACCGCCGACGGCCGCCAGCCGTGCCGCTCGCCGGACGATCCGTCGTCGTACGTGCCTCATGCATGGCTCCCGAACCCCGAACGCGCGGTGATGGCGACACCGCGGGGGCCTCCGGCAGTCGAGTGCCCTCCTTCGCATACGTGCCGGGAGCCGGGCCCGTTCACCCCCGCGGGGGCCGGCTCAGTTCTTGCGGGCCACCCCACCGAACATCGCCACCTGCTCCGGCTCGGTCCCGTCGCCGCCCTCCGGGCGCCAGCGCGAGCAGGAGACGACACCGGGCTCCAGCAGTTCCAGACCGTCGAAGAAGCGGGTCACCTGCTCGGGCGTGCGCTGGGTCAGCTTCGGGGTGCCGTGCTCGTTCCAGAACTTCACCGCCTCGTCCACGTCCGGCATCGACGGCGAGGTGACGGTGTGCGACAGCACCAGGTGGCTGCCCGACGGCAGCGCGTCCACCAGCCGCCGCACCAGGCCGTACGGGTCCTCGTCGTCGCCGATGAAGATGACCACGCCGAGCAGGATCAGGCCCACCGGCTTGCTGAAGTCCAGCGTCTTGCCCGCGTGTTCGAGGATGGCGTCGACGTTGCGCAGGTCCTCGTCGAGGTAGTCGGTGCGGCCCTCGGGCGTGCTGGTCAGCAGCGCGCGGGCGTGCGCCAGGACGAGCGGGTCGTTGTCGACGTAGACGATCCGCGCGTCCGGGGCGAGCCGCTGGGCGACCTCGTGGGTGTTGTCGGCGGTCGGCAGCCCGGTGCCGATGTCCAGGAACTGGCGGATGCCCTCCTCCTGGACGAGATGGCGCACGGCACGGCCCAGGAAGAGGCGGTCGGCCTGCGCGTACGCGCCGATGCCCGGGTGCAGTCGGCGGATCTGGTCGCCGGCCGCGCGGTCCACCTCGTAGTTGTCCTTGCCGCCCAGCCAGTAGTTCCAGATCCGGGCCGTGTGCGGCTGGGAGGTGTTGATGCGCTCGCGCAGGGAATCGGCCACGCCGTCCGTGGTGGGCGGGTTCTCGGTCACGGGTCAGCTCCTGGGATGCCGTAATGCGGTGGAGTGTCAAGGAGCAATCTAGACGGACCAGTTGATCAATGCCGATCCCCCTGCGCATTTTGCCGGACCGCGCGGTCCGGCAGGGGGCGTCTCGCCGATCAGGCCGGGAGCCCGGCATGATCGGCGAGACACCCCCTAGGGTGGGAGCATGACCGGTATCCCGCACGAGACGACCGGAGAACCCAACCCGCTGCGCGCCCTCGGTCTGCCGGAGCTCCGCCGCCGTACGAGCGAGAAGTGGCGGACCTACCCCGAGGACGTGCTGCCCCTGTGGGTGGCCGAGATGGACGTGCCGCTCGCCGAGCCGGTCGTGCGCGCGCTCACCGAGGCCCTGGCGCTCGGCGACACCGGCTACCCGGCCGGTACCGGCTACGCCGAGGCGCTGGCCGCGTTCGCGGCGAAGCGGTGGGGGTGGGACGGCATCGCCGTCGAGCGCACCGCGATCGTGCCCGACGTGATGCTCGGCGTCGTCGAGATGCTGAAGCTCGTGACCGGGCCCGGGGACACGGTCGTGATCAACCCGCCGGTGTACCCGCCGTTCTACCCCTTCGTCACCCACCTGGACCGGCGGGTGGCCGAGGCCCCGCTCGGCCCCGGCGCGCGCATCGACCTCGCGGCACTGGAGGAGGCCTTCCGGGCGGCGGTGGCGGGCGGCCGGCGCGCCGCGTACCTGCTGTGCAGCCCGCACAACCCCACCGGCACCGTGCACACCGCCGAGGAGCTGTCCGCGGTCGCCGCGCTCGCCGAGCGGTACGGGGTGCGGGTCGTCGCCGACGAGATCCACGCGCCGCTGGTCCTGGACGGGGCCGCGTTCGTGCCCTGGCTGAGCGTGCCCGGCGCCGAGCGCGGACTGTCGCTGATGTCGGCGTCGAAGGGATGGAACCTCGCCGGTCTCAAGGCGGCCCTCGCCGTCGCGGGCCCCGGTGCCGCCGACGACCTGGCGCGGCTCCCGGAGGAGGTCGGCGACGGGCCCAGCCATCTCGGCGTCATCGCGCACACCGCGGCGCTCCGTGACGGCACCGCCTGGCTGGACGCCCTGCTGGCCGGCCTCGACGAGAACCGGCGGCTGCTGGCCGCACTGCTGGCCGAGCACCTGCCGGCGGTCCGCTACCGCCCCGGCGAGGGCACCTACCTCGCCTGGCTCGACTGCCGCGCCCTCGGCCTCGGCGACGACCCGGCGCAGGCGTTCCTGGACCGCGGCCGGGTCGCCCTGAACTCGGGCCTCCCGTTCGGCACGGGCGGCGCCGGGCACGTCCGGCTGAACCTGGCCACCTCACCCGAGCTGATCACCGAGGCGGTACGGCGGATGGCACGCACGGTGGGATGAAGGGCACGCACGGTGGGTTGAACGGCACGCACGGCGGGCCGACCGGCGCGCCTAGACTTCCGGCATGGACGAGACGCCCACGGCCCGGCTCGGTGCGGGCAAGTATCTGCTGATCACCAGCTACCGCCGCAACGGCACGGGAGTCGGCACCCCGGTGTGGGTGGTGGAGGACGAGGGCGCCCTGGGCGTGTGGACGGCCGCCGACTCCTGGAAGGTGAAGCGGATCCGCGCCAACCCGTCGGTCCGGATCGCCCCCTGCGACGTGCGCGGCAACCCCACCGGCGACGCCGTCGAGGCCACCGCCGAGATCGTCGACGCGGCCACCACCGCCCGCTACCGCGGGCTGATCGCCCGCAAGTACGGCGTGCTCGGCCGCCTCACGCTGCTCGGCAGCCGGCTGCGGCGCGGGACGGCGGGCACGGTCGGCATCCGGGTGATCCCGGTGCGGACACCGAAGTCCGCCTGACGGCTCGTCAGGTCCAGGCGCGGTAGGGCTCGTCGATCAGCTGGAAGACGGGCTCGCCGCGCACCGGGTCCTTGGCCGTGGACAGCCGTACCCGGTCGCCGCTGTGGATGCCGATGGGCGGCCCCATGACCCGGCCCCGCACCACGAATCCCTCGGCCATCTCGATCAGCGACACATTGCGCGCGGCCGGGGTGTTGCGGTGCACCACCGTGGAGTGGCGGACCGTGCCGACGCCCGCGCTGCGCTCCGTGCGCAGATCGCTGCCCTGGCACACCGGACACAGCAGCCGGTGGTACATCGCGGTGCCGCACCAGGTGCAGCGCTGGAAAAGGATCGTCTCCTCGTCCGCCGCCCGGTGGTCCCGCGCGGGGGCGAGGACACCCGCCGCGGAGCCGGCTCCCTGCTGAGCGGCGCTTCCTGAGTGGTGGTACACGCTGTCAACTCCCTGCGCTCGGCCGGAATCCGCGTGCGCGGCTCACCGTGCACGCCTGTGCCCGGTTCACCGTGCCACCGTGCACGGCGACAGAGTATGGCACTCAGTGCCACGCGTAAAGGCACTCCGTACCCGCAATGTCGGCCGTGCTCCGTCCCCGACCCCGCGGGACCCGTGAGCCCCCGTGCGCCGTGAGCCCCCGTGCGCTCAGTCCCGGCCGAGCGCGGACTCCAGCTCCTGCACCACCCGCCACAGCGGCGCCCCCCGCCGCGAGACGACCACCACCACGTCCTCGGGCCGCTCCTCGGCGGACGGCACCGGGCCGCCCCCGAAGGCCGACTGCACGAAACCCAGCGCGTGGTCCACGGCCGCGCCGGCGTCGCCCTGCCCGTCGGAGCGCAGCCAGGACCGCAGCGGGTTGTTGTGCGCCGCGACGACGGCCGCCGCGATCACGTCCGCGCGCAGCGTGCCGTCGCGCCGCCCGGCGAAGCGGCCGCGCAGATACTCCGCGAGGGCGCGCTCGTAGCGCCACACCACCGACAGCTCGTAGGCGCGCAGGCCCGGCACCTGCTTGGTGAGCCGGTAGCGCTGCACGGAGAAGGCGGGGTTCTCGGCGTACATCCGCAGCACCAGGCGGGCCGCGTCGCAGACCCGGGCCACCGGCTCCGCGTCGGCCGCGCCGGCCGCCAGGAAGGCCTCCATGTCGGCCAGGCAGCGCTCGTGGTCGGGGAAGACCACGTCCTCCTTGGACGGGAAGTAGCGGAAGAACGAGCGCCGGCCGACGCCGGCCAGCGCCACGATGTCGTCGACGGTGGTCTGCTCGTAGCCCCGCTCCAGGAACAGCCGGAACGCCGCCGCGACCAGCGCGTCCCGCATCGGCGGCTTCGCGCCCGCCGCCCGCGCCTTCTCGCCACCCCCGGACGCCGCACTGCTGGAGCTCATGGACGGGAACGTAGCACGCCCGATGGCACTGAGTGCTGCACGTGGGGGGAACTCAGTTCCCCGCACGCCTGTGCGCGTACTCTTTGCGCAGCTCAGCCGCCGCAGCCGAGGAGACCCGATGCCCCGCGCCCGCATCCTCTACGTGACCGACCTGGCCTACCCGGCCCGCGGGCGGCGCTACTGCGACGAGGACATCCACCTCACCTCCCGGCTCCGCGACGCGTTCGACCTGGCCCTGTGCCATCCCCGTGACGCGCTCGCGCTGATGGACGCCTTCGACGCCGTCGTGGTCCGCAACAGCGGTCCCGTCCTGGCCTACCGGGAGGCCTACCAGGCCTTCCGCGCCCACGCGCTGCACACCGGGGCACGGGTCTACAACCCGCTCACCGGCCGCGCCGACATGGCCGGAAAGCAGTATCTGCTCGACCTGACGGAGGCGGGCTTCCCGGTCATCCCGACCGTGGACCACGCCGCCGGCCTGGAGCGGCTGCCCGCCGCCGAGCGCTATGTGGTCAAGCCCAAGCTGGGCGCGGACTCGATCGGTCTGCGGGTGGTGCCGGCCGCGGAACTGCCCGGCCTCGCCGACGGCACCGTCCTCGTCCAGCCCCACGTCGACTTCGCGTACGAGGTCTCCTTCTACTTCGTCGACCACGACTTCCAGTACGCCCTCTACGCGCCCGACCCGGACCGGCGCTGGGAGCTCCAGCCGTACGCACCGGGTCCCGAGGACCTTCGGTTCGCCCGCCGCTTCATCGAGTGGAACGGCCTGCGGCACGGCGTCCAGCGGGTCGACGCGTGCCGGGCCCCCGACGGGGAGCTGCTGCTGGTCGAACTGGAGGACCTGAACCCGTACCTCTCCCTCGACGCGCTGCCCGCGGACCGGCGGGACGCGTTCGTCACGGCGTTCACCGCCTCCCTGCACCGGTTCCTCGCCGCCTGACGGCTTCCGACGCCGATCGCCGGCATCCCCTGACCGGCCTTCAGCCCGCGTCGGCCGCCCCCTTGCAGCCCAGCCGGGCCACCGCCGCGGCCACCTCCCGGCGCAGCGGCTCCGGCAGCGACTCGCCGTTGACGGCCTCCACCAAGCCGTCCGCGAGGCGGTGGAGCGGGGTGTCCGTGCGCTGTGAGACCGCGACCAGCACCTGCCAGGCGTCCTGCGGGCTCAGCCCGAACGACGCCATCAGCACCCCGCGGGCCAGGTCGATGGCCGGCCGGGTCCGCATCGCCCGGCGCAGCTGGACGACCTCCACACCCGGCTCCGGCTCACGGCCGTTCCCCTCGGCGGCCGGGGTGAACAGCGACCGGGTGCCGGTCAGCGACAGCAGCCGCTCGACGATGGGGGAGACGCGGGCGAGCGTGAGGGTCTTGCCCTCGGCCAGGGCCTGCTCGCGCACGGCGAGCAGCACGTTCAGTCCCGCACAGTCGCAGAAGGACACGCCGCTCAGGTCCAGGTCGATGCCCTCGTCCGCGTTCGCGAGGGCAGCCCGCAGGGCGCCCCGCAGTTCTTCGCCGACGTCCAGGCCGAGTTCGCCGGCCACCGTGACATGTGCGCGACCGCCATCGGGTTCGGTCCCGATGGTCAGCGCGGGACTCCCGACCGTCGGCGACGGGCGGTCGTCAGACTCCGGCATGGCCGACTCTCCCTCGAATTGCTGCCTGCCCTCGCCTACAGGCTGGACCTCGAAGCAACATACGTCAAGCGATACATGAAACTCGTTTCGTGTTTTGGGATACGGGAATGAGCAGCCCTATGATGGCCCCATGGGTGGAGTGCCTGAGCCGCATACAGGATGGACGTTTCTGACCAATCACGCCCGCGTGCTGGCCGCCATCGCCGATGACCACACGGCCCGCATCCGGGACATCGCCGCGCACTGCCGGCTGACCGAACGCGCCGTGCAGAAGATCATCGCCGACCTCGAGGAGGCCGGCTATCTGTCCCACAGCCGTGAGGGGCGCGGCAACACGTACCGCATCGAGCCCGGCAAGGTGCTGCGGCACCCGGCCGAGGCGGGGCTCACGGTCGCCTCGCTGCTGTCCGTGCTCGCCCGGGACGAGGCCTACCGCGGGGACAGGGCGGACGGTGAGGCGGCGACGGTGGGCGAGCGTCGTTGACGCCTGAGCCGGTGATCCCGGCAAGGGGGAGGCAGGCGGTCACCCCACGCCGGGAATGTCCCGCTCCGTCGGGACCCGGATGTCCAGCACGCACACGTCGTCACGGCGCTCGCCCTCCAGCAGCGCCGTGAGCAGCGGCTCCAACGAGCCCGGCTCGTCACGGTCATGGACCATCGCGGCCTCCGCCAGCCGGGCGAGACCGCTGTCGATGCCCTCTCCGGGACGTTCCACCAGGCCGTCGGTGTAGAGCAGCAGCCGGTCACCGGGCCGCAGCACGCACTCCGCCTCCTCGAACGACGGCTCGGCGCTCGCCCCCAGCAGGACGCCACGCGGCCGCTCAAGGAACCGGGCCACGCCGTCGCGCAGCAGCAGCGGCGGCGGATGACCGGCCTGCGCCCACACCAGCCGCCGCCCGCGCGCGTGATAACGCGCCAGCATCAAGGTCGCCATGCCGTGCGCGTCGCGCGAGTGCAGCAGCAGGGTGTTGAGCCGGCCCAGCGCGCCGGTCAGCGACGACCCCGTGATCACCATGCCCTTGGCGGTGAAGCGCAGCTGGGCCATGGTGGCCACCGCTCCCACCCCGTGTCCGGCCACGTCCCCGACCACCAACAGGGCGGCCTCGTCGGACAGTTCGATCGCGCTGAACCAGTCACCGCCGACCTGCACCCCCGACTGGGCGGGCAGGTACGCCACCTCCACCCGCAGCCCGGCCAGGTGCAGCGGCTTGTCCGGGAGCGGCAGCAGGGCGTGCTGCAACCGCCCCGCCAGCGCCCGCTCGGCGCGCAGCGCCCCGTGCTGGGTGAGCATCGCGCGCTCGCTGGCCACCAGGGCCAGCTCGGCGCGGCGCTGGGCGGTCAGGTCCTGGAGGAACCCGTGCACCTCCACGGGTGCGCCGCGCAGGTCGGTGACCGCCTCGGCGACGATCCGCAGATGGCGCACCCCGCTCGCCGTCCTGATCCGGAACGGCGCGTCCACCCGCCGGCCCGCCTGCATCAGCTCGTCCAGCGCGTGGCCCAGGACGGGCGCGTCCTCGGGCACGGCCAGGCCGGGCAGGTCGGCCAGCCGGACGGGGCCCTGGACCGGATCACGGCCGAGGACCGCGAAGGCCTGCGCGGACCAGGTGACCTCCTCGGTGACCAGGTTCCAGTTCGCCCACCCCAGGTTGCCCAGCCGCTGCACGTCCGCCAGCCGGCGCTCCTGCCGGTCCGACGGGTCGTAGCGCACCCAGCTGACGACCAGCCCGCCGTCCAGCCGTGCCGCCCGCACCCGGTAGGTCGACAGCTCCGCCGTCCCGACCACCAGGTCCCGCTGCCCGTACGGCTCACCCTCGTACGGCTCCCCGGTGGCCAGCGTGTGCGCGCAGCCCCGCCACAGCGTCTCGTCCGCCAGCGGCGGCCAGCACTCCAGAATCCGCCTTCCCACCAGCTCCCGGCCGGTGCGCCCGGCCACGTCGACGGTCTCCGGGGACGCCGCTTCCACGACGTAGTCCTCGATTTCGCCGGTCGCCGTGCGCAACGGGCTGAGCAGCACGGCCGCGCCGGGAAGGGTGTCCAGGACGGCCTGTACGGCGGCGCCGCCGCGGGCGGTGGGTTCCGGCCGGGTGTCGAACGCCCGCAGTCGGCCCGCGCAGAGCCGGGCGACGGCCCGCAGCCGCTCCCGCACCAGCGGCGGGAACGGGCCCGCGCGGCCGCGCAGTACGCCGATGGAGACCTCGGCGGTGTCGCCGGTGACCACGGGCAGCCAGGCGCGCGAGAGCCAGCGCTCCGGCGGGTCGCCGATCAGCAGATACCGCTGCGCGTTCTGCTCGATGTCCTCCAGCCAGCGAGGTTCGCGGGTGCGCAGCGCGTCCAGCGCCGCGATGCCCGCCAGCGGCGGCACCCGGCGCCATTGTGCGGCCAGCGTGCTGTCGATCCCGGCATGTCCGATCAGTTCGAGCCCGCCCTCGGGCAGCCGGGCGAAGACCATCACGGCGTCCGCGCCCACTTCGGGCCGCAGATGCTCCAGCAGACACCGGGCGAGCTCCTCCGGCGACTCCACTCCCGCCAGGGCCACCCCGAGCCGTTCCAGCATCCCGGCGTCGTCCTCCGGCCCCCCGGCATCCCGCGCACTGACCACGGGCACGGCGGGGCCGGGGGAGGCGGGGGTGAGGGTGGGGGCGGGCGTGCCGGGACTGGGAGCGGCGGGGCCCGGTGAGCCCCGCTCCGGTGATTCCTGGTCGGGAGAGCCGGGGGAGGGGGAAACGGGGGAGGGGGAAACGCGGTCGGGGGAGCCGTCGGCGTTCCGGGCTGGGTGGCGGGGGAGGGGGCCCGGCTGCGGTGGTGGGTCCGCCGGCGCGGCGAGAAGGAGCCGGCACTCCTCGAGCAGGGTGCGGTGACCGGCCCGCGCGCGCCGCAGGAGCTCGTCGTGGGCGGCACGCGCCGAGCATCCGGTGAGCGCCATGAGCGCTCCCTTGGCCCGCTCCAGCACCGCCGGGACCGCCGCCGGATCACCGGAGCGGTCCGGCTCGGCGCGCTGCCGGGCGACGAACCCGGCCGATCCGGATGCGTCGGGCCCGATGCCGGGTCGGGTGGGCTCGGCGGACTCGCTCGTCACGCCACGAGCATGGCACATCGCGGCCATTCGGGCGCCGCCACGCGTCCGGTAATCCGGCGGGCGCGCGGATCCGGGCCGGCGGGTGTATGTGTCGAGGTCAGCGGTGTGAGGTGTGCTCGGCCAGGGCCTGGCTGACGGCACGCACACTCCGGGCGATGTGCTGGAGCTGCATCACCTCGGCGGCGTACAGCTTGATCGTGTGTTCGATGACCGACTCGGGCATGCCGAGGCGGGGCAGGTCGGCGCGGGCCGTCTGCAGGGCGGTGCGGGCGACGCGGATCTCCTGCTGCACCTGGATCTCGGCGTGCCGGGCGAGCAGCACGGGGTGGCGGATCAGCGCCGGATAGCTGGCGTACCGCGACGGCACCAGCTCGCGCAGCCACTTGGCCGCCGAGCGCTCCCAGTCGTAGCTGCCGGGGGTCTTGACCTGGCAGGGCCAGTCCGGGCTGATGCGCGTGGTCGTCAGGGGCATGAGCATCGCTTCCGTGTGCTGCGTCGCTGAGGGATGGGACGACGGGCGCGGCGGGCCCCCGGCCTAGGGGATGACCGGGGGACCGCCGCGGTGGGCGTGCGCGGTGCGACGCCCGGTCCGAACCCCCGGGCCGTCGCGGGTAGGGTCGGCGGCTTCGGGAGTCCGCTGTGGTGCGGGATCCGCGAGCAGTATTTATATATGCCGTCGCCTTTGCAAGACGTATGAAAACATTCATGCGCGCTTTGATGTGACTGCTCCCCTGGTGAGGCCGTTCGGCGCCGGCCGGGTGAGCCCGGTCGGACTCGGCTCAGTCGCGCAGGAAGAACTGGTGCTGGTCGGAGACCTGCTCGTACGACTCCAGGCGGGCGTGCGTCCGCTCCGGGTCGGCGTCCGTCATCGCCTGGAGCAGGGCCGCGGCCATCACGCCGGGCGCGGCGTAGGAGTCGAAGACCAGCCGGGAGCCGGTCCCGGTGGCGAAGGTGACGTCGGCCTCGTCGGCGATGGGGCCGAGCGCGAGATCGGTGATCAGGGCGACGCGCAGCCCGGCGTCATGGGCCACGCGCACCGCGGTCAGGGTCTCCTGCGCGTGCCGGGGCAGCGAGAACGCCAGCACCCACGTGCCGCCCGCCGACCGCGACTGCAGCAGCGCGTCGTAGGCGACGCTGCCGCCCCGGGTCACCAGCCGTACGTCCGGGTGGATGCGCCGCGCGGCGTACGCGAAGTACTCGGCGAGCGAGGCGGAGATCCGCAGCCCCAGCACGGTCAGCGGCGTCGACGCGGACAGCTCCCGGCCGATCGCGATGACCTGGTCCGGATCGGCGAAGTCGCGTCGCAGGTTCTCCAGGTTCTCGATCTCGGCGTCCACCGCGGCCTGCAGCTCGTTGGCGCGGTCCTCCTCGGCGGGCCCGCCCGCGAGCGTGCCCAGCGCGATCGACTGGAGCTTCTCGCGCAATGCCGGGTAGCCGGTGAAGCCGACCGCCGCCGCGAACCGGGTCACCGACGGCTGGCTCACCCCGACGCGCTCGGCGAGATCCGTGATCGACAGGAACGCGGCCTCGGTGATGTGCTCGATCAGATACTGCGCGATGCGCCGCTGCCCCGGGGACAGCCGGGGCCGGTCGAAGAGCGTCCTGAGCTGGGAAGTCGGGGCGGCCTCCGCTTCCGGTGCGATCTTCCCCGAGGTGATCGCGGATGCCTGTGCGCGTGCCTGCTGCGGCGATGGCACCGGTGCGCCTCCTTTGCTTCCCACGCGGTTCAACATAGCTCACGCACCGCGCCGGCCAGCGTCGCCGTACGGCCCTCACCTGCGGCTGCGGCGGACGGTGAGCGAGGAGAGGCGGCAGGAAGCGAGGGCTCGGAAGCCGGGGAAAAGCGGAGGGCGGCGCGCGGGCGCGCTACCCGGCGAGTTCCGCCACCGACACCACCAGGTCCGCCCGGTCCCGGGTGCGCTCGACCAGTTCGGCGTTGCGCTGGTCCGTGCGCAGCACCCAGTCCACCGCCTCGGCGTGCGCCTTGCCGAACTCCTCGTGGCGGGCGACGAGCCGGCGGATCCGCTCCGTCTCGTCGAGCGCGCAGAACCACACCTCGTCCAGCTCGGGGCGCACCCGCGCCCACGCGCCGGTGTCCAGCAGCAGGTAGTTGCCCTCCGTCACGACCAGCCGGGCCGTGGGCGGCACCGGCACGGCACCGGCGATCGGCTGTTCGAGGACGCGCTCGAAGCCCGGCGCGTACACGATGTCCCCGCCGTCCCCGCGGCTTCCACCGTCCATCCCGTCCCCGCCGTCCCCGCGGCTTCCGGCGGAGGCGTCCTCGCGCAGCCGGCGCAGCAGCGCCGCGTACCCGGCCGCGTCGAAGGTGTCCGGCGCGCCCTTGCGGTCCCGGCGGCCCAGGCGCTCCAGCTCGGCGTCGGCGAGGTGGAAGCCGTCCATCGGGACATGGGCGACCCACGGCTCGCCGCCACCGTTCAGCTCCCGCACCAGGCGTTCGGCCAGTGTCGTCTTGCCCGCGCCGGGCGCCCCGGCGATACCGAGCAGCGCCCGGCGCCCGCCCGCGGTCAGGGCACGAGCGCGGGCGAGGAGGTCGTCGAAGGTCAGCGGCACGCCACAGAGTCTGTCACCGCGGCCGGGTGTTCCGGCGGGCGGGGCGCACTCCGAACGAGGCACAGACCATCCCCGTGTGGCGTGCGCCACTCGCTGCGCGGCCCGATGCGGGGAACCGTGTCCTCATGACGGAGAAGACGGAGAAGACGGGGACGGAGAAGACGGCGCAGAGCGGGACAGCGGGGGGATCGGAGGGGGCGGAGAAGTCGGAACTCGGCCTTCCCCAGCGCATCAAGGCCTGTCTGTTCGACCTCGACGGCGTCGTCACCCGGACGGCCGTGGCGCACGCGGCCGCCTGGAAGGAGACGTTCGACGCGTTCCTGCGCGAGCGCGAGGGCGAGGGCTTCCGGCCGTTCGACGCCGTCACCGACTACGACGAGTACGTCGACGGCCGCCCCCGCGCCGACGGCGTGCGCACCTTCCTCGCCTCCCGCGGCATCGAACTGCCCGAGGGCGACCCCGGCGACCCGCCGGACGCCGCGACCGTGCACGGCGTCGGCAACCGCAAGAACGAGCTGCTGCTGGAACGCATCCGCACCGGCGGGGTCGAGGCCTACGACAGCACCCTGCGCTATCTGAGGGCGGTGCGCGCCCACGGGCTGCGCACCGCGATCGTCTCCTCCAGCGCCAACTGCCGTGACGTGCTGCGCGCGATCGACGCCGAGGACCTGTTCGACGTACGGATCGACGGTGTGGTGGCGGCCGAGCGCGGGCTGCCCGGCAAGCCCCGCCCGGACACCTTCCTCGCCGCCGCCCGCGACCTCGGCGTGACGGCCGGGGAGGCGGCCGTGTTCGAGGACGCGCTCGCCGGCATGGACGCGGGCCGCGCGGGCGGTTTCGGGTACGTCGTCGGCGTCGACCGCGTCGGGCAGAGCGATGCCCTGTACGCGCACGGCGCGGACGTCGTCGTCGAGGACCTGGCCGCACTGGGGGACGCCGAGTGATCGCGCAGCGGTCGTACGCCGTCGAGCCGTGGACCGTCCGCGAGACGAACCTCAACCTGGACGTCCTCGCCCAGAGCGAGTCGGTGTTCGCGCTGTCCAACGGGCACGTCGGCTGGCGCGGCAACCTCGACGAGGGCGAACCGCACGGCCTGCCCGGCTCCTACCTCAACGGGGTGCACGAACTCCACCCGCTGCCCTACGCCGAGGCCGGCTACGGCTACCCCGAGTCCGGCCAGACCGTCATCAACGTCACCAACGGCAAGGTGCTGCGGCTGCTCGTCGACGACGAGCCGTTCGACCTGCGCTACGGCCGGCTCGTCGCTCACGAGCGCACCCTCGACCTGCGCCGGGGCGTCCTGGAACGGGTCTGCGAGTGGACCTCCCCGGCCGGTTCCACGGTCCGGGTGCGCTCCACCCGCCTGGTCTCCCTGACCCAGCGGGCCATCGCCGCCGTCGCCTACGAGGTCGAGCCGGTCGACAGCCGCACCCGGGTGGTCATCCAGTCCGAGCTGGTCGCCAACGAGAGCCTGCCCGACCCCAACGGCGACCCGCGCGCCGCGAAGGCGCTGAAGTCGCCGCTGGAGCCCGAGGAGGACTTCGCCTCCGGCACCCGGCTGCGGCTGGTGCACCGCACCCGGCGCAGCGGACTGCGGGTGGCCGTCGCCGCCGAGCACACCGTGGACGGGCCGGAGCGGACGACGACGTCCGCCGAGAGCAACGTGGACGTGGCCCGGCTGACCGTCACCTCGGTGCTGGAGCCCGGACAGCGGCTGCGGGTGGAGAAGCTGGTCGCCCACGGCTGGTCCGGCGCCCGCTCCCGGCCCGCGATGAGCGACCAGGTCGAGGCGGCGCTGGCCGCCGCCGCGCACAGCGGGTTCGACGGGCTGCTGCGCGACCAGCGGGCCTACCTCGACGACTTCTGGGCCCGCGCCGACGTCGAGGTCGACGGCGACGAGGAGATCCAGCAGGCCGTCCGCTTCGCCCTCTTCCACGTCCTGCAGGCGGGTGCCCGCGCCGAGGGCCGGGCGATCCCCGCGAAGGGCCTGACCGGCTCCGGCTACGACGGGCACGCCTTCTGGGACACCGAGATGTTCGTGCTGCCGCTGCTCACCTACACCGCGCCCGATGCGGTCGCCGAGGCACTGCGCTGGCGGCAGACCACCCTGCCCGCCGCCCGGGAACGCGCCGCCCAGCTGGGCCTGTCCGGCGCCGCCTTCCCGTGGCGGACCATCGAGGGCGCGGAGTGCTCGGCGTACTGGCCGGCCGGGACCGCCGCGTTCCACGTCAACGCCGGCATAGCCGACGCGGTGATCCGCTACACCGCGGCCACCGGCGACACCGAATTCGAACGGGACACCGGCGTGGAGCTGCTGGTGGAGACCGCCCGCCTGTGGCGCTCCCTCGGCCACCACGACCACGAGGGCGTCTTCCACATCGACGGCGTCACCGGCCCCGACGAGTACAGCGCCATCGCCGACGACAACACGTACACCAACCTGATGGCCCGGCAGAACCTGCTGGCCGCCGCCGAGGCGGTGCGCCGCCACCCCGAGCAGGCCGAACGGCTCGGCGTCGACGACGAGGAGAGCGCCGCCTGGCGGGACGCCGCCGAGGCCATGCACGTGCCGTACGACCGGGAACTGGGCGTGCACGAGCAGCACGCGGGCTTCACCCGCCACCAGCGCTGGGACTTCGCCGCCACCCGCCCCGAGCACTACCCGCTGCTGCTGCACTTCCCGTACTTCGACCTCTACCGCAAGCAGGTCGTCAAACAGGCCGACCTGGTGCTCGCGATGTACACCTGCGGCAGTCACTTCGACGACGAGCAGATCGCCCGCAACTTCGCCTACTACGAGCCGCTGACCGTCCGCGACTCCTCCCTGTCCGCGTGCGTCCAGGCCGTCGTCGCCGCCCAGGCGGGCCATCTGCGGCTCGCCTACGACTACACGGCCGAGGCGGCCCTCATGGACCTGGCGGACCTGGAGCACAACACGCGCGACGGACTGCACATCGCCTCGCTGGCGGGCACCTGGACCGCCCTGGTGGCCGGATTCGGCGGGATGCGGCGCGACGGCCGGACGCTGCGCTTCGCCCCGCAGCTGCCGGAGCGGTTCAGCCGGCTGGCGTTCTGCGTCCAGATCCTCGGCCGCCGCCTGCGGGTCGAGATCACCCCCGAGAAGGCCGTCTACACCCTGCTCTCCGGCCCGCCCCTCAGGATCGGCCACCACGGTGAACCGCTGACCGTGAGCACCGACGGCCCGGCCGTCCGGACGGTCCCCGCACCGCCCGACCGCCCCGCCCCGCAGCAGCCCCCGCACCGGCGCCCCAACGCCCGCTGAACGGCGGACACCCTCTGGTGCAGCCATCCGCGGGCGAGCGGCCTCCTGCTGAGGCCGCCCGCCCCCGCACGCGCTGCACCCCTGGGCGTTGTGGGTTAGTTTGTCCCTGTTTTCCTGATGATCGCTCCACCGTTCACGGACGGTGAGAGCGTCAGAAACCGCCCCGCGAGCCGGTGGGGGGAGGGACAAGCCGATGGCCGAGAGTGTGAGCGTCGCCCGGGCGGGCGCCCTGCGCCTGGGCACACCGAGCGCGATCGCGGTCGTGGCGGGCGCCTTCACCGCCACCCAACTCCTGCTGGTGCCGCCCGCCATGGGCCTCGGCTGGGACGAGATCGTCTACGTCAGCCAGGTCGGCGACCACGCCCCGGCCGCCTTCTTCAGCGCGCCCCGCGCCCGAGGCGTCAGCGTGCTGGTCGCCCCCATCGCCTCCTGGTCGTCCTCGACCCCGCTGCTGCGCGTCTACCTCGCCGTCCTCTCCGGCCTCGCTCTCTACCTCGCCCTGCGCACCTGGCGCGGCCTGTTCCCGGCGCGCGTCCTGGCCGGCGGCGGCGCCCTGTTCGCCACCCTGTGGGTGACGCTCTTCTACGGCCCGAGCGCCATGCCCAACTACTGGGTCGCCGTGGGCGCACTGACCGCCGTCGGCTGCTTCCTGCGCGCCCGCGCCGACGACCGCGACCGGGCCGCCCTGTGGGGTCTCGCGGCGAGCGCCGCGCTGATGGCACTCATGCGGCCCACCGACGCCGTCTACGTGACCGCCCCCCTGCTCGTCCTCGCCCTCGCCCGGCGCCGGTGGCGGCCCTTCGCCGTCCTCGTCGCGGGCCTCGCCGCCGGCGGCGCCCAGTGGGTCGTCGAGGCCTACAGCGGCCACGGCGGCCTGGCGCAGCGGCTCGCCGACGCCTCCCGCATCCAGGGCGGGCTCGGGTGGCACTTCGCCGTGGACGACCAGCTGCGCGGACTGATCGGCCGCACCCTGTGCCGGCCCTGCACCGGACCGCTGCCCCACCCGGCCGTCTACCTGTGGTGGTTCGCGCTGTGGGCGCTCGCCGCCGTCGCCGTGGCCGTCGCCGTCCGCGCCCGGCGGCCCCTGCCCACTGTGCTGCCGCTCGCCTGCGCCGTCACGGCCGCCGTGCCCTACCTGTTCCTGATCGGCTACGCGGCCCCCCGCTTCCTGCTGCCCGCCTACGCGCTGGCCGCGATCCCCGTCGCCGACGCCCTGTGGCGCCTGGCCAC